>NZ_JAFMPX010000017.1 GCF_017353415.1 Arthrobacter sp. E3
TAAATTCGAAACCAGCTAAACGATCATGCATCACCACAGGGGCGGCAACACACAACCAAATAACCAATCCATATAAATAAATTGGTATCAATAAAACTTGGCACACTATTGAGTTCTCAAACAACAATTACAATTCGAGTAATTCCTAATTATTTTTCATAATTAGTTTTCGTCGTTGCGATGATCAAACTTTATTTCAAGGAAAGCATTTTGTCCAATCCACAGTATGTGTGGCTCATCACTCCATGTTTTCCATAAACCCATAACTTCGTCTAGAAACAAACGAATCAAAGAGTCGTTTGTATTCATTCAGAATTTGTATGGTTTTGTTTCTTGCGGGGTGGTGAGCTCTTCCCCGCAAGCGGAGTGGCTCAGCGTTGCGCAAGCAACAGATAGAACAATACACAGCTGCCCGCCCCAACGCAAGTTGAGGCGGGCAGGGAGACTATGACCGGGGAGAACTTTGGTCAGGCGGCCAATTCCACCATGGCCAAGGTTCGCTTCCCACGGCGCACCAGCAAGTACTTGCCGTGGAGTGCATCGGCAGAACCCAACATGGTGTCTGGATCGGTGACCTTGACGTTGTTCACGTAGGCACCACCCTCCCCCACCGTGCGGCGAGCCTCGGAGTTACTCTTGGAAAGCCCTGCGGAAACCAAGAGTTCCACAATGGTCAGGCCAGCTGCCGGCGCCGTTGAACGCGGCAATTCCCGGGTCGCTGATTCCAACGTCGCCACGTCGAGTTCAGCAAGCTCACCCTGGCCAAACAAGGCAGCGGAAGCTGCAATCACCTTCAAGGTGGCGTCCACACCATGCACCAAGGACGTGACCTGGAAGGCAAGTGTCCGCTGGCCTTCGCGTGCTTGCGGCTTTTCCTCAACTGAGGTGGCAATGGCCTCAATTTGTTCACGGGAGAGGAACGTGAACACCTTCAGCCGGTCCACAACGTCCGCATCGGCAGTGTTGAGCCAGAACTGGTACATGTCAAAAGGACTGCACATCTCCGCATCGAGCCAAATGGCGTTGCCTTCGCTCTTTCCGAACTTGGTGCCGTCGGAATTGGTGATCAACGGTGTTCCCAGTGCATGGACAGCGGCGCCTTCAACCTTGCGGATCAAATCGGTGCCACTGGTCAGGTTCCCCCACTGGTCAGAGCCACCTTGCTGGAGCACACAGCCGTACTGGCGGAATAGCTCAAGGTAGTCCATGCCCTGCAGGATCTGGTAGCTGAACTCGGCGTAGCTGATGCCTTCGTCGGAGTTCAGCCGAGAGGCCACAATGTCCTTCTTGATCATGGTGCCCACGCGGAAGTACTTGCCCACGTCACGCAGGAAGTCCAGCACCGACATCGGTTCGGTCCAGTCAAGGTTGTTGACCATGCGGGCGGCATTCTGGCCCTCAAATGACAGGAAGCGCTGCACCTGGCCTTGCAGGTAGCCAACCCACTCCTCAACTGTTTCCTTCGAGTTCATGGTGCGCTCCGCCGTCGGACGCGGATCCCCCACCAAGCCAGTGGAGCCACCCACCAGGCCCAGCGGCTTATGGCCTGCGAGCTGCATGCGGCGCATGGTCAGCAGCTGGACCAGGTTGCCCAGGTGCAGGCTCGGGGCGGTGGGGTCAAAACCGCAATAGTACGTGATCGGATCGCCGGCGAGCAGCTCTTCAAGGGCTGTCTCGTCGGTGGAGACCTGGACCAGGCCTCGCCACTTGAGCTCCTGCCAAACATTGGCGAAGCTGGGGTCGTTCTCGGGGACGTGGAGTTCAGTTTGCAAAGACACATCCCAAAATTACCAGCACGACGGCGGTTCGTCGCCATTCATGGCCCGCGCCGCCTCCCGCCGCGGCTGCCTTGGGCAACAACGGCCGGCAGGTGCTGGCGCTACTTCTCGATTCCCGCCGGCAGCGGCTGCGAGCAAATGAGGCGCAACCGCTGGGTGGGCCGGGTCATGGAGACGTACAGGTCCCCGACGCGACCGTGGGCGTGGGCCAATAGCTCCGCAGGTTCAACGATGATCACACCATCAAATTCCAGGCCCTTGGCCTCGTGCGGGTCGATCACCACAATGTCCTGTTCCAAGGAGCCGGCCCCGTGTCCAATCCGGGGGCCATAGACCTCTCGCAGTGCTGCCGTGGTGGCCTGAACCATGGCCGGAGGGGCGATCACGGCGACAAGCCCGCCGCCCACGGCAGTAGTTTCCTCCGGCATGACCGCCACCACTTGGGCAATCACATCACTTGCCGCAACGTAATCAACGAAGGGTTCCCATTCGCCGTCGCGCACTGCCTTGGGGGCCGAAACGATCTGGCCCGCCGCATTGGCCATGCGCACCGCCGCCTCTGCGATCTGCGCAGGGGTACGGTAGTTGACCGTCAGTTCCTCGATGTTCCAGCGCTCCCCCATGAAGGGGTTCAGTGCTTGGCGCCACGACATGGCCCCGGATGCGGAGCTGGTTTGGGCTATATCGCCGACGATCGTGAAGGACTTCACTGGGCAGCGGCGCACCAGGAGCCGCCACTGCATGGGCGAAAGTTCCTGCGCCTCATCCACCACCACGTGACCGTAGGCCCACGTCCTGTCCGTCAGCGCACGCTCCGCGCTGGTCTGTGCCGCCTCACCGACCACGTTGTAGTCGGCCAGCTGCTCCGCCGTGAGCATCCCGTCGACACCGGAATCCTCCATCTGCTGGCTCATGTTGGCGATTGCCTTTTCAGCATTGGCCAGATCCCGCTTGCGCTGCGACTTTGCATTGGCTTGGGCGCGGCCTCCCGTGGCATCCATCTCACCCAACAGTTCGGCGGCCTCATCCAGCAGCGGCACATCCGACTCCGTCCACGGCGCGTTCGGGCTGCGCAGCAACAGCTCCCGCTCTGCCGGGCTCAAGTCCGGTGTGACGGCGGCCAGAATTTCCGGCTTGCTGAACATGTCATTCACAAGCTGCCTGGCCGTCATGGGCATCCAGCACAAGTTCAACATGACACGTACGTCGCGGGAGGTGCGCACATCCTCGGCGAGATAGGAACGGTCTGCGTTGTTGCCCGCCCCTGCAGATTCAATATGCTCGCGCAACTGTTCTGTCAGCTCACGCAGCAAAGTCTTGACAAAAGTGATGCGCGCTTCGTTGTGCGGCAGACCCGTGGCCCGCGCCTTGTCCCTGGCACGGCGCACTTGGCGCACGGTGAGGATCAAACGGGTGCCTTCGACGTCGAGCCTGACATCCCCATGTGGCATGCGTTGCCGGTTGGCGACGGCGTTTGCCACCACCTGCGCCATGGAAATCCGGCCCTTCAGTTCGGCAGTCTCAGCAGATTCGCTTCCCTTTGCCAGCACACCGGGGAACAGGTTTCCCACGCTGGCCATGACCACCCCCGTTTCACCAAGGGAGGGCAGCACGCGCTCAATGTATTTCATGAACGCGTTGGAAGGGCCCACCAGCAGGACGCCGGCGGACTGCAGTCGTTCGCGGTGCGTGTACAGCAGATAAGCGGCACGGTGAAGGGCCACCGCAGTTTTCCCGGTACCCGGCCCGCCCTGCACCACCAGCGCACCGCTCAAGGGTGAGCGGATGATCCTGTCCTGTTCGGCCTGGATAGTGCCGACAATGTCATTCATGCGACCAGTGCGCTTGGAATTCAGCGCGGCCAGCAGGGCACCTTCACCTTGGACGTGTGCGCCGTCGGAGAGCATGGTGTGGTCAAGGACATCATCCTCGATGGCCTTCACTTTGCGCCCTTGCAGCAACAGGTGCCGACGGCGGCGCACGCCCATGCGGTCAAAGGCCGTGGCTTGATAGAAAGTACCGGCTTCAGGGGCACGCCAATCGACCATGAGCTGGCGCAGATCCTCCGACAGCAGTCCTATGCGGCCGATGTAGCGGTCCTGGCCGTCATCGAGGTCGAGGCGCCCAAACACCAGCTTGTCGTCGACGGCGTTCAGTTGGGCCAGGCGGTCCTCGTACAGTGTGGCGAAGGCATCGCGCTCGGAGCGGTTTTGGTGTGTACCCATGGACCTGGACCTGCGCACTTCTGCCAGCTGCTCAACCTTCTCGGCGCGGAGTTCATCCAGGCGGGAATACAGGCCGTCAACATAGCGTCGTTCTTGGGCCAACTCGTCGTCATACATGCAAGGCTCCTGATAGCTAAGGCTTGTCGCCAAAAAGGCGGACCGTCTATTCTATCCCGGCCTGCGTGTTGGTGGGCCCGTTTGTGAGCACGCCTACACAATGGCAGTGCCGAGGGCCGCGTGTTGTCCGGAACAGCTGCGGATTGAGGATTGTGAGGGCTACACGTGGAGCAGCGACACGATGTCACTGCCAGCAAGGTTTACCCGTCCCGGCAGTGCGTCTATCTCCAGCACCACGCCGAAACCAGCCACCACGGCACCCGTGCGCTCAAGCAGAGCCGCAGCGGCACCCAGGGTGCCCCCGGTGGCGAGGACGTCGTCGAGAATTAACACACGCGTACCAGCAGGGACGTCTTCACGATGCAGTTCCAAGGTCGCCTCGCCGTACTCGAGGGCGTAGCTCTCGGAGTACACCACGCGTGGCAGTTTGCCAGCCTTGCGAATGGTGATGACGCCGGTTCCGGTGGCGTACGCGGCCGCTGCTGCCAGCAAAAAACCGCGGGCCTCCACTCCTGCCACTGCGTCAAACTGGCCGGCGAACGGCCTCACGATAGCGTCCACTACCTGCTTCAAGGCTGCTCCGTCGGCAAATACGGGGGTGAGGTCCTTGAAGACAATGCCGACTTGCGGGTAGTCCGGAACTGTTGCGCACAAGCGCTCCACCACGGCGGAAACATGGGATATGTCGCTATGCTGCTGGATGGTTTGGGCTGGGGCTGACGGGGCGCTTGAGGTCTCATTCACCCTCCAACGGTACAACCTGTCGGAGGCAACGGGGCCTCAGGGGTTTTCGGGGTGGCTGGTGCTTGCCCACGCACCTTGGGCGCTGCGGCCGCCTTGAACTTGGAAACGGTCTTATCCCCGTCTATCCAGAATCGCCACGGGTAGTCCTCCGTCCCGCCGGGCCCGCTTAAGCCCACCCGCGGGCCTGTGCGCACGTGGCGTTCGGGCGTGGACGGCAACGTCAATGAGACTTGGCCGCCAAGAGCTGAAATGCCGTTGTGTTCCAGGTTGAATCCCAGAGCTTTGGTCAGTGTGGCCGGGCCCCTGGCCAACTCGTAGTCGTGCTTCGCGGTGGGCCGGCGCAGCCGTGCTAAATCCAGCCCTTCCACGATCTCACCTGCGCGCATCAGGCAACCGGACGACAACCCCTCGGGCCTGCAGACCAAGTTGGCACAAAAGTGCATGCCGTAGGTGAAGTACACGTACAGGTGCCCAGGCGGGCCGAACATGACGGCGTTGCGGTTCGTCTTTCCACGGTAGGTGTGTGCACCAGGATCGGGGTGTTCAGAATCCTTCGGGCCCAGATACGCTTCAACCTCGGTAAGGCGCACGGCTACGGGCCCCTCCGGACTCTCGTGCCGCACCAGTGCGCCCAGCAAGTAGGGCGCCACGACGGTGGCCGGTTGTTGCAGCAATTCAAGGATGTCGATTGGCTCGCGCATCTTTCCAATTTAGCAGCGTCTGCTTTTCACCTAGACTCCAACCATGGACCCTGAAGTGATGAAAGCTGCGTATTTCACGGCCACGGGCGGACCGGAGGTCATAAGGTTCGGCAGTGTGCCACTGCCTGCACTGGCCCCAGGCAGCGTTCTGGTGAGAGTTACAGCCGCCGCCGTGGACCATGTGGACACGTTCGTGCGCGCTGGGTCTTACACCACCAATCTGGTCTTTCCGCAGGTTCCCGGACGGGACGTTGTGGGCACTGTGGCACAGCTGGGGCCAGATGTTCCGGAGGGACCTGCCGGCTTCCACATTGGTGACCCCGTGTGGGCCAACTCAATGGGCTTCGACGGTAGGCCGGGAACGGCGGCGCAGTTCACCGCCGTTCCAGCAGACCGCCTCTACCACCTCCCAACGGGGCTCAACGCTGATGGTGGGGACGCCGTCGCCGTGGCTGCCGTGCTGCACTCCGCAGCCACAGCCCACCTGGCGTTGCATCGGCATGCTCAGCTGCAAGCTGGTGAGACGGTTTATATTGGCGGCGCAGCTGGAGGGGTGGGCACCGCTGCGTTGGTTCAGGCAGTGCGTGCCGGAGCCCGCGCCATCACCTCCTCCAGCGCGGCCGACGTCGAACGCTGCCTGTCGCTCGGAGCTTCCGCGGCGCTGGACTACCGTTCTGAAGGCTTCGCAGAGGAACTGCATGAAGCCGTCGGCTCAGTGTCCGACGGCTGGGGTTTGGATGTGCACTTGGAAACGTCGGGACGCCACCGACTGGGCCTAGCCGTCGAGCTTTTGGCGCTCCGCGGGCGGATCATCGCCATGTCCGGAATGTCAGGTCAAGATTCGGTGCCGCTGGGCAGGCTCTACACCAAGGACGGCAGCATCCGCGGGTTCGCCATCAGCAACGCCACCGTGGCGGACCTGGCCGCAGCTGCCGAAGCCGTCAATGAGCTGTTGCGGGACGGCAGCCTTCACGCCCGGAACGTGACGGTTCTGCCGCTGTCCGGCGCCGCAGATGCACATACCGCATTGGAGGCAGGGACCGTCCACGGCAAGATCGTGCTGGTCCCCGAAGCGGACTAACTGCCAGAGCAGTGCGGCTCCGTCTGCACAAGCAGGACCAAAATCATCGCATGGAAGAATGCTCGCATGGCTGTTTCACTGGACTTCACTCCCCCTTTCGAACCGGGAATCTTTGACTTTCTCGCAGCCCGTGCCGTCGCAGGTGTAGAGGAAGCAGGGCCCGCAAGTTATGCACGCACCGTGCAACTTGAAGATGGGCACTGCTGGTTCAGCATTCATTGGGATGGACGGGACCTGTGCTTGGAGCATGACGTTGAACGTCCGGAGGAATCTCCCGAGCTGTTGGCCAAGGTGCGGCACCTGTTCAACCTTGACCACCACCCCGCGGCCGCAGATGCGGCAATGGGTGCAAACCCACTACTGGCGCCGCGGGTTGCCGCGCTCCCCGGCATGCGGCTGCCAGGCTGCACTGATCCGGCTGAGATCCTCATCCGGGCCATGGTGGGTCAGCAAATCACCGTTGGCGCCGCACGCACAGCGCTGAACCAGTTGGCCGTGCTGGGCACGCCTAGCCGGTTGCACCATGGTTCGATGCAGCGTTTCTTCCCAACCCCTGCACAAGTTGCGGCTGGAGGCAGAGATATTTTGCGTGGGCCGGCCCGGCGCATTGATTCGATCCTGGATGTGGCGGCGCGGCTTGCGGCAGGGCAACTGTCCATCAGCGCCGAAGACACCGAAGAATCCCTGGCCGCCAAGCTGCTGCCCATTCCGGGCATTGGGCCGTGGACAGTAGGATATGTGGCCATGCGCGTGCTGGGCAGCAGCGACATTTTTCTGCCCAGCGATGCGGCTGTACGCAATGGCTACGGGTTTCTCCGCGGCGACACCCCGACCCAAGCCCGCTCCATCAAGGCCGCTGAGCTGAGCGCCGCAGCCGAACCGCTGCGACCCTGGCGGTCCTACGCCACTTTGCATTTGTGGCGGAGAGCCGGGGAAAAATAGGGAATCCCCAGGCATCCCGAACACACGCAGCATTCAGCACCTGGTCCGGCAAGTTGTGGTCGGTGCCATCCGGCAGCGCTTTCGCACCCTTGAACGGTCAGGGTATGACTTTCCGATCCGTCGAAACAGGAGCAGTCGGCAATCTACCACGGAACCATTGCCGACTGCTCCCGTTTCGATTGGGCTTTTCACGGTTTCCAGCCCTTTGCCCGCAACACGCTAGCAACTTTGCGCACCACGGCTGGTCGATCCCCATACAAGTCCTCCCGGGAGATCCTCACCTCCTGCCAACCGAGGGCTTCGGTAGTTTCCAGGCGCCTAATATCTCGCCGGTACTGGTCCTGATTATTGTGGTGGCCTCCGTCGTATTGCAGGCTGATCCGATAATTTCGGTATGCTGCATCGGGCCAGAGCCGGGGCCTTCCCCATTCATCGCAGACGATGACGTTCAATTCCGGCTCTGGCAGCCCCGCCTCGACAAGGTCCAGCCGGGTAAAGGTCTCCGGCGGCGAATCAGCGCCCACCCGAATCAATTCAAGCCCCGCGCGGGCCTTGAGTACACCTCGACTGCCGGGGTGCTTGTTGACCATGCGTTGCAGGTCAGCCAGGCTGCAGATTTCCTCGCGGGGAGCCGGAAATTCCAGCCCATGCTGGCACACGAGGTAGTCCCCCGCAGCCACAAGTTCCCGCAACGGCAGACACGCCGCTAGGTCCAGCCACGTCCGGGCCGCACTCGTGAGTGGGACACTGTCCATGATCCAGATTTCCCCATCCGCAAAGTTCAAGCGGTGCCCGACGACGTCGACCCTCCGGGGCTCGCTCGATTTCGCTGGATTGGCTATGTGGATCCGCCAGTCATTTTCCAGCCTTGCTGGCAGTGGAATCCCCCACAAACGTGCGGCCGACAAGTGGCTGAGGACACTACGAGGGCTGGTCTCGACATAGGCAGCGAGTGCAGTGGTGCCTCTGAGTGGCACTCCGGCAGGAACGCGTATGTCGCGTGAGACGACAATCAAGTCGCTGGCGTGTGTCCGGCCGCGCGTCAGCCCGGAGGCATCGGAGGATTTCGTGGTGAACGATCTCCGTCGCAGGTGCGGGGGCAGCTCAGAACGGTGCATACCTCATTGTTTCCCTGAAACACCGCCGCTTTTTGGGTTATCCACAGGCAATATCGAGTACCTCTGAATCGAATGCACAGTTGATTACAGTGTTGAGGCAAAACATTGCAATCAACTGTGCATTCGATTTTTGGAAGGATGCTGGCCGTGGGGGAAGTCCGGAACAGGGTGGAAATCAGCACGCCGGGAAGCGCGGGAGTTACTTGACGGGTGCGGGAGCTGGCCAGCCCTGCAGCTTCGGCAGTTCCACCGAGTCGGCGGCGGCCTCGGCTCGCAAACTGCCCATGGTGGGTGTGCGTCCGGCCAGCCAGGCGACGATGTCGGTCAGCATGCCGGAAATCGACACGGCGTTCTCGCCCGTGCCGACCGTCATGGGTGACAGGCCTAGCGGCAGCAGTTTCAAGTGGGTGTCAGCGGGCACGCGCGGAGCCAGGAATTCCAGCAGATACAGGCAGAACTCCTTGGACCACGTTTCGGGTCCGCGCCCCACCTGCAGGTCGGCCAAGTGAATGACAAGCTCGCGCCAATACGCCAGCGCACCGTCGCGCACCACGCCGTTGCGGTAGCTGATATGCAGCTGCCACTGCGCTTCCGAGAGTCCCCCCAGTGCGCCCAGAGCCCTAGCAAACCCGGCCGTGAGCGCCTGCTGGTGCTCCCGCGCGCCATGCCCGGCAGCCATTTCAATGGCCTGCGTCCGGCCGCTTTGCCCGCCGTCGTAGAAGTCAACCAATTCCCCGTTCAGGGCGTATTCAACCTGCCTGGCCACAGCGTTGGAAACATGGGTCAGATGCGCCAACACGTGTCCGCGCGTCCAGCCGGGCAGTTCCGTGGCGGCAAGGACGTCTTCGTCGCTGAGGCCGGCCAACTTGGAGCTCACATTGTCCGCAGCAGCCTTGAGTCGTTCCAGCAGCTGCGCATTTGAAATATCAGTCATGCACTCCAGCCTAGACGGCCGAGGGGCCCACCGCGAGCCTGCGAGTGGTGGGAGGCCGTCAGGCGCTAGACGGCCGAGGGGCCCACCGCGAGCCTGCGAGTGGTGGGAGGCCGTCAGGCGCTAGACGGCCGAGGGGCCCACCGCGAGCCTGCGAGTGGTGGGAGGCCGTCAGGTGCTAGAGCCGGAAATGCCCGCACCCCTCAAGGATGCGGACATTTCACCGATTGCTTTCGAACGTACGACGCCGGTCAGGCCAGGAACGCCCTGACGTCGCCCAGCTGCACCTCAAGCGCCGCCAGTTGCGCCAGCACCGCTGAAGGTGCGGTGCCGCCCTGCGCGTTGCGGCTGTTCAACGAGCCCTTCGTGCTCAGGACAGTGCGAACCTCAGGGGTGAGGTGGGCGGAGATTGCCGCGTATTCCTCGTCGCTGAGATCCCACAACTCCACGCCGCGGGCCTCGGCCACCTTGACAGCAGCCCCGGAAAGCTCATGGGCGTCGCGGAATGGCACGCCCTGCCTGACAAGCCATTCGGCAATGTCCGTGGCCAGCGCAAAGCCCTGCGGCGCCAAAGCTTCCATGCGTTCGGTGTTGAACACCAAGGTGGCGATCATGCCGGAAACTGCGGGAAGCAGCAGTTCGAGGGTGTCGGCGGCGTCAAAGACGGGCTCCTTGTCCTCCTGCAGATCCCTGTTGTACGCCAGTGGCAGACCCTTCAGCGTGGCCAGCAGCCCCGTCAGGTCGCCAATGAGGCGCCCAGCCTTGCCGCGTGCCAGTTCCGCCACATCGGGATTCTTCTTCTGCGGCATGATCGAGGAGCCGGTGGAATAGGAATCATGCAGCGTCACAAAGGAGAATTCCTTAGTGGCCCACAGGATGACTTCCTCGGAGACCCTCGACAGATCAACGCCGATCATGGCGGCAACCCAGGAGAACTCGGCAAACACGTCTCGGGAAGCCGTGCCGTCGATCGAGTTCCAAACAGCTGAATCAAATCCGAGATCGGCGGCGACGGCGTTCGGGTCCAGGCCCAGCGAGGACCCGGCCAACGCCCCGGACCCGTAGGGTGACACGGCTGCGCGCTTGTCCCAATCTACTAGGCGCTGCACGTCGCGCAGCAGAGCCCAGGCGTGGGCCAACAGGTGGTGGCTCAGCAGCACCGGCTGGGCGTGCTGAAGGTGCGTGCGTCCCGGCATGGCCACACCGTGGTGCGCCTTCGCCTGCGCTACCAGCGCGTCAACAACGCTCAATACGCCTGCGGCGACAATCCTGGCATGTTCACGCAGATACATCCGCCCCAGTGTGGCGACCTGGTCGTTGCGCGAACGCCCGGCACGGAGCTTTCCGCCCAGTGCCGTTCCGGCACGTTCGATCAGACCGCGCTCCAGCGAACCATGCACGTCCTCGTCAGACTCGGACGGGGTGTAGGCACCGGACTTCACATCCGCTTCCAACTCGTCAAGGGCCTTCAACATGCCCTCAAGCTCTGCCGCATCCAGCAACCCAGCTGTGTTCAGCACGCGGGCGTGCGCCTTGGAACCTGCAATGTCATACAACGCCAAGCGCCAGTCAAAGTGAGTCGACTTGCTCAGCGCCGCCAGTGCATCCGCGGGACCGCCTTGGAAGCGCCCGCCCCAGAGTGCGCCCTCATTGGTCCCGTGCGTCTGCGCCACTGCTACTTCCCTGCAGCGCGCTGGTCGCGGGTCGAGGCTACCTTGGAGGAC
The DNA here is from genome assembly GCF_017353415.1 of Arthrobacter sp. E3. Classification (GTDB taxonomy): domain Bacteria; phylum Actinomycetota; class Actinomycetes; order Actinomycetales; family Micrococcaceae; genus Specibacter. The sequence continues at coordinate 11,362 of NZ_JAFMPX010000017.1, forward strand.
ATCCCCCACAGCTCGATAAAGCCCTTGGCCTGTGACTGGTCGAAGGTGTCGCCGGTGTCGTAGGTGGCCAAGTCGAAGTCGTACAGGGAAGTCTCGGAGCGGCGGCCGTTCACGATGGCCTGGCCACCGTGCAGCGTCATGCGAATATCTCCGTTGACGTATTCCTGGGTGTCGTTGATGAACGCTTCCAGTGAACGCTTCAGCGGTGAGAACCACTGGCCGTCGTACACCAGCTCGGTCCAACGCTGGCCAACAGTGGCCTTGAAGCGGGCCTGCTCGCGCTCAATGGTGATGTCCTCAAGGTGCTTGTGCGCCGTGATGAGGGCCATGGCGCCGGGTGCTTCATAGATTTCGCGGCTCTTGATGCCGACGAGACGATCCTCCACGACGTCGATGCGGCCCACGCCCTGGGCGCCGGCGCGGCGGTTCAGTTCCTGGATGGCCTGCAACGGGGTGACCTTCACGCCGTCAATGGCGACGGGGATGCCCTGCGCGAAGGAAATGATGACCTCATCCGGTGCGGGAGGGAATTCCGGGGTGGCCGTGTAGTCGTAGATGTCCTTGGTAGGGGCGTTCCAAATGTCTTCGAGGTAGCCGGTTTCCACGGCGCGGCCCCAGACGTTCTGGTCGATCGAGTACGGGTTCTTCTTCGTGGTCTCGATGGGCAGGTTGTGGGACTCTGCATAGACAATGGCCTTGTCGCGGGTCAGGGCGAGGTCGCGGACGGGGGCAATGCACTTCAAGTCCGGGCCGAGGGTCTGGATGCCGACTTCGAAGCGGACCTGGTCGTTGCCCTTGCCGGTACAGCCGTGGGCCACGGTGGTGGCGCCGAATTCACGGGCGGCCTTGACCAGGTGCTTGACGATGACGGGGCGGGAGATGGCTGAAACCAGCGGGTAGTGGCCCTGGTAGAGGCCGTTGGCCTTCAGTGCGGGCATGGCGTAGTCGTTGGCGAATTCGTCGCGGGCATCGGCCACGTAGGCTTCAACGGCGCCACAGCCGAGGGCGCGCTGGCGGATGTCCTCCAAGGACTCCCCGCCCTGTCCAACGTCGACGGCTACGGCGATAACTTCCGCGCCGGTTGCTTCGCCGATCCAGCCAATGGCCACGGAGGTGTCTAGGCCGCCGGAGTAGGCCAATACAATGCGTTCAGTCACGATTTTTCTCCCTTTGTTTGCACGACTCATCAGAGTGTTTTCAACGTTACCTCAAAGCATAATGCATGATTATGCAATCTCACTAAAATATATTCAGCCCGGGCTGCGGCTTATGCCCCGGCCCCTGATTCCGCCGCAAATTGCAGGAACCTCTCGGCTGCTTCCGCTCCCCCGAGAGGGTTGCGGGTGATGACCATGACGGTGTCATCCCCGGCGATGGTGCCAAGGATGGAGGGCATAACGGAGTGGTCGATGGCCAGCGCCAGAAAGTTGGCGGCACCGGGCGGGGTGCGAAGCACGGCGATGTTCGCCGAGGCTTCCGCCGTCACCAGCAGTTCCCCGCACAGCCGGATCAGCCTGGTGTCAAGCTGCTCCTGTGAGGACGCCGCATGCACCCCGCGTTCCCCGCCTTCACGAGGAAGCGCGTAAATCAGGGCTCCGTCCGCCCCGCGCACACGCACGGCACGCAATTCCACCAAGTCCCGGGACAGTGTCGCCTGCCCCACCACCAGTCCGTCATCCGCCAGCAAGGTGGCCAGTTCAGCCTGGGAACGCACGGCACGGCTGTTCAGCAGGGTCTGTACCCTGGCCTGCCGCGCGATTTTAGTTGCCGGCATGCTCACCGGAGTTCCCATGGGCTTGGACATGGTCAGCTGCCAGTCCCTCGAGCGACAGCGGCTTCAGCGGCTGTCTTTTCCACCAGCCACACCATGAGCGCCTTCTGTGCGTGCAGGCGGTTCTCGGCCTCGTCCCACACCACAGACTGCGGCCCGTCAATGACCGAAGCGGCGATCTCGTAGCCGCGGTAGGCGGGCAGGCAGTGAAGCACGACGGCGGCCGGGTCGGCTTGTGCGAGGGCGGCCTCGTCCAGTGCGTAGGCCTTGAAAAGTTCCATGCGCTCCGCCTTTTCCGCTTCCTGGCCCATGGACACCCAGGTGTCGGTGACCAGGACGTCGGCACCGGCAACGGCCTGGGCCACGTCAGTGGTGACCAGCACCGAGCCGCCGGTGAGGGCCGCGCGTTCGTTGGCGGCAGCTACGACGTCGTCCGCAGGAAGGTAGCCTGCGGGGCCGGTGATACGCATGTGCATGCCTGCAGTGACTCCGGCGAGGAGGTAGGAGTTGGCCATGTTGTTGGCGGAGTCACCCATGTACGTCATGGTCAATCCGGCCAGTTCGCCCTTGTGCTCCTTGATGGTGAGCAGGTCCGCGAGCAGCTGGCAGGGATGGTAGTCGTCGGAAAGGGCGTTGATGACGGGCACCTTGGAATTGGCGGCCATTTCCTCCAGGCCGGCCTGGGAGTAGGTGCGCCACACGATGGTGGAGACCATGCGCTCGAGGACCTTCGCCGTGTCGGCAACGGATTCCTTGTGGCCGATCTGCGCCTCACCGGGGTTGATGATCAGCGGGTTTCCGCCGAGCGCCGCAACGCCCGCGGCGAAGGAGACGCGGGTGCGCGTGGAAGTCTTGTCAAAGATCACGGCCACCGTCTGCGCGCCGGAGCCCTCACCGGCAAACGTGCTTTTGGAGTACGGCTGCTTCTTCAGCTCCGCGGCCAGCTCCAGCACTTCCGCCTGCTCGACCGGGCTCAGGTCGGTATCTACAAGAAAGTGGCGTGTCATCAGGAATTCTCTTTCGAATGCTGTGCGGCCACTGCTGTGGCGATCAATGCGGGCAGTGCAGTCAGGAACGACTGCGCCTGATCCGCGCTCAGGTTCAGCGGCGGGGCCAGGCGAATAGTGTGCGGTCCGGGTGCGTTGACAATGAACCCGGCGTCCAGCCCTGCACTGACAACGCCGGCGGCCACCGGTTCAGTCAGGTCGAAACCGACAAGGAGGCCGAACGCGCGGACCTCGCCAACGCCGTCGATCTTGGCCAGGCCCTGGGCGAAGAGCTCGCTGATGGCACGCACGTTGGCCAGCACATTCTGGGATTCCAGCACGTGCAAGGTGGCGAGGGCTGCGGCGGTTGCTGCCGGGTTTCCGCCGAAGGTGGTGCCGTGCTGCCCCGCGCTGAGCAGGTGGGAGGGTGCCTCGCCAAAGGTGATGATGGCCCCGATCGGGAAACCACCGCCCAGGCCCTTGGCCAGCGTCATGGCATCGGGAGTCACCCCCGCCGTGATGCCGGCGAACCAGCTTCCAGTGCGGCCTACGCCCGTCTGCACCTCGTCAAAGATGAGCAGGGCGCCGTGTTCACTGCTCAGTTCCCGTGCTGCCTGCAGGTATTCCGGCGAGAGTGGCCGAACACCGGCCTCGCCCTGGATCGGTTCCAGGATCAGTGCTGCCACGGTGCTGTCCATGGCTTCGCGCAGCGCATCAATGTCGTTGAAGGCAATGTGGCGCACGCCAGCTGGCATGGGCTCGAAGGGCTCGCGGTAGGCCTGCTTCGCCGTCATGGCCAGGGCGCCCATGGTGCGGCCGTGGAAGGCGCCCTCGAGCGCCAGGATGGTGGGGCGCTCCGCTCCCCCGTGGGCACGTGCAAGCTTGAACGCAGCCTCATTGGCCTCGGTGCCGGAGTTGGCGAAGAAGACCTTGGAGCCTTCCGGCGCCTGGCTCAATTCCAGCAGCTTCTCGGCTAGGGCGATCTGCGTGGGGCTCGTGAAGAAGTTGGAGACGTGCCCCAGCGTTGAGAGCTGGCTGGCAATGACGGACGTAACAAAGGGGTGCGCGTGGCCCAGGGCGTTGACAGCGATGCCGCCGAGCAGGTCCAGGTACTCCTTGCCGTCAGCGTCCCAGACTAAGGATCCGGCACCGCGCACCAGCACGCGCTGCGGGCTGCCAAAGACGCCCATGAGCGACTTGCTGTAGCGGGCGAGCCACTGCGCACTGGTCCCCGTGCCGGCCACGGCGGCGGCATTGGCGTTGCCCAGCTCTTTGCCTGTCGACTCTTTCCCTGTCAGATCGGTGCGCTTAGGCTCTGTGCGCTTCGGCTCTGCGCCGGAACCTTGCGTTGCTTCACTCATCACTTGTCATCCTCATCCGCGAAAATTTGTGTTCCATTGCCTTCAAAAGTCATCAGTTCCAACAGGACCGAGTGGGCGCTGCGCCCGTCCGCGACAGAGGCACGTTCCACGCCGCCGTCGACCGCGGCCAGGCAGGCACCCATTTTGGGGATCATTCCTGCCTCAAGCCCCGGCAACATCTCGCGCAGGGCATTGGCACTCAATTCGCTCAGCAGCGACGACTTGTCCGGCCAATTCGCGTACAAACCCTCCACATCCGTGAGGATGACAAGGCGCGACGCCCCCAGGGCCACTGCCAGGGCGGCGGCGGCCGTGTCCGCGTTGACGTTGAGCACCGTGGAGGCATCCCCCACCTCGGGGGCCACCGTGGAAATCACCGGAATCCGGCCGGCTTCCAGCAGGTCCAGGATGGAGCCGGGATTCACGCCCACCACCTCGCCTACCAGCCCCAGGTCCACGGGCAGGCCATCCACCACGGTGCCGGTCCGTTCAGCTTGCAGCAGTGCACCGTCCTCACCGGAAAGCCCGACGGCGTAAGGGCCGTGTTCGTTGATCAGGCCCACCAGCTCGCGGCCAACCTGACCCGTAAGCACCATCCTGACCACGTCCATGGCCTCCGGGGTGGTCACGCGCAGCCCGCCTTTGAACTCGCTCTTGATGTCGAGGCGCTTGAGCATCGCGTTGATCTGCGGCCCACCACCGTGCACCACAACCGGCTTGATCCCCACATGGTGCATAAAGACAATGTCTTCGGCGAAGGCGCGGCGGAGTTCGTCGTTGATCATGGCGTTGCCGCCGTACTTGACCACCACCACAGTGCCAGCGAACTGCTGGATCCACGGCAGCGCCTCAATCAGCGTGCTGGCCTTGCCCTGCGCGATTTCCACCGAATTCATCATGTCTTCCTTCAATCCTGTTGTCTCCTGCATTCAAGCTCCACCCCCCGGCGGCGCCCCGGCTGTTCCAGTCACGCGGCGGGCCTGGCATTTTTGTAGCTCGGCGTAAAGGAGCCGCCCAAGGCCGCTAGCGGCCGACGCGTCGGATAGCCGGGCGGAAAATGCCAGGTCCGCCGCCCAACCCAGCCACGGCAGGCGCCCGAAGCGTTAGGAGGAGTAGGCGCTGTTTTCTTCGACGTAGGCGTGTGTAAGGTCGTTGGTCCAGATCGTGGCCTCGGACAGTCCGGCGTTGAGATCGATCTGGACGGTGACTTCACGCGGGGTGAGGTCAACGAGGTCGCGGGAGTCGCCAATGCAGCCGTTGCGGCAGATCTGAACGCCGTTGATGCTGACGCTGATTTTGTCGGGGTCAAATGCTGCGTCGGTGGTGCCCACGGCGGAAAGGACACGGCCCCAGTTGGGGTCGTTGCCGAAGATGGCGGCCTTGAACAGGTTGGAGCGGGCCACGGAGCGGGAGACAATTTCAGCGTCGCGTTCGCTGTCTGCGTGGATGGTGGTGATGGCGATGTCGTGGCTGGCACCTTCTGCGTCCGCGATGAGGCCACGGGCCAATTTGGCGCAGACTTCGGTGAGGCCGGCGGTGAATTCGTCCATGTCGGGGAACGCTGTGGACGCGCCGGAGGCCATGAGCAGCACAGTGTCGTTCGTGGACATGCAACCGTCGGAGTCGGCCCGGTTGAACGTGACGCGGACGGCGTCGTGCAGGGCTGCGTCGAGCCCCTCGGCAGCAACTGTGGCGTCGGTGGTGATGACAACGAGCATGGTGGCCAGCCCCGGGGCCAGCATGCCGGCACCCTTGGCCATGCCACCAATGCTGTAGCTGAAGCCGTCAGCATTGACCGGGGACGCCCAGGACGCTTCCTTGGGGACGGTGTCGGTGGTCATGATCGCGGTGGCGGCGGCAGCTCCGCCGTCGTCCGCCAAGGCAGCAGCGGAAGCCTCAACACCGGGCAGGATCTTCTCCATGGGAAGCTGCTCGCCGATCAAGCCGGTGGAGCAGACGGCAACGTCAGTAGCGGAGATACCCAGCACGGCGGCGACCTTTTCGGCCGTGGCGTGCGTGTTCTGGAATCCTTCGGGACCCGTGCACGCATTGGCGCCACCGGAATTCAGCACCACGGCGTCAACCCGGCCGTCACTGAGCACCTGGCGGGACCAGTGGATGGGTGCTGCCGCAACGCGGTTGCTGGTGAAAACGGCGGCGGCGCTCTTCCGCGGACCGTCGTTGACCACGAGGGCCATGTCCGGCTTCCCGGAGGCCTTCAGTCCTGCAGTGACGCCGGCGGCCCGGAAGCCAAGTGCTGTGGTTACGCTCATGGTGCTACTCCTTGAAGGGTAAGGCCAGTGGTCTCGGGCAAGCCGAGGGCGATATTCATAGACTGTACCGCCCCGCCGGCCGTGCCCTTGGTCAGGTTGTCGATGGCGCAGCAGACGATGACGCGGTTGACATTGGCGTCGTACGCGATTTGCAGGGCTGCGTAGTTGGAGGCCTGGACGGATTTGGTGGAGGGCCATTGGCCCTTCGGCAGCACACGGACGAAGGGCTCGTCCTGGTAGGCCTTGGTCCACAGTTCGCGCAGCGCCGCTTCGGGATCGTCGAGTGCGGCAATGTCGGCGGAAACCTTGGCGGTGGCCGTGGTGAGGATGCCGCGGCTCATCGGGGCAAGGGTGGGTGTGAAGGAAACTTTCACGTCCAGGCCCGAGGCATTGGAGAGCCCCTGCTGAATTTCCGGGGTGTGCCGGTGCCCGCCGCCCACGCCATACGGGCTCATGGAGCCCATGACTTCGGCGCCGATCAGGTTGACCTTGGCAGCCTTGCCGGCACCGGAAGTTCCAGATGCTGCGACAATCACGACGTCGTCCGGTAGCAGCGCGTTCGCGGCGAATCCGGGCATGAGCGCCAGCAGTGAGCTGGTGGGGTAGCAGCCGGGGACGGCGATGCGCTTGGCCCCGCGGATCCGCTCACGGTGGCCGGGCAGTTCAGGCAGGCCGTAGGGCCAGGTTCCTGCGTGCTCCGAACCGTAGAACTTCTCCCATGCGGCGGAATCTTCCAGCCGGTGGTCGGCTCCGGCGTCGATTACAAGGGTGTCTGCGGACAGTTGTGCGGCGATCGCTGCGGAGGTCCCGTGCGGCAGTGCCAGGAACACGACGTCGTGCCCTGAGAGGTTCTCCACGGTGGTGTCAACAAGGATCCTCTCCGCCAGGGAATACAGGTTCGGTGCAAGGTCCCCCAGCCGTGTTCCCGCGTTGCTGTGGGCGGTGATGGCCCCGATGCTCACGTCGGGGTGGCTGGCCAGCAGGCGCAGCACCTCTCCCCCGGCGTATCCACTGGCTCCTGAGACGGCTACTGAAATTGTCATAAAACGACTATACAGCAGAATTATTCATTGTCATCGATATTTATCCATATGTTCTTGGGCCGTCCAGTTCTATGATGATGATGGGGTCCGCACCCCAACGATTCGACAGCAACCTATTGGGAGTTCATCATGACCGAGACCTGCAACGCCATTGTCGCCGCCGCCCCGGGCGGGCCCGAAGTTTTGAAGCTGGTACAGATCCCCATGCCGTCGCCGGGTGCGGGTGAATTGTTGATCAAGGTTGCTGCCATAGGTGTGAACTTCATTGAAAGCTACCAGCGCGAAGGGGTCTACCCTGTGCCGTTCCCGTTTACACCGGGCGCCGAAGCTGCCGGGAAAGTGGTGGAAGTGGGGCCCGGTGTTGTCGATTTTGAGGCGGGCGATCTCGTGGCCACCGCCGAGGGCATCAACTGTTACGCCGAATACGCCCTGGTTTCGGCGGATAAGGCCCTACGCGTCCCCTCCGCTGTGCCGCTGGATGTTGCCGCAGCACTCCCCCTGCAGGGCATGACGGCCCACTATTTGATGAACTCGACGTATCGGGTGGAGCCGGGCCAAACGGTTTTGCTGCATGCCGGCGCGGGCGGGGTGGGCCTTTTGCTGACGCAAATGCTCAAGGAGCGCGAGGCCAGGGTCATCACCACAGTCTCCACCGACGAAAAAGAGGAACTCTCCCGCGTGGCCGGCGCCGATTCGGTGCTGCGCTATGCGGACTTCGCGGCCCAAGTGCGTGAGCTCACCGACGGCGTCGGCGTGGATGTGGTGTACGACGGCGTCGGGAAGGACACGTTCGACGGTTCCTTAGCGTCGTTGCGCACCCGGGGCACACTTGTGCTTTTTGGTGGCGCTTCCGGCCAGGTGCCACCGTTTGACCTGCAACGGCTGAACTCCGGCGGTTCGCTCACGGTGACCCGGCCCAAGCTGGGTGACTACCTGCTCAATGCCCAGGAACGTATTTGGCGCTCCACCGAAGTTTTCAACGCCGCCGCCACAGGGCACCTATCCGCCCGTATTGGCATCCGTTTCCCATTGGCCGATGCTGGAGCTGCCCACACGGCGCTGCAGGGTCGAAAGACGACCGGCAAGGTCATTCTGGAGCCGTAAAGGCCTCACCCCCCCCAGTTGATACTGCAGCAGGCGCGGGTTGGGCCTCTTGATTCAATCCATACTGCGGCTCCTGCGGGTGTCAGACTCGATGACCCGCAGGTGCTGCAGTATGAATTGCGGTCAGGGCGGAGCACCCGCAGGTGCTGCAGTATCGATGATGGTCGTCGATACGGTCTCAGGCAGCCAGACCTTTTCTGCCTTGACGGCGCTGCTCCCAGCTGCGAAGAATCAATGCCACCACTATCGCCGCAGCAATGCCGACGATGGTGAATCCCACCCGTTCAACGGTCAGTTCAAGACCGAGATTGTAGTCGCCCAGCGATGAGAAGATCAACAGCATGGGCGTCAGTGTCAGGGCCTGCATGATGTAGGCCCCTCCCAGGGTGTACCAAATCAGGAAGAACATGGACAGCGCCGCGACGATCAGGGCTCCCCAGACGGGCAAGAAGACAACGGCCAGCAACGCAATGATGGCCCCGAGGAAGGTGCCAACCAGCCGCCCATTCAAAGTGTCGCGGCGCTCCTCAGGCAGCGGCCGCAGGGCCATGAGCACCGTGACGGCAATCCAGTAGCCGTGGGGGATGCTGCTGGCAAGGGTCCAATACATAACCGCTGCACACAGCACGCCCACGGTGATCCCGTGTTCCCATGCGATGAACGTGTTGACGGGGCGGACGGGGGCCTGAAGCTTCAGGATCTTGGTGACCAGCCCGCCAACAACCCCTCCCGCAATGACCCACAGGCCGGCTTCCCACCAACTGAGATCAACCGCTCCGGGCCCAAAAAGAATGACGATGATGGGTGTCAGTGACAGCAGGCCGGCCGAACGTCGATTCGAGGCGGCAAACAACAGTGCGGACAGCAGTATCAGCAGTGCGACAGCCCAGGGGGTCGACCCCGCCAGCGAGGCCAGGGAGCCGAGCACCGCAGCAATGAAGATCAACACGCCCGCCTGCTGTGGCTTGCTCACAGGAGTGACCGCCATGCCCAGCCCCATAGCCAGGCCAAATCCCATGCTGGCCGACGGCCCTGCCAGCACTGTGATCAGAATTGATGGGATGAGGATGGCCACCAACATCTTGAACGTCATGGGGAGCGTCCCTGGCATGGGCCGACTGAGCAGTGCCATGTTTACCGTCATCTCGATAGTTTGGTCGTCACAATAATCCGCCCTGCATGAGCGGAGAAGGCCAATTCTAGGGCATGTCTTCAGCATCAGCGAGGCACGGTCACCTCCGCCAATTCCAGCAGCACCTGCGAGACTTAATCGAACCGGGCCGTGCGAAGCTGGACTTATGATCAAGCTTGAGAGCGGGGCGTTTCAGCTCCAAAAGTCGCAGGGTGCCAACGGCTATGTCATTCCACTGGGCGGTTCCTATGTGGTTGTCGATCCGGGGATGGCCATGGGTGCTAAGGCAGTCATCGCTGAGTTGGACACCGCCGGCATCCTTGGTGATGTGAGCCAGGTTCTGCTGACACATGGAGACACGGACCATGCCGGTGCCGCGCAGATGGTGGCGGCGGCGGCCGGTGGGCAGTTATGGATCGGTCGTGCCGATGCGGACATCCTTGCGGGACGCGCGGTCCCGGGCACACTTGTACGGAAACTATTGTCGATGATCATGCCGCCAAAACTGCCTGACACAGTCTTGTATCTGGGCGAATCACCGGGCTTCCCTCAGGGCATGACGGCTGTGCCCACTCCGGGACATACACCCGGTCATTTCGCCTTAGCCTGGGGCAACGCTCTCTTTTGCGGGGATGCAGCCAGGGTGCGTGGCGACGGATCACTGAAGCAGTTTTCCGGCCGCTGATTACGGACACCGACAAGGCGCTGGCGTCCACTGCTGTCCTGGAAGCGCTCGATGTTTCATGGATCTGCCCCGGCCACGGCAAGGTCACCAAACGTCAGCGGCGCTAACAGGCCCGGCCACCACGGCCGGGCCTGTCGCGACACCGGATACCTACCGCTGTGTTGCGCCGAAGCGTTCCGCAGCCAGTTCCACGGCCGACGCGCGGGCTGCCGAAGCCTCGTCCGCCGTCAGCGTGCGGTCCGTTGCACGGAAGCGCAGCCCGAAGGCCAGCGACTTCCGGCCCTCAGGGATGCCTTTGCCCTGGTACTCATCGAACAAGGCGATGTCCTCAAGCAGTTCTCCAGCACCTTCACGCAGGGTTTCCAGCACTGTCTGCGCTGGAATGTCCGCAGGCACAACCAAGGCAACATCCTGGGTGGCCAGCGGGAAGGTGGAGATGGGCTTGGCAACAATGACGTCGGCTGCTGCGTCAAACACCTTTTCGGCGTTGATTTCCATCGCCACCGAGCGGGCAGGCATGTTCAGTTCGGCCAGCAGCTTCGGGTGAAGCTCGCCGGCATAGCCGACAACCTCCCCGGTGCGCAGGCTTAGCTGTGCGGCGCGGCCGGGGTGGAAGGCTTGGTGCGAACCCTGCGCCACAACAAGTTCCACGCCTGTCACGTCGGCGACAAGGAGGGCTGCATCCACTGCATCCGCCCAGTCCCAGGCACGCGGGGCATGGCCCGGGGCTACCGGGGAATCCTTGCCCGTGAAGACTGCGGCCATGGTCAAAGGCTGGTACGGAATGCCTCCATCCAGTGCGTCCAAAACGTCGTCGGACGGTCTGGCACCCAGCGGCGGAATGGAGCCGGAGCCCAGTGTTCCCGAGGGCAGGAACACCAGCCCTGACTCAAATAACGCCAGGTCGTGGAAGCCGCGCGAGTGGTTCCGCTTGGCGATCTCAATCAGGCCAGGCAGGATCGAGGTCCGCAGGAAACCGAACTCTTCACTCAGCGGGTTGGCAAGCTTCACGGCGGCGCGTTCCTGCCCTGCCGTGGCCACGCCGAAGGTCTCGTTGGAGGACTTCGACACGAACGGGTAGGCCAGAATTTCAGTCAGGCCGGAGTCAGCCAAGGCCTGGACGGCACGGCGGCGCTGCTGCTGTACGCGGGAGTAACCGCGGCCCGGAGGTGCCGTGGGCAGTGTGGAGGGGATCTGCTCGTACCCTACCAGGCGAATCACCTCCTCCGTCAGGTCCTCCTTCGTGACCAGGTCGAAGCGCCAACTTGGGGCTGTGACGGAATATCCGCCGTCGACCTTCTCCACGACGGCGCCGAGGTCCCTGAGGGAGCCGATGATCTGCTCCTGCGAGAACTCAATGCCGATGCGCGCTGAGGTGAACCCCAACGGTAGGAACACGGGGCCTGCGACGGCGGGCGTGCCAACGTCGGTGGAAGTGGTGTCCTCGGTGCCGCCGGCCAGCTCGACCAGTAGGTTCACTGCGCGCTGCGCGGCGATGGCGGCGACGGCGGGATCAACGCCGCGCTCAAAGCGCTTGGAAGCTTCCGAAGGCAGCTTGTGGCGGCGGCGCGAGCGGGCAATGGAGACTTCCTCAAAGTGCGCAGCCTCAATCAGCACGTTGACGGTCTTTGAGTTGACCTCTGTGGAGGCCCCGCCCATGACGCCGGCTACGCCAATGGCGCCGCTGTCATCGGTGATGAGCAGGTCTTCTGGGTCGAGCTTGCGGACCTTGCCGTCGAGGGTTTTCAGCGTTTCCCCGGCAGCGGCGCGGCGCACCACAATCTCCCCGGCGACCTTGTCGGCGTCGTAGAAGTGCAGCGGCTGGCCTAGTTCCAGCATCACGTAGTTGGAAATGTCCACGGGGAGCGAGAGCGAACGGATGCCAGCCAGGCGCAGGCGCGAGGACATCCACGTCGGGGTCGGTGCCGCCGCGTTGATGCCGCGCACGGTGCGGGCCACGAAGCGGTCGCAGCCGTCCTTGCCGTAGATGGGGGTTTCATCGGCCAGCCGGATGCCATGGCCGGGGCCGGTGGCTGGCGTGACCTCCACGAGGGAGGCCGGGTCAACGAAGACGCTGTCGGTGGCGTGGGCGTATTCGCGGGCGGCGCCACGGATGCTGAACACGTAGCCGCGGTCCGGGGTCACGTTGATTTCAGCGGCTTCGTCCTCAAGGCCCAGCAGCGCCAGAGCGTCGGAGCCCACGTCCGGGTCCAGTCCCAGGGTGGACAGGACGAGGATTCCGTCGTGGTCCTCGCCGATGCCCAGCTCGCGGACGGAGGCGATCATGCCGGCGGAGACGTGGCCGTAGGTCTTACGGGGGGTAATACGGAAGTCTCCGGGCAGCACGGATCCTGGCAGGGTGACAACAACCTTGTCCCCCACCTCGAAGTTGTGCGCACCGCACACGATTCCCTGTACGCCGGAGGGGTCGATGCCCTCGATGTCCAGGGTCTGCTCGGTACCTTCCGGCACCACACGGACGGTGCACCAGTTGATGGTCTTGCCGTTGGACTGCGCCTCCGGCTCCTTGGACAAAACCACGCCGACCACAATGGGCCCGCTGATCTCATCCGAGGGGCGGTGGACTGCCTCTTCTTCAAAGCCGACCTTCACCAGGTCGGTCATGACGTCTTCGGCAGTTGCTCCTGCCGGCACCTGCGCATACTCGCGCAGCCAAGTCAGTGGAATACGCACGGACTAAATCTCCATCCCAAAGTTTTCGCTGAAACGTACATCGCCCTCGATCATGTCGTGCATGTCGCCGACTTCATTGCGGAACATCAACGCCCGCTCAATGCCCATGCCAAAGGCAAACCCCGAGTACTCGTCGGGGTCGATGCCGGCGGCGCGGAGCACGTTCGGGTTGACCATGCCGCAGCCGCCCCACTCGATCCAGCGCGGGCCGCCCTTGGCGCCGGGGTGCCAGATGTCCAGCTCGGCGGAGGGTTCGGTGAACGGGAAGAAGTTCGGCCGGATCCGCACGCGGGCTTCCTCGCCAAACATCTGTCGGGTGAAGTGCTCCAGCGTGCCCACCAGGTCCGCCATGGAGAGGTCCTTGTCGATGGCCAGGCCCTCAAACTGGTGGAAAACGGGGGTGTGCGTGGCGTCGAGCTCGTCAGTGCGGAACACCTTGCCGGGGCACAGCACGTAGACGGGCAGCTCGCGTTCGAGCAGGGCGCGGACCTGTACCGGGGAGGTGTGGGTGCGCAGCAGCAGGTGCGCTTCGGGCGGTTCCACGAAGAACGTGTCCTGCATTTCGCGAGCCGGGTGGTCCGGGGCGAAGTTCAGCGCATCAAAGTTGAACCATTCCGATTCCAGCTCCGGGCCTTCGGCAATTTCCCAGCCCATGCCCACGAAGATGTCGCAGACGCGGTCCTGCAGGGTGGAGAGCGGGTGGCGGGCACCGGCCCGGCGGCGACGGGGTCCGGCGGTGACATCCACCGTCTCCTCGACAAGGATCCGGGCGGCGTCTTCGGCTTCGAGCACCTCCGTGCGGGCTGCGAGCGCCTTGGCAACACGACCGCGTGAGGCACCCATGATCTTGCCGGCGGCAGCCTTGAACTCCTTGGCCAGCCCGCCAATTTCGCGGTTGGCCAGGCTCAGTGGCGATTTTTCCCCGGTGTGTGCCAGACGGGCGGCTTTGAGACCGTCGAGCGTGGTGGCAGCGGCGATGGCTGCGAGCGCGTTCTCGACGGCGGCGCCAACGGCGGCTTCATCAAGCGGGTCTGGGACCGGGAGTGGTTCGGTGGTTGATTCCGGCGTTTCGGCCGTCTTCTGGGACATCTCTGACATCTACTGTTTTTACCTAAGCTCGTGTGCGAGTAAGCGGCGGGGTAGCTTCTCCCGCCTGAACTAGTCTAGTTGACTGCGCCCGCGTGTTTTGAATCAGGCGCTGCCGGCTCAATCGCGGCCAGCTCTTTACCGATGCGTGACCCGCGCGCGCTCCCCCCTTGCTACGCTGTGCCCCATGAGCAACTCCCCCATCCCACGCTTAGGAAGCGAACACTGGGCAAGCACGACGCCGGCCACCCGCCGTGCGCCATCGGCTCCCCTTGCGCTGGGGTGCTTGTTGGTGGGAAGCCTGGTGTTGGGTTTGGCGGGGTGCGGCCTGATTCCCGGTGGTGTCACCCACTATGTCCCCAAGCCTGCCGTTGTCCTGGACAGTTATGACTGCAAGGTGGCGGTTCCCGGTGCGGGCGCAACGGAACTGGAGGACCCGACGTCGTCCTTCAAAGGCAGTGTTCCCGACGGCTTCGTCACTGCAGGGGTGGTGCGCTGCAGCCAGGACTTGTCGTGGACTTCGGTGCCGGCGCCTGCCGGCCCGTCGCCTACGTCTGAGCCCAATACCCGTTACGCCATTGTTGAGGAGCACTTCAGCGGTGACTTCGAGCCCTTGCTGACTGCCCTGGCGCAGCCCAGTGACCATCAGGATCGGGGCGAGTGCCCGGCGATGGCGGAAATCGTCCCCGACCTGTGGCTTCTCAACACCGCAGGAAAGGCGGTCCATGTCCAGTGGCCACTGACAGCGTGCAACTTCACGAAACCCGGTGTCATGGAGGCGCTAGCTGATCTCACCGTCACCTCCAGCACCATCCTCCATTTCCCTGTGCCTAGAACATCCACGGAGGATTCCCCTCCAGCGGGGCCAGCCACGGTGGCCCCAGAGTCAGGGGCGGCAAAGTGACTAGATCACCAGCGGCGGTGAAATGCCGCAGCCTTCGGATGGCGGGCCGTATCATTGCGGCCACTGCCGCGGCGATGCTTTTGTCGTCGTGCACTTCACACTTCCAGCCTAGCTACAACCAGACGGAACCGGGGGCACTGCTGCACGCCTTGGACTGCTCGACGGCCGTCGGCGGGAGATCTGGCCCCTCCGATACTTCCACTGAACGCAAGGGACGAGTCCCGGAAGGTTTCATCCCTGTCGATGTGGTGCGCTGCACGTGGTCGCAGCACGTTTCCCCCTCTGCTGGAATGACGACTGTCGAATCCATTGTGACCAAGGAACACCTGTCCGGCGACTACACCGCTCTGCTGGCAGCACTGGCCGAACCCAGCGACCGTGCGCACAACGTGTCTTGCCTCGACTTCGCAGAACTGGTTCCCGAGTTGTGGCTTGTCAATGCTGACGGCCAGGCAATCAAAGTGCAGTGGCCGCTGGATGGCTGCGAGCACTCCAAGCCGGACACGGCCAAGGCCCTGGCGGGGCTCACCGTCACTGACACCACCACCCTTGTCGGAAAGACAAACCCGTGGTGAACGCCAGCCAGCGGCTTCGCGCCGTCGCCAACGCAGTGAACCTGTCCACGGCCACCGGGTTGTTGCTGGCCGTGCTCAGCCGCACCCGCGTGGAGAAGGGCCCGCAGGGGTTACTCCTGGGCATCAACTACAAGCCCCCACTTCCCTTAGCCGGGGCCTTCACTGTGGGCAACGTTGTTTTTTACCGTGCCGACAGGGCGCTCATTGACTCCCGTCCAGAGCTGCTGGAGCACGAGGCCGGGCATGCAACCCAATACGCCTGGTGCCTGGGCCTGCCCTTCTTTCCGCTTTACGCCGCCTGCGCGGCTTGGTCGCTGTGGCGCACAGGCGATCCCGGTAGCCGGAATTTCTTTGAGCGCAATGCCGGCCTCCAGCGGGGCGGATACCGGGAACTTCCAACCGTGGCCCGGCTGCCCGCCATCAAGGCTCAGCTTCTGCGGATCACATCCCGTGATTCCCCTTACCGCCGTACCCCGCTCAAGCCCGCAGATGATGCCGCACCCGAGAAAAGGACCCACCCATGATTGATCCGCCGAACGAAAACACGAACACTGTCACGGTGACCGGCCAGGGAAGGGCCCACGCCGTGCCCGACTATTTCACCATAAACATTGGCATAGAGGCTTCCCGTACCACGGTGCGCGAAGCTTATGCGAGCGCCAGTGCTGCCGTGAATGCCGTCAGCTCGAAACTGTTGTCCATGGACGTGGCCCGTGAGGTGATCAGCTCATCCTCGCTGGATGTCCGGGTTGACACGCGCTGGCAGGAAGGAGCCGGTTCGGTCGTGACCGGCTACACCGTTTCCAGCACGTTGACCGTGGCATTGCGTTACGACCAGGGAGCCGAGGACGTCGTTGCCGCAGTGGTGGACACTGGCAGCGACAGTGTCCGCCTGAACGGCATGAGCCCTGTTGTATCGGATCCCTCGGCTGCCCAGGATGCAGCCAGGGCCGTTGCCTGGTCCGAGGCGCGCCGGGCAGGGGAACTATACGCCGAACTGGCAGGTCGTTCGTTGGGTGCGGTGGCCCGGGTGGTGGAAAGCGCCGGCCATGATGGGACGCCGCGTCCAATGATGGCCTTGGCCGCCATGGGCCGCGAAAGCGCCATGGCCATTGAGCCAGGCCACAGCGACGTCTCACTGGCCGTCACGGTGACCTGGTTCCTGGAATAACCTGCGGCTGACCGGCTGAGCGACAAATTTGCAAAGTTGCCGATTTGCCGGGCGGACAGCAGCCCGGTCTAGGAAATGGTGATTTCGCGCTTGAGGATCTTCCCTGTCGGTCCCTTGGGCAGCGCGTCCATGATGACAATCTTGCGCGGATACTTGTAGGCAGCCACCCGCGCCTTGACGAACTCCTGAATGTCCGCGGCGAGCGCCTCTGGGTTCTCGGCCCCGTCTGCTCCTTCCTTGAGCGAAACGGCGGCGACAACCTCTTCGCCGTGAACGTCGTCGCGCCTGCCAATAACGGCAGCTTCGGCGACGGCGGGGTGCTCGTAGAGAACTTCCTCCACTTCCCGCGGGTAGATGTTGTAGCCGCCGCGCAGGATCATGTCCTTCTTCCTGTCGACGATGAAGAACACGCCGTCGTCGTCCTTGCGGCCGAGGTCGCCGGTGAAGAACCAGCCGTCCCGGATGGCGGCCGCAGTCGCTTCAGGGTTCTTCCAGTACCCCTTCATGATGTAGCCTCCTGCGGCGACAATTTCCCCGACTGTGTCCGCGGGGGCTTCATTGCCGTCGTCGTCCACTACTTTCAACTGCGCCCCCTCCACCACCGTGCCGATGGAGCCGGCTTTGCGGATTCCATCCACTTGGTTAAAGCAGATCACAGGGGACGTTTCGGAGAGTCCGTAGCCCTCCAGCAGGGTTGCGGCGAAGGTCTGCTCAAATTCATGCAGGATTTCCACTGGCAGCGCCGAGCCGCCCGATGCAGCCACACGCAGGCTGGAGACGTCGAATTTTTCCCGTCCCGCGGCGCGCAGCAGTGCGATGTACATGGTGGGGACGCCCTCAAAAATGGTGACCTTGTCCCGCTGGATGATTTCCAGAGCCTTGACGGGTTCGAACTTGGGTAGGAGGGTCACGGTTGCCCCGCCGAGCACGGCCGCGTTCAACGCGCAGGTTTGACCAAATACGTGGAAGAACGGCAGCCCGCCGAAAATCACGTCCCCGGGCACAATGCTGAACAACTTCGTTGACAGGACGGCGTTGCCCAACAGATTGCCATGCGTGAGCTCCGCCCCCTTCGGCTTGCCGGTGGTTCCCGAAGTGTAAAGAATGACGGCGGTGTCATCCGCCTCTGCCGGTGCAACTTCTGTGATGGCCTCAGCGGCGGACACGACTCCCATGAGTGCTGCGTCGATCGGGATGGTGTGTGTCCCCGTGACGGCAGCAGCGGCGGCTACCTCACCCATGGACCCCTCCCAAGCGAAGGCAAGGGTGGCGCCTGAATCTGCCAAGTGGTATTCAACTTCGCGGGACTTCAGCAGCGGGTTCAGTGGCACGACAACGGCGCCGTAGCGCAGGATCCCGTAGTACAGCGGCGGCATTTGCGGCAGGTTTGGTGAAATGAGCGCCACCCTGTCCCCCGGCTTCACCCCGTTCGCAGCCAGCAGGCCTGCCACTTTGGCACTGAGCAGCTCCAAGGCTCCGAAGGAGATTTCAATGTCATCTAATTTGATGGCGACTCCCGCGGGGTTGCTTTGTGCAGAGGTGCCCACAATGGTGGCCAGGTTCGTCATATCCGCTCCTTGGTGGTGAGGTTATCCGGTAGCCTACGCAACGGTTTGCGTCTAGGCCCGGCAATAGGGCACCAGGGCCCAGTTCTTCAACCATAGTGCTACTTCCAGTGATATGCAGCACATTCCTACTGGTGAGTAACAAATATTTTAGTCATTCTCCATTGCCTTCAATATCGAATATATGTTCTAATAGTTCCATGCGGTGGATACGTCAAGAGCTCAGCCAGCCCCTCTTCCCCGACCAAAACGAGGCGGACGGGACGGCCACGCCACAGCTTCCCATCTCCGGCTTGGTCAAAAGTGTCACAACCCCCGAATTTGCTGGCATCACGTTTCATGAGGTCATCGCGAAGTCGGCATTGAACAAGATCCCACCCACTTCTTCCATGCCGTTTAGCTGGACAGTGAACCCCTACCGTGGCTGCTCCCACGCCTGCGTGTACTGCTTTGCCCGCAAAAGCCACAGCTACCTTGACTTCGATCCGGGCCAGGACTTTGACTCGCAGCTTGTTGTGAAGGTCAACGTCGCTGAGGTGCTCCGCAAGGAACTGCACAAGCCCTCATGGCAGCACGAACATGTGGCGCTGGGGACCAACACCGATCCGTACCAGCGGGCCGAGGGCCGCTACAAGCTCATGCCTGGAATCATCGGCGCCCTGGCTGATTCCGGCACACCGTTTTCGATTTTGACCAAAGGCACCCTGTTGGCCCGCGATGTTCCACTGCTGCGCGCTGCAGGACAGCAAGTCAGTGTGGGTGTTGGCATTTCCTTGGCCCTGCTCGATGAAGGGCTGGCTCAGGCACTGGAACCGGGCACCCCTGCACCCCAGGCCCGGCTGGCATTGATCGGCAAGTTACGCGATGCAGGGTTGCCATGCGGTGTCATGGCCATGCCCATCCTGCCGTGGCTCACTGATTCCCAGGAGGCGTTGGATGCCTTATTCACAGCTCTGGCGCGCGCCGGGGCCACAGGAGTGAGCGCCGGTGCGTTGTTTCTGCGTCCCGGCACCCGTGAATGGTTCATGCAATGGTTGGCGAGCCACTATCCCGCCCTGGTGGACAGCTACCAGCGCCTCTACGGAAACGGTGCCTACGCTTCCAAGGAGTACCGGCAATGGCTGGCGGACAGGGTCAACGAGGCGAAGGTTCGCAACGGGTTCACCACCTCTGGTTTCATCCACAATCCCCGGCACGAGGAAGCGAGGTACCCTGCAGGCAGCCTGCCACCAACGGATTCCATCAGCGCCGGGGTCACTGATCCGCGACCGTCGGAAAAGGCGGGCATCCCCGTAAGGACACCCGCCTTTTCCGACCCTGCCCCCACGCTGTTCTAACGCACTGATCACTGGGACCACTTAGCGGGGCATCAAACGCTGGGACTATCCGCTCTTGCGGCGGAATTCACGCTTGTGGCTTGCCGCACCATGTGAGGCATTGATCTTGGAATCATTGGCTGCTTCCACGCTGCCATGCTGCTTGTTCTTCTTGTTTTCCAGGGCCTGGCGAAACTTTTCCTTCGTTTCTTCACTGGCACCGGTGGGGGTTTGCTCGCTGTGGTTCTCACTCGTCATGTCACAACCTCCTTGGGGTCTTCAAACCCCAGTGTGGCACAAGCGGACAGCTTTTCAACACCCGCGGGAGCCGTTTTATGGAAGCCGGAATTATTGGTGGGCTGCGAAAGCGACCAATGCCTGCACAATGGGCAGGTCGGCAGGTATCCATTCCAGCCCAAGGATTTCCGCACCGTCCAACTCAACCCATTGGAGCAGGTCGTGGTCTTCCAACGGCTCCGGAGTTCCGTCCGTCACCTGTGCCAGCCACACGCGCATGGCGGTGTTGGCATTCAAGGGCCAGCCATTCGACGTCGGACATTGCAGTTCGCTGCCCAAGCTGGCCGTGACGCCAAGCTCCTCCGCCAGTTCCCGGTGCAGCGCCTGCTGCGGGGTCTCCCCCGTTTCCACCTTGCCGCCGGGGAATTCCCACATGCCCGCGAACTCCGGTGGTGCCGTGCGTCGGGCAGCTAGAAGCTTCTCAGGGCGTTCAAGGGAATCCACCAAAGCGGCGCCAACTATCTGCTTTTTCATCGTCACCAGGCCAGTCTAGTAACGAACTAGACTGGAGGCTGCCTCTTGCTGCCGTGCCCGACCCGGCCCAGCACCGTTGTGCCGGCTCCACGTGCTCGGCATCTTCGTGGCAGCGAAGGAAAATCACCCTGCGAAAGTTGCTTCATGACCCTGCATAAGACTCAGCACGATGTCAAAACATCCTCACCGAACGCTGTTGCGTGGGCAATCCTGTCCCTGGCTATCGGCGGTTTTGGCATCGGCACCACCGAATTTGCCATGATGGGACTGCTGCCCAACGTTGCTGAAGGTGTGGGGGTCAGCGTACCCACGGCTGGACATGTGATTTCCGCCTACGCGTTGGGTGTCGTTGTGGGTGCACCGCTGCTCGTGGCCGTTGGCGCGAAAATGCCGCGCAAGGCACTCGCGCTGGGGCTGATGGCGCTCTTCACCGTGGGCAACCTACTCTCCGTTTTTGCCCAGGACTACTCAACTTTGCTCGTTACCCGTTTCATTGCCGGCTTGCCGCACGGCGCGTTCTTTGGTGTGGCCGCCGTATTGGCGGCGTCCCTCGTAGCACCTACCAAGCGCGGGCGGGCCATCTCAATGGTCATGATGGGCTTGTCGGTGGCCAATGTGCTCGGTGTTCCGCTCGCCACTTTTGTAGGACAGCAATTTGGCTGGCGCTGGCTGTTCGTGCTGGTGGGCATCATTGGTGTCATCACCATCGTGTCCATCGCGTTCTTTGTCCCGGCCCAAAAAGCACATCCCGAGGCCAGCCTGCGGCGCGAACTCAGTGCATTGCGTCGCGGCCAGGTCTGGCTGACTCTGCTTGTGGGCGTTGTTGGCTTCGGCGGCTTCTTTGCCGTGTACACCTACGTCGCCAACACCATGACCGATGTGGCAGGCTTTGCCTCCGACTTCCTGCCGGTCATAGTGGGGCTCTACGGCTTGGGCATGGTAGCTGGCAGCTACATTGGCGGCAGGATGGCGGACTGGTCCGTCATGGGCAGCATCTACGCGATGATGGGATTCATCGCCGTGATCCTGGTAATCTACGCAGCTACGGTTCACATCCAGTGGATGGCGCTGCTCATGATCTTCGTCATCGGGGCGTCCGGGTCCATGCTCGTACCGTCCCTGCAGACCCGCCTACTCGATGTTTCACCCGGCGCCCCGACGCTGGCATCATCACTGAACCACTCAGCACTGAACATGGCTAATGCCCTGGGCGCCTTTGTGGGCGGCCTCGTCATCACCTGGGGTTGGGGATTCACCGCCCCGGCGCTGGTGGGTGCGGTACTTGCCGTGCTGGGTCTGGCGATTGCTCTATTCAGCGGGTTCTTGGACAAGACTGGCAGCAAAGTCGCCCAACAGGCTTGAGTGGCTAGTTTACGGCTTGGCGGAGGCTGCATTGTCCGAGTAAATGTCCGGCTCCAAATAGATGACCTTGGCAATGGGCACTGCTGCCCGGACACGCTTCTCTGCGTCATTGATGGCCGTGGCAATCTGTGCCCCGGTTTCACACTCCAAGACGGCAATCTTAGCGGCCACCAGAAGTTCCTCCGGCCCCAAATGCAGTGTCTTCAGGTGGATGATCTTACTGACGCCAGGGCCCACCAATGCCGCTTCAACCGCGCGGACGTCCTCCACCGTGGCTGACTCCCCCAACAAGAGCGACTTGGTCTCAAGTGCAAGAATGACAGCCACGCACACCAGCAGCAGACCAATCAACGCAGTTCCGGCCGCATCCCATAAACCGTTGCCGGTGATGATCGTCAGGGTTACGCCGAAGAGTGCAAAGACCAGGCCCACAAGTGCTGCCGCATCTTCCAGCAGGATCACCGGCAGCTCGGGGGCCTTGGCAGACTTGATGTACTGCACAAGACTGTGCTTGCCCCGGGCAGTGTTGGATTCCTTAACGGCCACGAAAAAGGAGCGTCCTTCCAAGGCGATGGCACCAACCAGCACCACCAAGGGTACCCACGCCCATTGCGGATCCATACCGTGCGGGTGTTGAAACTTCTCATAGGCCTCGTACAGCGCAAAGAGGCCACCGACGCTAAAGAGGACGATGGAGACGACGAACGCATAAAAATAGCGTTCGCGGCCGTAGCCGAATGGGTGCTCCGGGCTGGCCTGGCGCTTGGCCTTCTTGCCGCCCAATAACAACAACAGTTGATTCCCTGAATCGGCCACCGAGTGAATGCCTTCAGCCAGCATCGATGACGACAACGTCAAAAAATACGCCAGGAACTTCAACACCGCAATGGACAAATTGGCAACAAGTGCCGCAACTATGGCCTTGTTGCCGCCTTCATGAGACACAGTGGTTTCCCCTCGTTCACGGCGGCCCTGCAGGCACACCCAAATAGGCATGACCTCATGCCCATGACGAAAAGAATTCTACCGTGTCGCGCTGCCTTGTACTGCAGCAATACTCGCGCTAGAGCGCCCGGCGTTGCGCCCGGGCACTGGCATACAGGCACACCGTGGCGGCTGTTCCCAGATTCAGGGATTCTGCTGCCCCATACACAGGCACTGCCACGCGGTGGTCCGCCAGAGCCTTCTCCTCACCTGCGAGTCCCTGCGCTTCATTGCCAAAGAGCCACAACGTGGGCTCCTCCAGCGAATAGGTGGAGTCCGGGATCTGCTGGTCGAAGGACCGTGCAGCGCTTTCATCCTGCAGCAAGTCAAGGTTCAACTGGCCGTAGCCGTCTGCGGCGAGGGTGCCCACGCCCGCAGTCTTCGCAGCAGCCACTACCTCGGCGAGGTCGGCACCCAACACAACGGGGAGATGGAACAAGGAGCCGGCGGTGGAGCGCACCGCTTTTGGATTGTAGATGTCCACGCTGGAGTGGGAGAAGATCACGGCGTCGGCCCCGGCAGCGTCGGCTGCACGCAACACGGTGCCGGCATTGCCAGGGTCGCGCACCTGCACGAGCATGGCGATCAGCTTGGGTTTCGCAGCGAAGACTTCCTCCAAGGGAACGTCCACAAAGTTGCACACGGCCAGCACGCCTTGAGGAGACACGGTGTCAGTCATAGCGGCCAGCACCAGTTCACTGGCTATGCGCACTTGCAGGCGTGCACCCGGCGCGGAAGCTGATTCGAAAAGATCGGGATGCTTCTTCAGGCACTCGATCGTGGCATACAGGGCCTCCACCACGGGCGTTCCACCTGCAGCGAGGCATTCACGATGAGCCCGTAGGGCTTCCCGCACGGCCTGAGGCCCCTCAGCCAGGAACTCGCGGCGCTTTAAACGGCCCGAGCGCCCTACCAGTTTGGCGACGTCCCTCACTCGATCTGCTCGAGGATTGGTCATTGCTTCTGCTGGCGGGCGCCCGGGTTCACTCATGCTTAGGACTGTAGCAGCCACTTCGCAGGAATCGGGAACTGATGCGTTCCCAAAGGCAAAACTGTAATTACTTGGCGACCGGTGCTGACGTGTCAGCAGGCAGTGCAGCCTTGGCGATCTTGACCAGCGCAGCGAAGGCACCGGCGTCGTTGACGGCCAGGTCGGCCAGCATGCGACGGTCAACCTCGATCTCAGCAGCCTTCAGGCCCTGGATCAAACGGTTGTAGGTCAGGCCGTTGGCGCGTGATGCAGCGTTGATGCGCTGGATCCACAGGCGACGGAAGTCACCCTTGCGCTTGCGGCGGTCACCGTAGCTGTACACAAACGAGTGCAGCAGCTGCTCTTTAGCCTTACGGTACAGGCGTGAACGCTGTCCGCGGTAACCCTTTGCGCGCTCAAGAACAACCCGACGCTTTTTGTGGGCATTTACAGCCCTCTTCACACGTGCCACGTGCGTACTCCTTCAAGTTTAAAGATCCCAAGCCAATCATGCCAGGGAAGGCTTTGATGAAATGGTGTCAGCCCCAAAAGTGGGAATCACACCGATTGACTTGCGAAATTAGATGCCGAGCATCTTCTTGATGTTGCGCACATCTGCCTTGGCAACCAACAGGTCACCCTTCAGGCGGCGCTTCAAGCTGGAGGGCTTGTGCTCCAAGTAGTGGCGGCGATTGGCCTGCTGGCGACGCAGCTTACCGGAACCGGTCAGCTTGAATCGCTTCTTCGCACCACTATGTGTCTTCATTTTAGGCATGAGGACCTGTCTCCTTACGTATCCACCGGCGCTGCCTGTGGTTCTCTTGCAGCGACCGGTTGGGTCACTGTGTGGGTGTATTCACCGCTGAAAAAGGAATATCTTATTCAGCCGAGTTGGGGGAATCGGTCGCTGCTGCGCTCTTTGCGGAGGCAGGCTTGACGGCCGGTTTTGCTGCTGCCTTGGCGGCGGGCTTGGCTGCAGGCTTTGCAGCAACAGGCTTGGCCATCGGCTTGGGCATGGGGATGGGCTTTGCGGCAACAGGCTTCGGCGCGGCGACTGGCTTCGGCGCAACCACCGGCTTGGCTGCAGCCTTGGGAGCTGCCACCTCCGGAGCAGCTGCCTTGACCGTCGCAACCTTGGCGGGAGCGGCCTTCACAGGTGCAGCCTTGACGGGAGCGGCCTGAGCAGGCACGACGGCGGGGGCCGGGGTCTCTGCCGGAGCGGCAACTTCAGAGGCGGCCACGGGGGCAGACGCTTCGGGAGCTGCTTCAACGACCGGTGCGGGAGTCTCTTCGACAGCCTGGGCGGCGGGAGCTTCGGCGTCGTCAGTTAGGTGCAAACCGTCAGGGAGCAGTTCCGCCAGGGACTGCGTCATGGGCGCCTTGTTGTCGCGGTCGACGTCAACGCGGGCCGTGCCATTGGCTACTGCCTCGTTCTGTGCCTTGGCATCTGCACGCTGCTGGTTGCGGCGCGCCTCAGCCTTGGCTTCAGCCTTGTTCTTCAAGGGACCAATGACCATGACCATGTTGCGGCCGTCAATGCGCGGGCTCGACTCGATGATGCCAACCTCGGCAACACCTTCGGCGAACTTCTGCAGGAGGCGGATACCCATTTCCGGGCGCTGCTGCTCGCGGCCACGGAACTGGATCATGGCCTTGACCTTGTCACCGGCACCGAGGAAGCGCAGTGCATGCCCGCGCTTGGTCTCGTAGTCGTGCTTGTCGATCTTGAGGCGGAAACGGATTTCCTTCAAAACGGTGTTGGTCTGGTTCTTACGGGCTTCGCGAGCCTTGACTGCGGCTTCGTACTTGTACTTGCCGAAGTCCATCAGTTTGCAGACCGGCGGTTTGGCCGTCGGTGCTACTTCAACCAGATCCAAGTCGGACTCTGCTGCTAAACGGAGGGCATCCTCAATGCGGACAACCCCAACTTGTTCGCCTGCTGGCCCAACCAACCGCACCTCGGGGACGCGGATTCGATCATTGATGCGTGGCTCGCTAATCTGTAGCTCCTGTTGCATAAGAAAAGGTGAATACCATCAGCAACGAAGAAGGCCCCCGATCTGCTGATGCAGTGGAGGCCTCGAATTGATCGGCGCGGGATCCTTCGAAAAGGACCTGCCTGCCCCAAAGGGACGGCGCCGACCGGAACCAGACAACGCCATGAATGGGTCGAAAGGTGGGAGAGGACTCCACTTGCAAACTCATTGCTGCGCCTTGTGCACCCAAGTGATTTTCATCGTTCAGGCACTAACAAATAACAGCATCGAGTCGGTCTATGACAAGCTTAGCAGTATGAGTAGCTCAGATAATAATTCGGACACCCGCAACACCTTTCAGGCCGCCCCGGAGGAGGCCCTGAGCGATGCACAAGCAGCCTCGGTCATGCGTGACATTGCCGAAGTTCCGGCCGTGGAAGTCATTACGACGGCGGCAGTACACCTCATGAGCGCAGCAGCAGTCAAGTGTGGGCTCGCTGAGGGCGAGAACGCCGAGGAACTAAAAGACCTGGATGAAGCCCGCAAGCTCATCACAGCACTGGCCGGCTTCATCACGGCTGCAGCCCCGGAAATTGGCAGCCAGCACGCCGGACCCCTGCGCGACGGCCTGCGCGCCCTGCAGTTGGCCTTCCGCGAAGCTTCCAGCATCCCTGACGCTCCGGGCAAGGGCCCAGGCGAGAAGTTCACCGGGGCCGTCAACTAATCCCCAATCCCGCCCCAAGGGGGTCCGCTGGCGCGTACCCCCTTGGGGCCCCTCGGGATTGTGGGCCCAACCAAATCGCTGTGGCCGCTGTCACCAGCTGGACGCGCTGATTGCTTTTTCAAGGGAGCTGCACTTACCTAGTTAGGCCTTCAGTCGTCTCAGAGCGGTTCCTTTGCGACGCACCGAGTCCTGTCATACGCGTATGGCCAACAATCGAAGCGCCGCAGCAGAGGTGGAGTACTGTGCCAAGATTCCCCACGCTGTCGTTGTGGCGCAGGGTGGCAACCATGCTGACATTGGTGCCCGCCAATGTCAGCAGCGGCGATTCCGGCTGCGGCATACCCCAGTTTCACTGTCTCCGCCACGGGCAGTCTCAGCAATACCCCGGCTGCCATGTGGGGGACGCGGACGGCACGCCAATGAAGTAGCTATTTCGGGGATGGGTGGCGAAGTCGGATCTGTACCGAATCAACTGCTTGCGCAAAGATTTCATTCTGTGCCCAGAAATTCTGCAGGAAGCTCAGCAGGTTGTTCACGGAAGCCTGATCAAGTCCAGGCTCCAAGGTCAGTGTGACGCACAGTTCCGGGCCGGTGCCGCCACCGGGGACAACCAACCCTGATTCAGGGGAGACTGTGGTCCATTGTGATTTTATGCCCTCCCCGGCACTGGCCGAAACAGCAACCACGCTTGGGTGACCCAGGGCCGCCAGCGACTCCTCCAGCACGGCCGCAACAGCAGGATCCGCATAGCTGGGCAACCAGTCCTGCTGTTGAGCCAATGCCCACAGTGCGGGCCGTCGCACCACAAAAGTCCGCTCTGAACCGGGATCAAGAACCAGTAGTTGTGATTCTTCCGACACTGCAGACAACGCGGCCCGGGCAGCGTAGACGGCCACTGGCCGTGCCTCCGGATGCCACCGGGTCAAGGCCTCTGCGTGGGAAAAGGCCGGCTGTGCTTTACGCCCATCCGGGCCCTGGAGAGTCACCAGAGCCATGTCGGATTCTTTGTCGGAGACCAGTCCGTTCTCCCCCACCGTCTCCTCAGCCAGTTGGGCCACGATAGGGATAAAAACACGCGCGGTGGCGAGCGATGCTACAACCTGCGCTTCAGTCCCGTCACCTGCGGCAAGTCCGGCCAACGCTGCGGCATAGCCGGCATCCATGGCGCCGTCGTCCGCGTCAAAATTGTGGTACTTCTCCTGCGCCGGCAGGTCCCGCCCGGCCCAGGGCTGGCCAGCAGAATCAGTGGCACCACCGGCACCTGCCAAGGCTGCGGCAATGTGGCCAGGAAGGTGTTTTTGAGGCGGTCCGGCCGCAGGCTTTTCAGTCATGGGCTAGCGGCGGCCTGCGACGTCCAGTGCCTGCGGCAAGGTGAACTGACCGGAGTACAGGGCCTTGCCTATGATGGCACCTTCAACGCCTTCGCCGACGAGTTCGCGCAGGACACGGAGGTCTTCCAAGCTGGAAATGCCGCCCGAGGCAACGACCGGTTTCGAGGTACGGGAGCACATTTCACGCAGCAGTTCAACATTGGGGCCGCGCAGGGTTCCGTCCTTGGTGACGTCGGTGACCACGTAGCGGGCACAACCTGCGTCTTCGAGGCGGGCTAGGACCTCCCAAATGTCCCCGCCTTCCTTGGTCCAGCCACGACCGGCCAGCGTAGTGCCGCGCACATCGAGTCCGACGGCGATCTTGTCGCCGAAGCGCTCAATGACCTTGGCGGTCCATTCCGGGTTTTCCAGTGCTGCCGTGCCCAGGTTCACGCGCCCGACGCCCAGTTCCAATGCGCCTTCGAGGGAAGCGTCATCGCGGATGCCGCCGGAGAGCTCTACCTTCACCGTCAAGGCGCTCACCATTTCGCGCAGCAACTCAACGTTGGAACCGCGTCCAAAGGCTGCGTCAAGGTCCACAAGGTGAACCCACTCCGCACCGTTGTTCTGCCAATTCAGCGCAGCTTCCAGGGGTGAACCGTAACCGGTTTCCGAGCCTGCCTCGCCCTGCACAAGGCGCACAGCCTGGCCGTCCGCTACGTCAACAGCGGGCAACAATTCCAAAATGGGGGTGGTCATGGGATCCTCAACGTCATTATTACTGGGGCTGGAAGCGACCGGCGTCGGCCGCCTGCTGGGCGGTGTTGCAAGGTGTTGCTATTGCGTGAACAAGAATGCTGCCACCAGTGACATGGCGGCGAGAAACAGGAAACTAACGGGTATCCAGCGGGCTGTCTTTTGCTGGTAGAACGTGTAGGCGCCACCAATGAGCAGACCGGCCAGGCCCATCAACAACAGTGACCACATCAGCGTGCCTTTTTGGACAAGGACTGCACCCAATTACGCAGCAATCGCGCACCGGCGTCACCGGATTTTTCCGGGTGGAACTGGGTGGCGCACAGGGGACCATTTTCAATGGCGGCAATGAACGGTGCACCGTGTTCGGACCAGGTGACAAGCGGGGGACGCATTTTCGGTTGCAGCACCTCAAAGTCCCAGCTTTGCACACCGTAGGAGTGCACAAAGTAGAAGCGCTCGTCCTCTATGCCCTCAAACAGCATGGTGCCTTCCGGCGCCTTGACGGTGTTCCAGCCCATGTGAGGGACGACATCGGCGGGCAGCAGTTCCACTGTTCCCGGCCACTCGCCCATGCCTTGTTCCTGGATGCCGTGTTCAACTCCGGCGTCAAAAAGGACCTGCATGCCAACACAAATGCCCAGCACGGCACGCCCACCGGCAACCCGGCGTCCGATCATGCGCAGGGCATCAACACTCTTCAACTCGGCCATGACCGAGCCGAAGGCACCCACCCCGGGCACCACGAGGCCGTCGGCATTGAGCACGTCCTCGGCCTTGGCGCTCAGGGTAACGGTTGCACCGGCACGCTCCAGGGCGCGCACGGCTGAGCGCACATTTCCTGAACCGTAGTCCAGGACTGTGACGGTGGGTTTAGTTGGTGCGGTCTCGATGTCTTCAGAACTCACAAAAGACCCTTCGTGGACGGAATTCCGGTGACGCGGGGATCAGCTTCAATTGCTGAACGAAGTGCGCGGGCAAAGGCCTTGAACTGTGCTTCGACGATGTGGTGCGGGTCGCGGCCGGCAATGACGGTCATGTGCAGGCATATCTGTGAGTGCAACGTGATGGCTTCAAAGACGTGACGGGTCAGCGAACCGGTGAAGTGACCACCGATCAAGTGGTACTCCTGACCTGCTGGCTCGCCTCCATGGACAAGGTAAGGGCGCCCGGACACGTCGACGACGGCATTTGCCAGTGCCTCATCCAGCGGGATGGTCGCCTCCCCGAAACGGCGGATCCCAGCTTTGTTTCCCAACGCCACCTTCAGCACTTCGCCGATCGAGATGGCAACGTCCTCCACCGTGTGGTGGGCATCGATGTGGGTGTCTCCGGTTGCTTTGATGTTCATGTCAATCAAGGAGTGCTTGGACAGTGCTGTCAGCATGTGGTCGTAGAACGGCACGGACGTGTCAATGGTGGACACCCCTGTTCCGTCGAGGTTGATTTCAACCATGACGCTCGACTCGCTCGTAGCCCTCTCCAAACGGGCTGTGCGTCCCTGGCCGGGCGTGATCTCAGTCATTGCAGCTGTCCTTTGATAAGTGCGTCGGGGTCCCTGCCGTGTGCAGGGCGCGGTGGGGCGCACGAACGATCCTTGTGGGTAACACCAGTTTACGAGAAGAGCAGGGCTTAAGCCCAAACAGTCCGCTCCCGGCGTCATGCCCAGCACGGACGACGGCGCGGACTCCTTGCGTTTATCCGGCCAGAATGGCGCGCAGTCCAGTGAGGAACGCGCTGGTTTCGGCTTCCGTGCCGGCCGTGACGCGTAGGTGCCCGGCAATTCCCACGTCGCGGATCAGCACGCCCTGAGCTAACAGGGCTGCCCAGACGTCGGCTGGCTTTTCAATGCCGCCAAAGAACACGAAGTTTGAGTCCGAAGGAGCCGGTGTGAGACCCATGTCCGTCAGCTCGGACACGATCCGGTCGCGTTGCACCTTGATCTGCTCAACGTTGGCCAATAGGGATGTGGAGTTGCGCAGGGCAGCAACTGCCGTCGCCTGCGTGATGGCTGAGAGGTGGTAGGGAAGCCGGACCAAGCGCAGTGCATCTGCAACTTCCGGGGCGGCGGCCAAGTAGCCAAGGCGTGCTCCAGCAAGGGCGAAGGCCTTGCTCATGGTGCGTGAGACCACGAGGCGCGGCCGTCCCTCAAGCAGACTCAGGGCGCTGGCCGTCCCTGTCTTGGAAAATTCTGCATACGCTTCGTCGACGATCACGATTGTTTGTGATGTCTCGCCGGCCTCGTAGACCGCTTTGACGACGTCCAATCCCAGCGCGGTGCCAGTTGGGTTATTCGGTGAGCAGAGGAAGACAACGTTGGGTGCGTGCTGGCGGACTTGCTCGGCCGCGGACTCCGCGCTCAGGCTGTAGTCAGCAGCACGGACACCCTCCAGGTAGCCGGTTCCTGTTCCACTGGCCAGCAGTGGGTACATGGAGTACGTGGGAGGGAATCCCAGGGCAGTCCGCCCGGGGCCGCCAAAAGCCTGCAACAACTGCTGCAGAACCTCATTGGATCCGTTGGCCGCCCATAAGTTCTCTTCGTTGAGTCCATGGCCTAGATAGGAAGCAAGTTCTTGACGAAGGATTGTAAATTCACGGTCCGGATACCGGTTCAATCCTTCAAGTTCGGCTGCCACGGCATCCATGATGGCTGCCTTCGCATCGGCCGGAATGCCAAAGGTGTTTTCATTGACGTTCAGCAGCACCGGCACGTCGAGCATGGGCGCGCCATAAGGGTGCTGTCCGCGCAGATCGTCACGGAGTGGCAATTGGCCGAGGCGTTCAAACTGATCCATGGCTCCATCGTATTTCCCGAACGGCCCAAAGACCGAAACGATGACAGCATGCGGACAGTTGGGCTGGTCCTGACGCTTCCGGTGGCAGCCTCAGTTGCGGTGGCAGTCGCTATTTGGGGAGGGGCACGAACAACTGCTGGCCCGCTTGCAGGACACCTGCGCCAAGCTCGTTGAGGGCCACGATCTCACTCACGATCTCACGAACATCGCGGTTCGGGTCGC
Source organism: Arthrobacter sp. E3 (assembly GCF_017353415.1). Lineage (GTDB taxonomy): Bacteria > Actinomycetota > Actinomycetes > Actinomycetales > Micrococcaceae > Specibacter. Next base: position 42,898 of record NZ_JAFMPX010000017.1, read on the forward strand.
TCGCGGCGGCAATGCTCCAGAGGCTCTCACCTTGGAGCACGGTGACCGTTCTGGCGTAGTCGGCCATGTTCACGGCTGGATACTGCGCCGAAGCGTGAGCCGGACTCGCCGTGGACCCGAACACAAATGCCATTGAAACGAGCACAACCACAGCTGCAAGGGCAATAGCTGGCACACCCAGGAGCACCAACCGCCCTCGACGTGTCAGCTCTAAGGAATACCTCGATTTCGCTGCGACACCAGTGGAATCGACACCAGGGAGAACAACGCTGGGGCGAGTGGCACTTGTGCGCTTTGTGTGATGGGTGTTGTATTTAGTGCCAAATGCTGCTGTTGAGGCAACCATTGCATTCATGACTTCTGGTCCTTTCGCCATGGATCCGGATCCGTGGCCACAAAAACCGTCTGGATCAATTTTCCATGCATTGCATACATATTAGAATGTATGTTCGAATTTGCTACTAGTACAGTTTTAGCATCTATAGACGACACTTGCCAAGACCTGATAGAACAAATGTTTGAAAAAGCCTTGTTCGTGGCTTAAACTTGGGAGTACAAGGATTGGCCGCTACTTGCAGTCCACCAGCAGGCACTGACATTGGTCAGGGCAGCCACGAAAGGAACTCGGAACCATGGCGCTTCCAGACCCCCCGCACCGCATTCCCCAGGCTCCGAGCCGCGCAGGCATGAAGGGGTTGACCGTCAGGCAGAAGAAGATTCTCGAGTGCATCCAACGCTCCATCGCGGACAAGGGCTACCCGCCCTCCATGCGTGAAATTGGCGACTCAGTAGGGCTGGCAAGCCTCTCCAGCGTCACGCACCAGCTGACTCAGCTTGAACGCCACGGATATTTGCGCCGCGATCCCAAACGGCCCCGCGCCATGGAAGTGCTCATCCCTCTGGTTCTCGACGATGGAAAAGTTGAGATTGAAGGTGTCCGCTCCCCCTCCCAGCTGCGCAGTTCGAATGGCTTGAACTTTGCCGAGCTCAGCAGTTCATCCGACACAGCCTTTGTGCCGCTCGTGGGGCGCATCGCGGCAGGTGGCCCCATTTTGGCGGACCAGTCGGTGGATGATATCATGCCGCTGCCACGGCAGATCGTGGGCAGCGGCGAACTGTTCATGCTCAAAGTTCAGGGCGATTCCATGATCGACGCCGCTATTTGCGACGGCGACTGGGTTGTTGTCAGGCAACAACCAACCGCCAACAACGGTGACATTGTTGCGGCCCTGCTTGAGGATGAGGCAACTGTGAAAACGTTCCGCCAGCGTGACGGGCACACGTGGCTACTCCCACAGAACACCCGCTACGAGCCCATCCTTGGCGATCATGCCACCATCATGGGCAAAGTGGTCTCTGTGTTGCGCAGCCTTTAGTCGCGAGCAGCAGCGCACCAAGCACTACTCTGCTGCGCAACGGCAACAGTGGCAACAGCGCTAACAGCAAGCACAGCGAAGGGCACCCTCAGCCGGCAACGGCCCAAGGTGCCCTTTTTTGGTGCTGCCACGCAGGCCACTCAGTGCCCGGAGAGCCTCTTCAGTGCCGAAAGGACAACAGTTTTGTCCTTGGTGGCCCAAAATGGTGGAAGGGCTGCGCGCAGAAAACCGCCGTAGCTGGCGTTGGCCAGGCGCGAGTCAAGCACGGCAACCACGCCTCTGTCCTCACTGGAACGGATCAGGCGCCCCACACCCTGCGCAAGACGAACAGCGGCGTGCGTGGCCGAGATCGCGATAAAGCCGTCACCACCGCTTTGTGCCACCGCCCTGGCCCGGGCCGTAACCAACGGGTCATCAGGACGTGGGAAGGGAATCCGGTCAATGACAACGAGCCGGCACGAGGCGCCTTGGACGTCAACACCCTGCCACAGCGACATGGTGCCGAAGAGGCACGTGTCCGGTTCGGCAGCAAACTCCTTGATGAGCCCGGCCATGGACGAATCACCTTGGCACAGGATCTTCACTGAAAGCTTTTTTCTCAATTTCTCAGCCGCTTCCTCTGCGGCACGCCGTGAGGAAAACAGCGCCAGAGTGCCGCCACCGGCAGCGGTGATGAGAGCTGCAAGTTCATCCAACTGTTCCTGGGACATGCCAAAGCCCGGCTTTTTAAGGTGGGCCGCCACATATAACATGCCCTGTTTGGGGTAGTCGAAGGGGGAACCTACATCGGCTCCGGTCCAACTGGGTGCGCTGGGACCCAACAGGCCAAGCCCGCCAGCTGTTGCCTGAAACGATTCCCCAATGGCGAGCGTGGCTGAGGTCAGCACCACCGTACGGTCAGTGAATAGACCCTCGCGTAATTTCATGGCGACACTCAACGGGGCAATGTTCATGACGGCGGGTTCGTTTTCGTCCGCTTTCTGATACCCCTTGCCCGGTGTGAAGCTACCGGGCCGCGAAGCCCAGACGACTTCGCGGGCATCCTGGGCAGCCAACAGACGTTCGCACAAGTCAAAGATCAGGTTCAGGCGTGATCTTGCTATGGAGCGGCCACCGTCGGCAGCTGAGTTTCCCTCTGGTTTAGAATCCGACAGTGCTGCCCGCACGGCGTCACGCACCTGTTCGATGGCCTGAGTTTGGCCGTCGTTAAGACCGTTGGGTTGAAGCCCTTCGGGGATCCCTGCCAATACCAAGTCAAGAGCGGCAGCGCTTGCGTGCAGAGCGTCTACTGACACACCTGTGTGCTTCCGGGTGCTGGAGGCTGCTGCCTGCACCATTTGGACGGACAGCTGACCTGTGACAGCCCCTGTCACCCGGTCGTGAAGTTCATGGGCTTCATCCACCACAACAACGTCGTAGTCAGGCAAAACGGCAATGCCTTCGAAGGCGCTGATGGCCAGCATGGCGTGGTTCGTCACCACAATGTCCGCATTGGCGCCACGGGCACGCGCCAATTCCGAGAAGCACTCTGCAGCCAGCGGGCACTTTTGTGCACCCAAGCACTCCATGGACGTCACAGAGACTTGGCGCCACGCCTTGTCGGTGACACCCGGCACCAGCTCGTCCCGGTCCCCCGTTTCGGTGTTCTGCGCCCATTCGCGCAGCCGCACCACTTCCTTGCCGAGCACTGATGTGGGGCCGGAGCCTGCACTTGACGGATGCGGGACACTGCTGTCCTCACCCAAGCTGAACAAGGCACCTTCGCCGGTGTCTTCCGAGGGAAAGCCGCCGCCCAACTTGTGCTTGCATACGTAGTTGCTGCGTCCCTTGACTAAGGCAACGTCGATGGGTCGTGGCAAAAGCGGCGCCAAGGCTTCAAGGAGTCTCGGCACGTCACGGCCCACGATCTGGGCCTGCAGCGCAAGCGTTGCAGTGGCCACCACCGAGGGTTTGTCGCTCGTCAGGGAATTCACGATCAACGGAATCAGGTAGGCCAGCGACTTTCCGGTGCCCGTGCCGGCTTGGACCAGTAGGTGGTCGCCGCTTTCAATGGCTTCCACAACACGGCGCACCATTTCATGCTGGCCCTCCCGTCGCTGGCCGCCCATGGCTGCCACGACTTTGTCCAAGAGGTCAATGGCCTGCTGTGAAAACTCACTCTCAGGCATGCTGGACAAACGGCTCTACCTCAGCTGCCAAATCTTCACGAACCCTCACGTTCGCCAACGTGCCATGCTCACCGTGATCCAAGCTGATAATCTCGGCATCGCTGCGGTGGAGTTTGTTCAAGACATCACCGCGGTCGTAAGGGATCAGCAGTGTCAAGGTGACACTGGGATGAGGAATTCCCTCACTGATGGCCTCAAGCAGTTCATCAATGCCCTGGCCCGTGCGTGCCGACACCACTACTGTGCGGGCCTCGTGCTGGCGAAGCCGCTCAACCACAAAGGGGTCGGCAATATCCGCCTTGTTCAAGACGATGATCTCAGGGATTTGCAAGGCCCCCACCTCGGCAAACACTGTCCGAACGGCAGAGATCTGCCCCTCCGGGTCCGGGTGGGAGGCGTCCACAATGTGCAGGATCAGGTCAGCGTCGGCCACTTCCTCCAGCGTTGACCTGAACGCCTCAACCAACTGAGTGGGCAGCGACCGGACAAAGCCGACAGTGTCCACGAGTGTATAGCCCAGCCCGTCAGCAGTTTCGGTCTTGCGCACGGTGGGGTCAAGGGTGGCGAACAGCGCATTCTCCACCAGCACACCGGCGTCGGTCAGGCGGTTCAGCAAGGAGGACTTGCCGGCGTTGGTGTAGCCGGCGATGGCTACCGAAGGCACGCTGTTGCGCTTGCGGTTGGCACGCTTCGTTTCCCGGGCGGGGCGCATGGCGGCAATTTCACGGCGCAGCTTGGCCATTCGGGTGCGGATTTTTCGCCTGTCCAGTTCCATCTTCGTTTCACCGGGTCCGCGCGAGCCGATCCCGCCGCCGGCGGTACCGACACGTCCGCCAGCCTGGCGGGACATGGACTCGCCCCAACCACGCAGACGTGGCAGCAGGTATTCCATTTGGGCCAGCTCCACTTGGGCGCGGCCTTCACGGGACTTTGCATGCTGGGCAAAGATATCCAGGATCAAGGCAGTGCGGTCAATGACCTTGACCTTGACGACTTCTTCCAAAGTGCGTCGCTGGGACGGAGCCAAGTCGCCGTCGATAATGACGGTGTCCGCCCCTGTCGCGTGAACAATCTCCTTCAGTTCCTGGGCCTTGCCCGTACCTAGATACGTGGCAGGGTCGGGTTTGGCGCGGCGCTGGACCAAACCGTCAAGGACCTCGGACCCAGCTGTTTCAGCTAGGGCTGCCAACTCCCGCAAGGAATTTTCCGCATCCGCCATGGTGCCCTGGGACCACAACCCAGCCAGCACAACTCTTTCGAGGCGCAGTTGGCGGTATTCAACCTCGGTAACGTCTTCCAGCTCGGTGGAGAGGCTGGCTTTTCGACGCAGCGCATTGCGTTCGGCCAGCTCACTCTGGTCCCCGTCAAAGCTGCTGTGCTGGAAATTCATTGACGAAACGGCCTGCGCCCCGGAGGACAAGGGCCGGGTCGATCGGGTTCCCCGGTACGGGTCCTGTGCCTCAAATTCGTCATCGGCACGAACCGTGGCCGCTGCTGCGGCGTCTTTGGCCAGGATCCGGTTGATCACGGCTTCGATCTCGGCGACCGACAACTCCTGCCCAGACGCGTCTGGGCTTGAGGCAGCTTCCTCATTCCCGTCGTTGTGGGGTGTGGTGTTGTCGTCGGAACCATTGTGGGCAGATGCGTTGGACATGTTCTCCTTATAGGCGCTTACCCTCAATCTTAGTCCGGCCCGCCCACACGCACACCTGCACCCTCCCGTTCCTGTGGACAACGGCCGCCAACACTCGTGGTGCTAGGGCGTGCCTAGATACACAATGCGGCAATTTCGCACTAATCTGGCATGACTATGGGTACTCAGGGCGCAGATCATTATTTCAGTTCACAACCGTCAACACCGATGACGCGCCGGCCACTGCGCGTAGTGTTGGCCGGTGAAAAACGGCAATTGCAGACAGCGGGTGGCATCTTCAGTCCCGACGGCGTCGACAAGGGCACTGTGATCTTGCTCAACGAGGCGCCACCGCCAGCCACCGAAGGCAATCTGCTGGACATTGGTTGCGGTTGGGGGCCGGTCGCACTCACCTTGGCATTGCGCTCCCCCGCGGCGACCATCTACGCCGTCGACGTCAATGAGCGCTCCATTGAACTGACCCGCGACAATGCGAAGGCGTTGGGATTGGACAACGTCCACGCTTCCACGCCCGACGCCGTCGACCCGTCACTGCGCTTCAACACGATCTGGTCCAACCCCCCTATCCGAGTGGGCAAGTCGGAATTGCACTCAATTCTGCTCATGTGGCTTCCTCGGCTGGCCCACAACGGCAACGCCTACCTCGTGGTGCAAAAGAATTTGGGTTCGGATTCGCTGCAGCGCTGGCTGGCGGCAGAACTGGGCGAGCAGTTCCCCGAGGCCGGGTTCACGGTGGTCCGGGCCTCCACGAACAAGGCCTTCCGGATTCTCAAGGTCACCCGCACCAAGCCCTGACCCACCGGCAGCACGGCACCGGCAGCACCGCTCATGAACGTGGCCGGGCCTACTCCAGGGCGTCGGCGATGACCCCTTCGGCCACGATCACGGCCGGTCCGCTGAGTTCCACGTGTTCGCGGCCGTCGGGGCCGGGGAAGAACCGCACGCCGACCACACCGCCGGGAACGGCCACGGCCCAGTCGTCCGGGGCCTCGGTGCCTGCCCAAAAGCGCGTTGCCGCAGCGGCCGCACATGCCCCGGTGCCACAGGAAAGTGTCTCCCCGACGCCGCGTTCGTGGACACGCATGCTGATGTGCCCGACGTCGTCCATCACCAACGGCTCAGCCGGTACGGCAAACTCTACATTCGTGCCGTGTGGGGGAACCGGCGTGACGGCGGGGGCCGTGGCCAGGCTCATCATGGCCAATTCCTCGAGATCCGCCAGCGCCACCACGGTGTGGGGGTTGCCCATGGTGATGGACAGGGCCGGGCGCTCCACGGGCAGGCCCGATGCCTCGACGAGCGAATCCATGCCGCGTCCAGCAGCAAGTTCAGGGTGGATAAAACCCCAGGGGCCCATATCCACCCGGTAGCCGGCACTGGTGCGTGCAACCACCTTGACGCCCGCGCGCGTGCCAATCGTCAGTTCCTCGCCGAGCCCCAATTCAACGAGTCCCTGGGTGAGCAGGAAGTGCGCAAAGACACGGACGCCATTGCCGCACATTTCCGAGCGCGATCCGTCCGCATTGTGATAATCCATGAACCATTCGGCTTCCGGGTGGTCCTCCAACAACGCCACGCCTTCGGGCAGATGCCGGGAGCGCACGGCGCGGATCAGCCCGTCCCCGCCAACACCGCGATGCCGGTCGCACAACCTGGCGATCTGCTCTGGCACAAGCTCGCGCAGGCCTTCGGGGTCTGCCAGCAGCACAAAGTCGTTGCCGGTGCCATGGCCTTTGGAAAATCGCAGGCCGGTTAGGGAAAGCTCGGATTCAGTCATGATTCAAGCCTATTGCACCTGTTGTTCGACGCCGGACAACGCCTCAGGTGTCCGTGTTGCCTTGCGCTTGGCTCATCCAGGTGGCGTTCACCAATGCAGCCGCGGCGCTGCCCAGATCCGGTTGGGCCCAGTCCAACCATTTCACGCGGGGGTCTGCGCGGAACCAGGTCAGCTGGCGGCGGGCAAATTGCCGGGTCGCCACAATCGTTTCCTCGGTGGCCGTTTCCAGGGTCGAGGTGCCGTCAATGACGCGCAGGAACTGCTGGTAGCCCAGCGCTTTGTGGGCCGTGCGGCCTTCACGAAGGCCTTGCGGGATGAGTGATTGAACTTCCGCAAGCAGGCCGTCCTCCACCATGATGTGGACGCGGGCGGCCAGCCGCTGGTGGAGTTCAGCACGGTCCCCGTTCAAGCCGATTTGCACTGTCGGCGTGAGGTACTGGCGCTCAGGCATGAACGAGCTAAATGGCCGTCCTGTCAACGCATGCACTTCCAGTGCCCGCACCACGCGCTTGCCATCGTTGATGCGTAGCGCTGAAATGGGGTCCACTTCGGCAAGCCGCGCCAGCAAGGCAGGCTGTCCTACGCTTTCAAGTTCGCTCTCAAGGGCCGCGCGGACGTGCTGGTCGGTTCCTGGAAATTCGAGGATGTCCACAGCGGCCCTGACATAGAGCCCTGAGCCCCCCACCAAAATGGGGAGCCTGCCGCGGGAACGAATATCGGCAACAGCATCCCTGGCCATGCGTTGGAAGGCAGCCACCGTGGTGTCTTCGCGCACGCCAAGGAAGTCCATGAGGTGGTGTGGAATGCCGCGCCGATCCTGCGGAGGCAGCTTGGCAGTGCCAATGTCCATGCCCCGGTAAAACTGCATGGAGTCGGCGTTGATTGCCTCACCGTTGAACTGTTCGGCCAGTTGCAGGGCAAGTTCCGACTTGCCGGATCCCGTCGGACCAACAATGGCGACCAGCGGAAGAGTGGCAGCTTCCACGCTCACGCGGTACGGACTGGCAACGACGGCATGCCGAGGCTGACTTTCGGCCGGGCGCCCTCGTTCCCTCCGGCCACGGGCACACCACAGGATTCTGCCTGGGCAAGGTCCCAGGCATCCCCGGCTCGCGAACGCCGCAGCGAGTAGTCGGCCGTGGTGTCCGGGTCGGCGATGAGGTGGAAGGATGCAGCTTCAGTAACGGTGACCGTGACCACGTCGCCGGGACGCGGGGTTTGCCCACCTTTGGGAACACTGAAGTGAACGAGGCGCTGGTCCTGTGCGCGGCCGGAGAGCCTGTGCGTTTCCGCGGCCTTGCGCCCAGAGGACGCGGTGACCATGACTTCCACCTTGCGTCCCACCTGCTTGGCGTTTTCCTCCGCCGCGATCCGGTCCTGCAACGCGGTCAGGCGCAAGAATCGTTCCTGCACAATTTCCTTGGGCAGCTGATCAGGCAAATCTGCCGCTGGCGTACCGGGTCGTTTGGAGTATTGGAACGTGAAGGCGGTGGCAAAGCGGGACTTTTCGACGACGTCGAGCGTGGCCTGAAAGTCCTCCTCCGTCTCGCCGGGGAAGCCGACGATGATGTCTGTGGAGATGGCGGCATGGGGCATCTGCTCACGGACCTTGTCCAGGATGCCCAAGAACTTGGCCGAACGGTAGGAGCGGCGCATGTCCTTGAGTACCTTGTCCGAGCCGGACTGCAGCGGCATGTGCAGTTGCGGCATGACGTTGGGGGTCTGTGCCATGGCGGCGATGACGTCATCGGTGAAGGCCGCCGGGTGGGGACTAGTGAACCGCACGCGTTCAAGACCTTCGATCGCACCGCAGGCTCGTAACAGTTTGCCGAACGCGAGCCTGTCACCAAATTCGACGCCGTAGGAATTCACGTTCTGGCCCAACAGCGTCACCTCGATGGCACCGTCATCCACCAACGCCTGGATCTCTGCGAGGATCTCCCCGGGGCGGCGGTCGCGTTCCTTCCCACGGAGGGCTGGGACGATGCAGAAAGTGCACGTGTTGTTGCAGCCCACGGAGATGCTGACCCACCCGGAGTACACGGAATCGCGACGCGTGGGCAGGGTGGATGGGAAGACCTCCAGAGATTCCAGGATCTCCATTTGTGCGTCTGCGTTGTGGCGGGCCCGTTCTAGCAGCACAGGCAGGGCCCCTACATTGTGGGTGCCGAAAACCACGTCTACCCACGGAGCGCGCTTTTGAATCGTGTCGCGGTCCTTCTGCGCCAGGCAGCCGCCCACGGCGATCTGCATGCCCGGGTTGGTCTCCTTGATGTGGGCCAGCATGCCAAGGTTGCCGTAGAGCTTGTTGTCGGCGTTCTCGCGGACCGCACAGGTATTGAATACCACCACATCCGGAATAGCGTCACCGTTGGCATCCAGAATACGAGCAGGCCCGGCTTCCTCCACGGCCACAAGCCCGGCCGTTTCCAGCAGCCCGGCCATGCGCTCGGAGTCGTGCACGTTCATCTGGCAGCCATAGGTTCGCACTTGGTAGGTGCGCGGCTGTGTAATGGTTTCTAGGCTCATGGACTCGGGGCTGGCGGAAGAATCAACGCTGTCTTGGATCAGGCTCACCCCACCAGCTTAAGACCAACGGCGCTCTATCAGCTAAACCGTCCTTTGACCCGCCCCTTAGTCGCATGAGAGCGTCTCAGCCGCGAAACCGCTGACAGGCAGCCGCGTTCTCACTGGTGCGGCGCTGGCATGTGGTTCAGGCGCGGTTTCGCGGTTTGCCCCTTACGGGTCAGTACCAGCCCACACTTTGCGAGTGGCCCTCATGTAATTTGCGTCTGATAGTTGTTTAGCCAATCAGATCCGACTTCCCCATATTTGCCCGGAGGCAGCGCCTGGGCAATTCCATAGGCACCGCTGGAGGGATTGGTGGCATTTGTGCGCCAATTCGATTCACGTTCCCACAACTGGTTCAAGCACTGGAACTGTTCTTGATCCCAACCATGGGCGGCAAGTCGTGATGCAACATAGGCCTTTGCACCAGCAGGATCGTTGGTAGCACCACTGGGAATATTGGGCAATAGCTCCTCAACGGGAATGTAGCCACCTCCGGGGTTTGGGGCAACAGGAGCCGGCGGGGTCACGGGCTTGATTGGTCCAGGGACGGGCGCGGGCAGTCCGGGATTTGGCGCAGGGTTGGCGATGACCGGGTTTGGTCCAGGATTGGGAGCTGCAGGCAATTGTTGGATTTGAGCCGCCCGCTGAGCTTGAGCTGCAGCGGCGTCCCGCTTAGCCGCTTGTGCCTGCTCATAAGCGGCGAGTTCCGTTTGGCCCCTTCGGTACTCTTGTTCCTTGGCAACGCTGGTGTTGTTCAGCGCGGCAAGTTGGGCGACAAGTGTGGTGCTTTGGGACTTCTTTGACTCCAGTTGAAGTGACACCGTGGCGTGAGCAGCTACTGCGGTGTCACGGGTTCTCAATGCCGCGGCAGAGAGTTCCATTTGCGCTGTTTGCGCCGCCTGACGATTCTTTTCCAAGGCGGCTGCTGCGGCTTGCGATTCACCGGCCAGTTCATGTCTCCTTGCTGACTGATCCCCCACCCGCTGCATCAGGTCCACGCCGTTGAGGCTGTCCAGGGACTCAAGCGCCGCCATGGTGGCAAACAGACCAAGCCCGATGCCACCGTGTTTGTAGTTGTGTACGGCCACAGCCACAGCTTCTTTTTTATATTTCTGGGCCTGTTCCGCAGCTCGCTGCGCTTGGGCGTTCAGGACGTCTACTTCGACTGTGGCTGCGTCGAGTTTGTTCTGCGTCATTGCATAGTCGGCACCAGCTTGTACGGCAGTGGTGCCGACAATATCTGCTTCGCATTCCAGCGCGTCCAGCGCCTGAGCGATCTTCGAGGCCACACCCGCCGTGGCAGCAACATTGCCTGTCGCAGCCTCAACATCTGCCCAGCTGGGCGATCCCGACGGCGGCGCATCCTGCGCCTGGGGCCGGCATCGCAAGCAGGCAGGAAACGAGCAAAACAAGGGCCGCCAAGGGGACGGCCAGTAGTCGGTTAGGTAGTGCCAGCGGCTAGTTCTCCTGGAGGCTTTCATCGATGGCCTCGCCCACCACTTGATAGGCCATTGATGGGTTGAATCCCTTCCGCGCCAGCATGGCCACCCACCGACGCGTGTACTTGTCCCGTTCAGCCCGTTCACGCAGATCGACGGATACCCGCATTTTGCGTTGGATAAGTTCCTTGGCCTGACGGCGCTCGGTGCCCTCATCAATCTGGTCCAATGCTGCCTGTGCCAGTTCCGGGTCTATCCCCTTCTCTGCCAGCTCACGCTGCAGTGCCCCCTTGGCTAAGGACTTGTGCATGGAGCGGCTGCGCACCCACAACTGGGCAAACTCGGCGTCGTCAATGAGCTTCACCTCTTCAAAACGGTCCAGCACTGCTTCGGCAACATCGTGGGGGATGTTGCGTTCGGCAAGTTTCTGGCTAAGTTGGAGACGGCTTTTCGGCGAGCTGGTCAGTTGGCGCAGCACGATGGCCCTGGCCGCCGACGCCGGGTTGGCGTCAGCAGCCTGGTCAGGGGCAGGTCCTCTGGACTTCACGGCTGGCTCCCTAGAAGCCGTCCACGGCCTTGAGCTTGGGGGCACTCTCAACTTCGGCTTCAGCTACGACGCCGACACCAAGTTTTGCCTTGATAAGGCGTTCAAGCTCCTCCGTCAGTTCAGGGTTGTCCTTGAGGAACCGCCGGGAGTTTTCCATGCCCTGGCCGAGCTGGTCGCCGTCGTACGTGTACCAGGACCCGGACTTGCGAATGATGCCGTGTTCAACACCCATGTCGATAATGCCGCCTTCACGCGAAATTCCCTGACCGTAGATGATGTCGAATTCAGCAATTTTGAACGGCGGCGCCATCTTGTTCTTTACGATCTTTGCCTTGGTGCGGTTGCCCACCGCGTCGGCACCTTCCTTCAAAGTCTGGATCCGGCGTACGTCAATGCGGATTGAGGCATAAAACTTCAGCGCCTTGCCACCGGTGGTGGTCTCGGGGCTGCCGAAGAAGACACCGATCTTCTCGCGCAGCTGGTTGATGAAGATGGCAGTCGTCTTCGTCTGGCTCAGGCGCCCGGTAATTTTACGCAGTGCCTGGCTCATCAGCCGTGCCTGAAGGCCGACGTGGCTGTCTCCCATGTCACCTTCGATTTCGGCGCGCGGCACCAGGGCCGCCACCGAGTCAATGACGATCACGTCAAGTGAGCCCGAGCCAATGAGCATGTCCATGATCTCAAGGGCCTGCTCACCGGTGTCCGGCTGGGAAACGAGCAGTGCGTCGACGTCAACGCCCAATTTTGCGGCGTAGTCGGGGTCAAGTGCGTGCTCGGCATCAATAAATGCCGCGATGCCGCCGTTCTTTTGCGCACTTGCCACGGCGTGCAAGGCAACCGTTGTCTTACCGGAGGACTCGGGCCCGTAGATTTCAACGACACGGCCGCGCGGCAGGCCGCCTATGCCCAGCGCAATGTCCAAGGCAATGGAGCCGGTGGGAATCACTTCGATCGGAGCTCGTACGTCATCACCCAGGCGCATGACTGAACCCTTGCCAAATTGCTTGTCAATCTGGGCCAGTGCTGCTGCCAGCGCCTTTTCACGGTCTGCGGGAGCGGCCATGATTCACCTCGGTCTTTCCTTCGTGCCGTTACCGGCCCCCATGGGATTGCGCGGAGTGCGCAATCCATGGTCAGTTGTCTTTTGCTTTGCTTGTGCAATTTTCGTGATCTTCACCGGTTTCCCGGCTTCATGCTGCGTCGAATGCCTCGACACGCTTTCCTCATTAACTAAAACGCTAGTTCAAGGGTCTGACATTGTCTGCGGCAACCAGGCTTCAGCTGGAAAATTGTGGAGAACTATTTCTGCCCGCCAAGGTGCAGCCCCGAAACTATTATAGATTCGATCGAATAGATATTCGAACTTTACACCACGGCGTGTCGTTGTGCGGCGCAGCGCACCATGTTTGTGGCGTTAGTTTTTCAGCGGTATGTCCCGGCCCAGCCAGCGCGACGACGGGACATCCTGGACGCGGCACACCTCAAGCCAGATTTCCTTAGGGTCATACCCGGCTTTCAATGCTTCACTTGCCGTGTTGCCGCCGACGCCGCCAAGGACCAGGTCACGGGCCAGAACCCGTGAATAGGCTTGGCTGAATTCGTCATCCATCAATCTCCAAAACTCGCTTACTCGCACTCCCCTATTCTCGCATGCGCAGGACTTAGTGCCGACGCTCTTTCATCCTGCGGGTGGATAGAATTGGGCCATGACACCAACCGATGGACAGCCGGAGGCGGCAAGTCTTGAAAAGCTCGCGGCCGTGGAAGTACTTGACGCACAGCTCAGCCTGCTGTGGCGGAGGGCTCGTGCGGTCAATCACGAACTCACCCGCAGTGTCCATCCTGATCTGGAACCTGCCGCCTACGGACTGCTCTCGGTGTTGCTGAATCAAGGTGGCATGCGCTTGACGGACTTAGCCAGGCGCATTGGTGTGGGCAAGCCCTCGGTCAGCAGGCAGATTACGTTCTTGGTGGAACTGGGCCTGGTGCGCAAGGACACGGATCCACGGGACGGCCGTGCCCAAATCATCGAACTGACGGTACTCGGCCACGAAAGAATGCGGTCCGTTCTCACTGGACGTCAGTTGGCGTTCCATGAACGGCTCAAGGACTGGAACGAAGAGGAACTGACAACTTTTGCAACGCTCATCGCCAAGCTCAACGCCAGCTATGCCAACAAACAACCACACACCCATAAAACCGTTCGCGGCGGCTAGCGCACAAATGTTTTCGAGCCCAAAAAACTGGACCCCATCCAATGATGGTGTCCAGTTTTGGTTTTTGGGGCAGTCCCGGCGCTCGGGACAGCCAGTCTTAGAAAGCGTTGGACATGAGGCCCTTGCTCAATTCGTCGGAGAGTTCCTCATTCAGATCCCTGCCGTAACGGGCAGCGAACTCCTGGGGAACAGTGTCCGGGACAGCCACGCCTTCAGCAATGGCCAGACGGTCGCTTACTTCACGCAGCATGAGTGACAATGGCACCTCAAGTGCGGAACAGATGGAGGAGAGCAACTCTGAGGATGCTTCCTTTTGTCCACGTTCCACTTCGCTGAGGTAACCCAGTGAGACTCGTGCGTTGTGTGATACTTCGCGGAGTGTACGGCCCTGACGTTGACGCACGTCACGCAGAACGTCACCAATTTCGTGGCGTAGCACCACGACTTTGCGTTCTTTGCGCTGATGTGGTTTCTCGTCTGCCAAACCCACATCCCGCCAGCGCACGACGCCGTTTACGGATACGGGTTGTTTCACCATCGGTATCGCCTTACTCCTTGTTTGTTCACAACACTGCAATCGGTTCTGCGTTCCGGCTATGTCCGGAAAACGCCTTGACCGCTTGGTGTAACCATCCTAGAGCGGATTGCAACACTTTGCGTTCACTATGACTAACTATCTTGTTGCAACTTTTGTTCCCCTGCACCCTTGATGACCTGCTCGAGCAGGGAAATGGCTTCCTGCACAGCCTGCAGACGGATCAGTTCCCGGTCTCCGCCAAAGTGATATTCATAGGACTGCGCCTCCCCGTCCAGTGCCACGGCAATGTACACGTGACCCACTTCCTTGCCTTGGTGCGGTTCAGGACCGGCAACTCCCGTAGTGGCAATACCTACCCGGGCACCGGTTGCCCTGCATGCGCCCAGCGCCATGGCGCAAGCCACTTCAGGGTCGACAGCCCCGTTGCTCTCCAACAGTGCTGCGGAAACCCCCAGCAGCCCCACCTTGACCTCGTTCTGGTACGCGACGATCCCGCCTTGCAGCATCCCGGATGCCCCGGGCACCTGGACGAGGGTTGAGGCCACCATGCCGCCCGTCAGCGACTCGGCAGTTGCCACGGTGATTCCTGCCGCAACAGCAGAGGCCACCAGCCCAGCCAGGGTCGTTTCAGTCACCACCGTTTACTCCTTGCCCACTGTGGAAGCTGCTGTTCCCCGGCCGGAGCGGACCAGCTGCCACGCCTTGATCAGATAGTCCGCTCCAGTCACCACCGTCACAGCCAGAGCAGCAAGCATGATGATCAAGGCCACGACGGACAGTGCTGAAATGGCCGGTGTGACAGGGAGCAGGAACACGAAAATCGCCACCGTCTGCATGACGGTCTTCAGCTTGCCGCCCTTGGAGGCGGCCATGACACCGTAGCGAATGACGACAAATCGCAGCAAAGTAATGCCGACCTCGCGCACCAACATGACAATGGTGACCCACCACCACAGCTCCCCCACTGCGGAGAGCATGATCAGCGCCGAACCGATCAGCAGCTTGTCGGCGATGGGATCCGCGATCTTGCCAAAGCTGGTGACGAGCCCACGCGCCCGGGCGATGTCGCCGTCAAGCTTGTCCGTGTAAATCGCGACGACGAAAAGCACCACCGCGACCCAGCGCAGCGGCCCGTACTCCGCCTTGTCTGCCACGAAGGCCCAAATGAAGAACGGCACCATCACTATGCGCAAAAGCGTCAGGGCATTGGGCAGGTTCCAGTTGGACGGGCGCGGCGCCACCTTCTCGTTCACACCACTAGGCTATCGGCAATCACGGCGGAATGTGGCCATTTAGCTTTGCGGTACACGGCGTTGGGAGCCTCTTTCCCTGTGGCGGAACGACTAGAACGATCGCTCGAGTGCCAAGGTGAAAGCACCGGGACCGAAGGACCTCCCCGGTGCCGTGGGCGGCTGCCTGCAGCCGTCAGCGCGAGTGTGAGCGTGAGATGATCCCGGAGATAAAGAACGTCACGATCGCTGTTCCGCCGAGAAAGAAGATGCCCCATCCGACGATGGCGGCGGCCGTAAACGTGCCGACCAGCACCGTGATGGCCATCCAAATGAAACCGGCGATGAAGCCGGCCAGTAGGGCACTGATGATGCTTGCCCGATTGGAGCGTTCCAATGATACCGACATGCCAGCATTATAACATTTTTTTTATTCTCAAACTACAACTTGTCGGGAGGGCCGAGATGTCCATGTGTGGCGTTGCACGTCGGCAGCTCCGACGTCATCGTCCTGTCAGCGACCATGCGTCCTCGCCGCCCTCGCCGTCGCCACCGTCATGGTATTCAACAGCCTGGGCCCGGTTCTCTAGATCCTGGCCCACCAGGTCCTCGCCCCACCCGTGGTTGGCGTTGGCGTTCTCGGCCAGCGCCGCCGTCATCGGATCGGTGGCTGGCGGGGTCCCGTCGCCATCGGAAAGCACGACGCCGGAGCCTCCTGCCGAGGGACCGTCACCGCGGATGGCGGCAAGGGTTTCGGCCAAATCATCCGGCTTGACCAGCACGTCGCGTGCCTTGGAACCTTCGGAGGGTCCCACCACACCACGCGACTCGAGCAGGTCCATGAGCCGGCCAGCCTTGGCAAAGCCCACACGCAATTTGCGCTGCAGCATGGAGGTGGAGCCGAACTGCGTGGTCACCACCAGCTCGGTGGCTTGCAACAACAGCTCAAGGTCGTCCCCAATGTCATCCTCAATGACCTTCTTGGGCGCTTCGACGGCGACGTCGGTGCGGTAACTGGCAGCCAGCTGCCCCTTGACGTGGTCCACGACAGACTTGATTTCAGCTTCGGTAACCCAGGCGCCCTGGACGCGGACGGGCTTGGACTTGCCCATGGGAAGGAACAACGCATCACCCTGGCCCAGCAGCTTCTCTGCGCCGGGCTGATCCAGCACCACGCGCGAGTCTGTGACGGAAGACGTGGCGAAGGCCATGCGGGAGGGCACGTTGGCCTTGATCAGGCCGGTCACCACGTCCACTGAAGGACGCTGGGTCGCCAGCACCAGGTGGATGCCGGCGGCGCGGGCCAGCTGGGTGATGCGGACAATGGAATCCTCCACGTCACGCGGGGCCACCATCATCAAGTCAGCCAGCTCGTCCACAATGACCAAAAGGTAAGGATAGGGCTTGATCACGCGCTTGGAGTCGACCGGCGGGTGCACGGTTCCGGCCTTGACAGCCTTGTTGAACTCGTCGATGTGCTTGAAGCCGAAGTTCGCCAGATCGTCGTAGCGGGTGTCCATTTCACGCACCACCCACTGCAGCGCTTCGGCGGCTTTCTTCGGGTTCGTGATGATGGGCGTGATCAGGTGCGGCACACCTTCATAAGCGGTCAATTCCACGCGCTTGGGGTCCACCATGACCATGCGCACCTCGTCGGGAGTGGCCCGCATCAGGATCGAAACAATCATGGAGTTCACAAAGGAAGACTTGCCCGCACCGGTGGCACCAGCCACCAGAAGGTGCGGCATCTTGGCCAGGTTGGCCACCACGAAGCCGCCCTCGACGTCCTTGCCCACGCCCATGACCATGGGATGTTCGGTGCGCCGGGCGTTGGCCGAACGCAGCACGTCGCCCAGAACAACAATTTCCTTGTCGGCGTTGGGAATCTCAATGCCAATGGCGCTCTTGCCCGGGATGGGGCTCAGAATGCGCACGTCGGAGGAGGCGACAGCGTAGGAAATGTTTTTGCTCAGCGCCGTCACGCGCTCCACCTTGGTGCCGGGGGCAAGCTCAATTTCGTAGCGCGTCACGGTCGGCCCGCGGCTGAATCCTGTGACGGCGGCGTCCACGTTGAACTGGTTCAGCGTGTCCGTCAGGGCCGCCACCACCGTGTCATTGGCGGCCGTGGCGTCCTTGCCGGGAGGTCCCGCGGGCAGGAAGTCGGAGGCCGGCAGCGTGTACGTGACATCGCCGGAGAGCTGGAGCTGCTCGGAGCGGGCGGGGATGGGTGCCGGGGGTGCCATGGGCGGGGCCGGAATGGCGCGGGCCACTGCCACATCGATGTCGTTGCCAGCGGTGCGTGCTGCGCTGGCGGAGACAATGCCAATGGCCTCGGTAACAGCGTCACCATCGTGGCCCTGCTGCACGTCAAAGACGTCGGCAGATGTTGGCAGCCCCTGACGGGCCTTGATCTTGTCTGCAGCCAACTGGTCTCTGGTGGGGCGCTTGACCCCGGGACGCAGCGACGGCTTGCCCGACGGCGGTTCCTGGCTGCCGCCGTCGTCCCCCTCGATGAGCGGGGTGGCGAAGGCGCCGGCGGTGACGTCGTCCTCCGTCTCCTCCTGGGCCGGCTTATGGCGTCCGCGCGGCACACGTGGCTTCTTGGCCCGGGCGTCGTTGCCGTACAGGTAGCTCTGGTCATGACCGTCTACGACTGGAGCTGATTCGGGGGCGCCCATCAACTTTTCATAGATGCCGTGCAAGCGGGCCGGAATATGGCGTACGGGGGTGTTGCTGAGGACAAGCACGCTGGTAAAGGCGAGCAGGGAGTAGAAGACCAGGGCCGCCACAGGGCTCAAGTTGGCGATCGGGGCCCCGGCCAGCATGCCGATCATGCCACCGGCCACCCGGACACCGTCGAAGCCTTCGGCCAGGCTCGGACTGCCGCCAGCCACATGCGCAATGGCACAGCCGGCCACCGTCATGATGAAGAAGCCCAGGGCCGTGCGGTTGTTGCTGGCCATGTTGGTGGGCTGGCGGAAAACGAGGACGGAAAAGATCAGGAACATGGGCGGCAGCATCACCGCGAACCAGCCAAAAGTGCCTTCCAGGACCCCTTCCACGGCGCCGGCCACAGGGCCTTGCAGCCCCCACCATTCGAACGTGGCAATGACGATGGCCACCACAATGAACAGCAGGCCCGCACCGTCGCGGCGGTCCTGGGCGGGGATGGCACTCTTGTCGGTGCCCATCCGTCGGATGGCGCCGCCGATCAAGTGGCCAAGGCCCTGCCAAAAGGCAACCACCATGCGCACGGGCCACACCAAATGGGCCTGCGGCTCCGGCGGTGTGCTGCGCGGGATCTTCGTGGTCTTTGGAGCGCGCGAGGAAGCGCCACCCTTCTGACCGGCGGATGTTCGGGCGGGGGTAGAACGAGTCGCCATGGTTCCACGGTACCCGCCTCTGCCCGAATTACCGCGAATTTGCCTGCTGAAGCGCCTGTGGTGGCAGGCACATTACAGCGCTGGAAGGCCTTGGGGGACCGTCAAGCCCTGCACCGCGGCCTACGCCTCCAGGACCACCGGAATGATCATGGGGCGGCGGCGCAGCTTACGGTTGACCCAGGTGCCGATCACCCGGCGCACCACCTGCTGGAGCTGGTGGGCAGTGTGGTCGGTGCTGGCCATGACCGCTTCTTCAAGGGCCGCAGCGATCTTGGGCTTGATCTCGTCGAAGACGGAATCGTCCTCGGCAACACCGCGGGCGTGGATGTCCGGTCCGGAGACGATCTTCCCGGTGGCACGGTTCACCACAGTGATGATGGAGATGAAACCCTCGTCCCCCAGCACGCGGCGGTCCTTCAAGTCAGCGTCGGTGATCTCTCCCACGCTGTGTCCATCAACGTACACAAAGCCGCACTCGACCTGGCCGACGATCTTGGCCACGCCGTCTTTCAAGTCGACGACTGAGCCGTCATCGGTCAACAGTACGTTCTCGGCCGGTACGCCGGAGGAGATGGCTATTTTGGCATTGGCGATGAGGTGGCGGGTTTCACCGTGGACGGGCATCACATTTTTGGGCGTCAGGATGTTGTAGCAGTACAGCAACTCCCCGGCGGCGGCGTGGCCTGAAACGTGGACCTTGGCCGTGCCCTTGTGGATCACGTCGGCGCCGAGCTTGAGCAGACCGTTGATGATGCGGAACACGGCGTTCTCATTGCCCGGGATGAGCGAGGAAGCCAGGATGACGGTGTCTCCCTTGCCCACGGAAATCTTGTGGTCTCCGTTGGCCATGCGGGACAGCGCCGCCATGGGCTCGCCCTGTGACCCGGTGGACATCAGCACCACCTGGTTATCCGGCAGGTTGTCCACGTTCTTCATGTCTACGACCACATCGGCCGGCACGTGCAGGTAGCCCAGCTTTTCTGCAATGCCCATGTTGCGGATCATGGAACGGCCCACGAAAGCAACTTTGCGGTGATGCAGCACGGCGGCGTTGAGCACCTGCTGAACTCGGTGCACATGGGAGGAGAAGCTGGCCACGATGATGCCCTTGTCCGCCTTGCCGAACAACGCCTCCAGGGTTGGCCCAATTTCAGCTTCGCTGGTGGTGAAGCCGGGCACGTCGGCATTGGTGGAGTCAACAAGAAACAGATCGACTCCTTCCTCGCCGAGGCGGGCAAAGTGCCGCAGGTCCGTGATCCTGCCGTCCAGCGGCAGCTGGTCCATTTTGAAGTCGCCAGTGTGCAGCACGGAGCCGCCCGCGGTACGCAGGAACACGGCCATGGCGTCCGGAATGGAGTGGTTGACGGCAATGAATTCACACTGGAACGGGCCCAGCTGTTCAACTTGGCCCTCCTTGACGGTCAGCGTCCAGGGCTTGATACGGTGCTCCATGAGCTTCGCTTCAACGAACGCCAGCGTCAGTTGCGAGCCGATCAAGGGAATGTCGTTGCGCAGGCGCAGCAGGTACGGGACAGCGCCAATGTGGTCTTCGTGCCCGTGCGTGAGCACTACGCCCACCACGTCGTCGAGCCGGTCCTTGATGTAGGAGAAGTCAGGCAGAATCACGTCAACGCCCGGCTGGTCCTCTTCCGGAAACAGCACCCCGCAGTCGACGATGAGCAGCTTGCCGGCAATTTCAAAGACGGTCATGTTGCGGCCAATCTCGCCAATGCCCCCCAGCGGAACAACCCGCAACGTGCCCTTGTCCAGGCTCGGCGGAGTCCGCAGCCCCGGCTCAGTCATTTGGGTCATACCTACACTTCCATTCCAGCTTCCGCGAGGTCAGCTTTGATCATGGCGATCTCGGCCTCGCCCGGTTCCACCAAGGGAAGCCGGACCACCGAGTTGGACAGGAATCCCTGCCACTTGAGAATTTGCTTGATGGCCACCGCGCCCTGGACGTGGCCCATTGCGGCCCGGATGACCGGATCCAGCTCAAAGTGGATCTTGCGGGCCGTGACGAAGTCCCCGGCAGCGGCCGCATCAATGAGCGCGCGGAAGGAGGGTGCGGCGATGTGGGCGCTGACACTGACAAGTCCGACCGCGCCGGCGGCCATTAGCGGAAGCGTCAGTCCGTCATCGCCCGAGTAAACATCGAGATCCGTGTTGGCAAGCACGCGGCTGGTTTCGGTGAAGTCGGCCTTGGCGTCCTTCAACGCGATGATTCTCGGGTGGTCGGCCAGGCGGATGATGGTTTCGGTGGTGATGGGAATTCCGCTGCGCCCGGGGATGTCATAGAGCATGACGGGCAGTTCGGTGGAGTTCGCAATCGCTTCAAAGTGGGCCTGGATGCCGGCCTGGCTGGGCTTGTTGTAGTACGGGGTGACCAGCAGCAGTCCGTCAATATCCAGTTTCGCGGCGCGCTGGGACAGACTGATGGAGTGGCGGGTGTCATTGGTTCCGGTGCCGGCGATGACGCGGGCACGGTCGCCCACAGCATCGATCACGGCCTGGAACATGCCCAGGTTTTCTTCGTCCGTCAGGGTGGAGGTTTCCCCGGTGGTGCCGGTGACAAGGATGCCATCACAGCCGTCGTCGACAAGCTTATTGGCCAGCTCGCCAGCACCCTTGTAATCCACTGCCCCGTCGGCGGTGAAGGGGGTGACCATGGCGGGCACCAGGGTTCCAAAGGGGCGCAGGGTGTTTTTAGAGACAGACATGGGTAAAACGTTACCTGCTAGATGCAGATTTCGTTCAACGCAGTCCATAGGGCGGTTCATATGCTGGGGAATATAGTGCCCCCATGGAGCATATCCATTTGCGCAAGGCTTCGAGGGCGGCCACCATCGCTGCAGCTGGCGTTGGTGCCGCGGTTGGAGCCATTGCCTTGCTGTTCAGGGCGGAGGGGCACCAGGCACAGGCACTGGTGGGGCACCGACTCGGTGACAACGGTCCTGATGCCGACGCCGTGTACAACCCCGAGTGGGGCAATCCGGTCCATCTTGTGATGGCCGGTGATTCGGTGGCAGCGAGCTTGGGTGCCTCAACACCCGAGAACACCTTGGGTGCAATCCTGGCCACTTTCTTGTCCAGGCAGACCCACCGTGCCGTGGAACTGCACACGATTGCGGTGGTGGGGGCGCGTACATCCGGGGTTGCTGCCCAGCTTGATGTCCTTGAACAGCTTGGTTTCGCCCCTGACATCACTGTGCTTATTGTGGGCGGCAACGATCTCACCGGACATGTTTCCTTGAGTGAGTCGGTCAGCGGGCTGCGCCGGATCATCGGCAGGTTGTGTGCACTGGGCAGCGAGGTGGTGGTGGGCACCTGCCCGGATTTCGACACACTGCCATCACTGCCCAAACCGCTGCGGGAATTTGGTGGGCAAATGTCGCGTCGGCTGGCCTCCGCCCAGTTCAAGATCGCCGTTGCTGCAGGGGCCCACCCGGTGCTTATAGGCAAAGCCGTTCGTCAACTGTTCCTGACCAACCCCTCGTACATGTTCGCCATTGACGGATACCATCCATCCAGCTTGGGATACCAGTCAGCCTCGCTGGCCCTGCTGCCAGCCCTACAGGAAGCGTTCAACGCCGCACACCTGCCCAATCGCTGCCCCACCAGTTCGGTCCCGCCACTGCGTGCTGGCACCGACTGATTCGCTGCGTTGCAGGACTAGTGGCGTTGCAGGAACGGCAGCCATTCATCCAGCACCGGCTGGGCCGGAAGCAGAGTGGTGCCGTGGTTTCGGCCCGGCAATTCCACCACACGGGCCTGGCGCATGAGGGTGGCTGCACGGCGGGAATCTTCCAACCGTGCCCGGTCCGCCGTGCCCGCCATGAGCAGCGCCGGCACGTCGATGGCTGCCAGGACGTCCTCGGGGATGGCCGGCTCCGCCTCGGTTTGGGCAAAGTAGGCCCGCAGCGCCTGGCCGTCATTGGCCAAAAAAGCAGCTCTTGTCTGGCCGTCGAGGCTGGTCCCCATGTGCGCTTCCCAGCCCGCGACAAAGGCGGGCATGCCGCCTGAGCCGAGGGCGGCGTCGTACTCGGGAAAGAAAAGTTGGCCCACACTGCCGGGCTGAATCCTGTACGTCCCGCCAAAAGTTGCAAGGGACAGCAGCCGTCCGGGGGCGGCCGCGGCCAGCGAAAAGCCCAACCGCCCGCCCACCGAGTAGCCGCCAAAGTGGGCCTGCTTGGCGCCGGCGGCATCCAGCACGGCTAGGGCGTCAGCCACCAGCGTATCCATGGCGTACGCCGCGGCGGTGTGCGGCTTGGCGCTGCGACCATGCCCGCGCAGGTCCATCGTGATGACCCGGTAGTGCTCCCGCAACGCCTTCGTGTAGCCGAATCCGCGCCAAATCGCCTTGGTCAGGGCGCTGCCGTGGACCAACAAAATGGGCGGTCCCTCCCCCACTGTGTCGTAGGAAAGCTCGACGCCGTCGGCAAGGTTGTGTGCGGTGGCCATGCCTTACGCCTCGCGGAAGATCACGATGGCGTCACGCATGGACTGGCGGGCGCGCTTGCGGTCGCCGGCCGCGTCATAGGCGCAGGAGAGCCGGAACCAGGAGCGCCAGTCCAGCGGTGCGGCCTCGGCTTCGAGCTTGTACTTTTCAAACTCCGCGTCGGCCGCCTCACGGACAATCCGGCCGCCGGGTGTGCGGGGCAGGTTGTCTTCGGGCAGCCCGCCCTCGTTCTCCAGAACCTTGGCCATGCGTTCAGTCGTGGCGCCAAAGCGGACTTCGCTAATGAGCGCCCAGGCGGCCACCAAGGGAATCACGAGAAAGCCGAAGCCCATCAGCTTGGCGATCCACTCAGGTGCGGCCAGCAGCAGCACGGCTCGCTGGAGCATGACGACCATGTAAAACACGAGCAGGAGGCAAATCAGCCCCACCCAGATTTTCGTTTTGGACAGCGTCGGTTTGGACTGTGTCGGTTTGGCCACGGCCCTAGCCTTCCAGGTCCATGAAGCCGTCAAGGCCCACCGTCAAGCCGGGGCGGGTGCCCACGGTGCGCACGCCGAGCAGGACCCCCGGCATGAAGGACTCGTGGTTGAACGAGTCGTGGCGGATGGTCAGTGCCTCGCCATGGCTGCCGAACAGCACTTCCTGGTGGGCCACTAGCCCGGCCAGCCGCACGCTGTGGACGGGGATGCCGTCGATAGAGGCGCCGCGTGCGCCGTCCAACTCGCTGGTGGTGGCATCCGGGGCTGCTGGGACGCCGGCCGCCTTGCGGGCTGCGGCCACCAGCTGGGCTGTGCGCAGGGCCGTGCCGGAGGGGGCGTCGACCTTGCGTGGGTGGTGCAATTCGATGATCTCCACCGAGTCAAAGTACCGGGCGGCCTGTGCAGCGAAGCGGGTGGCAAGCACCGAACCCAGCGCGAAGTTGGGGGCGATGAGAACGCCAACGGCGGGGTGCTGCGCCAACAGTTCCTCGAGCTTGGCCAGGCGCGCGGCGTCCCAGCCGGTGGTGCCCACCACCGCGTGGATGCCGTGTTCCACGGCAAAGCGGACGTTGGCTTCGGTGGAGTCCGGGACTGTCAGGTCGACAATGACCTGGGCGCCGCAGTCACGCAGCGTCTCCAGTGGGTCGGTCCGGCCCAGGGCAGCCACCAGTTCCAGATCCGGTGCTGCTGCTATGGCCGCCACGGCAGCCGTTCCCATTCGTCCCTTGGCGCCGAGCACGGCCACCTTCAGCATTTCAGTCATGCGTTTAAGCCTACTGGTTTTCTTGCGTGTCCGGCTCCGGCACGGTTCCGGCCCCCACCCATTCGACGCTGCCGTCGCTGAAGAACTGTTCCTTCCAGATAGGCACCTCTGCCTTGATTCGTTCCACAAGGGTGGAGCACAGTTCAAACGCCTCGGCCCGGTGCGAGGACGCCACGGCACAGACCAGCGCGGGCTCGCCAATGTCCAGCGGCCCCACCCGGTGCGCCACCCAAACCCGCACGGGGTGACCGTCGGGGTCAGCGGAGCCGTCGGCCAGGGAGGCGACGATGCCGTTGAGCACGCCGGTGGCCAGTGGATGGGCACTATAGCTCAACCGTGTGACGTCTTTGCCGCCGTCGTGGTTGCGGACCACCCCGCTGAAGCTGACAACGGCGCCTGCTGTATCCGATTCCACAGCGGCGATGGCCGCATCGACGGAGATCGCCTTGGCGCTCAGTGCTGCGTAAACCACGTCAACGTTAGTGCCCATGATGGCCGCCTGCCTGATCGCAAAGGTGTTTGATGATGGGGTCCAGCACGGCCAGCCCGTCCATGACGCCCGACGGCGAGCCAGGCAGGTTGATGACGAACGTTCCACCGACCAGACCGGCGTGCCCACGGCTGAGCGCAGCCATGGGTGTTTTCGTCAGACCGGCGGCGCGGACGGCCTCCATGATGCCGGGGATTTCGCGGTCAAGCAGAGGCAGGGTCATCTCCGGGGTTTGGTCATCCGGGCTCAGGCCGGTGCCGCCGCTGGTAATGACGACGGCGGGGTGTTGCGTGAGCACTGCTCGCAGGGCCGCGCCGACCGGGGCGCCGTCCGGGACCACCACGGGTGCCATGGTGTCAAAGCCGTGCTCTGTCAGCCAATCGGCGATGACCGGACCCGTTTCGTCGTCATAAACACCCAAGGCTGCGCGGGTTGAGGCGATCACGATCGCTGCCGTGCCCAAGGAGGCGCCGGGTTCGCAGGCGCTCATGCGAGGTTTCCTTCGGCGGGTGTTTGCTGAAGTGTCCAGTCACCACTTTTGCCGCCACTTTTGGCGAGCACGTGGATGTCCGAGATGACGGCGTGCTTGTCCACTGCCTTGATCATGTCGTACACGTTAAGGGCAGCCACTGAAACGGCTGTCAGGGCCTCCATTTCAACCCCTGTGGGGCCGCGGGTTTTCACTGTCGCAAACACCCTGACGGCAGTTTCCTCGAGTTCAAAGTCCACGGTTGCCTTGGAGATGGGCAGCGGGTGGCACAGGGGAATGAGGTCTGGGGTCTTTTTGGCACCCATGATCCCGGCAATGCGTGCCACGGCCAGCGCGTCACCCTTGGGCAGCCCGCCGGCGCCCAGCAGTTTCATTACGTCGGCAGTGGTGCTCACTGTGCCTGTGGCCGTGGCTTCACGGGTGGTTTCCGGCTTCGCGGAGACGTCAACCATGGCGGCTGTTCCGTCCTGCCGCACGTGGGTCAGGGCTGGTGTTTGTTCGGTAGTCACAACAGCCATACTTCCACCTTTGCCCCGGCCTGTAATTCAGTAACACCTGCGGGGATGGTGATGAGGGCGTTGGCTTTCGCCAGGGCACCGAGCAAATGTGAGGACTGACCGCCAACCTCACGCACCGACGGCGCCGATTCGAAGGCGGGGCCGGAATAAATGCCGCGCCGGATCTGCTGCTTTCCCGCCGGGGAAGACAGGGCATGTTCCAAGGTGGCAAGTACTCGCTGTCGCGGCACCGGGGTGCCCAGCAACGTGGCCAGGGCAGGGCGCAGGAACATTTCAACGGAGATGAAGGCGCTGACGGGGTTCCCCGGAAATGCCAGGAACGGTACCCCGCGAAAGCTGCCCAGCCCCTGTGGACCGCCTGGTTGCAGGGCCACGGAACAAAACTCCATATCGGATTGCGGTCCGCCGTTGGCAAGGGCCTGCTTCACCACTTCGAAGGCACCTGCACTGATGCCCCCGACCGAGATCACCAGCTCACAGCTGGGTTCGGCCCTGCCGTCCGGGCCCACCACACTGCCCACATTTGCCTCCAGGAGGCGCAGCAGCGCTGCCGGTTCGTCCCTGACCACATAGGACTGCACCACCTCAAGACCTGCATCTGCCAAACTTGCGCGCAGCAATGCCGCGTTGGCGTCATAGATCATGCCCGGTGGAAGTCCGTCAGCGGCAAGCGGGTCGCCTGGGGCCAGGACCTCGTCGCCTGTGGTGAGCAGCAGCACGCGCAGCTTGCGTGCAACCGGCAGCTGGGTGCAGCCAAGAGCTGCTGCAAGTCCCAGGTGCGCAGCATTGAGGAGGGTTCCTGCTGCAATGACCGCCTCCCCCTGCTGAACGTCGCTCCCCTGCGTCCTGACAAAAGTTCCCGGCGCCGTGGTGGGCAGTTCCACCGTTTCCCCCGGGGGTGCGAAAGTGTCCGGGCGAGCCTTTTCGATGGGCACCACCGCGTTGGCTCCCGGCGGCAGCATGGCACCTGTCATGATGGGCGCCGCCGTGCCCCGGGCCAGTTCGTCCGGGACGGCCCCAGCAGCAATGGTGGCCGCCACTTGGTAACTGGTTGATTCGATGGAATCAATGGTTACAGGTTGTTCGTCATCTACGTGGATGGCATAGCCGTCCATTTGGGAATTGGCGAAGGGCGGCAGGTCAATGGCGGCCACCAAGTTAGTGGCCAGCACACGGCCCTGTGCCTCCAGGAGCGGTACGGGCGTACCGGCATCGTGGCCATTGGCGTCAAGCAGTGCTTTCCACGCGTCGGCCAACAGGTTCTCGACGGCTTTTTGGTGCTCGGCTACGGTTCTACGCATGGCTTCCTTCCGTTGGAGGGGCCGGGCGGCATCCCTTTTCCCATCCTAGGCGAGGGGTGCCACAGGGGGCGGAACGCGCGGCGACCCACCATGGGTTTCCCTACCCCACGACTTGGGTGTGACGAGGGCAGGAGGCTGCCAACGACGTCGTGCTTCCCACACCGGCAAGCCGGGAAGTAAATAATGGCGTAGCGTTGAAGCATGGACACTGAACACGTTGATCTGGGCATGCCAGGGGTGCGCCCCACGCCCACGCCCGGGCCCGGCGTGCCGCGCACTGGCGGTGCAGAATCGGGCCTGCGGGACCAGTTCGGCCGGATGGCAAGTGACATGCGGCTGTCCCTGACCGACAAATGCAATCTGCGCTGCCAATATTGCATGCCTGAGGCCGGCCTGGAATGGCTCAAAAAAGACAAACTGCTCACGGCAGCTGAAATCGTCAGGCTCGTGGGGCTCGGTGTGAACAGCCTCGGCGTGCGCGAACTGCGTCTGACAGGCGGCGAGCCGCTGGTGCGCGCAGACCTCGTGGACATCATCGCCGCACTGCGCAAGAACCATCCCAAGCTGCCCATTTCACTCACCACCAACGGTGTGGGACTGGCCAAGAAGGCGCAGGCACTGGCCGACGCCGGGCTGACGCGGCTGAACGTGTCCATGGACACGCTCCACCACGACGCTTTCCTGCAGCTGACCCGCCGCCCCTTCCTCGATCAGGTGCTGGCCGGCATTGAGGCCGCCGCCGCTGCCGGTCTGCGGCCCGTCAAGATCAATGCCGTGCTGCTGCGAGGCATCAACGACGGCCACGCAGCCGAACTGCTGCAATGGAGCCTTGACCGCGGCTACGAGCTGCGTTTCATCGAGCAGATGCCCTTGGACGCAGACCACGGCTGGACGCGCGAGGGCATGATCACCGCCGCGGAGATCCGTGACCTGCTCTCCGGCACCTTTGAGCTGTCCCCCGACCCGCGCGCCCGCGACGGCGCCCCGGCTGAACGCTTCGAAGTCAGGCTGCACGGATCCACCGAACTTTTGGGCACTGTTGGCATCATCGCCTCCGTCACCGAACCGTTTTGCGCCGACTGCCGCCGCACACGGATAACGGCCGAGGGCAAGGTCATGAGCTGCTTGTTTTCACGCACCGAGGTTGATTTGCTGGCCTTGCTGCGTGCTGGGGAAACCACCGCTGACGACGACGCCGTCATTGCCCGCTGGCAGGACGCCATGTGGGCCAAGCCCCGCGCCCACGGCATGGGCCACCCCGGGCTGGGTGACGCCGACTTCGTCCAACCGGACCGCAGCATGAGTGCCATTGGAGGATGAGCATGAACGTACGATTTTTTGCTGCCGCCGCAGCTGCCACCGGTGTTGAGGAACAGCGCCTTGACGTAGCTGCTCTTGCCGGAACCAAGCCGTTCACGTTGGCCGAGCTGTCCGGGTATCTCGTGGAGTCCTTCCCGGTCTCAGCATCCGGGCACACTCCCCCGCTGGCGGAAATCCTCACCCGGTGCAGTTTTCTGGTCAACGAGGTCTCCACACGAAACCTGGAGCATCAGTTGAGCCCCGGCGACGTAGTGGACGTGCTCCCGCCTTTTGCCGGAGGGTAGCGGGCGGCTCCTGCGCACTATTGGAATTCAACGCGCCGCCACGAAAATTGTCAAGCTGTGTTGAGTCACTTGGCTAGTTTTTGTGGTGTTTGTGGTTTGGGTAGGTTGATGCCGACGTGTTTGGCGGGGGCTGGTGTGGTGGGTGGCCGGCGGAATCTTTCGGGGTGT
>NZ_JAFMPX010000150.1 GCF_017353415.1 Arthrobacter sp. E3
AATTTTTCAAGTCGGGCGGTACCAGCGGGAGTTAGGCTGCTTGTTTTTCGGGTGTTTCCTTGGGTTGGTTTATCCAGGCAGGGCCGGGTAGGTCAAGAATTTTGGGGTCGGCGTTTTTGTTGAAACGATTCGGGTTTTTTGCCCGTGCTGCGGCGAGTGTTTCCGAGCGTTGTGCAGCGACTTCCTCGGCCAGCCCGTAGTGGACATTTGCGGGTGTGTGGAAGCCGATTCCTGAGTGCTGGTGGTGATGGTTGT
>NZ_JAFMPX010000151.1 GCF_017353415.1 Arthrobacter sp. E3
TCAGCCCGCGCCGGGGCTTACGGAAGAACAACCCCTGCTTCGCAACCAGATCCGAGTGGCTGGGCTTTTGCCCGTCAGGATCCAAATGACTCATAATCCGGTTACCAATACGACGCAAACAATCCGGCCCCTCCCCCAGCCCAGCCTCGACCAACACGGATTGAACCTCCGCCAAACACTCCTGATCAATCCTGCCGTTATCAGCCAAACGGGCCGCCTCATCCACAAACCCGGCAACCAGCAGCCCCTGCTCCT
>NZ_JAFMPX010000152.1 GCF_017353415.1 Arthrobacter sp. E3
GGGATTGACCGGGCCACCGTGAGTTTTCAAAACGCCGATCAACGCTAAATGTTACCGATGTCTTGAGGCAGCGAGTGTCACCGATGTCCTGATACAGAAGTGTCACCGCTGCCTTGAGACATCACACTTTTAATTTTGTGTGGGATCTGTTAATTTTGTTGTATGAGGCAGGATCAGGTCGCGGCGCTGCGAGAGGAGCTTGAGGGCTTTGTCGCCGAGATGTTTGCTTCCCTGTTGAGGAAGGACCAGCGGG
>NZ_JAFMPX010000153.1 GCF_017353415.1 Arthrobacter sp. E3
GAACCCCACGACCACTGCCAATCGACGGAAACCATTAATAACGGGCAGAAGCGTCACCACCAAAACCGGCAGAACTGTCACCGATGTGTTGATACAGAAGTGTCACCGATGTCCTGCGACATAACACTGTTAATTTTGTTGTATGAGGCAGGATCAGGTCGCGGCGCTGCGAGAGGAGCTTGAGGGCTTTGTCGCCGAGATGTTTGCTTCCCTGTTGAGGAAGGACCAGCGGGAGAAATCCAGTCTGTAC
>NZ_JAFMPX010000154.1 GCF_017353415.1 Arthrobacter sp. E3
GGACGTCCCCGTCCCGCCACGGACCCCACACGCACTGCCGCACACACTCACCGGAACACCACTCGAACGCCCCTGGCGAACCCCACAAACCGCATAATCACGGCAGTTACATGGATAGCCAATTCACCAAATTTCCCGGACCGGTCAAGGGAAAGTACTACGACTGCTACATGGCCGTGGATATCCACTCACGGTTCATTGTCGGTGCCCACGTGCACGCCACCGAATCCGGGGAACTGGCCGTGGAAAT
>NZ_JAFMPX010000155.1 GCF_017353415.1 Arthrobacter sp. E3
AAGGAATATCCATACCCCAATTCTCCCAGCACCAGCACGGAATCCCTGTTAATCCACCGGCGTTTTAACCCCTTTTTAGGCCACTACCTGATCCCTGCCGTTCCCGACTACTGACCCATGCACCTAGTAGTACTTTGTTAGGTCTTGTGCGGGGGCCTTTTAATTTTGTGTGGGATCTGTTAATTTTGTTGTGTTATGTCGCAGGACATCGGTGACACTTCTGTATCAACACATCGGTGACAGTTCTGCC
>NZ_JAFMPX010000156.1 GCF_017353415.1 Arthrobacter sp. E3
GTACAGACTGGATTTCTCCCGCTGGTCCTTCCTCAACAGGGAAGCAAACATCTCGGCGACAAAGCCCTCAAGCTCCTCTCGCAGCGCCGCGACCTGATCCTGCCTCATACAACAAAATTAACAGTGTGATGTCTCAAGGCAGCGGTGACACTTCTGTATCAGGACATCGGTGACACTCGCTGCCTCAAGACATCGGTAACATTTAGCGTTGATCGGCGTTTTGAAAACTCACGGTGGCCCGGTCAATCC
>NZ_JAFMPX010000157.1 GCF_017353415.1 Arthrobacter sp. E3
GTCCTGGGCACCAACATCCATACCCCTAATTCTCCCAGCCACCCACCAAAACCCCGGTTAATCCCCCGGCGTTTTAAAAATCAATCACCGACTACCGACCCACGCACCTAGTAGTACTTTGTTAGGTTGGGGGTGGCCGTTGGCAGGCGGGACAGCGGTCGAGCATGCCGATGATGATTTCCTGGAGGGCTTTTAGGACGCCGTAAAGACTGTGTCCACCGCTTGAACTTTTG
>NZ_JAFMPX010000018.1 GCF_017353415.1 Arthrobacter sp. E3
TCATCTGGCCATTGGGATATTGCTAGTCGGATCCGTGGATCAATGGGTTGGTTTCTCTTCACCCATCAATCCGACCCGAACCCCACGACCACTGCCAATCGACGGAAACCATTAATAACGGGCAGAAGCGTCACCACCAAAACCGGCAGAACTGTCACCGATGTGTTGATACAGAAGTGTCACCGATGTCCTGCGACATAACACAACAAAATTAACAGATCCCACACAAAATTAAAAGGCCCCCGCACAAGACCTAACAAAGTACTACTAGTAGGATGACGCCAATGACAATCGAGTTCGTCGCAGCCCCGAGGAACAGGGACAGGCCGGCAGCGACAATCAAAAGGACCAGAATGGGACTGCCCAGCTGGCGGCCCAACACCAACCACGGGCTGGCCTTGTGGGTTCGCAGCGCGTTGGGCCCCACGGCCGCCTGGCGCTCTTGCGCGTCACTGCTGGACAGACCCAGGGCACTCGACCCAAGTTCATCCAGCACCTGGTCCGGGGTTTGCCGGGCTGCATCTGCGATGGACAGCGGCTGCACCGGCAGGCCGCCGGCTTCAGACTTGGCCAGCAGGCTCATCGGGACCGTCAGCCAGAACCGCGCCAAGGTCGTTATCGGAATCAGTGCGCTCGTCTGCATGAAGGACAAGGACCGGACAGGTGGCATGCGCGGCGCAGGCGGAGCTCACAGATCCCATCAGCAGACCTGTGAATCCGCCGCGGCCCCGTGAGCCCACCACCAGCAGCTTCGCCGACAGGGACAGTTCGATCAGCACCTTCGCAGGTTGGCCGCGGACGATCAGGGCCGTGAGGTCCTCAGGAGGTTTCCCGCCGAATGCTTTCACCAGCGCCTCGGCGGAAATGGAGCGGGCGGTGTCCGCGGGATCCTGGTCAAAAACGGCGTAGGTGCTGTACATCGGGTCAATCTGCCACGTGGTGACCGCAACTATGGTGGCTCCGAGGGTTGGTGCCAATGTGTTTGCCCATTTCAAGGCAAGAATTGATTGTGGCGAACCGTCGACTCCCACTACAACTGTCGAGCCTTGAGTTCGTGTTGATTCCTTCATGGCATGAACCTTCTTTTTTGGGAGTAAATGGTTCTTCGGGGGCGTGCTTTCGTTGGTACTCAATCGCTCACAGCTGGCAGCGCGTTCCCTGGCACCTGAGAACGGAATTTCCGGAAGCTGTACACGATCAACGACAGCGCGAAGCCCCCGGAACTGATGAGCGTCACTCCGGTGCCCCAGCCGCCTGCCAGCCACCACCGGTCAGCAAGCGGCCACCATGTGGGCACAGCCGTCCCCACTCCCCAGATGATGCCCACCAAAGCCAGCGCAAGTGCCCCTAGGACGCTCGCAACGATCCGCGGACGTGTCTTCACGCCCTTTGCGGCGAGCAGGAACGCCCTGGCCTTGACGGGACGCAGCAGCCTTCTGGCCCACATGTAGCGCATGGAGAGCAAAGTCAGCCCTGCAACCAGAGACAGCAATCCGGGACCGGGCAGCACCAACGCAGCCAACCCGGCCAAAATCAGCAGCCACCCAGATATCTCTATCGCTCGTCGTTTCCACCATCCCCCGGCCCGAACTGCCGGCCCCTTGAGGTTCTTCACTGCGGGCTCCTATCCGAGCGTTCGGATTGCACGGTGGGCGCTTTCCACCACGACGGAAGCTCCGGAAGGGACGTCGAAAATCTCGCCATCGAATTGACCAGGCAGTGGAACCTCAGTACTGAACTCGTAACGGGAAACGCTCAGTTGGCGGCCCAGTCCCACGGTAACTGCCCGAAGGGTCATCATCGCCAGTGCCCAGCGCGTTGTATGGGGCAGAAAGATGACCTCGAACTTGCCATCCGAGGGAATCCTTGAGTCGCTCACAGTCCCGTACTTTGCCATTTCGTTGACGTTAGCAAGAACCAGGCTGTCGAACCAGCCCCGGGCCCCGTCTGGCCGCACTATCTCAAAGGACTGCAGACGGGGAAGTGTTACCACCACGCCAAACAGTTCACGCACCCTCCCCTTGCCGGAGTTTTCGATGCCGCGGGCCATGGCCGCGGTGAGCCCAAAACCCACATAGGAATGCACATACCGTTCCATTGGCGGTCCGGCCCCGTCACGGACAGTCAGCTGCAATTGGTCCATGTGTCGGATGGGACCGGCGACGATCGCGTCCACGACGGACATGGAGGCAACACTGCGGCGATGGTCATTGGCATTGCCGGCTGCCAAAACGATGCAGATTGCGGTGCTGTTGGGAACGTCCATGGCACCATTGACAACGTCGTTGAAGCCTCCATCCCCGCTGACGGAAACGATCAGTACTGGCAACTCACCCACGACTTGTCCACCACTAGGGCTCGCCAGGGACTGCTGTGCCGCAGCCCGTGCCAATTCCCGCCCGTGTCCGGCATGGCTGGTGGGCAGCTGATTGACAGGGATCTCCGGCATGCGTTTGGCCAACTCCGCGCACAGCTGGCGGCTCAGATAGAGCGCGATCTTCGCCGGGTTCGGCTCAAAAACCACCACGATCCTTGAGAATCGCAGTGGTCCGACGATCTGCGCCGTCATGTCTCGCTCCTAGAATTGATGCAATGCGCTCTATCCCAAGCAACGCCAGCTGATGGGCCGCTGTCGGGCATCCTGTTTTTAGTAGCCGGTGAACTCCTCGGTGCGGATGTCGTCGTCGTCCACCCCCGCACCGTTGAGGAGGCTGCGCATCGCCGTGACCATGCCGGCGGGTCCACAAAGATAGTAGATGGGCGCACTTAAATCCTCGACGTGCCTGGCAATCATTTCTTTGTCGACGTACCCGGTTTCCCCTGTCCAGCCATGCCGAGATTTTTCGGGCTCCGTCATGGTGGCCACGACGGTGACGTTGGCTTCCACATCCGCCACATGGTTCAGCTCCTCCAGGAAGGCTGCATCCTCTGGACGCTTGTTGGAGTAGAACACCATAATCGTGTGCCCGGTCTTGTCATGGACCGATTGCAGGATGATGCTGCGCACTGGAGTGATTCCAATTCCGCCGGTCAGAAAAACCGCGGGTCTGGCCACCTTGTTGTGCAGCGTAAAGGAACCGTAAGGAGCATCCAGCTCCACCTCGGTGCCCAGCGGCATATCCTTGAGTACGCGCTTGAATGCGGTGTCACGCATGCGGGTGGTGCACATGAGGTTCGGCTCATAAGGTGCGCTGGCGAGCGTGAATCCTCGGGTGTTGCCCTCCGCATCGGTCTGGGAAGGGTCAATCAGGGTGTAGTCCGCGAACTGGCCGGCCTTGTACGTGAACCCTTCGGGTTTTTCAAACTGGAACAGCATGGTCCCTTCGGCTGCTTTCTCCTTCTTCACGAGTTTGGTTCTTGGCAGTGCCATGATGGGTTCCTTTCATAGTGACGAATCCGAATCTGAAGGCGGCTCCGGCTTGCTGTCAGGCCCCAAAAAGTGGAAGGGGAAGACTGGGTAGGAATAGCCACCCATCCAGTACGGCGCAAATCCGTAGTAGTTGTACGAGTTTTGGTGGTAGTCCCTGGTCGTGACCAGCTCGGGTCGTACGGCGGTGCACCCGCCACCCGCTCACGGGTTTGGTCGATGTGCACCTCGCCGGTGGTGATGCGCGTGATGGCATCAACGGGAATGAAGGACTTCCTCTCCCCCATACCTAAGAAACCGCCGGATTCGACCACCAGAAAGCGGACCTTGTTCCCGCGTGGATCGACCAGCAGGTCATGAACCTTTCCGATATCGTGACCGTCCCTGTCTTTCACGCAGTACCTGCGCACGTCCTCATCACCGAGCTTGATGGTGGCACCCATGTCACTAAGTTTCATGAGCGTGTCGCTGCTGTTGCTACTGTTCGTTGTGTCGCTTGTTGCGTCGTTCGTTGCCATGGTCCGTCCTTCCGCAAGTGGTGTGCGCGCTTCGCCTGCTTTCCCGGCAGGATGGCTTCCAGTGGCTGCTCACTGCCATTTTTCAGCCCTTGTCGCGGATGCTGGCCAGCAGGTTCTTCCATGAGGCGTCGAAGGAATCCGTCCCTTCGTGTTGGAGCTGTCCGGCCAGTTCCTCATGGTCGATGCCGACCTCAGCGAAGGATGACAGGGTCTGCTTCGCGGCACGGGCCTTAGCCTCTGCCAGATCCCCAAGTTCCCCATGGTCGCTGAAGGCTGCAAGCGTCGCTTCGGGCATGGTGTTGATGGTGAAGGGTGCGGCCAGCGCTTGGACGTATAAAATATCCGGCGCGGCCGGGTTCTTCGTGGAGGTGCTGGCCCACAGCAGGCGCTGGGCCCGGGCTCCCTCGTTGGCCAGCCTGCCCCACCTCGCGGACTCCAGCAGCGTCCGGTATGCCGTGTATGCAAGCCTAGACACTGCGATGCCAAGCCGGTCCTCAAGGTGGCCCGGGACCCGTCCCGAGACAGCCTTGTCCCACCGGCTGACGAACAGCGAGGCAACCGAAGGTACAACGGGGTTTAACCCGGCGGCCACCCGCCGTTCAATACCGCGAAGGTACGCCTCAGCGGCATCTTGGTATTGTCCCGCCGAGAAAAGCAGTGTCACATTGATGGGCACGCCTGCGAAGATGCACTCCTCGATGGCCGGCAGGCCTTCGGGCGTTCCAGGGATTTTGATGAAAATGTTGGGACGCCCCGATTTGGCGTGCAGCGCCTTGGCCTGTTCGACGGTGGCGTTCGTGTCCCTGGCCAGCAGGGGAGACACTTCCAGGGAGACCCAGCCGTCCACCCCGTCGGTGCGTGCATGGACCGGACTTAACAAGTCCGCAGCACGCCTTAGGTCGCCCAGGGCAAGATCGAAGAAGACTTCCTCCTCGGAACCTCCGGCGGCCTTGCCTGCGGCAATGTCCTGGTCATAGTCGGTTCCTGCTGCGATGGCCTTATCAAAAATCGTCGGGTTGGACGTCAGCCCGGTGATGGAGTCCTCGGCAATGTAACGCTCAAGCGTGCCGGAATCGAGCAAGTTTCGAGTGATGTTGTCCAACCAGAGGCTCTGCCCGAACTCGTGAAGTTGCTGTGTGGGTTTCATCGTGTTTCCTTCTTCGTCAGTCTGTGTTGGTCCCGCTGTGTCATTCCCCGGCCAGTTCGCGTGCGGCCGCCACAATATGCCGGCAGGATATTCCTGCAGCGTCCAGGAGCTCGGCAGGCTTGCCCGAGGTGGGCAGCCCCTGCACGGCCAAGTGCGCAATTCTCAGTGCGGGCACGGAGGCATCGGCCAGTGCTTCCAGCACCGCACTGCCCAGTCCCCCTTCGGGGTAGTGGTCCTCCACCACCACCAGGCGGCTACCGGTGACGTTGCAGGCATCAACCAGGGCTGCCTTGTCGATCGGTTTGACCGAGTACGCGTCAATGACCCGTGCCTTGATCCCCAACTTCGCCAGTTCCCCGGCCGCGACCAGGCACTCATGGAGCGTCACACCAGCGCCTATCAGTGCAACCTGGTCCTCCGGTCCGGCGTGGTGGACCTTCGAGCCGCCGATCGGGAATGATTCCTCCGCAGGGTAGATCACCGGGTAGGCACCCCTTGTGGTGCGCATATACACAATGCCGTCGGTGTCGGCCATCGTCAGGGTGAGCTTGGCAGCGCAGGCGGCATCAGCAGGGTACAAAATAACCGAACCGTACACAGCGCGCAGTGCGGCTAGGTCTTCCAACGCCATCTGGGAAGGTCCGTCCTCCCCGATCTCAACTCCGGCGTGGGAGCCCACCAATCGGATGTTGACCTGTGAGATCCCGGCCATGCGGATGAAGTCAAAAGCACGCGAGAAGAACACCGCGAAAGTGGAGGCAAAGGGGACGTACCCGCGCACCGCGAAGCCCACCGCCGATGCGACAAGCTGCTGCTCTGCGATGAACATTTCAAAGTACCGTTCAGGGCACACTTTTTGGAACTCTTCGGCGTGCGTTGAGTTCCCGACCTCTCCGTCCAGGACCACGACCTCGGGGCGGGCCGCCAGTGCGGCCATGGCAGCTCCGAAGGCGACCCGGGTTGCCACCTTCTCGCCCAATTCATAGGAGGGAAGCACGACGGCGGCACCCGGGTTGGCCTTGGTGGCCGGGACCGCCTGGCCTTGTGCGGGCGAAAGTGTATTGATCTGCACATTGGTGGGTCCGCCCAGTGCCGTGATGGCCCGTTCCGCCATGTCCGGCGGGAGTGCCTTGCCGTGCCAGCCGTTCTTATCCTCCAACTCCGGCACACCCTTGGCCTTGATGGTCCTAGCCAAGATTACTGTCGGCGTATCTGTCCCGTCGCGGGCTTGGCCCAGTGCCGCGTCTATGGCGATTAGATCGTGACCGTCGATCACGATGGCGCGGGCGCCAAAAGCTTCCACGCGGGCCGCATACCGCTGGACCTCCCACTGGAGTTCGGTGGGCCCGCGTTGGCCCAGCCTGTTGATGTCCACGATCGCGGTCAGATTTCCCAACTTGTAATAGCTGGCCTTGTCCAGCGCTTCCCAAATGGAGCCTTCGGCCGTCTCGCTGTCCCCGCACAAAACCCAGACGTGGAAGGGCAGCTTGTCCAGATACTTCCCCGCCAACGCGACTCCCACGGCGTCGGGCAGGCCCTGACCCAGCGAACCTGTGGCCACATCAACCCATGGAATTGCGGGGGTGGGGTGCCCGGCCAGGCGTGCACCCAACCGTCTGTATGTGTCGATGAGTTCCTCCTCATCCACCACCCCAACGGCTCGGAACATGGAATACAACAGTGGGGATGCATGGCCCTTGGAGAAGATCAGATGGTCATTCACCGGGGAATCGGGCTTATTCCAGTCGTAGCGCAGATGCTCCGTCAGCAGAACGGCCATCAGGTCCGCGGCCGACAAGGACGAGGTGGGATGCCCGGAGCCGGCGCTCGTGCTGCAACGGATGGAATCCACCCGCAACTGCCTGGCCAGTCTACGATTAAGCTCAAGCTGATCTTCGTTCATGGTTGCACTCCTTTGTTGGCCGCCAGGTTCTTCGCGGCAGCCCTAAAGGTGCCTTTCATGTTGGTTAGGCCAGTGCACCAGTTCACACATGTGTGCTGTGCTGCCATGATGGCTCACCCTTGCGTTCTAACGTCATACAGGTCACCTGAATTTGTGGGCTGCAGGGTCTGGGCGGCACCTGTAATCCAATCTACGCCCGTGGGCCATGACAGGCCATAGGAGGCGCTGTTTCACTGCCAACTGCCAATGGACTTGTACGTCCGGACGTAAGTGACTTGTTCACTTCAGGTCAAACTACCCCGGGATGTCAGGAGCATTGCTCACACCTGGTTCTATTGGGTGCGATGCTTCTCGCCCCAGTGGTTCTTGATGCCGTTGATAAAAGTGGGCCCTCCGCTGCCTTGGGCCGGGGTTCCGCCCGCCAGCATTTTTGATTCCCACGCGTAGGATCCGCCACTGATCATGATGAGGAACCCTGCCACTCCTAAAATAGTGGCCTGCAAGGCGATGCTTAGCAATAGAAAGACAATGCCTGCCAAGGCAACCAGCACGCCCAGCAGCGTACGGCGGGAAGGCCATCGGTGGGCGGAACCCGAAATCAGCAATCGCGCGAATCTTGGATCTTCGGCGCTGAGGTCCATGCCAAGCTCATCCAAAATTCTCTTCTCATGCTCAGACAGTGCCATGATGTTCACCTTCAGCTAGGAACAATGGGAACACGGCCACTGGGGAGGACCCTGCCTCTTGTACGCAAGAAGAAACCGCCGGGTCCGGGGCAGAGGCGCTGGATTGAGCACCTACCTATTAACTGTAGACCTGTCCGGAAGCTTGGTAAATATGTTCTGAACTTTGAAGCCGTATAATGCAAGTTCGTCGACGTTGACGCTAGGCTCGTCAACGTAGCTGCATTACTCTCCGCGAGATGTGGATGGCCAGCAGAAAGGTTTGAGATGTCGCTAGGACGGGCAAATCAGATTTTGGTTGGGTTGTTCACACCGGGTGTCGATGCCGGTCTGGATAGTGAACTTCCCAGCTTGTTGGTTAGTGCTTGTGCAGGATCGTTGGCAATAACTGGAGCTGGCCTGATATCGATGACCGACAAAGGACCCTTGGGGATCCTTGCCGCCACTGATGGTCCTGCGGGTGTCCTTGAGGAACTGCAGTTCACTCTTGGGGAGGGACCGTGCATCGACGCATCAATGTCGCGGCGTCCTGTTCTGCAACCCGAGTTGGCGCGAACCGGTTCCTCGCGATGGCCAGGGTTCACTGCAGGGGCTCTGGAAGCTGGAGTCAAGGCGATATTCGCATTTCCGCTGCAGGTCGGGGGGATTCGAATCGGGGTGCTGGATCTGTATGCGATTCAGCAGGAGATCTCGGGAACGGCGAACTGGTCGAAGCTCTCGCTTTTGCCGATGCAGCGGTGTCTGTTCTTCTGCACCTTCAGGCGGAGGCCGGTTCAGGCACCATTCATCCCGCATTGCTTGGCGGAGTGATGGGCAGGAGTGAAGTGCATCAAGCTACGGGCATGCTCTCGGCTCAGCACGGTGTCAGCCTAGCGCAGGCTCTGATGATGCTGCAGGCGCGCGCGTACTCTGCTGAGCGGCCAATCTTAGATATTGCACGTGACGTCCTGGGTCGTCGGCTGGAACTTGGCAATGGTGCTGCCGTTGATTGACGGTGTCTGCACACACATTCATGATTGTAGTTAGAGATGGGCGCTGGAGAGGAAAGTTCCATGGCACAGGTAGAGCATTTGGGTGAAGTCTTCGTCGAGTTGGCTGACACTCTTGTGAAGGATTTTGACGTTGTCGACTTTCTTCACAACGTCACTGTGCGAAGTGTGCAGTTGTTGGAAGTGGATGCTGCAGGGTTGATGCTCGCCGATCAACGCGGATCCCTGACGATCATGGCCACCTCGGATGACCGGGCTGAAACTCTTGAACTGTTTGAGCTGCAGCATGATCAAGGTCCGTGTCTGGACAGTTTCAAAACCGGGCGTGCGATCGTGAATATCGATCTTAAATCGAGCTTGGTCGCATGGCCAAAATTCGCAGCTGCTGCGTGCGACGCTGGATTCAACTATTCACATGCCGTTCCGCTGAGGTTGCGAGATGAGGTCATTGGCGCCCTCAACCTCTTCTGTTCGACCGCTATTCCACTGTCACCGGATGACATAGCGTTGGCCCAGGCCTTGGCAGATGTTGCCACCATCGGTTTGTTGCAGGAACGCTCAGTGCGGGAGCAGTCGGTTCTGGCCGAACAACTCCAAAGCGCGCTCAACAGCAGGGTCCTCATTGAACAGGCGAAGGGTGTGCTGGCAGGAAGAACCGGTATGGAAGTGTCGGAGGCCTTCAGACGCATGCGATCTTTCGCCCGCACCAACGGGCTCGGCCTGAGCGCCGTTGCGTCCGGGGTCATCAACGGAAGCAGCGACATGCAGGAGATCCTCTCCCAGTAGTCACGGCAGCATCATGCCGGCACGACGAACCCAACCAGCACGCATGAATCTGGTGGTATAACTGCCGGGTCCGGGGCACGTGCACCGATTGAGAGCGCAACTTTGAAGTTGCCTTTGCCCAATATCGTAGAAAGCGAGTGACGTTTCCACTAATGGTTTCAGTCGCGCGCGGTCGCCAGGCGGCCAACCCTAGCCGATCCACAGTTGCAGGGATAGGCTCGAAATTATGGAACGTCCCACCGCAAATGAACCGAAACCCCCAACAGATCAGCCTCCTTCCCAATCAGAGAGCACCCCTTCTCCCCTGCCCTCGCCCCACGCTGATGAGGGGACGCACGCGTACAACAGCTTCCGGTCTGAGCTGACGTACAGGGACGACGACGTCATCGACTCGGAGTGGGCCGGTTCGATTCCAGCGCAGTACGGAGTGGCACCCCGGGTACGCATCGGAGCCAGCAGGTGGTTCAACCTGCTATGGCTGATCCCCCTCGGCTTTGTGCTGCTGGTGATCGGGATCGCGGTGGCCAAGGGCATCCGTGGGCTTCCAGCAGTTCAAGCCTTCATCGCGCAATACCCAGGGACCTCCAGCCTTCCTAACGATGCACCCTTGGGTTTCCCGGCATGGGTGGGTTGGCAACACTTCCTGAACCTGTTCTTCATGATTTTCATCATCCGTTCCGGCTGGCAGATCCTGGCAGACCATCCCAGACTGTACTGGACCCGCCACAGCACTCCGGGGCTCAACTGGTTCCGGATGCAGAAACCGGTACCACCCGATCCGCTGTACACCGCGAAAGAGGACTCCATCACACTGCCTGCAGGCGTCGGTTTGCCAGGTCGGCGCCACACCATCGGGCTGGCACGCTGGTGGCATCTGGGCGTAGACACGCTGTGGCTGCTCAATGGCCTGATCTTCTACATACTGCTTTTCTCCACGGGGCAGTGGCTGCGACTTGTCCCGCTGCATTGGAACGTCATTCCCAACTCCATCTCCGTGGGCATCCAATACCTGTCGCTGGACTGGCCGGTGGAAACTGGGTGGACCAACTACAACAGCCTGCAGCTCATCGCGTACTTCATCACTGTCTTCATCGCAGCCCCACTAGCCTTGATCACCGGATTGGGAATGTCGCCGGCACTGTCCACCAAGTTCAGGTGGATCAGCAGTATTTTCAGTATCCAAGTGGCCCGGTCACTGCACTTTTTGGTCATGTGCTGGTTTGTGTTGTTCATCATCATCCACGTGACGCTGGTCCTGACAACCGGAGCGTTGCGCAACCTGAACCACATGTTCGCCGCGCAGGACAACGGATCGTGGACTGGATTCTGGATCTTCGCAGCATCCATGGTGCTCGTCATAGTTGGATGGGTGGCCGCCACCCCGCTGACGTACCGCTACCCCCGGAAGGTCCAGCAGATCGGGTATGCCTTGATCGGCCCTGCACAGCGCTTGTTCGAACACATTGATTCCAAGCCTGGGCAGTACACGGAGAAGGACATCTCCCCATATTTCTGGCACAACGGAAAATATCCGCAATCACAGGAGTACAAAATACTGCGGGAAGGCAGCTTTGCCGACTACCATCTGCGGATTAGCGGGTTGGTCGAAAACCCGGTGGACCTGGACCTGGCGCAGTTGCGCGCCCTCCCGGGCCATGAACAGATCACCCAGCACTTCTGCATCCAAGGCTGGTCCGGGGTCGCAAAGTGGGGCGGAGTCTCCATGTCCACCATCATGGAACTAGTCAAGCCGAAACCCGAGGCAAGGTGGGTGGTCTTCTACTCCTTTGCCGAAGGCTCCGACAAAGGCACCTACTACGACGCGCAGCCTGTGGAGCAAATGAGCTACGAGCTGACCATGCTCGCCTACGACATGAACGATCAGGCACTGTCCTACGGCCATGGTGCCCCGCTGCGGCTGCGCAACGAGGTGCAACTCGGATTCAAAATGGTCAAATGGATCAAGGGCATCGAATTCGTCGAGGACTTCGCCGAAGTGGGCGGCGGCCAGGGCGGATACAACAACGACCACGAGTTCTTTGGCTATAGCCAATCCATCTAAACGACTCACCGCTCTGCGGGCATAAGGAAAGAGGGGACATGGGGACACGGGATACTTTCGTGATTGTGGGGGCCGGGCTGGCGGGGGCAAAAGCTGCCGAGGCATTGCGAGGGGAAGGATTTGCCGGACGCATAGTGCTCATTGGCGAGGAGCCGGAGAGACCCTATGAGCGGCCTCCGCTGTCCAAGGATTTTCTACAGGGTAAATCGGAGCGAAAGAAGATCTTCGTCCACACCAAAGCGTGGTACGCCGAGCACGACGTCGAACTTCGCACCAGCACCAAGGCCACGGCAATCGACCGATCCGCGCATCGGGTTGACTGTTCAAGGGGCGGCCCGGTCAGTTATGACAAGATGCTGCTTGCCACCGGTGCGTCACCACGCCAGCTTTCCCTGCCAGGTGCCGACC
Source organism: Arthrobacter sp. E3 (assembly GCF_017353415.1). Lineage (GTDB taxonomy): Bacteria > Actinomycetota > Actinomycetes > Actinomycetales > Micrococcaceae > Specibacter. The sequence continues at coordinate 11,864 of NZ_JAFMPX010000018.1, forward strand.
AACACAGCGTCTACTACCTGCGTCGCATCGAGGACAGCCAGCAGCTCAAGTTTGCCCTGTCCACCAACTCACGGGTGGCGATCCTCGGTGCCGGATGGATCGGGCTCGAAGTGGCTGCGGCCGCCCGGGCAGCAGGGTTGGAAGTCACTTTGTTGGAGCGCGGAGAGCTTCCCCTCCAACGCCTCTTAGGTGCGGAAGTCGCTGAAATATTTGCATCACTGCATCGTAGCCACGGTGTTGACCTTCGCTGCGGAGTCAAGGCAGCACGGATCACAGGCGACAATCCACGGCAGGCCAATGGCGTCCAGCTCAGTGACGGAACACAGATCGATGCGGATCTGGTCGTCGCGGGCATCGGTGCCGTGCCCAACACTGCTTTGGCGCAGGAGGCAGGGCTGGTACTGGAGAACGGGATCAAGGTTGATCAACACCTGCGCACCTCGGATCCGGACATTTACGCTGCAGGGGACGTCGCCAACGCCTACCATCCTCTGCTGGGCAAACACCTCCGCAGCGAGCACTGGTTCAATGCGCTCAGCCAACCCGCCGTGGCAGCCCGGTCCATGATGGGTCAGGACGCCGTGTATGCGGACGTACCGTACTTCTACAGCGATCAATATGAATTGGGGATGGAGTATTCCGGCCATGTCGACCCGGGAGTCTATGACGAAGTGGTCTTCCGTGGTGACTGCGACAAGCTCGAGTTCATCGCATTCTGGCTTAAGGACCACCGTGTGCTGGCAGGTATGAACGTCAACGTCTGGGACCAGACCGAAACAATCAAGGACCTGGTGCGCTCGGGCCGGCCCGTCGATTCAGCAAGACTCGCTGACACCGCCAACCCACTGGCAGCCGTCCTTGCCTAACCAGCGCAGGTACCACCAGCCCAGACAGCACAGGCACGGACGCAGACCAAAACCGCTGACACTTCGCCAATGGCTGGCATTGGAAGAATAGGGATTTAAGGAGACGCACCATGAAAATTGGAATGATTGGTCTTGGCAGAATGGGTGCCAACCTGGTTCGTCGGCTGATGCGCGATGGCCATGAATGCGTCGTCTACGACCCGGACCCGAACGCCGTCAAGGCGCTCGCCGGCGAAGACGCCACGGGGGTAAGTTCGGTAGCAGAACTGGCCGAAGGACTCGCGGCCCCCGGGCGGTTTGGGTGATGGTGCCGGCCGGAGACATCACCAGTTCTGTGATTGACCAGCTGGCTGATGCCCTGGATGCCGGGGACACTGTCATTGACGGCGGAAATTCCTACTATCGAGACGACATCCGCCATGCAAAGACACTCGCGTAAGTTGGCATCAGGCTGCTGGACTGCGGCACCAGCGGAGGCGTGTGGGGGCTGGACCGCGGATACTCACTGATGATCGGTGGCGAAGCCGACGCCTTCGCCCAGGTCGAGCCTGTCTTTGCTTCCCTGGCACCCGGGGTGGATGCTGCGGCCCGCACGCCCGGGCGCGACGGTGATGTGGCCGCCTCGGAGAAAGGCTATCTACACTGCGGGCCCAACGGTGCCGGGCACTTTGTCAAAATGGTCCACAACGGCATTGAATACGGGATGATGGGCGCCATCGCCGAGGGCATGAACATATTGCACAAGGCCAACATCGGTGCGCCGAATCCCAGCATGGCGACGCTGAAACAGCTCCGCTGGAGGATCCGGAATATTACCGCTATGACCTGGACCTTCCCGAAATCGCCGAAGTCTGGCGCCGTGGCAGCGTGATCGGATCATGGCTGGTCGACTTGAATGCTGCTGCGTTGCGAAAGTCTGCGGATTTAGCCGACTATGCCGGACGGGTTTCAGATTCTGGCGAAGGACGCTGGACGGCCATTGCCGCCATTGAAGAGGGCGTGCCAGCCCCCATCCTCAACGCGGCGCTGGACTCTAGATTCTCTTCCAGGCAACTGGACGAGTTCGCTGACAGAGCCTTGTCAGCCATGCGCAAACAATTTGGCGGGCATGACGAGAAGCCCTCTGGCTGAGGACAAGGACGCAGACCATGACACTACCAATAGCGGTTCTGTTCGACGTTGATGAAACACTTGTGCACACGGGCGGTTCCGGGGCACGCAGCTGGGCTTGGGCTTTTGACCAGCTCCATGGTGTGGCTGCGGACATAGGTGCGCACAGCTCAGCAGGGGAAACCGATCCGCAGGTGGGAAAGGCAACGTTTCGTGCCGCCCTGGGCCGAGAACCCAGCCACGAGGAAATGTCACGGCTGTACGCAAAGTACCTCTGGCACCTCTCCGAGGACATCTGGACCGCAGAAGGCTACAAAGTGCTGGAGGGCGCCACGGACCTGCTGGGCCGACTCGCCGACGCCGGGGTGATCCTCGGGGTGATCTCCGGCGCCATGGAGGGCGCCGCGCGAATGAAGATGGAACCGGGCAGACTCAACCGGTACTTTGTCTTCGGCGCCTACGGCTCGGACTCCCCCGACAGGACTGAAGTGACACGGCTGGCCATCGCCAAGGCCTCCCGGCTGCATGGCCGGGACCTGGCACCCGGGGAAGTATTCATCGTCGGTGACACCCCACATGACGTCGATTCCGCGCTCGCAGCCGGTGCCACCGCCGTCGGGGTTGCCACCGGGCATTTCGGAGCCGAGGAGCTGCGGGCAGCCAAGGCGGACCATGTCCTGCAATCCTTGGCCGAGCCGTTCCCACGTTTCTAATCAGGCCACCGTAATATCAGGAGAAACATGATGTCGACACCAGGATCGGAAAACAAAATGTCGGAGCACTTCGCAGGATCATGCAACGAGCAGCAAAGCCGTACGAACCTCCCCGCTTGGTCGCAGCTGGAACAGCATGCCACCAAGATGCGTGAGGCGACCCTGCGCGAACTCTTTGATGCAGACCCTGACCGCGCCGCCGCGTTTGGCATCCAGGATCTTGGAATGTACGCCGACTTCGCCAAGAACCGGATCAACGCGGAAACTCTGACCCTGCTGACGGAGCTCGCTGACCAGTGCGGCCTGCGCGAGAAAATGGCGGCCATGTTCGGTGGGGAGAAGATCAACATCTCCGAGGACCGCGCTGTGCTGCACACTGCGCTGCGTGCGCCTCGCGAGACCACCATCAACGTTGACGGTGGCAACGTGGTGCCCGAAGTGCACGAGGTGTTGGAGAAGATGGCCGGCTTCGCTACCGCTGTCCGCAGCCGGACGTGGAGGGGCCACACTGGCGAGCCGATCCGCAACGTCATCAACATCGGCATTGGCGGCTCTGACTTGGGCCCGCGGATGGCCTACCAGGCGTTGCGCCCGTTCGCTGACCGCAATCTGCATCTAGAGTTCGTCTCCAACATTGACGGCGCCGATTTTGTTGAGGCGACCCAAGGTCTGGACCCGGCCGAGACACTGTTCATTGTCAGTTCCAAGAGCTGGCGCACGCTGGAGACGCTGACCAACGCCGCCACCGCACGCGAATGGGTGCTTGCAGCGTTCGACGGCGACGCCTCCTCCATCGCCAGCCATTTCGTCGCCGTGTCCACCAACACCGAAGGAGTCCCCGAGTTCGGCATCGATCCGGCGAACATGTTCGGTTTCTGGGACTGGGTGGGCGGACGGTACTCGCTCGATTCCGCCGTCGGGCTCTCCCTGATGGTGGCTATCGGCCCGGAGAACTTCATCGAGATGCTCGGTGGCTTCCACGACGTAGACGAGCATTTCCGCACAGCGCCGCTGGAGCGCAACATCCCGGCCCTGATGGGGTTGATCTCCGTCTGGTACAACAATTTCCTGGGTGCTGAATCCCAGGCTGTACTCCCCTACAGCCACTACCTGGCCCATTTGCCGGCCTACCTGCAGCAGCTGGAGATGGAAAGCAACGGCAAGCACGTCACAGTCTCCGGGGCTCCGGTGGACTACCAGACCGGCCAGATCATCTGGGGTCAGCCCGGCACCAACGGCCAGCACGCGTTCTACCAACTCCTCCACCAGGGAACCAAACTAGTCCCCTGCGACTTCATCGCCGTCGTCGAGCCGTTCAGCGACCTGGCGCATCAGCACGACCTGCTCAACGCCAACGTCTTCGCCCAAACCGAAGGACTGGCTTTCGGCCGGACAGAGCAGGAACTGCGCGACGCCGGCTCGCCGGAGGAACAAATCCCGCACCGTGTCTGCAAGGGAAACCAGCCCACCACTACGTTGCTGCTGGACCGGCTGGACCCACGCAGCTTGGGGACCCTGATTGCCCTCTACGAGCACAAGGTCTTCACCGAAGGCGTGATCTGGGATGTGGATTCCTTCGACCAGTGGGGTGTGGAACTGGGCAAGCTGCTCGCCGACACCATCGCCGAAGAACTCACCGCGGACAGCGTTCCGTCCATGGACCACGACGGCTCCACCACCGAACTCATCCGCCGCTACCGCACCGGCCGGGGCCGCGAGTGACATGCTAACACTGGACCCCGGCTCCATTGAGTCCTTTATCAATCAGCTGGCCACTGCTGATTCCGGGCCGAACAGCTTCAATCCCTTTGACGGTTCCGTGCCGGACAACGCCCTGCGGAGGGTGAACTTGGAGAAGTATCTGCAAAAGATGGCCGAGCGCAAGCCCAAAGTGCTGCTGTTGGGTGAAGCTCCCGGCTACCGTGGCATGCGGATTACCGGCATACCTTTCATGGACCGCAGGATGCTGTTCGGGCAAGGGTCCAACTACTTTGGGCTGTTCGGCCCGGATGAGGGATATGCGGCTCCGGCCGACCTGCCCTCCGTCATGTATGAACCCACCGCAGCGGTGATGTGGCGGACGTTGACGGACTTGGATTTTCTCCCGCTGTTGTGGAGCGCCTATCCCTTCCACCCCCACAAGCCCGGCAACGCGTTGTCCAACCGCACCCCAACGGCTGCCAACAGTACCGCCGGCCAGTTGCATTGGCAGGCGCTAGTCGAGCTGTTCTCCATTCAGGCGATCATCGCCGTGGGAAACATTGCGCACCGGAGCCTTCTTCTCAGCGGCAGGTCTGCGCCCAAGGTGCGGCACCCGGCCCATGGAGGCAACGTCAAATTCAAGGAAGGGTTGGAGGAACTGCTCGCCGGCGGCATCAATGACTGACGAGCACACCGGCTTATCGTCGTGACGTCCTTCCAACACATGTTGGCTTTAACTTGATGTTGCCGAGCAACTTCGTAGGATGGTGATTGGGCGCAGTACAGCAACGGCGATCGCATAGAGGAAAGGATTTACTCATGTCAGAGGATCTCTACCCAAAGGCAACTCCGGAAGTGGCACAACGACGCAGGGAACTTACTCCCACCGCGACGGAAGCGTTCGACAACTTCTCCAAGGCGGTCTTCGCCGAGGGCGCACTGGATGAAAAAACCAAACAGTTGATCGCTGTCGCGGTTGCCCACGTGACTCAGTGCCCCTATTGCATCACTGGCCACAGCAAGCTGGCCAAGCGCAAAGGTGCCAGCGCCGAGCAGATCATGGAGGCCATCTGGGTGGCGGCGGAGATGCGGGCCGGCGGTGCTTACGCCCACTCCACGCTCGCCCTCAACGCCATCGGTGAAATACCCCATGAGCACGGAACCGACCACGCTGGCAGCTAAGATGCCGGTCACCACGTTTTCGTGGTGACCGGCAGCAGCAAAGGAAGCAAGCACTTCACCCTCGTAGACAAGGAGCTATCCATGAAAGCAAAGTTGGCCTTCATAGCAGGTATCGCTGTTGGTTATGTCGCAGGCACCCGCGTAGGGCACCGCGGCTATGAGAGCTTGAAAAAGAATGCACGCGCATTCTGGGAGATGGATGTCGTCCAGGACACGGTACAGAACGTGGAAACCACCATCAAGGAGGAGGAGTCCAAAGAGCTGGGATCACGCCTCGTTGACAAGGTCAGCGGACGCAGGGAAGCCATTGCCGATGAGAAAGCTGCCCTCCCCGATGTGGACTCGGACCCAGCGTTGAGCGACGACGTGGGCCAAGATTGGACCGATGAAGGTGGGGCCCTGCCCTCCGGAGCTGCCAGCTGAGAATGCCAGGCAGCAATCGGCAGCTATTCCTTCAGTGCCGAACGAATTTGGGCATGTGAGTTGCCTTGGCGGAGGGTCGCCCCCAGTTCATGCAGGGCCGCACGTTTTTCCGCGGGTAATTCCAGCATGGCGGCCAGCGCTTGTTGGATGTCCGCAACCGTTGTGGTGTTCGGAGCCAGGGCAGCGCCAAAGCCGGCGGCCTCAAGGGCTGCAGCCCCGGTGAACTGGTCGGTGGAGAAGGGCAGCACCACCAACGGCACCCCGTATGTCATGGATTCAGTGACGCTGTTGTTGCCCCCGTGCGTAACACCTGCGGCCGCTGATGCCAGCAGAGTCACTTGTGGAAGGAATTCACCCACCAGCCAGTGGTCCGGAATTTCACCGAGTACCGACACGTCCGCTGAACCGTAGGCAACAGCGGCACGGATCCCGGATTCCCGTAGTGCTGCGACGACCTTGCCCAGTACATCGTCACGCACCGAAAGGAAACTGCCGAAACTGACATACACAAAGGGTTCATTTGTCGCTGCGAGCCATTGTTCAACGTGCGGCTCAGTCGGTTCGGAACGGACAGAAGAGCCCATGAACACATGATCCGGAAGCAGTGCGGCCCGTTCCCTGGACATCAGTTCGGCCGGGTAGTTGAAAACGAGCAGGTCGCCATGCTCAGCGAATGCATCCAGCGACGGTTCCAGGGTGGGATCCAATTCCTGCAGGGCCAGGTTCCACTCGGCGGTGAACGATTCACTGACCTGTTCACAAAGCTCTTTCAAGGCGTTCAGCTCTGCCGCCGCCGGGGAGAACGCAGCCGGCCAGGCAGGAGGCAGACCATACACTTCAGCGGCAAGCGGTAGTGGCAAGGCTGTGGGATGGCCCAGGACCACGTCGATGTGGTGGATTCCTGCAGCAACCATGGCCAGACGTGCGCTGAAGGCAAGATGATCAACGATGATCGTCTCCGGGTTTAGTTCCGCGATGATTGCTTGGACTGCCCGTGCCGTCATGACAGGCTCCCACATGAGGTCGTTCAGGCGGGCTTCCGCCTGAAAACCGAGCGTCTCGATCATCCCCCTGCGCGTGGCTGAGAAGAATTCGAGCAACGCGTCGTCTTCGCCTGCAGGCTGTTCCTCGGCGCGGATCACCCCTGGGTTCGAGCCCCGGCTCAGCTGCAAGGGCACATGTTCGAATCCAAAGGATTCGACGATGGCCGCGGTGGCTGGACCCGTTGCCACCACCACCCTCTCACCGGCATCCCGCCAACTGGTTCCCATGGCAGCCAGTGGAAAGAGGTGTGAGGCATAGTCCGGACTGATGATCAGAAGTGTCATGGTGAGGAAATCAATTCTCTTCGCAGTTCAATATCGTCGTGGTGGACATCGGAATACACCTGATTCAAGGTGTGGGCCATGGCTTCAATCGTGAAACGTTCTTGGACGACACTGCGGGCGTAAGCCGCCCGCTCCTGCGCACCTTCAGCGACTGCACAGCGCAAGGCTGAGTCGATGGCGTCGCGCAGCAACGTGGTGTTCCAAGTGGTCGTGAGGAATCCGGTCCGCCCCTGTTCCACATATGTTGCCGGACCTCCATTGTTGGGACCGACCACCGGCAAGCCCGCTGCCATGGCTTCCAGCAAGGCAATGCCAAATTCTTCCTTCAGACTTCCGCAGACGTAGACACCGTTTGGGGCGGAGAAACCAGGCAGCCCCGTTCGAGTCGCGGCGACCCAGCGGGCCACGGTGTCGTTGGGCCGGTGTCCCGGAAGCACCAGGCCTTCCGTGATTCGATCGGCGGGACTGACAACCGCGTCGATGCGCGTCAGTTGTTCGCGTTCGTCGGCGGATGGGTGTTGCAGATTTCCACCAATCAGCAGAAGGTTCGTTCGGTGGCGAAGGTCGCTACCAGCCCACGCTTCAACGATGGTGGCCATGCCCTTCACCCGGTGAAACCGTCCAACACTGGTCAGCAATGGCAGTCCGCGACGTTCTTCTGGAAGTTCGCTGAGAAGATCGCGAAGTTCCAGAAGTGCGGCCGTCCCTGGTCTACCCGAAGCAAGGGACTGGGCTTCCAGAACTGCCCGGTCAATCACCCCTAAATCAATACCTTCGGGGACTATGGTGTGCCGCCTGGGTTCCTTCGCTATATCAATTCCGACCAAGTCGATAATGTCGTGGCGCAGATTTGGGCGAGGGAAGAAGACGCTGTGGGCTGAGTTGGTAGCCAGCCGTTGAACCAGACGGGCGCGGAACCAAAAATGTTCCACCTCGTCAACATCCCCGAAGTTCTTCCGGTTGAGGGTTCCTGCACGATCCATCGAGTCGATGACGGCGTGGGGATCCGGCGCCACGGTGAACACCACGGGTATATCCAACGCCCGGGCGACGTCGAACGCAGCCAGACTGCCCACGTCCGCCATCCGCAGGTGGATGGCTTGAACCCCTTCGGCAGCCCTGAGTATCCGGCTAATGCCCCTCCGGGCGGCCACCAGCATGGTCCAGGCGTTTGCCGAAGATGGTTTGGCATCCTGCAGCAGGGGTATCCGCCCATAAATGTGGCCGTGCCTGCTCTGGCCCAGTGCTGCGACGCTTTGCGACGCTTCGAGTGCATCTCCTCTGGACAGCGTCAGCACCCGGTCCACCGGCAAGAAGTGCGGCTCTTCACTGTGTTCGTCATTGCTGCCGGGATGAATGCCAGCAACGAGCGCATCACCCAGACGCACCAGCAAGGTGGCTATCCCGCCGTTGTCGCCACTACCAGAATGGCTCAAGAGCGGGTCAATGTCGGCGTGGAGGAAAAGTTGCGCGACTGTCAGACCTGTTCCGTGCTGGAGGATTGCATGATCAAGCTCCGGCGTTTTGTGAGCGTCAAGATCCACGAGGGAAAGTCGGGCGATTTCGGCCAGCTTTTCACCAGCGTCGACGATATGAGTCAGCAGTTCGACTATCTTTGGTTCCTCAGGGCGTTGACCCAAAGCTGCAACGGCTGCCACGCGAGCGCTCACATCTTCGTTCTCGTCCTGGGCTGTGCGCATCAACGGAGCGGTGGCGACAGGGTGGTGCACCAAGCCGAGTGTCTCCACCAATCGATACCGGCTCCCCGGGTCGCTGACACCCAGCAGGGCGCTTTCGAGGCCAATGGCAACGAGGTCGGGTGCAGCCGACGACCACGCTTCCAGGGTTCGCTGGGACAGCATGGCCACGAAGCCTCCGGAAGCAACCAGACCAATCAACCGGCCAATGGATTCCGAACGGGGAACACGGGACCTATGCGCCCACGCTGCATGCTCGCGAACGAAACCATGTTCGCTGGAGAGGAGTTCCGACAAAACCAGGTCGACTTCCTCGCCACCCATTTTTGCCAACGCATGAATTGCCGCGATCGCAACAATTTGGTCGTTAGAGCTGATCGCGCTACGAAGAATACGTAGATTTCGCACACCTCCGTTGCTGGCCGCCTGAACAGCCAGGTCATCGGCCAATCGCAGAGCATCTACGAGCCGATCGGTCTGCTTCAATGCATCAAGACAGTTCTGAACCCTCACGCATATACCTCTTCAGGAGTAGGTCCTCGCCAGCACAGCAAGGGAAATACAACTTAAATCCTATTAGCAAAGCGCAAAACCAACTATGTGAGTGCCCGATATTTCTCCCACAGGGGAATTGTGTGTTCTGCCGGCACGCCTTAATCGAGTTAGGTGCAGCATCTCCCGCACGGGCGCAAATAGTGGTTTTCTTGTACTGACAGGTATATCAACTGCAAGGAGCAAAACCACCATGCGCGGAGTCATCATGCACGCCCCAGGCGATGTGCGCGTCGCCGAACGGGGCAACCCCACCATCCTTGAACCCACGGACGCGATCATCCGGGTCACGGCATCCTGCGTTTGCGGATCCGACCTGTGGCTCTACCGAGGCGCGGACAAGGCGCCCGAGGTGCCCATGGGCCACGAGTATGTCGGTGTGGTTGAAGAGATCGGCGCCGAAGTAAAGACCATCAAGCCCGGCGATTTTGTGGTGGGTTCCTTCATGGCCTCGGACAACACCTGCGAAATCTGCCAGGCCGGCTACCAATCCCGCTGCGTTCATGCAGTTCCGATGGGCGCCATTGGCACCCAGGCCGAATTCGCCCGCATTCCCCACGCCGACGGCACGCTGGTGGCCACCCCCGGCCAGCCCGACCCCGACTTGATTCCTTCCCTGCTGGCCGCATCGGATGTACTGGGTACCGGCTGGTTTGCTGCCGTCGCCGCCGAGGTCGGGCCAGGCAAGACCGTGGCCGTCGTCGGAGACGGAGCCGTGGGTCTTTTGGGAATCCTGGCCGCCAAGCAGCTGGGCGCCGAACGGATCATCGCCATGTCGCGGCACTCCGACCGGCAGGCCTTGGCCCGTGGGTTCGGGGCAACGGACATCATTTCAGAACGAGGGGACGACGGCGTTGCCAAGGTCAAGGAACTCACCGGCGGTCTCGGAGCGCACAGCGTCATCGAAGCTGTTGGCACCCAGGAGTCGATGCTACAGGCCATCCGCTCGACCCGCCACGGCGGCCACGTCGGGTTCGTCGGCGTCTCCCACGACGTGGAGCTGCCCGGCAGGGAACTGTTTTCCGCAACCATCCACCTGCACGGAGGCCCGGCCCCCGTGCGCCGGTTCCTCCCCGACCTCATCCAACTGATCTGGGACCGCAAAATCAACCCCGGGAAAGTCTTCGACCTGACACTGCCCCTGGACGAAGCAGCCGACGCCTACAAAGCCATGGACGAACGCCGGGCCATCAAGGTGCTCCTCACTCCATAGCGTGACACGTCCCCGGCATGATGGGCCCGCACCGCTTTACGGCGCGGCACCCGTCGCGCCGTCGGACACGGTCTGGCCAGCAAGCCACAGCTTCTCCTTGGCCTGTGCGCTTGCGACGGCATCATCGATAACCAGCGGAGAATCCGCGTCAATTCCGGTGTGGGATTCCAGCGAGTAGAAGCGAATCTCGTGGCCGTCGGGGTCGTGCAGCATCGGTAGGATCCAACCAATTGTCGCGAAGTGCACCCCGGCGTGCTTCTCTCCGAGACTGCTGAGGTGGGACGCCAATGCCTCTATCCCTTCCCGGTCCGGGACGGCTATAGAGAAGTAGTCGAATCCTGCCGAGGCAAGCGCTTTCTCAGGGTTCAAGTTCAGCGCGAAGTCCGGCCCGCCGTCGGGATGCACCATTGCGACGCCCGTGAGTCGGCCGTGTTCACGGAACTCGATGGCAACCTGATAGCCCAGTCGGCTCCCGTACCAACGGATGGACTGATCCAAATCTGACACGGGCAGCTTGAGGTGGTGCACCCCGGATAGTGTCGGAATCATCGTCGTACCCTCTCTAATTACAGTCAAACTGCATCTATGCAGTTATACTGCATCTTATGAACGACGAAGTCAAGGGACAATCCCAGTCCACCACAGACCTAAGGGCCAAGCGAGTGGCCCAAACCGAGGCCCAGCTCATCGCGGCCGCGGCTGTCCTCTTTCTGGATCAAGGTTATGTTGCTACCACTCTTACCCAGATTGCCGTGCATGCTGGAGTCGCTGCCCGTACCGTCTACGTCCGTTTCGGGACGAAGGCAGAGCTTTTCAAACGGGTGGTTGACCGGGCTCTGGTAGGTGACGCGGAGCCAGTGGACGTCGCCCACCGCCCCCGAGCCCAGGCCGCGATGACCGCCAGTACCCTGACCGAGCGCATTGCGGCTTTCGCCGACCTGTGCGTCGACATCGCGGGCCGTGCAGGGGCGCTGTTCGAGGTGGCCGCCCAGGCTGAGGGCCTCGAACCCGAACTCGCCGATGCCGCCCAAGAAGGACGCCGCGCCACCAGTGAGCTGTGCAGGTCATTCTGGGATACTGCTGCCACCGATGGCCTCATCATGCAGGATCTGCACCCTGAACAGCTGGCCATTGTCACGGACATTTTACTCTGTGCAGACACGATCGTGCATCTTCGCAGAACCGATGGATGGTCTGCCTCAGCACACCGTTCACTCATTGTGGACACCCTTACCGCACTCACGAAACCACAGGCCTAACCGCCGCACCTGAACGCAACCCGCCCTGACTGTCGGCTCAGCCGTCCTAGGCTCAGCGGCGGGCCAGCCTTTCCAGCACGAGTTGGCAGGCACTCGGTATGGGTTCAATGATGGCTGCAATCCCCTCGGCCGTGAGCCTGCGAGCCGTCTCACTGAGCGGACCACCGGCGATCACCACCGCTTCGGCACCCTCGGCAACCGAGGCAAGTACAGCATCACGAAGTTCACGAAACTGCTTTTCCGGATCAGCTGCCAGCAGCAGGGGTCCGGATGCCGTCAACTGAACGCCACGGAATTGGGAATCCCTGCCGTGGTCAGCAACCAGCTGGGTCAATGACGGCACCAGAAGTGGGGTGCTGGTGGCCATTCCGAACGGCCTGCCGTTCTGGGATGCTGCCCAAATGGAGGCTTCCCCGATGCCGACAACAGGAATTTCAAGCTCTCTGCTCAATTCACGCCGCCCGGGATCGCCCACAGCTGCGACGATGACAGCCACCACATTCGAGCCATGACAACTGCCCAAGTATGAGTGCACGGCATCTTGAACATGCTTCACTGAAGCTTCCAAGCTCTCAGGCTCAATGAGCATCCGCGGACCATGGAGGGCAGTCCTGCCCACAACTTCCAGGCCCGCCGGGGATATCTCGGCAGCAGCCAACTCCGTCATCATGCGCGTAGTCGAGGCGTTCGTGTTGGGATTGACGATCAGGACGGCAGCATGATCAGTGGACATAGCGGCTCTCAGGGTTTCCACAAGACTCAGCCTTTGATGCCCACGGTGAGTTCGGGATGGCTTTCGCCCGGCTCGCCAAGCTCGTCGACAATGCGGTTGACCAAGGGCTGCAAAAACAGCCGGCCGAACTGTCGGACAATCGTCGTGACCGTCTGCTCAGTAACGCTGCGATCCGTTGACGCCAACCCGCTGCCCCGCAGTGCACGTGTCTGTTCCGCCGTCAACGTCACGAGCCTGCTCAAAACGTCCCCTGGCTGGCCCGTGCCGGTCAACAGTGAACGGCGCAGGTAGTCAACAATTGTCGGGTTAGCCTGCAACATTTCCGCAACGGCAGCGTCTCGAAGGGAGGCCGTCTGGCGGGGGCTGCCCGTCATCGGAGTTGACTTCAGCGTGTCGGCGAACAAATTCACGACGAGGCTGTCCACTGCTTCGCGCAGACCGTCCTTGGTTCCGTAATGGTGGGCAACGAGCCCGACTGTGACATCCGCAGCTGCGGCAATTGCCCGCATGGATGTGCCGTCCTCACCATGCCGGGCAAACAAGCCGAGGGCCGCATTGCGGATTCGCGCCTTTGACGTCAGGTCACCGGGCGACCAGGCAGTCGAAAGTGCATCCGGCTTAGTTTCCTTCTCATTGTTCACACTGCCATGCTAGACCACAGGCTATTGAACTTAGCCACTGTTTATTGTACAAATGTACAAACAACTATCAGACAGTGTGACTAGGAGCAGATGTGTCCAACCCACCTTTGGCAGGCATCGTGATAGTCTCCGTCGCCATCAATCTCCCGGGCCCTCTCGCAGCGGCCAGACTGGTTGAACTTGGTGCACAGGTCATCAAGGTAGAGCCACTCCAGGGCGATCCACTTAAGAGCGCTGCCCCCGCCTGGTATGACGAACTCACCGTCGGACAGGATGTCATCCCGCTCGACTTGAAGGACCCATCCAGCCGATCCCGGTTCGAGGAACTGCTGGAGGGTGCCGATGTGCTGCTCACCTCCATGCGCCCGTCCGCCCTTGCCAGGCTCAACCTCGTGGAGACCCTCCGGGTCCGGGGCATCGCGCTCGTGGAAATAGTCGGGCACGACGGCGAACAAGCCGAGCAGCCCGGCCATGACCTCACCTACCAGGCCGTCCACGGAACGCTCCTCCCCCCGGCATTGCCGCTCGTGCCGGTAGCAGACATACTCGGCGCCGAACGCGCCGTGGTGGCGACCCTCGCGGCCCTGCGCCAGCGGGACCAAGGAGTCCGGGACGTGCACGAGAGAGTGGTCCTTGACGCGGCCGCCCACGCGGCCGCTGCCGGTGTCCGGCACGGGCTCACCTCCCCCGGCGCGGCACTTGGAGGTGCAACGCCGTCGTACGCCATTTACGCAACGGCAGACGGGTTTATTGCCGTCGCTGCCATCGAACCGCACTTTGCCGCCCATCTGGCCGCACATGTCGGGCATACGCGGGAAGAGCTGACGCGGGAGTTCGCTTCCCGCCCCACCGCGCATTGGACGGAGCTGGGACTGGCGCACGACATTCCCCTCGCCGCCGTCGTACTACCTGGCAATCCCGCCGCTGAACATACACTTGCCACCACAGCCGCCAATCAGGAGTGACCATGCCGGACCTTGCAGCAATTCTCGCCCGCACAGCACGCGGATGCCCCAATCGAATCGCCCTGAGCTTCGCGGGGGCAACCCATACTTACGCAGAGCTTGACCGGCGTGTGAGCCAGCTCGCCAATGAGTTCGTGGCCCGCGGCCTTGCCAAAGGCGACCGGCTCGTCCTCGTCTCCGGAAACAGCGACGCGTTCGTCATCGCGCTCTACGCAGGCCTGCGGGCAGGGGCGATCGTGGTCCCCGTGAATCCACGGTCGGCCCCTCCTGAGGTTGACTACTTCCTGACCGACACCGACGCGAAGCTGCTGGCGTTCGGGCCCGAGGTTGCAGGGGCCATCTCCGCGTGGAAGGCCTACGACGGGCGCCAAGCCGATGTCCCAACGCTGTGCTTGGGCGCTGCTTCGGGTTACGAGGACGTCCTGGCCTGCTCCGGCGAACAGCCCACCGAGCCGCCCGCCGTCGAGGTTGCCGAAGACGACGACGCACTCATCATCTACACCTCCGGCACCACCGGGCGGCCCAAGGGGGCGCTGTTTGACCACCATCGCATCATTTGGGTGGGCATCAACTCCTGCGTGGGCTTCGGCTTGCGGGTCGGGGAACGGCTGCTGCACGTAGCGCCGCTGTTCCATTCCGCCGATCTGAACCTGGTGCTCATCCCGGGCATGATGCTCGGTGCCACGCACGTGATTTTGCCGGCATTCGACCCTGAAGCTGTACTGGAGACCATAGAGAAGGAGCGCATCGGGTTCTTCTTTGGCGTGCCCACCATGTATTCCTTCCTCATGCGCGCCCCCAGCCTCGCAACTCGAGACCTTTCCAGCCTTCGCATCTGCATGTACGGAGCAGCTCCCATGCCTGCCGGATTGGCGCAGCAGATCGTTGCGGCCCTGCCCAATGCCTGGATTGTCCAAGCCTGCGGCCAGACCGAAGGAGGACCCGGTGGCATCCTGCTCACCCACGACGAAGTGTTGGAGCGGCCCTCCGCCAGCGGACGCTTCGCCATTGCGAACACCGAAGTCCGTATTGTCGACGCCGACGGAAACGACGTCGTCCCCGGCCAAGTGGGCGAGATGATCATGCGCGGAGAGACCATGATGAAAGGCTACTGGGGCAAGCCTGAAGCAACCGCGGCGGCCATCAGGGACGGCTGGGTCCACACCGGCGACCTGGCCCAAGTGGACGACGACGGGTACATCACCCTCGTGGACCGGATGAAGGACATGATCATCACCGGTGGCCACAACGTGTACTCCGCTGAGGTCGAAAGTGCCTTGGCAGGCCACCCGGCGGTGGCCGACATCGCCGTCGTCGGCCGTCTGCACAAGATTTACGGTGAAACCGTGGTCGCAGTGGTCACACTGAGTGATAACCAAGAGTTGACGCTAGCGGAACTCCGCGAATATGGCCATGACCGAATCGCCGACTACAAGCTGCCACGCGAACTTGTCATCGCTGAGATTCCGCGCAACCCGTCGGGGAAGATCCTCAAGCACCGCATACGCGATGAAGTTCGCAGTTAATCTACTCGCAGCTGATTTGACCGTCCGATCCGCGCACCTTGGAGAGCACTCATGAACCGCGAAGCAGTCATAGTCGACGCCGTCAGGACACCTGTCGGCAAACGCGGAGGCCAGCTGCGGGACTGGCATCCTGTGGACCTGCTCGCCCAAACACTTTCAACGCTGGTTGACCGCACGGGCATCGACCACGATCGTCTTGCCGATGTGATCGCTGGGTGCGCCATCCAGAGCGGGGAACAGGCCGGCAACGTGGCACGCAACGCCATTCTTGGAGCGGGCCTGCCGCTGGCTCTGCCCGGAACCACGATTGACCGTCAGTGCGGATCTGGCCAGCAGGCAATGCATTTCGCGGCCCAGGCGATCAAGTCCGGGGAATACGACTTCGCCATCGGCGCTGGCGTCGAGTCAATGTCACGTGTCGACCTGGGCCCGCTCTTCATCCCTGGAGGTCCGAGAGGGACGTGGTACGGGGAGCGGGCGCTGGCACGGTTCGGCGGGCACATTCCGGCCCAGGGACCCTCAGCGGAACTCATCGTCACCAAGTGGGGACTCACCCGTGCGCAACTTGATGACTACAGCATCCGCAGCCACCAGCGGGCGGCGGCAGCAACGGAGGCCGGGTACTTCGCCTCGCAACTGGTGCCGTTGGACGGCGTCGGCAAGGACGGCACGGCCGCACCCATGACGCGTGATGAAGGCATCCGGGCGGTACTGGATCCGGCAAAGATGGCTGCCCTCACGCCTGTGTTCTCGCCCGACGGCACCATCACGGCCGGGAACGCTTCCCAAATGAGCGACGGCGCGGCCGCCTTGCTCGTCGCCGAACGATCCATTGCGGAAGCGGCTGGACTGCGCCCCCGGGCGCGCATTGTCTCGATGGCCGTCGCCGCCGACGATCCCGTCCTGCAATTTACGGCCGTCGTTCCCGCGAGCCGGCGGGCACTGGATCAGGCAGGCCTGGGCATTCACGATATGGACCTCGTTGAAGTCAACGAAGCGTTCGCACCCGTTCCGCTGCTGTGGGCCACCGAATTCAGCTACCCCCAGGAGCAGATCAACGTCAACGGCGGCTCCATCGCCATGGGACATCCGCTCGGATCCACGGGAGCCCGTTTGCTGACCCAGCTGGTCAACGAACTTGAGCGCCGTGAAGCCAGATACGGGCTGCTCACTATTTGCGAGGGCGGCGGCATGGCCAACGCCACGATCATCGAGAGAATCTAAGCGCCCATTCAAAGGAACATTCATGGCAATGATTTCACGACCAATTGTCACCGGCTTTCCCTCCACCATGGGCGACGACATCCAGCTGAACACCACCACGCTGATCCACCATGGCGCGCGCACACACGGGGACCACGAGATTGTCTACCGCACCTCCAGCGGCGGATGGGACCGGTACACGTACGCAGACCCCTACGCCCGGATCAACCGCGGCGCCAACGCACTGCGCTCACTCGGCGTGGGCCCGGCAACCCTAGTGGGCATCATCGACTGGAACAGCCGCCGCCACTTTGAGCTCTACCGGGCCATCCCCGGGCTGGCTGCCGTCACGGTGCAGCTGAATCTGCGGCTGGGGCCTGAGGACCTCAGCTACGTGGTCAGCGACAGCGGCACATCGGTGATCTGCGTGGATGAATCCCTGCTGCCGTTGGCAGAAGCAGTGGCACCATCCATGCCCGGCGTCACAACGTGGATCATCATGAGCGACAAACCGATGAACGAAATCCACACGTCACTGCCCAACGCCCACCACTACGAGGATCTCCTCGCCGCGAACGAGCCGGACATCGAATGGCCCGAAGTGGACGAGCGCTCCGCCTATGGCGCCTGCTACACGACAGGCACAACAGGCCGCCCCAAGGGCGTCTTCTACTCACACCGTGCGATTGTCCGGCCTGGCCGCCACTACGCCGAGGACACCGGACCGTTGACGGATGCACTCATCGCCGAGGGCGTAACCATCACCAATGGTGCGCCCGTCATCTTTATCCCGATGCTTCATTACATCGAGACGCTCAAGGTCAAACCTGATCTCACACAACTGCGCCTGCTGTCTGGGGCCACCGAGACGACGCCCCTCGTCACCATGAACACGTACAAGCCGAATGTTCTGGCATGCCTTTCCGCCAAAGATCTGTTGGACAGCTTCATCGACGGTTACTGGCGTAGTGGTGACGTCGGGACCATCGACATGGAGAACCTGCTCCTGAGCCATCTGGGCATCGCAGAGGCCGCCGTCATCGAGCTCAACGACGTCCGCGCGCACCTCTCATCCGGAGCGAACGCGCAGCAATTTACGCAGATACGTCAGTTGCCGACTGATGCCCCCATTACCACTTCAAAAAAATATTAGGAGTACCTCATGATTTTGGACGACTACCGCTCACCATGGCGCACCGAAGAACTTGACGACCTCCGGGCAATGGTCAGGACCTTTCTGAACAAGGAGTCCGCTCCCCACCATGCCCGTTGGGCGCAGCAGCATGGCGTGGACCGGGACTTTTGGAAACAGGCAGGTGAGGCCGGGCTGCTGTGCATCAGCATCCCGGAGGAATACGGAGGCGGAGGGGGCACGTTCGCCCACGAAGCAGTAATTATGGAGGAACAGGCCCGCATCGCGGACACCGCATGGGCGAACGTTGTGCACAGCGCCATCGTGGCCCACTACATTGCCGCATTCGGCACCGAGGAGCAGAAACAGCGCTGGCTACCGGGCATGGCATCCGGGGAGCTTGTCGGTGCCATCGCGATGACCGAGCCCACAACAGGGTCCGATCTGCAGAGCATTCGCACCCGCGCGCGGCAGGATGGGGACAGCTACGTGGTCAACGGCTCCAAGACGTTCATCTCCAACGGAACCCACTGCGACCTGGTCATCATTGCCGCGCGCACCAGCGAGGAGGCCGGTGGCAAGGGAATGTCCCTCATCATCGCCGAAACGAACGGGCTCGCAGGCTTTGAACGCGGCCGCGTGCTGGAGAAGATCGGCATGCACGGCCAGGATACCCGCGAGCTGGCCTTCGTGGACATGCGTGTCCCGGCCGGGAATGTGTTGGGCGGAGTCGAAGGACTCGGGTTCATCCAGCTCATGCAGCAACTCCCCCAGGAGCGGCTCGCGATCGCTGTCGGGGCGGCTGCGGAGTGTGAGTTCGCTGTTCGCGAGGCAACGGCGTACGCGAGCGACCGGGATGCGTTCGGGAAGAATCTGCTGGCCTTCCAAAACACCAGGTTTGTGCTGGCCGAGTGTGTTGCAGACAGCTTGGCCGCCCGCACCCTCGTGGACCACTGCATCGCACAGCACGTCACCGGCGATCTCGATGCGGCCACCGCGTCCCTCGCCAAGTTCTGGTGCACCGACATGCAGAACAAGGTGGTGGATCGGTGCCTCCAGATCTTCGGCGGCTACGGCTACATGACCGAGTACCCCATTGCCCGAAGGTTCGCCGCTGCGCGTGTTCAGAAGATCTACGGCGGCACCAACGAGATCATGAAGGAACTGGTCGCTCGGTCGTTGTAAAACTGCGGAGGACGTTCCTAACGAACGTCCCCCAACTTGGGAGTGGTGCCGCCGGCAATCCTAGCCAGCACCTGTCGGTAGTCCAACTGGTCCACTTTGGCCGGTATGATCTCATCCCAGTTCCGCGGTGCGGCCACGGTCGGCCTGGCCCGGCCTCGCAGGGAGTAGGGAACCGCCGTCGTCTTAGCAGGCCAGTTCTGGCTCCAGTCGATGAACACCTTTCCGCGCCTCAGGGCGCGGCCCATCCGGCTGACCACCAAGTCCGGGTGGTCAGCTTCCAGCGACAGCGCCACGCAGTGCGCCAGGTGCGCAATATCGTCGGACGTCCTTTTCCCGTCAAGCCCGGCGTAGAGATGGATGCCTTTGCTGCCGCTGGTGACAGGCAGTGAGCGCAAGCCACGCTGCTCCAGTGCGTCCCGTGCCAAAAGTGCGACGGCGGCACACTCAGCTAGGCCGACGCCCTCCCCCGGATCCAGGTCAAGCACCAGGCGGTCCGGGTTTTGCGGGGTGCCGTCGTTGGCAAATCTCCATTGTGGCACGTGGATCTCCAACGCCGAGATCTGGGCCAGCCACACCAGGGTGCGGGCGTCGTTCACGAGCGGATAGTCGTTGTCGTGGTCCCTGTGGTGCATGGTTCGGCGCTGGACCCAATCCGGGGTGGCGGCGTCGAGGTTCTTTTGAAAGAAACTCTTTCCAGGCTCAGCAGCCGTCCCAACCCCCTGCACCCAGCGTTTTCTGGTGGCCGGGCGGTCCTTTGCCCAGGGGATCAGCATGGGGGCTGCCCGCAAGTAATACATGGCGACGTCGTGCTTGGTGGTCCCGGTCTCGGGGTACAGGATCCTGCCGGGATTACTCAGCGTCACTGTTTCACCGTCAACGGCAACGTCCTGCCGGTTCATGCCACGCCCGGCCCGCCATCACCTTCGCCGCTTGATTCTTCCACGGAGCCCGTTGGATTCATGATCAGTACCGGGCAGCGTGCATATGAAACGCATGCCTGGCTGACGGACCCCAAGAGAAGTCCGGCAAACCCCCCTCTGCCCCGTCGTCCCAGCACCAGCATTTCCGCGCCGTCGGAGGACTCGACCAGGGTTTGCCTCGGCAGGCCCTGGACCAGCCTGGTGGAGACGTTGTCAGGTGTTTTCTCCCCAAAGGCTTTGACCATGGTTTCTTCGAGGTTCTTCCGGGCTCCATCTTCAAAGTTCACCGTCCCCAGTGCATAGGGGACGGCCAGTGCCGCGGGGACACTCCAGCATGCAATGGCTTCAACGTGCGCACCGATTGCCGTGGCGAGGTGTTCGGCCCGCCGAAGTGCCGCGATGGAACCCACGGAGCCGTCAACGCCCACCACTATGCGCCGCATTTCGTCTTCAGTGTTCATTTGCTGTTCCTCTGTTCTTTGGCTTGCTGCTGAACCTAGCTGGTTCCCATGCTGGCTCAGACGGCACGTTGTGTCTAGGGTCAAAAGGCACCGTTCCGGCCCCACCCTTTCACGGGTTGGGCGCCCCGTTGACGTCTGCTTCAGGTGCACCCAATTGGGGTCTTTGGACCATGGTGCCCCCGGAGGCGTTGGGCGAGCATGGAATTGTCCTGCACTATTGATGACTCGGCACCAAAATCTTGACAAGGAGGATGTTATGCCTCTCCCCACCGACGGCGCTTGCATCCCTGCGCGACGCAAACGGCAGGGGATCAGAATGACACCCGCTCAACACAGGACCAGTGAAACGCTCCGTTTGCCCGGCACTCCAGTGGTGTTGGAGAATGGCCTCTCGAGGCTGCCAGCGCAGCCGAAGGGCCCTACGGAACCAACGCCGCCGGAGGTGGGCATGGAATCCGGTCAAAATTCGACGGAGGAAATGAGCATGAAAGAGCAGTCTGCTGACAAGGCTGGTCCGCCTCCCATACGAGTTTTCATTTTGGATGACCATGAGCTGGTGCGGCTGGGCCTGCAGGAGCTGCTGGAAGGCCAAGGCTTCACGGTGGTCGGTTCTTCCGGCACAGCAGCGGAAGCCACCCGCCTCATCCCCGCATTGCGTCCCGACGTATCCGTGTTGGATGCCCGGCTGCCTGACGGAACCGGCATCGAAGTGTGCCGCGACGTTCGCTCGGTCGACCCCACACTCAGGTGCCTGATCCTGACCAGCTACGACGACGAGCAGGCTCTCCGGGGTGCCGTGCTGGCAGGGGCGTCCGGATACGTACTGAAGGAAATTGGCGGCACTGACTTGTTGACGGCCATCAAGCTGGCCGCCAGCGGTGAATCCTTGTTCGACGCCGCGCTGAAGCGCAGGATCATCGCAGGGCTGGCTGAACCTGTTCCCCTTGACCCGCGCGTGGCCAGCCTCACGGCGCAGGAGCGGCGCGTCTTGGCGCTCATCGGCCAAGGAATGACCAACCGGCAAATTGGTGGTGAGCTTTTCCTGGCCGAGAAGACCGTGAAGAACTATGTTTCGTCACTGCTGGCAAAGCTTGGTTTCGAACGGCGCACGCAGGCAGCCGTGTACATCACCGAGAAATAGCCAGACGGGATTCGGGCACGTGCCTGCTGTTCATAGGACTAGGGAGGAAACAGTCTGGTCCAGCGGAACCGACCAATAGAAGCTGGTTCCCTGTCCTACAACGCTTTCCAGTTGAAAGACGCCTTTCAGGTTCGCTGCCCTGGCCTCCATATTTGCCAGTCCGCTTCGACCGTTGGAGCTTGCTATCCCACAACCGTCGTCCCGGACAGTGACGCTCACCAGCCCGAGTCCGGCAGTGACGTTCACATCGATCTTCTGCGCCTGTGCGTGACGGACAGCGTTGCTGACACCCTCTGTCACCACGGCGAGGACGTGTTCGGCCAAGTCTGTGGACACTTGTGAGTCGATGGGCCCGGACAACACGATGCGGGGTGCAAACGGCAGCGTCTTGGACACCTTCTGCACCGTGTTGACGATTCGGCTTCCGAGCAGATCCGTTTCCCCCGCTGTAGCCCGCAGTGAGTAGATGGTGTCCCGCAATTCCTTGATCGTGGCGTCCAGTTCGTCGGTGATGGTGCGGATGCGGGCCAGCCCTGGTGCATCCGTGATGAACCGGGCCAGGCTTTGGACGTTGAGTCCGGCAGCAAACAAACGTTGAATGACGACGTCGTGCAGGTCCTGGGCGATGCGGTCCCGGTCGGTGTACAACATCAGCTGTTCGCGAAGTCTGTGTGTCTGAGCCAGCTCGAGTGCCAGCACTGACTGTGCGCAGTAGGAGGCGATCAGCTCGGCAGTCAGCGGGGAATACAGATCTTGGCCCTGGGCTCGAATAAGGATCATGAGCCCATGTGCGGCGCCATCGGTGCCCAGTCTTGCCAAAAGTGCGGGGCCCGTTTCTCTTGCGAATGCCGGGCCAAGCAGCGTTGACGCATTCTCGAAGCTGGTTGGACTGCCTGAGGCCACGACCCTCTCCACGGCCTCACGGTCAAGGTTCAGGAACCGTCCCGTCAGCTCCGCTGCTCGAGTACCGGCGGCACCCGTCACTTCAAGTTGTCCTTCTTCATTGGGCGGACTGGCAACGAGCACCATGGTTGATTCTGAGGGGTCAAGGGCCATGTGCGCCACAAACTTTGCGTCCGGCCTGGCGCCGTCGCCCACGGCCCCCATCATGCCCACTGCCACCCTTTTGCCGGCCTCCAGCCAGTCTGTGCGCAACTTGGCTTCGTCAAATAGTTTCGCGTTCTCGATGGCGAAACCGGCAGCACCGGCCAGGGCGACAGCCAGCGATTCGTCTTCGGCGGTGAACAGCCTTGCGCCCCGCTTTTCCGTCAAGTACAGGTTGCCGAACACCGAGTCTCGCGCCCGAATGGGGACGCCCAGAAAAGTTCGCATAGGCGGGTGGTGCTTGGGGAACCCCGAAGATGCGGGATGGTCTTGAAGGTTCGGCAGGCGAATGGGGCGGGGTTCGCGTATCAGCAGGCCCAGAACTCCGTTGCCGGTGGGCAGCGGGCCAATGAGTTTGGCCAAGTTCGGGTCCATGCCCTCGGTCACAAAATGACTCAGGTCGTTGCCGTGGCCGATGACTCCCAGAGCCCCATATTGGGCGTCGAGGAGCTGACAACCGGCCTGTACGATCCGCCTGAGCACGGTGTCCAGGGTTCGCTCTTCAGTGATGGAGATGACGGCAGCAAGCAGTTCCCGCAGACGTTCGTCGTGGTCGAACGCCGTCGTTTCTATTGCGGACTGCTCTGTTGCAGATTGAGTTGCTTCACCCTCCCCCGGGCGCGGATGTTTCATGGGCTCAGGATACGCCACGGGGGTTGAGTGCCGCCATGGACCGGGGTGTGGACTCAGATATAGCCGGACGCGTTGTCGGCGTCCTGCTGTTGGGTACCCATCCCTGTTGAAACCTGCTCGGGCAAGCTCTGGTTGTCCGCGTGGACCACAAGGACAGCGCATTTTGCGTGTGCAGCACAGGCAGAACTGACAGAGCCCAGCAGCATGCCCTTGAATCCTCCGTGGCCGCGCGATCCAACAATGAGCATTTGAGCGTTCTTTGCCGCTTCGATCAAGACCTGTGCCGACTGGCCCCTGAGGCATTCGCTGACAAGGCCTGCGGGCGGATTGTTCCCGAACGCGTCAACAAGGGCTTTTGCATGCAGTTCCCTGACAACGGTTTCGCTGTCCCACTCCGGAATGGAATACGGTGCGAACACCACTTCGGAGCGCCACGCCGAGACCGCCTTGATGGTCGCACCCAGGGGCCCTGCCAGTTTTTTCGCCCACCGCAAGGCCACTACGGACTCCGGTGAACCGTCCACTCCCACAACGATGGGCAATGCTTTACTGGGCTTCGAATCGGCCATGACAACTACCTGCTTTCACGTGACTGCAGCTGGCCGCGACTCAAAGGACGCGACCATTGAACTTCAATGATCTCCGTTGTACGTCTGCGGCGCACAGGGCCCAAGGTCCCTAAGCTAACGCCTGATTTGGCTGGTGAGCCTGGAAAGCCGGTGATCCGGGACTTTGGGCCCTAGCTTCTCTTGGTCGAGTCGGGTTAGGGTCACTTCCATGAGAGACAATGAGATTGCACCCAAGGCCGCCATTCTGACTTCCGCACAATGCTGGTCGTTGCTTTCGCAAACACACACTGGACGGCTCGCAGTGAACGTGAACGGCCGTCCGGACGTGTTCCCTGTCAACTACCAGCTTGACGGCGAATCTCTCCGCTTTAGAACCGGGAACGGCACCAAAATCGATGCCATCAACGACGACGGACGTGTAGCGTTCGAAGTCGATTCTGTGAACCAGAAAGAGGGGACGGCTTGGAGCGTGGTCATTAAGGGGGATGCCGAAATTACGTCCGCAGACAGCCACCTCCTCAACGCGGCAGAACGTGGACTGTTCCCTTGGCAAGGGGTGGGTAAGGCCCACTTGGTGCGCATCGTTCCGGAAACAGTGACAGGCAGGAGTTTCACGCTTGATGCGTCGGTGACGCAGCACGTGTCCTTCGATGAAGCGATGCGGGCCGGGCTGGAATAGTCCCCCGCGTACGAAACGACAGGGTGATCCCAATGGGGCGCTGTCCCGGCGCTGACCTATAGATACTTCTTCGTCCTCCAGCGGGAGGATTCTCACGCCGCGCGAAGTAGCTTTCCGTCAGGCCTAGCCCATCCCTGACCGCTAAATCAGGGCTTGCCTCGTGGTACCTACCGGACCTGTTCGCTCTTGTTTTGAGCATTGAGTTCGAGCATAGGGCGGTTCATACCGGCGGGGTTCCGAGAACGCTCAACAACCACCATGGGCGGTCCCACGTTGCTGGGCGGATGGGCGTTGAGGCCCAACTCCACCGGGCCCCCAGCATACTTAACGTTTTTCCTGCCCCGCTTCGGCGGCTGCGATGATGGGGACGGTGCGTAGAAAGCTGTCGGGGTTCAGCGAGATGGAATCGATGCCCTCCGCAACCAGGAATTGCGCGAAGTCAGGGTGATTGCTGGGTGCTTGCCCGCAGATGCCGATCCGAATGCCTGCCGCATGGGCTCCGGCGATCGCCTGACTAATCATGGTCTCGACGGCCTCGTCCTGTTCGTCAAAGAGGGGAGCAAGGGTTGCCGAGTCCCGATCCACACCAAGAACAAGCTGGGTGAGATCGTTGGACCCGATGGAGAAGCCGTCGAACTTCGCGGCAAACTTCCGCGCCAGAATCACGTTTGAGGGAATTTCGCACATCATATAGACCTTGAGCCCGTCCTGGCCACGGACCAGCCCGTTTTCCGCCATCACGGCCAGGACGCGGTCTGCTTCGGCAAGTGTCCTGCAGAACGGCACCATCACTATGACGTTCATGAAGCCGCACTGGTTGCGAAGGCGGATGATCGCCCGGCATTCCAAGTCAAACCCTGCCCGGTAATGCGGATCGTAATAGCGTGACGCTCCACGGAATCCGATCATCGGGTTGGATTCCTCCACCTCGAAAACCGAGCCACCGACCAAGTGGGCGTACTCGTTGGTTTTGAAATCGCTGAACCGGACGACCACGGGAGCGGGATGGAACGGTGCGGCCAATTTGGCAAGCCCCCGCGCAAGGGTTTGCACAAAGTATTCTGACGAATCGGCATACCCGCGCGTCAGCTCCTTGATTTTGGCTTGATCAGCCGGATCCGTCACCCGTTCAGGGTAGGCCAGTGCCATCGGGTGCACCTGGACCATGTCGTTGATGACAAACTCCATGCGTGCCAGCCCGATGCCCTGTGCGGGCAGTCGCCACCACTTGAACGCTGCGGAAGGGCTGGCCAGGTTGAGCATGACTGCAGTCTTGGTGACCGGCAAATCGCCGAGGTCCACATCATCCTGGGCGTTCGCCAAAAGACCTTCATAAACGTGGCCTACGTCCCCTTCCGCGCAGGACACAGTGATGGGCTGCCCGTCGACAATCACTGCGGTGGCATCGTTAGTACCGACGACGGCGGTAATCCCCAGTTCGCGGCTCACGATCGCCGCATGGCTGGTCGCCCCTCCCTTGTCAGTAACGATGGCCTTAGCACGCTTCATGACCGGGACCCAGTCCGGATCCGTTTGCTCGGCGACCAAAACGGCGCCGTCCACGAAGTTGCCGATGTCAGCGGCGCTCTTGATCACGCATGCAATGCCGGAGGCTATGGAATCACCCACTGCAGCTCCTTTCACCAGCAGCCGCCCTTCCTCCGTCAGCCGGTGTGTGCTCATCACGGTGCCGCTCTTGCGCGCCTGGACAGTTTCCGGCCTGGCCTGCACAATGAACAATTCCCCGCTCACCCCATCCTTCGCCCATTCCATGTCCATAGGCCGCCCATAGTGGTTCTCGACCTGGACAGCCCACCTGCCCAGCTGGAGAATCTCGTCGTCGTCCAGGCAAAACGACGTCCGCTCGTTGTCGCTGGTGTCGACCATGAGCGTTCCCGCGCCTCCGTCGGCGGAGTAAATAAGTTTGCACTCCTTTGAACCAAGCATCTTTTCAATCACCGGTGAGAACGTCGGCGTGTCAAGGAGAGGTTTGAACACAACGTACTTGTCCGGGTTGACCATGCCCAGGACCACTGTCTCGCCCAGTCCCCAGTTGGCACTGATGACGGCGGCCCGAGGGAAGCCGGTTTCAGTGTCAAGGGAGAACATGACTCCTGCTGCCCCCAGGTCCGAGCGGACCATGAGCTGGACACCCACTGACAGCGCCACGTCCAAGTGTCCGTACTTCATGATCTCCCGATAGCTGATCGCACGGTCGGTGAAGAGCGATGCATAACAGCGCCGGCAGGCGTCGAGCAGCTGTTCCTCACCCCTGACGTTAAGGTAGGTTTCCTGCTGCCCGGCGAAGCTGGCGTCAGGCAGGTCCTCGGCGGTCGCGCTGCTTCGAACGGCCACAGCGGGCTCATCATTCCCGGTGCGCGCGGCCAAATCGCGGTAAAAGGAACGTATTTGCGTGGACATCTCGGCCGGGAACTCGCCACCGAGGATCAGTTCTCGCACCTGAGTTCCGATCGATCGCCAGTTGGTGCCGGCTTGATCCTTCGTGGTGAGAATCCTCTCCAGCTGTGGCTCCATGTTGTTTTCCGAGATGAACTTGCGGTATGCGGCAGCCGTGAGGGCAAACCCGCCGGGGACCCTGACGCCGTCCGCTGCCAAGGATCTGATCATCTCTCCCAGGGAGGCATTCTTGCCGCCAACGTGGGCAACGTCCTTGATGCCTACGTCCTCAAGCCAAACAACACTGTCTTTGTCCATGGTAATCAGCTGTCCTTCGCACATTCGCTCTACTGCTCCGCGGCGCATTTGCAGGCCAAGTGCCCACCTCACGAGTCAATCCCGCTGGGTCAAGTCCGGGTAGGGGCTAAAGGCACCACTCTCCGACAAACTTCCGTAGGGGTGCCGTGTTCGGGCTGCGGCACCATAAAAGCCACGCAAACCGTATCAACCACCATGCGACCGCCGGCGTTGCGGTACGGGCCTGAGGTGCCATTAGGCCCCCCGAGGAATCATGTCAAGATGCCCGCTTAGGTTTCTTCGTGGAATCATTTGATAATGCCCGCAGGGCTGGTTGATTCTTGGTGCCTTGTTTTGCTGTTGTCAGCGTCAGCAGTTCGCTGGCGAGGTGTTGGAGCTGGCGTTGGATGGCCGCCGGATTCAAGGGTTTGTTCTCCCTAGCCAGTTTTGTCTTGACTGCTTTCTTCACGGTTCCCGTGTCGGCCAGGACGCGCTGGTACGGGGTGGCTGGCAGGTCGTACGTCTTGGTGATCTTCGCCCCGGTACGGATCTTCTTGACGAGTTTCTGCTGGGGACCAAAGTGGTTCGTCAACAGGCGTTGCAGCGCCCAAATCTGGTTCAGCAACTCCAACTCTGCAGCGGTGTCGTAGCGGTGGTAGCCGACGGTCTGGCGGACGATGTGCCAGTTCTTCTGCTCCACATGGGCCCCGTCATTCTTGTTCCCGGACCGGGACCTGGTAAACGTCAAATTCTCCTGCTCGCACCAGCGGAACAACTCCCAATTGATGAACTCACTACCGTTGTCACTACTAAGCCGAATTCGGCTTAGTAGTGATTATGCCGAGGAAAACGCTAAGCCGAGGGACCGCGCTGTGGGCCATGTTCTGCGGGGAACTGGGATACTTTCCTCGGCTTAGTGTTCCGGTGGTTACCGGAGGGTGTAGAGCTTTTGCAGGTTTTTCTCGCTGAGCCACTCCGCGGTGGCGTGGTTGATGCCGGGTGTGGCCCTGTTCATGGCTTCGCGCATCATGTCCAGGGTGGCGAAGGCGTAGAAGGCCGAGGTGGTGCTCATGCTTTCGTGTCCGAGCAGTTGCATGATGATGGGCAATGGGATTCCTTGTTTGTAGAGGTCCATCGCTTTGGTCTTGCGGATCATGTGGCAGTGCAACGTGGCAGGGATCGATGGGCAGGACTCTCGGGCGATGTCTCCGGCCTTCTTGAGGATTGCTGAGATGCTGTCTTCCGAGAGTCGGGTCGGTTCACCGAGATGGAGGCTGTAGAACAGCGGGCGCGTGGCGGGCAGGCACACCCACTGGGGATGAAATTCGTCGAGGTAGACCTGCAGGTGCTGGACCGTTGTGTCGCCGAGAGGAACGACGCGGCTTTTGCTCCCTTTGCCGGTCAGCGTGACGTGGGCCGGTTTCGCCAACTTCAGGTTCCCCAAGGTCAGTGTGGTGAGCTCACTGACGCGTGCTGCGCTCTCGTAAAGAAGTATTAGCAGCATGCGGTTGCGCCGGGACTTTATGCTTGCGCCGTTGAAAGCAGCAAGGATCGCCACGGTCTCGTGCTGTTCAAGGTATTCGATGGGCCTTTTCGCCAGCGCAGGGGCTTTGAGAGCCTTTGCAGCCTGTTGGAGTGCCACCAAACGGAGGTCTTCCTGGGAGGCATACTGCAGGAACGCCTTGATGGCGGTCAGGCGCAGGTTCACCGTCTTTGGCTGGTAATTCTTGGTTTCCCGCATCCAGATCAGCCACGCCTTGAGCAACCGTCGCTCGAAGTGATCAAAGCTGATGTCCTTGCTTTCGATATGCTGCCCACCAACAAGAAAGCTCACGAAGCATTCCAGGGAGATCCGGTACGCTTCAATGGTGTTGGGCGACAGGCCCCTAACTTTGGGCATGTAGTCATGCAAATAGTTGCGTGCGTAGCCCCAGAAATTCGGGGCATCGGTGCTCGTGTCTCGTTTCATTCGAATCCCACCTCGGGCAAAATTCCCAGGCTCCCACGGGTCAGATCGGCGTAGCCGTTCATGAAATCCGGGGATGTATGAACGTAGTAATAGGTGCTCTCCAGCGAGGCATGTCCCATATAGCGGGCCAGGTAGGGCAGCATGGTGTTCACATCAACGCCTTCGGCCATCCACCGCTCGATGTTGGCATAGGCATAGTGGTGGCGAAAGTCGTACGGTCTTGGCTGTTTACCTTCGGTGGTCCGTGGCAACCGGGCTTGGTCCCAGATCTTGTTGAACATGAAACCGATCATGCCTGCCGTCAGCGGCTCTGCAGTGGCGGAGGCGAAGAATGAGGTGCGTCCATTGTCCAAGGTCCGTTGCAACGCCTGATCACAGACCTCCAGGATGCCGCTGATCTCCTCGGTGACCGGAAGCCGACGGCTGCGGTTGCCCTTGGACCAGTGCACGTCAATGAATCCTTCAGCGAGGTTCACATCGTCGCGCTGGAGCCTGCGCACCTCGCAGGTGCGTAGCCCGCAGGAATGCATGAGCGCGAAGAACGCGGGCCCCTGCCATTTCCAAGGTGTGAGCGTTTTCAACCGTGCCGCGGAGGCAAAAAACCGGCTGATTTCCTCTTGCCTCAGCAGATACGGTTGCGGACGGAGAAATTTGGCTTTCCACTGATCCGATAGCACATAGGCGTTTTCGTTGCCGTTGAGTCTCTCCCATCGACCGAAGTCCCTGATGTAAGACATCCAAGACCGGCAGGAATGTGGCTGGCCCGCCTGCAGGGAAGTCACCCACCCCTCAACCGTTGGCCGGTCGAAATTCTGCAGTCCATGGTCCGTGCAGTAACGGTCAAAATTCTGCAAATGCCAGAGGCGGGAGGCGCAATGGATACCCATGCTTTCCTTGAAAGCAAGGAATTGCTCGAGATCGGGTGCG
This sequence comes from Arthrobacter sp. E3, assembly GCF_017353415.1. Taxonomy (GTDB): domain Bacteria; phylum Actinomycetota; class Actinomycetes; order Actinomycetales; family Micrococcaceae; genus Specibacter. Next base: position 42,390 of record NZ_JAFMPX010000018.1, read on the forward strand.
AACACACTGGAAAATCTGGGCGCGTTCATCAGAGCACTCCTTCTATCTCCGGGAGCGGGAGGACACACGCACGCATATGCTCGGTGTCTGTACTCAGATAAACATTGGTGGAATCGGGGTTCGAATGGCCCAGAACCGCCGATATCGTCGGCAATGGCGTTCCGGCACGCAGGAGTTTAGATGCCGCATTGTGGCGCAGCAGCCTTGTTCCGACCCGTGGGCGATCCACCCCAGCCGCCTTGAACACCCTTCTGATCACTGCATAGACACCAGCATGGTCAGCCAGCTGCGTATAGGGCGCCAGCAATCGTAAAAAGACATGTCCGTCCGCCGACTTAGGACGCTCATCGAGGACATATTCTGCAAGTTTCTCCGCGATCACGGGAGGTATCGGCAGCGTCAAAGGATTGCCGGTCTTTTGCTGGATAATCCCGATTGTCAGGGTCCGCCAGTCGATATCAGTCAGGCGCAAGGCAACCAGATCACATGCACGCAAACCGGTGACTAATGCCAGCAAGGTGATCGCCGAGTCCCGGGCAGGAATCTTCCCACCCAGACAGGCCTGAACGGCGGCTTCTTCCTCATCGTTCCCCAGCACCGAAACGATGTCGTGGTGCCGTTTCGCCGCCACCATTTTCAGGGCATTGACTAGATCAGGACGTTGAGTGAACTGCAGGAACGGGCGGCAATTGGTCACCGCAGCCCACATCGTGCCGGCCACCCAGCGCGCCCGCAACGATCCCAGAAATCCCAGCACACTGGCACCCTCAGCATCCTGAAGCGACGTCACCCCGATACCTTCCAAGTAAAGGAGGTAGTCGCGGGCCATCCGGCCATATCCGTTTTGTGTCTCTGCAGCCAATCCCCGCAGTTCGATTTCTTCGGACCAAGCACTCAAGAGTGTGGCAAACTCCTGGGATTGTGGAAGCCCACGCCCTTGTCCGCGCTTTCTCACCGAAAGGTCCACCCGCCCGGTCAGAACATAGGAATCAAAGACTGTCACCAGCCGGTGATAGTCACGACAACGCTGAACACTGAACTTCCCCGTCCGAGGGCTCGTCGTCAGCGCAGCGAATTCTGCACCCAACGCCGGCGTATATACGCCATCCTGCTCCCTGGAAAATAGCTCCAACCACCGGATCCACTTCCGGTAGTTGCCGATCGTCAGCGGCCCATACTCAGCCACCACCAATGCAGCAACAACCCGCTCACCAATTTCCCTGACCGTCGGTTCCATGACATTCCCCTTCCACTGGACCAATGGATACGACGAACGTAACCCCGGAGAAGGTCGGAAACACTAAGCCGAGGAAAGTATCCCAGTTCCCCGCAGAACATGGCCCACAGCACGGTCCCTCGGCTTAGCGTTTTCCTCGGCATAATCACTGTCGAGTCCAAGGATCGGAAACGGGAACGCCGCAGTGGCATCCTTGATGGCCGCAAACACCCATTTCTGGGCCTTGTTCCTCACCGACCGGGTCTCGGTCCATCCCGTGGCGATGTCAGTGATATCAAGGGTGAAACAGAACTCGCCCCGGGAATTGCCACCCTCATGGCCAACTAAATCTATCTCGACAAAACCGGGGACAGCGTCGTCCCACTCGGCCCAGGTCCGCATCGGGATGGAGTCTTTGAGCAGCGTCCCGGGCTTGGTATGAGAGCCCCCCGCGGGTCAAGCTTTCCCCGATCTCCTTTGAGCCGGCGATCGATCGTGGCCGGGGCAATCCGCAACAACAATTGAGCCGTCACATTGTCAATATCCAGTTCCTTGAACCGGCGCAGACGCGGCACAAGATCGGGCAAGGCCGCCGCCAGCAACCTGCCGCAGGGTGTGCCCTGAACGGCCCAGCAAAACCTCAACGCCTCAATCACGGACTCCCCGTACAGCGGCGGCCGGGGAGGCCTTGCCTTCACCACCTTGAGCACCAGTGCCTGCCGTAGCGCCTTACGCGCATGGTCGCGGTGCCAACCCGTCACCGCGCACAACTCATCCAAAATAGTCTTCTTAGCAGCCCGGCTCGAACGGGAATACCGAAGGGCACTGGCCTTCGTGATCGCCTGACGTTGACTCATCAAAAGCTCCATGGCTCACAGTGCCCCGCCAGCAACCACCAGCACGGCAGACGCGCCGCTACGCGGGCATTACCAAATGATTCTTCGATAACAGCTACGCGGGCATCTTTGATGAGTCAACGCGGGCCCTGTTCTCACATGGCAACTCGACCCTATGATGGTTCACATGAGAGCAAAACCGGTATCACCAAAAGCAGAAGACCTTACCGCAGCACAGTGCTGGAAGCTGCTTTCCGAAACGTCCATCGGACGGCTCGCCGTTTGCGTGGACGGGCGTCCCGACGTCTTCCCCGTGAACTTCAAGGTTGACGAGGAGTCACTCCTGTTTCGAACAGGTGGGGGCAGAAAGCTCGACGACCTCCGCGCCGATGCATCGGTGGCTTTGGAAGCCGACGCCGTAAGCGGGGAATTCGGCATCGCCTGGAGTGTGGTTGTCAAAGGCCACGCCGAAATCACCACCTCAGAGAGCGAGGTTCTGAACGCCACGACTCAGGGCATGTTCCCTTGGCAAGGAGTCGGAAAGGACCAACTCGTCCGAATTGTTGTCGACGAAGTGACGGGCAGGCGCTTCACACTCGATGCGACCATGACGTTGACTGTTCCCCTGGATGCCTCAATCCGCGCCGGGCTGGAGTAGAACTCCGGAATCTTCCCTGGTGGGTTAATTTCATGCGTCGAGACCGGCAAAGGGACGTAGACGCATGAGGTAAGTTAGTGCTGACATTCGTCATCACTAATTTCCCTCAATGGCTTTCATCGTCCTGAGCCGTATTCACCACAAGCACTGGACAATGCGCGTGGTTCACGCACGCCCGGCTGACTGAGCCCAAAAGAAGCCCAGCGAAACCGCCGTATCCACGTTTCCCAACCACAAGCATGTCCGCTCCATCGCTGAGCTCAATCAGTTTCTGCCTTGTCTGGCCTCGGACCAGGCTCGTGGAGATCTTCTCTGGCAGCGGAGTCCCAAAGGTGTCCGAGACACTGTCCTGAAGTAGTTGTCGGGCTGCGTTTTCAAGATCCGCGGCCGCCTGTGAAGACTGCCCTGCCGCCGACGCCGAGTCACTCCAGCACATCACTACATCCAGCCACGAACCAGTCGTCCTTGCGATGCGTTCTGCTTCCCGGAGGGCCGCAATTGAGCCTGCGGATCCATCTATGCCGACGACTATGCGGCCTGATTCCTTGTCATTGCCCATGGTGCATGCCTTTCGCGGGTTCCAGTAGCTGCTGAAATCAATACTCGTGCCCCGTACATGCACCGTCTAGGGTCCAACGGCACCAATCGTTTTAACGATGAGTGCTCCTGTCCACGCCACGGAATCCTTCCCAACGCGAAAGTTGCCACCGGGAGAGCACGTTCACCATGCCAGTTTTCTGTAAGGTACCGGCGGAGATCGTCCGCGGCCTCAATTGTTTCCCAGTGATTGGGCGTGAGCCTCTTCTCCACTAAACGGTCCATCCATTTCGTTCGTGTTCCTGGCTGCGGCAGCGAGTGTAAGCAGCTTGATACCAAGGGCAGGAGCAACTACATTGCTGCCCGTGGGGGACGTTCGGCACTGGCACATTGGACCGGCACCAGCAAGTCTGGAAACGGCACCGATCAACCCTGCATCTGCAAGAAAGGCAATCAAGATGAGCATCGCAGTCGTCTATGAGTCCATGTTTGGCAACACCCACAGAATTGCGTTGGCCATTGCTGAGGGACTCGCTCCCTTTGGTGTGGTGGTCACGGCAAACGTCAACGACCAGCAAGCCAAGGAAGCCACGCGTTCCGCCGACTTGGTGGTTCTCGGCGGACCAACCCATGTCCATGGAATGACCAGGCCGGAATCGCGCAAGGAAGCATCAACTTTGGCGAACGATACATCAAAGGATCTGTCGCTGGAAGCCTCAGCGCCGGGCATCGGGGTGCGTGAGTGGATCAAGGACCTTGACCTGGTTCCGGCCCTGTGCGCAGCATTCGACACCCGGGTGGACATGGCGCGCATCCTGACAGGCGCAGCATCCGGGCACATCGAACATGCGCTTACGAAACGAGGCTCACGCTCCATCATTTCACCGGAGAGCTTCCTGGTGTCCAAGGACAACGTCCTCGAAGATGATGAGCTGGACCGGGCACGCAACTGGGGCGCCAGCGTTGGCAAAGCCATGGAGCAGTTCATCCACCACTAACTTGCGCCGCCGGTACTGCTGAGTCCCGAACCGTCAGTGAGGATTCGGCGTGCTGTTGGGGATCGTTACTCTTTGGGGCAGTGGACCCGCCGCGCTCATGCTGGTTCCAGGCCGGTTCATCAACCTAACCCGCCGAGCTTACCCTGGCCCGCTACAGAAACTCGCGGGTCTCTAGAAAATCGTGTTGATGGCGGTCCAGCCATGACCCACCTGAACTCGAGCTGCCCACGCTCCCTGTGCTGTGCGCGGGTACAGCCAGAGGGCACCAGTGGCGTCATACCCCAGAACATCTGCAGTTCTGTCACCGTTGAAGTCACCCGGACTCATCAAGGTCGGGAGAAAATTCCAGCCGTTTCCTATGAGCACACGCGGGTTCCAGCCGCCCGCCGCGTTCCGTGGATACAGCCACAACAGGCCAGTGGCGCGTTCCCGTGCCAAGATGTCAGCGGTTCCATCACCATTGAAGTCGCCAGGGGCCAGCAAAGTGTTGAAGATGCCCCAGCCGGTCCCAATCAGCTGCGGTGCCAACCAGCCACCGCGACCATTGCCCGGGTACAGCCATAACCGTCCCGTCGCTGTTTCACGAGCCAGCACGTCAACCTTTTGATCACCGTTCATGTCTCCAGGACCCACAATGGAGTCGAACCCATTCCAACCGTTCCCGATCACCCTCGGTGCCAACCAGCCGCCGCGGCCATTTCCTGGATACATCCACAAAAGTCCTGTGGCCGGTGCTCGTGCGATCACGTCGCCGTAGCCATCACCGGAGAAGTCTCCCACCGTCTCCAGTACATTGAATCCGCCCCATCCGACTCCAATGGTTGCAGCCACACCGAACGTGCCACGGCCCGTGCCTTGATAGAGGCACAGCTCGTTCGTCGCTGATACACGGCCCAAAACGTCGTTGTTCCAGTCGCCGTTGAAATCCGCGGTGGAGCTGGACAGTGTGGACCCCGGCATGGGCAGCGCCCCCATGCGGTAATTTGCACACGCGATGTCGTAGTCGCGAACATCGTCATACCACTGGGACAAGTAGACCGCACCACCGGAGAAACTGGGCTGTACGCAGCGGTCGTGAGCCTCCGTGGGGTAGTCAAGCCGACCCGCGGTGGCCCAGACGGGGACACCCGGGAGGTACCAGGAAGCAGTGATGGACTGCCAGCCGCTGGCATACGAATACAGGCCGTAGGAGAAGCCGGCATCCCGCAGTCCACGCATCAGCCCTTCCACGACATAGCGGTTCTCGCGCTGTTGAGCGGCGGTCGCAGTGGGCCACGGTTGGGCTGTGCGGGGTTCGACGTCGATCCACACCATTGCTGGACGGAAACTGTTCCGCACCATGCTGGCGACTGCAAATGAAGCCTCAGCATACCCAACATTGGATAGTTGCCCGGCCCGGGTTGTTGCAGACCATGGACCGCTCGAGCGGTAGGTCAGAAGTTGGGCTGGGGTGGGGAATGCAGCCATGGCGTACGCATGGGCAGTTTTTGAATTGCTCCGCACCCAGGTGAGCTGGCTGCCAAGGCAGGGATTTTCCGTGAATGGAAGACCTTTGGTCAATCCGAGAATTGCAAATTGTGTGTTGCTCGGTGGCATGGGCAGGCCATAACCGCCATCAGCTGGGGAACACTGCGGCCAAGAGATGTCGTGTCCCGATAGTTCCGCTGCTTGGGCCGGTGCTGCTACCACGAGGAAGCCCGTGACGAGTCCGAGGATGGCGAGCAGGCTTTGCATCAGGAGCCGCCCGGGCACCTGATGAGTGGGGGCTCTGTGCTGATCTTTGATACGGCGGCGATGTCGGTGCATGATATCACTTCCCACTTTAATTCAACCACTCAAGTGCGCCGAGCGCCAGAGTTTCCGTGACCAAAGGAAGACTCTCTGGTGGCCATTCTTAGTCCACCAGCGGGATCACCTCGATGGCAGAGCCGGGACCGGTCACCACCAACACGCGTTTGCCCTTGACGTCCTTCAGTGCCTCGGCCAGAAGGTCCAGGGGCGGACCAAACGAGGGGATGTCCTGGTCGCTGTCCGAGGAAAGTGTTGGTGTCTGGCTATGGGTAGGTTTACGCAGCCACAGCTTGACCATAGCCCCAGTCTGCTCCTCAATCATCCGCTGCAGCACCAGGCCTTCCCCGGAGGCAACCAAAAATACTTGGTCGATGGTGCGCAGCTTTCCAGGAAGCGGTGCCACGGCTCGATCCTGCCGCCAAACGCTGAAATGGTACGCGGCGACCAACGCAGTAGCAATAAACAGCCCCAGTGGTGCGCGCACGCGGTCAATCAACTCACCGCCACCATGGTCCGCCAATGCGAACTCGAACAGCCGATAGCCGAGCACCAGCAGGGTGACCAGTGCCGACACAGCACTCAAGCCGAAGACCGCGATCAGGTAGATCCGGCGGCCTGCAGATCCTTCCAACGTCTCAGTGCGGTGGGCAGGCTTCCACGCCAGCCACCACAGCGGTGCGCCAACAACAAACGAACTTATGCCGGCAATGAGCAAGGTACGAACACCGGATCCTGCCAAAAGACTTCCAAACGGTACCAGCAGCGCATTCACGATGACTCCGATGCCTGAGGCCGTCGCCACGAGTGCAACACCCGATACTAGCAAGCGTGCCGTCCTGGCGATGCCAACGGACCGCGCGAATGCTGCGCGGTCGTGATAAGCCAAAACCAGGGCACCGAACACGGCCGAGGCCACGGAAAAGCCCAGCGGTTCAAGAATTTGCGCCGCGGGCGCACTCCCATCAAATCCAAGTCGCAGCAGTCCGTTCAAAGTGATTCCGGCGCCAGCCAGCATCAGGACGCTGCTGGCGAGGATTCCGACTATGGCCAGGACCACGCTTGCCAAACCTCTGCGGGCGAACCGCACCTTCGTCCGCACCCAGTACCACCACCAAACCAGCACCCCGCCGGCGGCCCATAGAAGAGCGCCCAGCAGGTTCTGCCACCATGGTTGGCCGAACGTGCTCACCCCGGCCAAACCGTGAATGGCGTGTTCGAAGAGCAGGCCCAGCGTAGTTGTTGCCCCACCCGTGCCAATGACCAGTCCGTAGGCAGCACCAAGGATGGGCGCCACCTGCTGCAGCCGGAGCGGCCGACGTCGTGCGTCCTTTGACATCTCCCGGTGCCAAAGCCAGACGGCGGCCCACACCACCCCGGTGGAAAAAGTTTGGGGTGACCAATTGCCTCCAACCAATGATGCAGCGGTGGAAAGAAGGGAACTGGTAAAAATGATGAGCGAAACCGTCGACGCACCCGCCACGTAGACACCCCAGGACAGCGAATCCTGTTCTGCCGGTTCGTCGACCCTGCGCCACACAATCCACCACAGCAGGCCTGCGAACGGTCCCCCGATCAATGTGAATGCAAGCGACCTCGCCAGGCTTGCGTTATCGTCGCGAACCAATTCGACACCTGTATCCATCAAACGTCCGAGTAGGCCGGCAAGGCCAATCGCCCCAATAACGACAAGCGTGAAGAGCAGTACAAACACGATCAGGCGCCGAACTGTCGGCGCAGATGCCACCTCACCGGCGTGTGGGGCCGAGCGGGTCGTTTTCACAATGAGCAGGGTGACGCCGGCAACCAGCGCCGCACCAATGAGGATGACCAGTGCGGCTGTCACTTCATCCCCTCGTTCGGGCAGATGGCCAGATCCCATGGCGTAGATGCGATGCGCCATGCTCCGACTATTTTTACGAGGCTGAAAACATCCTCATAGCTTGATTCCTGAGCGCCAAACGGACCGTTCCCGGAAAAGGAAGCGATGGAAACGGCCACGTCGGCGGAGTCGGACCGCTCCTTGGTCGAGATGAGTGTGATGGTGAGGTTGTCGGCCTGGAACTGTTCCATCGGCGAACAGTTCGCAAGCACATCGTTGGTGAGATACCCGGCAGCCGTGGTCTCATCCCCGTCCACAGCTGCCGCGACGTACCGTTGCACCACCCCAGCCGGAGTGGATTCCGCCAGGAGTGTGGGTTCCCCGCGGGTCAAGACGATCGACAACGCGGCCACAAGAACGAGGATGATGATCACACCAAGGATGATCAGAGGAGTTTTTGCGGATTTCTCCTGCGATGGCGCCACAACGGCGTCCTGATCATGTCTTTCCCGCGGGCTATCGGCGGAATCCACGAAGCACCCTTTTGTAAGCCGTTGCTTCAGGCATGCCTTCTCCCCTCATTATCTAAAACTCAGCAGAGATTCCATTCCACCGGCACGGAAATGCACCTGGTAAAGGCAACTGTCGCATACTTGCCGCGCCGTGTCAGCCTGCGACGAAACTGGTGCCACATGCCCATTGCCCTCCCCCACCGGCACTTCTATCCTTGTGAAAGCAGAATCCGCGCAGAAGGGCAGGTACCACCGTGAGCCGCAAGGTCACCGCGCATCTGTTCAACTCACTGAACGGGGTGATGGAGCGCCAGAACCTGAGGCAGCGTTACACCTTCGGCCAATGGATCAACCCGGTGCGCAAGCACGTTGTCTCCGCGACCCTGCCGGATGAGCTGCCATGGAACAACACCCGCATCGCAGGGGATCCCGTTGTGTACGTGAAGAACCTTCGCGGGCACGGTGCCGGGCAACGTCATCCTGCGCTAAGCCCCCACCGTCAGCCAGAATATGCTTCGAATCTTGACCCCTGCCGTGCACCGCCGTAGGCCTTGTCCAACCCACCAGAAGAACTCATGCAGCGAATCGTGCCCAATGTATAAGTGTCAAGGCAACGCGGACGACGTCGGCCGCTTCTATGCAGATGTCCTCCCGGACACGTCCATGGACGTGGTTGCCTCCTATCCCACGAACAATTGGCCAGACTTCCAACGCCATCTCGCGGGGCAACCGCTGGTTGTGGATGTGAGCGTGGGTGGTTATCAGCTCCGTCTTATCAATGCGGGAGGCGAGTACCGGCCCACTCCGGCGTTGTCTATCATCCTGACCGTGGATCCGAGGTCGTTCAAGGGCGGCGCTGATGAGGCACGCACCCTAATGGCGACAATGTGGGCGGCGCTCGCAGATGGTGGCGAGGTTCGCATGCCTTTGGACGAATACCCTCACAGCAAACTGTATGGCTGGGTTCAGGACAAGTTTGGGGTGAACTGGCAATTGATGCTTGCCGCACCGGACGCTGAGCGGCGCCCGGGCGTGATGCCCCAAGTTTCTGTTCACCGGCGAGGCCGCCAAGGCGCAACAGGCGATCGACCTCTACACAGGCCTGCTCCCGAACTCGGCCCCGGGAATGTCCGTGCAGAAGCCAGATGATGCGGGAGGCCTCCTTTTCGCGGAGTTCACACTGGCTGGACAATGGTTCTCTGCGATGGATTGCGGAGCGGGGCACGACTTCACGTTCACCCCGGGGCTCTCCCTTCAGGTCGAATGCACGGATCAGGAACAGATCGACTCGTTGTGGGAAGCTCTCAGTGCCGTGCCCGAAGCCGAACAGTGCGGCTGGTTGGTGGACAGGTTTGGGGTGAGCTGGCAGATTGTGCCGCGGAATATGGCCGAGCTGATGCAGAACCCGGGCGCCTATGAAAGGATGCTCACCATGAAGAAAATCATCGTCGCAGATCTCTAAGGCACGGCGGCGCCAGCCTATGACTTAGCCCACATGCGGCCAGCCCGGCTGGCGACACGCGCTAAAGTGGATCGCGGTACCCGCCGACGAGTGCCCTGTGGCCTGTGCCCGAAGGGAACAAACGGCGATCACCCACGCATCGCTCCATTTCACCGGTCCGCAGGAAGAAGTTCATGACTCTCGCACACCCCTTGGCCAACAGGCTGGTCCCGGCCGCTACCGTCCTGGCCGCAGCATTGGTTCTTGCCAGCTGTTCACCAGCCGCCACGTCCTCGGATACCAGCACTGACGCTGGCACGCCAGTCACCGGCGGAACCTTGGTGTACGCCTCCGGCGATGCCGAACCCACCTGTCTGGATCCGCACGTCGGCGGCAACTACCCGCAGGCACTTGTTGCCTCGCAATACTTGGAGACCCTGTACACGAAGGACGCAGACGGCAAGCTGATCCCCTGGCTTGCAGAGGACTCCACCGTGTCCGACGACGGGCTGACGCGCACTGTGAAGATCCGGGACGGAATCAAGTTCACCGATGGTACCGCCCTGGATGCTGCCGCGGTCAAGACAAACTTTGAGCACCTTTTGAACCCGGAAACGGCCTCATCCACCGGCTACCTGGCACTGGGCAAGATCGACTCCATGGACGCTGTCGACGCCACCACCCTGGAGCTGAAGCTCAAGACCCCTGACAACTCGCTGCTCGAGTCCTTCTCCATGCCTTGGGTTGCCATCGAATCCCCCACGGCACTCAAACGCACCCAGGCCGAAAATTGTGCATCTCCCGTCGGAACCGGCCCGTTCAAGGTCGAGTCCTGGAAGAAGCAGGACTCGGTAAACCTGGTCCGCAACGCCGATTATGTGCTCCCTGTTTCGACAGCGGCACACGCGGGAACCGCCTACCTGGATGCCATCACCTGGCGCTTCATCCCCGAGGCGGCAACGCGCTATGCGGCACTGCAGGCTGGGGAAGTTCAGGTCATCGATAACGCCCAGCCGGACGCCATTGCCGCAGCTGGCAAGGTCTCCACGATCAAACACCTGGATGCGCCCCGCCCCGGCGCCTCCAACCGCATTGAGCTGAACTCCTCCAAGGCACCGTTCAATGATGCCAAGGTCAGGGAGGCCTTCATCCATGCGGTGAACGTCAAGGCAAGCATCGACTCCTTGTTCTTCGGCACGGCGCCGCAGTCATTCTCCGCCCTGTCCAGTGTGGAACCGCTGGCTTACTCGGAAGAGTCCCTGTTTGGTTACGACGCCGCCAAGGCTGGCAAGTTGCTGGATGCCGCGGGTTGGAGCAACCGCGATTCCGAAGGTTACCGTGTCAAGGACGGAACCCGGCTCTCACTCACGTTTCCTGTGAGCACCAGTCAATCGATCCCGGCGGAGCAGTCGCTCTTTGAGCAGATGCAGGCCACGGCCAAGGAATCGGGCATCGAGATCAAGATCAACTTGTTGGATCTCTCCAGCTGGTACGGGGACCTGGCCAAGAATGACTACGACTTGGTGTCCGCTCCGTACACCAAGGTTGGCCCGAGTGTTCTCTCCGTCCTGTTCAGCTCCGCTTCAACTATTCCCGCACCCTCCGGCTATTTCGCCAACCACTCCCAGGTTAAGGACCCGGCCCTTGACGCGTTGCTTGAGACCGCAGGTTCCACCAAGGATGAGGCCGAGCGCAAGGACCTCTACACGCAGGTGCAGAAAAAGGTTCTGGAGGGCTACTACGTGCTGCCGCTCTATGACCAGCAAAACCACTTCCTTTACTCGGACAAACTGAAGAACGTGGGTGCCACCACGGCCGTGGCAACACCGACGTTCTTCGACACCTGGCTGGCCAACTAGATCCTTCACAAGACGCCCCCGCCCATGAGTGCCTCCGCAGCCGCCACCAACCGATCCCACGGTAGTTTTGGGGCATCCGTTCGTTGGCTGCTGCGCAAGCTTGGTGGGGGTATCTTTGTGCTCTGGGCAGTAGCTACCGCAATCTTCTTTGGCATCCGGATGATTCCCGGGGACCCAGCAGAGGCCATCCTGGGTGGCCCTGGGTCTCAGGCCTCGCCCGAAGCCCTTGCAGCAGCCCGGGCCCAGTATGGCTTGGACCTGCCCCTGCACGTCCAGTACTTTGGCCAGCTGTGGCGCTTGGCCACTGGGAACATGGGCACGTCCTATTCGTTGAAGATCCCGGTCACCGACGTGCTGCGAGAGCTGGTCCCTTCCACCCTGATCCTGGCTGTTCTCGCGCTCCTGCTGGCCTGGGCCATGGCGCTGGTGCTGGCTGTGCTGTCCACGCGCAGCGGAGGCTTGGGTACGGCGCTGGCATCCGGGCTGGAAATCGTCTCAGCCGCGGTGCCGCACTTTTGGCTGGCCAGCGTGCTCATCATGGTCTTCTCCACGGCGCTGGGGTGGCTTCCGCCGGTGAGCACCAACACCCCAGCCGGCTTGGTGCTGCCTGTCATTACCCTGGCGTTGCCGCTGGCAGGATTTCTGGGTCAGGTCATGCGGGACACCATGGAGGAGGCCCAGCGTTCCGCATTTGCGCTTTCTGCACGGGCACGCGGGGAATCAGAAACCGGCGTGCTACTGCGCCATTCACTGCGGCACGCAGCGCTTCCCGGCATTGCGCTCTCAGGCTGGGCGTTGGGTTCGCTGCTCTCGGGCGCCGTGGTGGTGGAGTCCATCTTCGCCCGTCCTGGGCTGGGACGTTCATTGCTCTCTGCGGTGACCACCCGCGACATACCGTTGGTCACCGGCGTCGCACTTCTTTCCGCTGCCTCCTATGTGGTGATCATGGCCCTGTCAGACATTGCAGAGCGCCTAGTGGACCCACGGATCAGCGCGCCATGAGTATCTTGGAACCGGCTCTGCCGTCAGTGGATCCGGTGCTGAACCCACATACGGCCCGTAAGGCACGCCCCGGCGGCACCTTTGCGAGACAGATTGCGGCCCACATCCCCTGGGTCGTGTCCACCGCCGTGCTGCTCTTCTTTGTTCTTGCAGCCATCGCACCGAACCTCTTGGCACCCGTTGACCCGCTGGCCATCAACCCCAGCGAAGCGTTCTCCGCACCCGGTGCCGGGCACCTACTTGGCACCGACGAATCGGGCAGAGACATTTACTCCCGCATTGTCCACGGATCACGAGCCTCACTGCTCATTGGTGCTGCGGCTACCGGCATAGGTCTCAGCTTGGCGTTGGTGCTGGGGACCATCGCCGGATTTGGTGGGCGGTGGCTGGACTTTGGCGTGGGCCGGATCCTGGAGGTGCTGTTTGCCTTGCCGGGACTGCTGCTGGCCCTCGTGTTCATCGCCCTTGCAGGACCGGGCGTGGCCACCACTGTTATTGCGGTGGGCCTGACCACCGCACCCGGATACGCCAGGATGATCCGTGCGCAAATCATTGCGCTGCGGACCTCCCCCATGGTCGAGGCCGCCACGGTGCTGGGGCGCAGCCGGACCCGCATCCTGACCACCCATATCCTTCCCAACGCACTGGCGCCCATTGCCGTGCTTGCCACGTTGGGATTGGGACAGGCCATTCTTTGGGCCGCTTCGCTGAGCTTTTTGGGACTGGGAGCACCTCCGCCCGCCCCCGAATGGGGCACCATGCTTTCGGCTGGCCGCACCTACCTTGTCCTGGCCTGGTGGATGACGCTGTTCCCGGGGCTCGCCATTGTGCTGGTTGCCGCTGCTGCCACGGTTCTCTCCCGATCGCTGAAGTCGCGAGGTCCCCGGTGAGCGCGGGCGAGCCCGTTCTCCGGGTCGAGAATCTGAACGTCTCCTTTGGTGGAAGGAACGTTGTCAGCGGGGTTTCCTTCACGGTGCATCCCGGGGAATGTCTGGCGTTGGTGGGCGAATCCGGGTCCGGTAAGTCGGTTACCGCCAGGTCCCTGATCGGCTTGGCCGGACCGGGCTCACTGGTACAGGTCGAGACACTCGACGTTGCCGGCCGTGACGCCCGCAATGTGTCACAGCGCAGCTGGCGTGCCATCCGCGGCAAACATGTGGGGTTGATCCTGCAGGACGCGCTGACGTCCCTGGACCCGCTGCGAAAAATCGGGAAGGAAATTGACGACGCGCTGCGCATTCACTCCGGCCTTTCCGGAGCGCAACGTGCCGCGCGCGTGATGGAACTTCTGGACACCGTGGGCCTGGACGATCCCATCCGCCGGGCTGCCCAACGGTCAGGGGAACTCTCCGGCGGTATGCGCCAGCGTGCGCTGATTGCCTCAGCCATAGCCTGGGACCCCCAGCTGGTCATTGCCGATGAGCCCACCACTGCACTGGATGCGACCATCGCCGCTTCTGTCATGGCCCGGCTGGGTGAATTGCGTCAAACAGGCTCGGGGATGCTTCTGATCAGCCACGACCTTGCGACCGTGGCAAATGTGGCCGATTCCATTGCCGTCATGCAGGCCGGACGCATCGTGGAACGCGGCCCAAAGGAGCAGGTCCTCAACGACCCGCAGCACCCCTACACCCGTGCGCTGCTGGCGGCGGTTCCTGCGGGCAAGCCACGCTTCACGCGCCTGTCCCCCGCTGTGGACACCCCCGCGACTTCATCGCACCAGCCAGCCAAGATTGTGTCAGCGCAGAGCGAGCTGGCATCCCCGGGCGAGGTCGCTGCGCAAGGTGAGGCGGCCGACGTCGTGCTTCCAGTGCTCAGCGCACGCGGGCTGTGCAAAAGTTTCCCGCTGGCCGGGAAAGCTAATTTCAGGGCCGTGCACAGTGTCGACTTCGAGCTGCTGCCCGGGCGAACCCTAGGCGTGGTGGGTGAATCCGGTTCCGGGAAGACCACCACCGCCCGCATCGCCCTGGGACTGATAAAGCCCGACGCCGGAGATGTGCGGCTCTTCGGTGAACCGTGGAGCGCGGTGCCCGAATCCGGGCGCCGATCACGCCGCTCGTCGCTGGGCGCCATTTACCAGGACCCACTTTCCTCCTTCGACCCGCGTCTTTCCACCGGCTCGCTGCTGGCCGACGCACTGAGCTCTGGTGCCACCCGGAATCCGCGCTCCCACTCCAAGAGAATCAACGAACTGCTGGAGATGGTGGGTCTGGAACAGGATGTGGCAGCACGCAATCCCGCTAGACTCTCGGGTGGGCAGCGGCAGCGTCTGGCCATTGCCCGCGCCCTGGCACCGGACCCGCGCGTGTTGATCTGCGATGAGCCTGTCTCCGCCCTCGATGTCTCCATCCAGGCCCAAGTCCTTGACCTGCTTGATGAACTGCAGCAGCGGCTTGGGCTGAGCTACCTGTTCATCTCCCACGACCTCTCGGTGATCAGGCACATGAGTGATGATGTGCTGGTCATGCGCTCGGGGGAAGTTGTTGAATCCGGGGCAACCGAAGCTGTATTCACCGCGCCGCAGCACCAGTACACGCGGGAGTTGTTGGCGGCGGCGCCGCCGCTCCTGCGTGGACGCTGAGGCAGCCCGAGTTTCAATCTGCAGGCTGCCCCGTAGACTCTGAACGTGCCGGCACGGGGACTGCACATTCATCACTGGGACGAAACTCAAGGAGCATCGGTGCGGAACTCTCAAGACATCGTGGTTGGCTATGACGGCTCCGCTGAAGCATGCCAAGCAGTATTGTGGGCCGTGACGCAAGCCGTACTGAGGAACTGCCGGCTGCACCTGGTTCATTGCCACCTACGGCCAGTGCCGCCCCAAGACGCCCCACCGGTCCGCGCCGCAGCAGGAAATGCCGTGGCCCCCTCCCCTGAAACCATCCTCGCCGAGGGCGTGGCACTGGCGAAGGGCATCGCCCCGGAGCTGGATGTACATGAAAGCCTGATCTACGGTTGGCCCGCCATGCATCTGAGCAAAATCTCGGCCGCCGAGGAGATGCTTGTCGTGGGCAGCCGGGGCATTGGCGGTTTCATGGGCCTCCTCGCCGGGTCTGTAAGCCTGGAATTGGCGGCGACGGCCAACTGTCCCGTCGCGGTCATCAGAATGCCGGAGCAACCTCCTGCCGGGGCAGTCGTCGTGGCCATTGACGCAACCGGCTCTGCAGCAGCCCTGGCTGACGCGTGCTCAATGGCCGTGTTGACGGGTGCCGCTTTGAAGGTGCTGCATGTGCGGCCTGACAAGAATGGTTTGTCATTGATCCGGAGACGCAGCAGCAAGGTGCCAGCCGACGTTTTGGAGGCTGCCCTGGCAAGCGCCCGCAATCTTGCTCCCGGAGCCAGCATCGAAGGGGAACTGCTCACTGAGAAGAACGCCGCCCGTGCAATTCTCAAAGCTTCCCAGGACGCCAGCCTGATAGTGATGGGAACCACGGGACGCGGACTGATCAAGGGCGTCATCGGCTCCACCACGCATGCGGTGCTCCACCACGCGCGCGGACCGGTCCTCGTCTCACGACGGAACTGAACTTCTCAGTTCGCCGACGATGGGCCGGTCACTCGAAAGTGAGTGCAAGGGCCGCGATTTCCGCCTCGAGGCGATCGACGTCGTCCCGGCAGCACAGTTCCGTTGCCGGTGAAATCACGGCGGCACTTCCCGCGGCCACCGCCGATCTCAGGGCCGCCTCAGCCGGGTAGCCCTGTGCGAGTCGCAGGACAAACGCGGCTAGAAAGCTGTCACCGGCGCCGACCGTGCTGACCACCTTGACCGACGGCGTTGGCAGCCGGATGGCCCCGGACTTGGAGGCGAGCACGGCCCCGGCTTCGCCCAGTGTCAGCGCGACGTATTCTGCGCAACCCTCCGCAATCAGCGCGGAGGCCGCGTCGATTTGGCTCTGTTCGCTGTCAAGGGTTGCACCGACATGCTCGGCCAGTTCCCGCCGGCTGGGTTTGACCAGAAAGACTCCCTCGGCGAGGGCTTCTGCAAGGGCCAGCCCCGAGGTGTCCACCACGCAGCGCACGTCGGCCTCCCGTGCCAGCCTCGCGAGCTGTGCGTAGAAGTCATCAGGAACTCCCGGCGGCAGGCTGCCGCTGGCAATCAAATATCCACCTGACCGGATGGTCCGGCCAACAATCTTCAAGCAATTACGCCACTCATTTTCACTAAATTCAGGGCCTTCCAGGACGAACCGGAATTGTTTCCCCGTTGATTTCTCATCAACTGTGACATTCTGCCGGGTGCTCCCTTGCACTGCCGCCACCAAAACAGGGATTCCCTCGGCTTCCATCAACCGGCGGTAGGTGTCTCCGGTGGTGCCGCCTGCGGTGTAAACAGCCACGGCCTGGCCACCGAGCCGGTGTATCACCCTGGCCACGTTTGCCCCGCCGCCTCCCGGATCGAGGGTGCTGCGACTGCACCGGAGTTTGTGGCCGCTGTAGACAACGTCCGTTGACGTACTGACGTCCAGTGCGGGGTTCATGGTGAGGGTGACGATTTGCTTGGAGCGCCATGAGGATGAAGCATCCGTGAGCCCCACCAATGGCGAACCGGCCCTCTTGGAATCGATGGGTTTCATGGATTAACTGGTCCCTTCAGGGCTCGTTTTCGTCCAGTTCAGTTGCAGACCCGGACGCTGCGAATGTCATCTCTGTGCAGTGGGTAGAAGCATAGGACACCAAAGTAGGGACGTCCATGTGTGTCCAGCACAGTCATCCTGGTCGGCACTACCGCCGCATGTCTAACAGTCAGGCCGGCGTGGGAGGCATAGCAGGCAGAGCCCGCTCCGACTAGCATTGAGCGATGATACAAAAGAGCCGATTTCTTGTTGTGCTTGTGCTTGGATTCACGACGCTCGGATTGATCATGGCGGGATGTGCCGCCCCAAGCCCCGTTGCCAGCCCGATACCGTCTCCTCAGACATCTGCCTCAAGCCCACCGGTCAGCAGTCCCACTGCAAGTGCAGGAACATTGCCTGAAATCGATCATGTAGTCATCGTCGTCGAGGAGAACAAACCGGCGTCAAGCATCCTGGGTAATGCTGATGCACCCTACTTCAACAAGTTGGCCGCCGACAACGCACTGGCGACCAACTATCAGGCAGCAACCCACCCGAGCCTGCCCAACTACCTGGCCCTCACCAGCGGGACCACCGCTGGGATCAAGGACGACTGCAGCCCCGGCGCCGATTGCACAGCACGGGTACCCAGCATCGCGGATACCATCGAAAAAGCGGGGAGGACCTGGAAGATGTACGCCGAGAGCATGCCTGCCCCCTGCACTGCAAAGAATTCCGGCCTGTACGCGGTGAAACACAACCCCTTCATGTATTACCCAGGCGTTACCGACAATCGTGCCTCATGCGAGGCTCATGTGGTTCCCTTTACCCAGCTCAGTGATGACTTGAAATCCGCTGCAAGCTTGCCAAACTATGTATTTATCAGCCCCAATCTTTGCAACGACATGCACGACTGTCCTGTGTCGACCGGCGATGCCTGGCTGTCAGAGCAAGTCCCCAAGATTCTGGATTCACCGGCCTTCACCACGAAGAACTCCCTGCTGGTGATCACGTGGGACGAAGGCAAAGGAGACAACAACGCCGTGTCGACTGTGTTCGCCGGACCTGCCGCCAGACGGTCCCACGAATCCTCAGTGGCTTACAGCCACTATTCCTTGTTGCACACTATAGAAATCCTGTGGGGCTTGGAACCCTTGACCGACAAAGACAAAAACGCGGCCGTCATGACCGACATGCTGAAATAACACCCTGCTAGCAGTTCCATGAGGGCCAGCACGCTTGAGTGCTGCGCGTTTAATGACGTGGATCCCTGCAAACGATGCCGTTTGCAGGGACCCACCGTGGTTTAGTAGAGTTTGTTGGCTCCGCCGTCGGCCATGAGGGTTTGGCCGGTCATGTACTGCGAATCGTCGGAGAGCAAGAATGCCACGATCGGCGCAACGTCCGCCTCGGGATCCCCGAAGCGTCCCAGCGGAACCTTGGCCAGTGAATCCTTGTACATTTCAGGGAACGCCTCGCTCCATGCCTTGACCCCTGGGGTCAGTGCCATGGGTGAGACAACGTTGACGCGGATGTTGTCCTTGGCCCATTCGTTGACTGTGACGCGGGAAAGCCCGCGGATCGCTTCCTTCGCCGAAGCATAGGCAGCCTGGGTTTCCTGTCCGACCATGGCCGAGCCCGAACCGAAGTTCACCACGGACCCGCCGTTAACGGCCAGCAGCGGGTAGGCAGCTGCCATGAATTGGCGGGTGGCGCGGAAACCCGTGTTGAAGGAGAGATCCCACTGTTCCTCGGTCAGGTCGTTGAACATGGCTTGGCGCGATGCGTGGGCGTTGTTGACCAACCCGTCCAGTCCGCCAAAAGTTGTGCTGGCCAGTTCGACGGCGGACGCCGCCACCGCCTTGTCGCTGACGTCGCCCAACACGAACCGGACGTTGGCGCCCAAATCTGCCGTGAGGGATTCCCCGGCTTCGCCATTGACATCGACCGCAATGACTTTGGCTCCGCGAGCCACCAAAACCCGGGAAATTGCTCCACCAATTCCCGATGCCCCGCCGGTGACGATGACGACCTTGTTTTCGAGTTGCATGCTGACTCCCTGGTTTCCGTTTTGTGGGATCAGAGGATCCCTTGCTGTGGATTGCCCCTATACACAATCACAAGATGATGTGCGTCGGCTGGAAGCGGGCGAATACCCGGTTATGTGGAACAGTGGATTCATGGACAAAGCTTCGCGAAAACCTTCTCCCAGCACATCCGATCCGCTGGATCGCAGTTCTCCGCAGGAACCCGCGGCACCGGTGTTGCTCGCCTCGGTGATGCATGTGGCCGATGCCATTCATGAGGTTCGAACGCGCGTGGCGACTGCTTTCGGTTTCACTCCCACCATCGTCGCCTACCCAGGCTACGGTGGCACCACTTGGGTGCGCGTGCTGGCTCGTGTTGTGCTGACAAACAAACGCACGGCCACCAGCGACAGGATGCGCGGCTGGCGGGCTTTTACCAGCGTGCCTGTCCCGAACAGCGAAGTGGAAGTGGAGATCGAAGGCGTCGTCCACTCGGTCCGCGCCGACGCCGGAGGACTCGTGGATGTTGTTGTGGATGCCTCCTTGGAGCCAGGCTGGCACAAGGTCTTCCTGCGGAGCCAGGTTGCAGCTCCCGCCGAGGCCCGCGTCCTAATCGTGGCACCTGAAACCACGTTTGGCATCGTCTCCGACATTGACGACACCGTCATGGTCACGGCGCTGCCCCGGCCGCTGCTGGCCCTCTGGAACACCCTGGTACTCAGCGAGCGGGCGCGCACACCCACCCCCGGCATGGCGGTGCTGCTCGACAGGATCGTCGACAAGCACCCTGAGGCACCCATCCTCTATCTCTCCACCGGACCGTGGAACGTGGCTCCCGCCTTGGCACGGTTTCTGGCAAGAAACCTGTACCCGGAAGGCGTTCTGCTGCTCACCGACTGGGGTCCCACGCGACAACGCTGGTTCCGCAGTGGACAAGAACACAAGCGCAACAATCTGGAGCGGCTCGCACAGCAATTTCCGAACATCCAGTGGCTTCTAGTGGGCGACGACGGCCAGCACGATCCGGAGATCTATGCCCACTTTGCCCGTTCACATGCTGCGCAAACGGCAGCTATTGCCATTCGCGAGCTCTCCACAGGGGAAGCATTGCTGGCTGGCCGCCGCCAGCATGGGGAAGGTCCAGGTTTAGCGCAAGGCGGAGTGCCTCGATTTTCTGCACCCGATGGGGCGGGCCTTGCGGAGCACCTGCGAAAGCACGGTTTACTCTGAATCTGCGGTCCGCGCGTCTGAGTAAGGTGAGCGGCCGGTTTGTTGCCGGCAACTCCATGCCTGGTGCGTTAAACTTCCGGCACAAGGACTTATTGGAAATAGCGGGAAACAGGATGTGTAGATGAGCGAACAACAACCACGAGGAACGGCTGGCAAGCAGTCCGCCCAGGACGGCGAGGCGGGTGAGGTCGGCCAAAACGGCGAGGTCTCACAAGACCGCTTCGTCGGGCGGACGGACCTGACCCGGTGGCGAGCCCCTTTCGGGCGTTGGCTCGCCGGCGTCGTGCGTTGGCTCAGTGCCCGGCTGGGACCGCATGCCGCCCTGATTCTCACACTCGCCGTCGGCGCCACGATCGCTGCGACCCTGACCTACGTTTCCGCAGAAGTCTATGACGCCGTCACTGAGGCCGACGGGGTTGCAGCCTTGGACCATCCGCTGCTGGACGCCGCCATGAGCGTCCGTTCGCCGTGGCTGGACACTGTCGCCACGGGCTACACGGACATCGCCGGGACCATCGGCATGCCCATCCTCGCCGCCACCATCATGGTGGTCCTCGCCCTGAAGCGCCGGTCGTGGACGCCGGTCATACTCATGCTCACGGCCACGGCAGGGTCGCTGCTGATGACCGTCGCGGGGAAACAACTCATTGGACGCGCACGCCCGCCACTGGCGGACGCCATCCCGCCCTATGAATATTCGCCCTCTTTTCCCAGCGGCCACACACTGAACGCCACAGTGATCGCCGGAGTGGTGGCATACCTGATCATCCTGCGCCTGGACACGGCCCGGGGCAGGGTCATCACGATCCTGGCGGCCGGTATATTTGCTTTCACCGTGGGGCTGAGCCGCATTTATCTGGGCCACCACTGGTTCACCGACGTCCTGGTGGCGTGGACACTGGGCGCCGTATGGCTGGTTTTGGTGATCACCGCCCACCGGCTGTACCTGACGGCAACCCGGCACGACGCCGTCACAGGGCCTGCCTCGTCGCAGCCGTAAGACACCGCTAGCTGACCGGTAGAGTTCAGCTCCACCCGGCAACACCCGAAAACTTTGAGGAAGCCATGTCAGAGCACCAACCCCCGCGGGACAAACGCGCCGTTGTGGTCATTAATCCGATGAAGTCTCCCACCGGAGACTTCAAAAATACAGTCATTCAACTGTGCGCGGACGCCGGCTGGGACCAACCCTTGTGGTTGGAAACTTCCGCAGCGGACCCGGGCCGAGGCCAGGCGAGGGAGGCACTCAAGGCCGGAGCCGACGTCGTTATTGCCGCGGGCGGGGACGGCACCGTCCGTTATGTGGCTGAGGTCCTGGCGGGCACGGGCACTGCCATGGGGCTGTTGCCGTTGGGAACCGGCAATCTGCTGGCACGCAACCTGGGCATCGATGTTGCGGACCCGGTGCGGGCGGTGCGGCAAGTTCTGGAAGGGACCGAGACGAAGATCGACGTCGTCAGGGCGGAGATTGACCATGACGGGCAGGAGCACATGTTCTTGGTGGCTGCCGGTCTGGGCTACGACGCGTCCATCATGGCCAATACGGTGGACGGGCTCAAGGATCGCGTGGGCTGGCTCGCCTATGTTGAATCCGGAATCCGGAACCTGCCGGGGAAAGCAGTCACGGCCGAGATCACCATTGATGGCAGGGCGGAGAAGCATCGCAAGGTGCGGGGCGTGATGGTGGGCAATTGCGGAAAGCTGATGGGCGGCGTGGCGATCTTCCCCGGTGCGGCGGTAAACGACGGCATTCTGGATCTGCTGACATTTTCACCCCACGGGAGGTTTGGCTGGCTTGCTGTCATCGCGGGTGTCTTCGGCAAAGGCAGCGAACGCAACAAGGCGGTGCGGAGCCTTTCGGGCAGGACCGCCGAAATCACTGTGGACAGTCCGCAGGATTTTCAAATAGACGGAGACCACGTTGGTTCTGGATCGCACTTGAGAGTGGCCGTTGATCCGTTGGCGCTGACCATCAGGATGACGGCGGTGGATGCAATTTGATTACCCGCCGCGCGGCGCCGGGATCCGCAAGAAAGCTCCCACCGTTTTCGCTCTTCTGAAGGAGCACTTGGCGACCCTGTAACGAGCCAGCTGGCGGATTGGTGGCTTCATTTGAGGCGGTCGGTGGCAGTGCGAGCCAAGATGGCGGCCGAGTGAGCCCTTGGAAACGGATCATCCTGCCCGACGTTCGCCGCGGTCAATTCCGCGGCGACCTCGGCAGCAATCGCGGCGATCCGGGCTGCAGCCATGGCGTCCCACCGCAGGTTCTGGTTGCCGTCCACGGCCAAATCCGCTGCGAGCTGTGCGATCTCGGCAGCTGATTCCGCAATGAACGCCGTTCCAGCGGACACGGCCGCCATCGCAGCTGCCCAGCCCTCTGGTGCAGCCATTGCACCCGCGTAGCCTGCGGCATCGGCGGTCACCAGTGGCTCAAGCCCCTCACGCAGCTCATCGGCGCGTTGGGCGAGGTCAGCAGCATTGGGGAGTCGGGAGCTTGAGCGGCGGGCCACCTTCGCGGTCAGCCCCGCCGCTAGAGCACCCAGCACAGCCAAGGCGGATCCGGCCGCTGGCACGGACTCTCTGCTGGCAACATCCTCGAACAATTCACGCAAGGG
Organism: Arthrobacter sp. E3; assembly: GCF_017353415.1. Classification (GTDB taxonomy): domain Bacteria; phylum Actinomycetota; class Actinomycetes; order Actinomycetales; family Micrococcaceae; genus Specibacter. The sequence continues at coordinate 65,484 of NZ_JAFMPX010000018.1, forward strand.
ACGGTCGAGGTAGTCGCCTGAAGCCCAGCCGGGGTCATCCATCAGGAAAGTCCGACGATCTCGCCGGCTTCGTCGATGTCAATGCGCTCGGCTGCCGGCGCAGACGAAAGACCCGGCATGGTCCGCATGTCCCCGCAGATTGGATAGATGAATCCTGCGCCAAGCGATGCGCGTACCTCACGAACCGGCAGCCGCCATCCTGTGGGCGCTCCCTTGATACTGGGATCGGCCGATAGGGACAAGTGGGTTTTCGCGATACAGACCGGCAGGCCGCCGAAACCGGCGCGCTCGTACTTTTCCAGCTGGCGGGCTGCCAGTGGCGAGAGGTCCAGGCCGTCGGCGCCGTACATCTCACGCGCGATCACATCGATCTTGTCCACGAGAGGGAGTTCATCGGCGTACAGCCGGTGGAAATCCGTCGGCTCAGTACACGCTTCCGCCACCGCCTCAGCCAATTCAACTGCTCCCTTGCCACCTTGGGTGAAGTGGTAGCTGATCGCCACGCGCACCCCTTCTTCCTCGGCGATTTCCATGATCGCCCGATGCTCGCTTGGGTGGTCTGTGGGGAAGGCATTCACCGCGACCACCGGCACAACCCCATGACGGCGGATGTTGGCGATCTGCCGGCGCAGGTTCGCCGCCCCGGCGAACACATCGAAAGGGTTTTCAACAAGCATCTCCGGCGGAAGCGGACGGCCGGCTACGACCCGGTGCTTGCCGGAGTGGGTTTTCAAGTCCCGCACTGTCGCCACGATCACGGCCGCGTCCGGGGTGAGCCCGGAGGCGCGACACTTGATATTGAAGAACTTCTCCGCCCCGATGTCGGCACCGAATCCCGCTTCGGTGATGAGATAGTCGCCGGAGTGAATGCCGATCAGGTCGGCAACAATCGAGGAGTTGCCGGTGGCGATGTTTCCGAACGGACCGCAATGCACCAGCACGGGGGTCTGTTCCACCGTCTGCATCAGGTTTGGCTTGACGGCGTCCTTGAGTATCACCGTCATTGCCCCCGCCGCCTTGAGCATCTCCGCCGTCACGGGTTCCCCGGCGCCGTCGTAGCCGACCATGATTCTGCCCATCCGGTCGCGGAGGTCCCGCAATGACGTGCACAGTGACAATGCCGCCATGACCTCGCTGGCCGCGGTGATATCGAAGCCGTCCTGGCGCGGACTGCCGTCAGCGGGTCCACCGAGCCCGGTGATGATGTTGCGCAACTCGCGATCGTTGATGTCCAGAACACGCCGCCACGTGATCTGCTGTGGATCGAGTCCAAGCTGGTTTTTCTTCTGGAGGTGGTTGCCGATCATTGCCGACAAAAGGTTGTGGGCGGCTGTGACAGCGTGCATGTCACCGGTGAGGTGCAGATTCAGGGCTTCCATGGGGACCACTTGCGCGTAGCCGCCTCCAGCAGCTCCCCCTTTAATACCCAAAGTGGGCCCCATCGACGGCTGCCGGATGGCGACTACCCCGAGCTTGTCAATGTGCTTGAATCCTTGGCCCAGCCCCACGGCAGTGGTGGTCTTGCCGGATCCGAGCGGGGTAGGCGTGATTGCGCTGACAACGACATACTTGGCACGCGGGCGGCCACGCAGTTCCTCGATCGCCGAGAGGGAGATTTTGGATGCAGCGTTTCCGTAGGGCTCCAGCAGATGCGGACCAATGCCCATGGTTGCCGCAACCTCTTCCAGCGGGCGGCGGACCGCTGCACGCGAGATCGCCAAATCCGAGGGCATGGCCTCCATGCCGGGTGCTGATGGTTTGACGATGTGATGCCTCCTGTGACGTTGTCTGCACCGCTTCTGGGGTTCGGCTGGGCCGGTAGTTACCCAGCGTAACCACATGTGTGATTTCTGGACAGGCATTGGCGGAGAAATCCACAACAGTGCAGAACGGATGCAGGTGCCAGCTGGGAATACCTTTTGTAGGAGCATGGTTGTCCACGGGGTCAATGCCATCCATTGCTTGGAGCAACCATGAACTTGTTTTCCCCCGTCACCCTCGGGGCCCTGGAACTGTCCAACCGACTCGTCATGGCGCCGCTGACCCGGTCCCGTTCCGGGGTTGACGGCGTCCCCGGTGACGACGTCGTGGAGTATTACCGCCAGCGCGCGTCAATGGGCATGATCGTCAGCGAGGGCACGTACCCGTCGATCGCCGGTCAGGGCTTTGTCCGTCAGCCTGGTCTGGTTACGGACGCACAGATTGCCGGGTGGAAGCGGGTCACTGACGCCGTCCACGCTGAGGGCGGTCTGATCATCGCCCAGGTCATGCATGCCGGGCGTGTGGCCCACCCGGCCAACACGGGTGGTCGCCCGGTTGTGGCGCCCAGTGCCGTCGCCGTGGAGGGTGAGACCCGCACCTACGACGGCAAGCAGCCCTTCCCAGTCCCGCATGCCCTGACCGTGGAGGAACTGCCCGGCGTGATGGCCGAGTTCGTCCAAGGCTCCCGCAACGCCATCGCCGCAGGATTCGACGGCGTCGAGCTGCACGGTGCGAACGGCTACTTGCTCCACGAATTCCTGGCCCCCTCCGCCAACCACCGCACCGACAGCTACGGCGGCTCGCCGGAGAACCGTGCACGCTTCGTCATCGAGACCACGGCGGCCGTCGCAGAGGCCATCGGCGCCGACCGGACTTCACTGCGCATCTCCCCCGAACACAATGTCCAGGGCGCACTGGAAACAGACCCCGCCGAAACACTGGCGACCTACGCTGCGCTCACCGACGGCATCGCCCCACTGGGCTTGGCGGGCCTGAGCGTGCTGCACAAGGATCCGTCCGGCGCCCTGGTCCGGGAGCTGCGCAGCCGCTTCGGCGGCCCCTTCATGCTCAACACAGGTTTTGGCACCGTCACCACGCTCGACGACGCTCTCCTCGTCGCTGGCAGCGGCTGGGCCGACGCCGTCGTGGTTGGCAGGCCAGCCCTGGCCAACCCGGACCTGGCCCGGCGCTGGCGCGAAGGCCTGCCCCTGAACGAGCCTGACTACTCCACGTTCTACACCGAGGGCACCAAGGGCTACACCGACTACCCGTTCTGGGAAAACTAAGGCGCGTTGACTGCAGAATGCCACGCTCAATGTTCGACGGCGGCTGCCGGGCGGTGCCGCCGTCGAACGTTGCGCCCACGTCGCCGTGCGGGGGCGCCCGTTTTTGAGGCGACATGCCGACATGCTGCTTCACTTTCTGCACATTTGCACGCAAGCTGGACTCATGGCCTCCTCCGCGCAGACAGCAGCCGACACCGCAGGCTGGCGCCTACGTACCTTCGCGTTGTATTCCCAAGTTCGCGCCACAGCCGAGCACGACGGCGCCGCGGCGGCCCATGAACTGTGGGTGCGGGAACGGAATGCAATGTTTGCCGACCACCCGGCCTCGGCGTTGGATCCAGACCAGAAAGCCTTGTTCACCGGTCTGGCCGTGGCTCCGTATGATCCCGCCTGGCGGATTTCCGGCGAGATCGAACCGGCGGGTGCGGGGCAGGAAATGTCCGTGACCACGGGCACCGACGGCGTAGTTGCGTTCGTGCGGCTGGGTACCTTCGATATTCCTGATGTAGGCAAACTGGCCGTATGGCGGCACGCCGGGTACGGCGGCGGCATCTTCCTTCCCTTCCGCGACGCCACGTCGGGGGCAGACGGCGGAAGCTATGGGGCCGGGCGTTATCTACTGGACACCATCAAAGGCGCCCACTTGGGTCACGCGGACGGGCGGTTTACCCTGGATTTCAATTTCTGCTACAACCCCTCGTGCGCCTACGACCCCGCTTGGGCGTGTCCATTGCCCGGCCCCGACAATCGCCTGCCCGTTCCGGTTCCTGTCGGCGAGATGTACCTTCCAGAGCTCGGCAACTGACATTCTTGGCAGCTGAGCCGTCCGAACTACGAACCCTAGCGAGACCAGCAACGCGCACCACCGTCAACGGGGTGCCCCTGCCACCGCCATCATCCCGGCATGGACATTCCTGCCCTCCGAGAAACGAAAATTTAACCCGTCAAGTCACAGGGCTTTCTGTGGATCTTCACAGCTCCATAGGCAGCACGTTTGAAACCCCCAGGGTCTTTGGATTCGCGGGCAAGTGGTCACGAATCACCGTTTCGGGCACATCGTTTAGGCTCAATTATTCGACTTATTGGTCAGGCATCTAACGCTACTTCCGTACCTATGTTGGCAGCGATGGCCGCCCTCAGAATAACGTCGACAATTGCCGTGTCCTGTAGACCGGTACCAACAGAGTTGTAGAGCGTAATTTCCTGATCATCGAGACGCCCTGGTGCCTCTCCTCGCAGGACGCTGCTCAGTTCTGCAACAATTTCCGGCAACGATCCGTCATCGGCGGTGGCCAGCAGGTAATCGCCCGACTCGTGGGTGACCGTTTCATAGTGGTCAATGTAAACGCGAGAGCGGCGGAATGCTTCGGCGTCGACTTCTCGATCAGTGGGACGAGGACGTGCACCGACGACGTTGAGGTGGTGTCCTGTGCTCAGCCAAGCGCCTCGAACGATGGGCGTAACGCTGGGGGTCAACGTGCACACGATATCGGATTCACGGACGACTTCCTCGGGGGACGATGCGACAGTGATAGTCGGTACGACGCCGTCCCACAGACTTTCCAAGGTTGAACGGAAGTTGTCCACTGAGGCTTTGGTCCGGCTCCACACGGTAATAATCTCCAGTGGCCGAACACGTTGAATGGCCCGCGCATGTTCTATGGCGAGTGCCCCTGCACCCACGAGACCGAGCCGGGATGCATTTTCCTTGGCCAATGCGTCGGTCGCGACGGCAGAGACGCCCGCGGTTCGGATACGCGTCGGAATTTCTCCGTGAAGGATGGCTTTGATAAAGCCGGATTCGCGGTCGATGACGGTGATTGCAGACACCTGGGATGGCCTACCGTTCCGAGCGTTGCTCGGACGGTCCGTTAGGGTCTTGCTCGTAACCAGATTGGAACGAAGGTCTGCCCCGAGCATGGGAATGTATGCCGCGTCATCGCCTTCTAGGCGCAGGACGTTTGGTGTGACCGTATAGGCATCTTGCCCTTGCCGACTGAGAACATCGCGCAGCGCAGTACGCGTGGCATCGATGTCGGTGAGGCGTTGGAGATCGGAGCGGGAAAGGATCAGCATTGGTTCTCCAAAGTGAAATATGAGCGAAAATAGTATCAGCGTGTCAGTTTAGGCGGTCCTGCAAGGCTCAGCCTTAGGGTTCGCGATGTAATAACTTATGGTTTTGGTTAGTTTCCCGTTAAACTTGTGCCATGGTTGACCTCACTGAGCATGCTGAATCCACAGCCCGTAGATATGCGGCCCTCCGGACTCACCTGAACGAGCGCCAACGCCGCCTCTTTTTGGGTGTCGAGGCAATAGATCTGGGCCGCGGCGGGATGAAGGCGATCGCGCAGGCCACTGGCGTCCACCCGGACACCATCTCGCGGGGAGTCCGTGAAGCCAAGGGTGAGCGCGGGCCCTTCGACCGAGTGCGCGCCCCCGGTGGTGGACGGAAGAAACTGGTCGAGCACACCCCTGAAATCATCGAACTACTCAGCGCGCTGGTGGACCCCGAAACACGGGGGGATCCGATGTCTCCACTACTATGGACCACCAAATCCACCCGAAATCTCGCCGATACACTCACCTGCCAGGGATACGCTGTCTCGGACCGGGTGGTCGCCAGGATGCTCAAGGATCAGGGTTACTCCCTGCAGTCCAACACCAAGGC
>NZ_JAFMPX010000019.1 GCF_017353415.1 Arthrobacter sp. E3
GTGTCCGCACAGGTGTCATCCCAGGACTCGGGGAGGTACAGGCGCCAGTTCAACGGACAGGATGCCGCATCGGTGGCAGCGTGCAGGGACACAGCGATCTGGCAGTTGCCGATCTTCCCCAACGTCCCCGAATATTGGCGTGCGACCCCGGGCGAGGAAGTGCCTTCCTTGGCGAACCCGGTATCGTCAATGACCCACGCCTGAGGGGCGATCAAAGGGATCGCCAGGCCCGCGATCTTGGCTCGGACCGGCTCCACCTCCCACGTCGAGGAAGCCGTGAACTGCTGAAGCTGTTGATGGTCGATGCCCAGGCGCTCGGCCATGGGCTGCAAGGACTTGCGCTGTCCATCGAGCATCAACCCGCGCAGGTACAGACTGGATTTCTCCCGCTGGTCCTTCCTCAACAGGGAAGCAAACATCTCGGCGACAAAGCCCTCAAGCTCCTCTCGCAGCGCCGCGACCTGATCCTGCCTCATACAACAAAATTAACAGATCCCACACAAAATTAAAAGGCCCCCGCACAAGACCTAACAAAGTACTACTAGGCCTCTAACAGCCTCAACCACCGCTTAAACTACGACGGCGGCACCCAATTTGGGTGCCGCCGTCGTACGTTAATCCGTGGCCTGGTTAGTGGGCCAGGGAGCCGCCTCGTCCGCGGCTCAGCGGGAAGCCGCCGGAGTTTTTCACAATGTCAGACTCGTCGCCGACGATGTGCGCCTTGACAAGGTTGGTGGTGCCGGCCTTTCCGGGAGGGGAACCGGCTGCGATGACAACCATGTCGCCCTCGGAAACCAGGCCCTTCTCCAGCAGCGTCAGGTCAACCTGTGCGGTCATGGCGTCAGTGTGCTCCACCATGGGCACCAGCACGGGGATGATGCCCCAAGTCAGCGCCAGCTGGTTGCGCACACTCTCATCCGGGGTGAACGCAAAGACCGTCTTGGACGGGCGCAGTCGCGAGAGGCGCCGTGCCGAGTCACCGGACTGGGTGAACGTGGCGATGTACTTCGCGTCCAGCTGCTGGGCAATCTGCACAGCTGCCGCCGTAATGACGCCGCCGCGGGTCTTCGGCTCCGTGCCGAGGCCGGGAATGCGTGTGAGGCCGTCCTTTTCGGTGGCCTCGATGATGCGGGCCATGGTCTGGACCGTCTCGATCGGGAATGCGCCGACGCTGGTCTCGCCGGAGAGCATGACGGCGTCCGCACCGTCGAGCACGGCGTTGGCGCAGTCGGAGGCCTCGGCGCGCGTGGGGCGCGGGCTTTCGATCATCGATTCGAGCACCTGCGTTGCCACGATGACGGGCTTGGCCCAGCGGCGTGCCATTTCAACACAACGCTTCTGCACCAGCGGCACATCTTCCAAGGGCAGTTCCACGCCGAGGTCGCCACGGGCCACCATGATGGCGTCGAATGCGTTGACAATGGCTTCGAGGTTCTCCACAGCCTGCGGCTTCTCGATCTTGGCGATGACGGGCGCGCGGCGTCCTTCCTCGTCCATGATCTGGTGCACGCGCTCAATATCTGCTGCGTCACGCACAAACGACAGGGCAATCAGGTCCGCGCCACAGGCTAGGGCCCAGCGCAGGTCATCTTCGTCTTTTTCGCTCAGTGCAGGCACGTTCACGGCAACACCAGGCAGGTTGATGCCCTTGTTGTTGGACACCCTGCCCGGAACCGTCACGACCGTGACAACCTTCACGTCGTCAACAGCCGTGGCCTGAACTGAAACCTTGCCGTCGTCGATCAGCATGATGTCGCCAACCTTGACGTCCTCGGTCAGTGACTTCAGCGTGGTGGAGCAGATGTCCTTGGTGCCGGGGACGTCTTCGGTGGTGATGGTGAAGACATCGCCCACGGCCAGGTCGTAACCTTCGCCATTGGCGAAGCGGCCCAAGCGGATCTTCGGGCCCTGCAGGTCCGCCATAATGGCGACCGGCTGGCCCAGTTCAGCAGCGGCACGGCGAACGTTGTCATACGTGTTCTGGTGCACGGTGTAGTCGCCGTGGCTCATGTTCATGCGGGCAACGTTCACACCCGCTTCCAGTACAGCCAAAGTCTTCTCATAGCTGGCGATTGCCGGGCCGAAAGTCGCAACGATTTTTGCGCGTCTCAAAGTACCTACCTCATGTGTGTTTAACAGTAGAAATGTCTAGGGTCTGCCCCCAGCTTATCGTCTTGGCGCTAAACACTGATAGCTGAGTCGCTGGGTGAGACGGGCGCCGGCAGGAACGTCTCCCCCATCAGGAACTTGTCCACCGCCGCAGCACACGCCCGCCCTTCCGCTATGGCCCATACAATCAACGACTGTCCACGCCCGGCATCCCCTGCCGCAAACACGCCGGCACGCCTCGTCATGTAATACCCGTCACGCTCAACATTGGCGCGCGCGTCCCGCTTGACGGGCAGCTGATGCGTCAACTCGGCAGTCTCCGGACCCGTGAAGCCCAGCGCCAGCAGCACCAGATCCGCAGGAATGATCCGCTCCGTCCCTTCCCGCGGCACACGGCGCCCGTCAACGTACTCCGTCTCGGCAATCTTCAGCCCGGTCAGCACGCCGTTCTCGCCCAGGAACTCCACGGTGGAGGCAAGGTAGGTGCGCTCACCGCCTTCCTCATGTGCGCTGGCCACCTCAAACAGGTTCGGGAACGTGGGCCACGGCTGGCCCGCCGTGCGTTCCACCGGCGGCTGCATGCCAATGGCCAGCGTGGTGACGGACGCCGCCTTGTGGCGGTGCGCCGTGCCGAGGCAGTCGGCGCCGGTGTCGCCGCCGCCCAGGATGACCACGTGCTTGCCGCGGGCATCGATCTGCCCCTCTGCTCCACCCACCAGAGCATCGCCGGCCACCGCCTTGTTCGACTGCACCAAGTAATCCATGGCGAAGTGCACCCCGCTCAGCGAGCGGCCGGGGATGGGCAAATCACGCGGCACAGTCGCCCCCGTGCACACCACGACGGCGTCATAGCGCCTGCGCAGCTCCTCCCACCCGATGTCCTTGCCCACTTCGACGCCGGTGCGGAATCGCGTGCCCTCGGCCGTCATTTGCTCCACGCGCCGGTCCACACTCTCCTTCTCCAGCTTGAAATCGGGGATGCCGTAGCGCAGCAGCCCGCCAATCCTGTCCGCGCGCTCATACACGGCCACCGTGTGCCCGGTGCGGGTGAGCTGCTGGGCCGCTGCCAGCCCGGCCGGGCCTGAACCGACGATGGCGACCGTCTTGCCGGTGAGCCTGGCTGGCGGCAGCGGGTGGACCCAATCCTGATCGAAGGCCTCATCGATGATGGAGACCTCCACCTGCTTGATGGTCACGGCGGGCTGATTGATGCCCAGCACGCACGCCGTTTCACAGGGCGCCGGGCAGAGCCGCCCGGTCCACTCGGGGAAGTTATTCGTGGAGTGCAGGCGCTCAATGGCCTCCTGGCCCTTGTCCCGCCACGTGAGGTCGTTCCACTCGGGGATGAGATTTCCCAACGGGCAGCCCTGGTGGCAGAACGGCACGCCACAGTCCATGCAGCGTCCAGCCTGGCCCTGGAGCACGCCCTTGTCCTGGCGCTCATAGACTTCCTTCCAGTCCATGATGCGCACCGGCACGGGGCGCCGGGTCTGCGTGATGCGTTCGCGGTTCTTCAAGAAACCCTGCGGATCAGCCACCGGTGACCTCCAAAATCTTCTGCCAGACGGTTGCCCCGTCCGGATCCTCGCCCAACTCGGCTGCTGCCAAGCGGGTTTCCAAAACTGCTGCATAGTCGCGCGGCAAAACCTTCGTGAACCGTTCCATCGCTGCGGGGAAGTCGGCCAGCAGGGCACCCGCAACCTCCGAGCCCGTCTCTTCGGCGTGCAGGCGCAAAAGCGCGTTGATCATGTCCGTGTCGACGTCGTCGGGCTTCAACAAGGACAGCTCGCCGGATTCCAGGGCACCCTTGTTGACCAGGGTGGGGTCGAGGTCCAGGACGTAGGCTGTGCCACCGGACATGCCGGCGCCGAAGTTGCGGCCGGTGGGCCCTAGAATCAAAGCTTGCCCGCCGGTCATGTACTCGCAGCCGTGATCGCCGATGCCTTCGACGACGGCCGTGGCGCCGGAGTTGCGCACCAGGAACCGCTCCCCCACGAGGCCGCGCAGGAACATTTCCCCGCTGGTGGCGCCGTAGCCGATCACGTTGCCGGCGATGACGTTTTCCGCGGCGGCGAAGCTGTTCTGCCGATCCGGGCGCACCGTGATCCGGCCGCCGGACAGTCCCTTGCCCACGTAGTCGTTGGCGTCGCCGAGCAGGCGCAACGTGATGCCGGCCGGTAGGAACGCGCCGAGCGACTGCCCGGCCTGGCCGGTCAGGGTCACGTCGATGGTGTCCGGGCCGAGCACGTCGATGCCGAATTTCTTCGTCACATGGTGACCCAACATGGTGCCCACCGACCGGTCCGTGTTGACCACGGGAACGCTGATGATGACCGGTGTGCGGTCGCTGAACGCGTCGGCGCTCATGGTGATCAGCTGCTGGTCGAAGTGCTTTTCGAGCTCGTGGTTCTGCGCCTTCATGTTCCGCACGGGAGCGGTAGCCGGAACGCCGGCATCGGACAGGATCGGGGACAGGTCTAGGCCCGCCGTCTTCCAATGGTTCACCGCATCGTGGACATCGAGCAATTGCGACTGCCCCACCGCCTCCTCCAGCGACCTGAAGCCAAGCTGTGCAAGAATTTCGCGTACCTCCTCTGCCAGGAATTCGAAGAAGTTCACCACAAATTCCGGCTTGCCGCTGAAGCGCTGGCGCAGTTCCGGGTTCTGCGTGGCGACACCCACCGGGCACGTGTCCAGATGGCACACGCGCATCATGACGCAGCCGGACACCACCAGCGGGGCCGTGGCGAAACCGTATTCCTCGGCGCCGAGCAGCGCGGCAATAACCACGTCGCGGCCCGTCTTCAGCTGCCCATCCACCTGCACCACCACCCGCTCGCGGAGCCCGTTCAGGCGCAGCGTCTGCTGGGTTTCGGCCAGTCCCAGCTCCCATGGCATGCCGGCATGCTTGAGCGAGTTCAGCGGGCTGGCGCCGGTGCCGCCGTCGTGCCCGGAAACCAGTACGACGTCGGCCTTGGCCTTGGTCACGCCGGCGGCCACTGTGCCGATGCCCATCTCGGAGACGAGCTTGACGTGGACGCGGGCGCTGGGGTTGGCCCGCTTGCAGTCGTAGATGAGCTGGGCCAGGTCCTCGATGGAGTAGATGTCATGGTGCGGCGGCGGGGAGATCAGGCCCACGCCCGGGGTGGAGTGCCGGGTTTCTGCGATCCACGGATAGACCTTCTTGGCCAGCAGCTGGCCGCCCTCCCCCGGTTTGGCGCCCTGGGCCATCTTGATCTGGATGTCCTGCGCCTTCGTCAGGTACAGGCTGGTGACGCCGAAGCGGCCCGAGGCCACCTGCTTGATGGCGCTGCACCGCTCCGGGTCAAGGAGGCGTTCAACGTCCTCGCCACCCTCACCCGTGTTGGACTTGGCACCGAGCCGGTTCATGGCGATGGCGAGCGTCTGGTGGGCTTCGGCCGAGATGGAGCCGTAGCTCATGGCGCCGGTGGAGAAGCGCTTGACGATGCTGCTGACAGGCTCCACCTCCTCCAGCGGGACGGGTGGGCGCTGGCCATCCTTGAATGCGAGCAGGCCGCGGAACGTCATGAGCTTGTTGGCCTGGTCGTCGATCCCCTGCGTGTACTTCTTGAAGATGTCGTAGCGGCGTTCCCGGGTGGCGTGCTGGAGGCGGAAGACGGTGTCCGGGTTGAACAGATGAGGTTCGCCGTCGCGGCGCCACTGGTATTCGCCGCCGCCCAGCAGGGGGCGGTGCGGAACGTCCACGCCGTCCACGGGGTAGGCCAGGATGTGCCGTGCCGAGACCTCCTTGGCGATGACCTCCAGCCCCACGCCGCCGAGCTGGCTGACGGTGCCTGAGAAGTACTCATCCACCAAGTCCTGGGATAGTCCCAACGCTTCGAACGTTTGCGCGCCGCAGTAGGAGGACACGGTGGAGATGCCCATCTTGGACATGATCTTCAAAACGCCCTTGCCCAGGCCCTTGATGAGGTGGTGGACACCCTCCTCGGGGGTGACGCCGGTGACGTCGCCGTTGCGGATCAGTTCCTCCACGCTCTCCATGGCCAGGTAGGGGTTGATGGCTGCCGCGCCGTAGCCCACCAGCACGGCGACATGATGGACTTCGCGGACGTCTCCGGCCTCCACTACGAGGGAGACCTTCGTGCGGTTGGCGCTGCGCAGCAGGTGGTGGTGCACGGCGCTCAGGAGCAACAGCGACGGGATGGGCGCCCACACGGCTGAGGAGTCCCTGTCGGAGAGCACCACGTACTGGACGCCACGGTTGATGGCTCCGGAAACCTGCTCACAGATTTCGGTGAGGCGGGAGCGCAAGGCGCCCTCTCCGCCGTCGACCTTGTATAAGCCGCGCACCTTCATGGCGATGTGATTGCCCTCGGAATCCTCCATGTTGGCGATCTTGGCGAGGTCGTCGTTGTCGATCACGGGGAAGGTCAGTGCGAGCTGCGGGGCCTTGACTTTGCTGCGTGAGAGCAGGTTGCCCTGGGGGCCGATGGTGGTGTTGAGCGAGGTGACGAGTTCCTCGCGGATGGCGTCCAACGGAGGGTTGGTGACCTGGGCGAACTGCTGTACGAAGTAGTCAAAGAGCAGGCGCGGGCGCTTGGACAACACGGCGACGGGCGTGTCGGTTCCCATGGCGCCGATGGGTTCGGCACCGGTTTTGGCCATCGGGCCGAGCAGGATCCGCAGTTCTTCGGTGGTGTAGCCGAAGGTGCGCTGGCGGTGGACCACCGAGGCACTGGTGTGGACCACGTGCTCACGCTCGGGCAGCTCCGCGAGCCGGATGGTGTTTTCCTTCGCCCACGACGCGTAGGGGTTGGCTGCTGCCGCCTGGTTCTTGACGTCCTCGTCGCTGACGATCACACCCTTGTCCGTGTCCACCAGGAACATGGTGCCGGGGGCCACGCGCCCCTTCTGCACGATGCTGACAGGGTCCAGTTCCAGCACGCCGACCTCCGAGGCCAGCACCACCAGGCCGTCGTCGGCCACCCAGTAGCGGGCCGGGCGCAGGCCGTTGCGGTCCAGGGTTGCCCCGACGAGTGTGCCGTCGGTGAAGGAGACGGCGGCCGGACCATCCCACGGCTCCATGAGCAGGGAGTTGTATTCGTAAAAGGCCTTGCGTGCCGGGTCCATGGTGGCGTGGTTTTCCCAGGCTTCCGGGATCATCATCATGACGGCTTCGGTGATGGGGCGCCCGGAGATCCACAGCAGCTCGGCAACCTCGTCGAAGGACGCCGAATCCGAGGCGCCCGGCGTGCAGATCGGGAACAGCTCCTCCGGTGTGTCGCCGAGGAGGCGGTGCGCCATGGTGGACTGGCGGGCGCGCATCCAGTTGCGGTTGCCCTTGACGGTATTTATTTCACCGTTGTGGGCAATGGCGCGGAACGGCTGGGCCAGCGGCCAGGACGGGAACGTGTTCGTGGAGAAGCGGGAGTGGACCACGGCCAGCTTGGTGGCAAAGCGCGGGTCTGAGAGGTCCGGGTAGAACGGTTCCAGCTGCGCAGTGGTCAGCATGCCCTTGTAGACGATGGTCTTGGAGGAGAACGACGGGAAGTACACGCCGAACTTTTGCTGGGCGCGCTTGCGGAGCCTGAAGGCCTTGGCGTCAAGCTCATTGGCCTGGGTTGGTTCCAAGGGCGTTTCCGGCTCGGTTGCCAAAGCCACGAACAGTTGGCTGAAGTGCGGCATGCAGGCCCGTGCACTGGCGCCCACCAACTCGGCAACCACGGGAACCTCGCGCCAACCGAGGACCATCAGGCCCTCTGCTTCGGCAAGTGCTTCCAGGCCGGCTTTTGCCGTGGCGAGTCCTGGCTTGTCTGCGGGCAGGAACGCCGTGCCCGTGGCGTAGGTGCCTAGCGCGGGAAGATCAAAGGCAGTGGCGGCGCGGAAGAACTCATCCGGGAGCTGGGTCAGGATGCCTGCGCCGTCTCCTGTTCCCTCGTCGGCTCCGACGGCGCCACGGTGTTCGAGGTTGCGCAGTGCCACGAGGGCCTTTTGCACAATGTCATGCCCTGGGGTACCGCGCAGTGTGGCCACGACGGCCAGGCCACAGGCGTCCTTTTCGTTTTCGGGACGGTACAGGCCGGCCTGTGCAGGCATTGAGGCAAAGCGGGTGAAGGGCGAGATGGCCTGCGGCTGGTGTGGGTCGCTTGCATGTGTTCCAGTCACGACTGTGAGGTCCTTCCCCTGGTGGATGAATTGAGTGGGGACGGCGTCGGCCCGTGATGGTTGGGACAGAGGTCCGTCTCAACCGAATGATTGCTGCTTGCCTTCGTTTCTAGAACTGTTCCCCAGTAGTGCATCTGCACAATGACAGTAACTTTCACTGGAGGAACGTCTTTCAAGGCGTGCTTTACTCTATAACCACGGCTCGGAGTGGAGTGCGCGAATCTTACAATATGAACTGATATGAATGATCAGTAATAAATTCACATATATGAGCGCCTCAACCTCCCTATCTACCGGCTTCTAGGCGCCGCTTCCATGGTCCTCCTACCCATAAACGCACTTTGTCCGCTCATGCGTAGGCTGGGAAGCACGCATAAGGAGCCAAGATGCGGTTATGCGGCAGGGTGCAAGAAAAGGGTGGTCCCGGATATCCGGGACCACCCTTTTCTTGCGCCTCAACGCACTTCTTGAACCGAGGAGTCAGGCCTGTGTGTCGTTGGTATCCTTCGTGCCGTGATCGACCGTCGTGGTGCCTTTATTGTGGGATTTCGAATGCTTGCTGTCCGCGTCTCCGGCGGAAGCGGCATCCTCGGAAACTGCAACCACGGGAGCGGGTTCGGGCCCGGCCAGGTACACCGATTCGTCATCCTTGCCGCGGCGGGCGTAGGTGATGACTAGGAACAGGATCAAGGCTGCTACAAATACGATGATGCTAGTCCACACGTTCAGGCGGGTAGTGATGCCAAAGAACGTGATCTGCTCGGCGGCGTCGATCCGCAGCATTTCGATCCAGACGCGCCCTGCCGTATAAATCATGGCGTAGAGCAGGAACAGGCGGCCGCTGCGTAGGCGGAACTTCCGGTCAATGAGCAACAGGGCTGCCACTCCGAGCAGATTCCAGACGCACTCGTAGAGGAAGGTGGGGTGGAACAACGTGTCGGGGCTGAACCCTGTCGGCACAAACTGGGGTGAAACACTCAGGCCCCATGGCAGTGTGGTTGGCCCACCAAAGAGTTCCTGGTTGAAGTAGTTGCCCCAGCGGCCAATGGCCTGGGCCAGCAAGATGCCCGGTGCTGCGGCGTCGATAAATGCTGAAATCTTCACACCCGCGCGTCGGCAGCCAATCCAGGCGCCGACGACGCCGAGCACCACGGCACCCCAAATCCCCAATCCACCGAGCCAAATTTGCGGGATGAGGGCCAGGTTGCCCGTGCCGTCATATCCCGGACCGAAGTACAGATCGGGCGAGGAGAACACGTGATACAGACGGCCGCCAATGATGCCAAAGGGAATGGCCCAGATGGCGATGTCCCAGATGGACCCTTCGGGCCCGCCCCGACGCTTCCAACGGCGGTCCGTCAGCCAGATCGCGGCGATGATGCCCAACAGTATGCACAGCGCATAGGCGTGAATGCGCAGAGGCCCAATGTCAAAGCCGGACCAGGTTGGCGCCGGAATGGCAGCCCCCAAAGCCCCGACTAGGGCTTGTGGTGCGAGTGCAGAAATCACAGAGTGGCCTCTGCATCCGCCGGAGCGTCAAAGCCCGAGCTCAGTTCCTTGGCCAGGGCACCAACTGCTTCAACTCCGCCGTCGCGCAACGCAGCAACAAGCGCCGTACCAACAATGACACCGTCGGCGTAGGCAGCAATTTCGCGCACATGCTTGGCCTGTGAAACACCCAGGCCAACGCACGCACGTTCCGCTCCCGCGGCATGAGCTGCCGCCACGACCGATTCAGCCGCACTCGAAACAGATGAACGCGCGCCCGTGACGCCCATGACGGACACGGCATAGACAAAACCGCGGGTAGCCCTGACAGTCATGTCCACACGTTCCGGCGTTGACGACGGCGCCACCAGGAATACCCGGTCCAGGCCATACTTATCAGATGCGGCGAACCACTCGGCTGCCTCGTCCGGAATCAAGTCCGGAGTGATCAGGCCAGCGCCGCCAGCCTCGGCAAGCCTGCGGGCAAACTCATCCACGCCCAGGCGCATCACAGGGTTCCAGTACGTCATCACCATGACGGCGGCATCCGTTTCAGCCGTGATGGCAGCCACGATATCAAAGACGTCGGTCACGTGAAACCCATTGGCCAGCGCCTCGACTGTGGCCGCTTGGATGACCGCGCCGTCCATGACCGGATCAGAATAGGGAATCCCGATCTCAATAATGTCGGCACCGTTGCGGGCCACCGCGATGGCTGCATCAATGGAGGCCTGCTTGTTCGGGAAACCGGCAGGCAGGTAGGCTATCAGGGCTTTGCGCCCCGCGGCCTTGGCTTTGTCAATGGCAGCGGCCGACTTGCTTTCAAAAACTGCCGGTGCGGCGCCGACTTTAGTGCTCTCACTCATGGCTGGAATCCTTCGTGTTGCTGTCTGCACTGTCGACGCCCGCACTACCGGCGCCCGCTGCGTGGGCATGGCCCTTGGCGTTTCGGGTGGAAAGGGTGGTGCCCTTCACGTGCCCGTCTTCATCCAACATGCCAAACCAGTCGGCGGCGGTTTCCACGTCCTTGTCACCGCGACCGGAAAGGTTCACGATGATGACCACATCTTCCGGCTTCTCGGCGTCAGCCACGAGCCGGTGGCCAACCTTCAAGGCGCCAGCCAAAGCGTGCGAGGACTCGATGGCTGGAATGATGCCTTCGGTGCGGCACAGCAGTTTGAACGCATCCATGGCTTCAGTGTCGGTAATGGGCTCATAGGTGACCCGCCCGATGTCATGCAGGTAGGAGTGCTCCGGGCCGACGCCCGGGTAGTCAAGCCCTGCCGAGATGGAGTGCGACTCGATGGTCTGCCCATCCTCGTCCTGCATCAGGTAGGAGCGCGCGCCGTGCAGCACGCCGGGGCGGCCCAGGGTGATGGTGGCTGCGTGGCGGCCGGTGTCGACGCCGTCGCCGCCTGCCTCAAAGCCGTACATCTTCACTGAGGCGTCATCGAGAAAACCGTGGAACAGGCCGATGGCGTTAGAGCCACCGCCAATGCAGGCGCATACGGCGTCGGGCAGGCGGCCTACCTGGTCAAGGATCTGGCCGCGGGCTTCCTGTCCAATGACTTCGTGGAAGAACCGCACCATGGCCGGGAACGGGTGTGCCCCAGACACGGTTCCCAGCATGTAGTGGGTGTTTTCCACGTTCGCCACCCAGTCGCGCAGGGCGTCATTGATGGCGTCCTTAAGCGTCTGTGAACCGTTTGTCACGGGCACCACGGTGGCACCGAGAAGTTGCATGCGCGCCACATTCAAAGCTTGGCGGCGGCAGTCCTCAGCACCCATGTACACAACGCACTCCAGGCCCAGCAGGGCTGCTGCGGTGGCACTGGCCACGCCGTGCTGCCCGGCTCCGGTCTCGGCGATGATGCGGGTCTTGCCCATGCGCTTGGCCAGCAGGGCCTGGCCCAGGACGTTGTTGATTTTGTGGGACCCGGTGTGGTTCAGGTCCTCGCGTTTGAGGAAGATGCGGGCTCCGCCGGCGTGCTCACTGAAACGCTTGGCCTCCGTCAACAGGGAAGGCCGGCCCGAGTAATTCGTGTTCAGATCAGCGATCTCGGCGAGGAAATCCGGGTCGAGCTTCGCCTTTTCAAAGGTCTCTTCAAGCTCATCCAGCGCCGCAATGAGCGACTCCGGCATCCACCGCCCTCCGTAGCTGCCAAAATACGGCCCGGGGGCGTGCCGCAGCGAATGCTCCGGTGCCGAGCCGGCTGGGACGCCGCCCTGCAGGAATGCTGTTGCCGGATCCACCATGTCGGCGGGATCCTGAGACGAAGCTGCTGGCACATGGGCCATCAGTTCCACCGTCCTGTTCTTCAATAGTTGTGCACTAATTTATCTGTGGGCGAGCCGTCTCGGGGCAGAAACGCCTCTTGCGATGAAAAAAAGCTTGCACGCTGACGTGCAAGCCCTTCTTTAGCGCGGGTTGTTTTCCAGCGCCCCAGCTGCCTTGAATTCGCCAATCCGCTCCTGCGGCGTTGAGTCCTTCACCAGAGCTTCGCCCACCAAGATGGCGTGGGCCCCATGACTGCTGTAATGCCGAACGTCGTCGACGTCCCGGACGCCGGACTCCGCCACCACAATGGGCCCGGCGGGAATGCCTCCAGCCAACGCAGCAAACACGCCCCGGTCCACGTCGAGTGTTTTCAAGTTGCGCACGTTGATGCCGATGATTTTGGCGCCAACGGCCACGGCACGCCCAATTTCCTCCGCGGTGTGGGTTTCAACGATCGCGTTCATGCCCAGCTGGTGGGTCAAGTCAAGAAAGCTGCGCAACTGCTCGTCATCCAACGCGGCGACGATCAGCAGGACCACGTCCGCACCGTGGGCACGGGCTTCCCAGATCATGTACTCGTCGCACGTGAAATCCTTACGCAGCACGGGGATGTCCACGGCTGCCCGCACAGCGTCCAAGTCCGCCAGGGAACCACTGAAGCGCCGTTCCTCGGTCAGGACGCTGATAACGGAAGCTCCGCCGTCGCGGTATTGCACTGCAAGAGCTGCAGGATCGGTGATCCCGGCAAGATCCCCCTTGGAGGGGCTGCGGCGCTTCACCTCGGCGATGACCTTCAGGTCCCCGCGCACGGCGGCATCCCCGCCCAGAGCCGCCCAAGCGTCGAGCGCCGGAGCTGCCAGACGGGCACGGTCCTGAACTTCAGCCAAGCTCACCAGTTGCTGGCGCGCATGCATGTCCTCCCGGACACCGGCAATGATGTCCAGCAAAACACTCATTATTAGTGGCCGTCGTTCTTCAGCTTGCTGCCGCCCACGCCGTAGCCTGCGTACTTCATGATGCCGCCGAGGATGAGGCCGATCGCAATGATGCCCACACCGCCGATCCAGAACAACAGGGTTGCACTTTCGCCGATGAGGAAGGCGATGCAACCGACGATGGTTCCAACCAGCATGACTGCCACGGCGGTCCATGCTGCCGGGCTGTTGCCGTGACCCAATTCAATGCTGTGGTCGACGGGCCCTTGCACGGTAACGTCTACGGACGACTTGTTGCTCATGGTGAATCTCCCTATTAAACGCGGATACTGAAATACATTCTGCCATTAGTTGCCCAAGTACGCGTAAAGCCATTGCACTCCTTGGACTCGTGCCGTGATTAAGCCGTGGGGTCTTCCCCGCGGCTGAGCTGGTCCCAGCGGTCAATCTCGTCCACCGGCTCGGCCGGGCCGCCCACCTGGGCCTCTTTGGCGGCGTCGTACTTGGTGCGCACATTCCAGGACCGGCCGAAGAACAGGACCAGTAGCGACACCACTGCCAACACGAGTGCGGCCACCACGGCCAGCACTGGAAAGCCCGTGGTGGTGGCGTTGGAGCCTTGGCCTTCGATGCCTGTTGCGGCACCCACCTCGGACATGGCCGCCGCCACCGGATTGGTCAGCACTCCGAGGACGACGGCGACAATCCCCGCTGCGCTCAGGAACATGATCAACGCTGTGACTACTCGGGCGATTTTCCCGGCGATGCTCGTGGCCAGGGCGCCTGCCAGGGCCACCAGTGCCAGCGCGGAGACAGCCACGGCGGCCTTGCTGCCGGGAATGTTGAGTTCGTTTTGGCCCACCTCGCCCTGAGCGATGGACACGTGGATCCAGGTTTGAGTCGTGGTGCCAAAAACGGCCAGCGCAGCCAGGACGGACAGCAGGATCAACGTGGACTTGCGTTGCCAGAACGGCACGGTCTTGGCCATGGTGTGCGGCGCGTCGGGTGTGTTGGGGATCAGCGTGCTCATGCCGTGCCACCAGCGTTCTCTGCCAGGGCGCGCAACGAGGCCGCTGCATACACTGCCCGAAGCGGGGCTGCCGCCTTGTTGACTGTTTCAAGTGCCTCAGATTCATTGACAGAATCGGCCACAATGCCGCCGCCAGCTTGAACGTAGGCTTTGCCTTCGCGCAGCAGTGCCGAGCGGATGGCAATGGCCATGTCCATGTCACCGGCAAAATCCAGGTAGCCGACCACTCCGCCGTAGATGCCGCGGCGGTGCGGTTCAAGCTCATCCAACAGGCGTAGCGCGCGGGGCTTGGGTGCACCGGACAACGTGCCTGCTGGAAAGGTTGCCGCCAGGACGTCGTAGGCGCTCTTGCCGGGGCTGAGCGTGCCCACCACTGTGGAGACAAGGTGCATGATGTGGCTGAAGCGCTCAACCTCCATGAACTGGGTGACGTCCACCGTGCCCGGTTCGCACACCTTGGAGATGTCGTTGCGGGAAAGGTCAACGAGCATGAGGTGCTCCGAGCGTTCCTTGCTATCTGCCAGCAGGTCCTTGGCTAGCAGTTTGTCTTCCTCCGTGGTGGCACCGCGCGGGCGCGATCCTGCAATGGGGTGCGTAATGACTTCATTGCCCAGGACTGTGACAAGTGCTTCCGGGGAGGAACCCACAATGGAGTACGGCTGGCCGGCCGCGTCCTCGAAGCTGTACAGATACATGTAGGGGCTGGGATTCGTGTTGCGCAGTACCCGGTACACGTCCAGGGCCGTGGCCTCGCACGCCATTTCAAAGCGACGTGAGACCACCACCTGGAACACTTCGCCGTCAACAATGGCCACCTTGGCAAGGTCAATGGCCTTCAAGTATTCGTCGCGGTCCCAGCGTTCCTCGACGCTGTCGGCAAAACTGGCGGCCGGAACGTCAAGGACGGACATGGGCTGCGCCACCGGTGTGCGCAGCTTCTCCACCATGGCGTGTACCCTGGCCACCGCGTCATACCAGGCACCGTCGATGTTCTCATCCGTGCCGTTGGCGTTGATGGCGTTGGCGATCAGCAACACCGTGCCTTCGTTGTTGTCATGCACGGCCATGTCCGCCACCAGATTCAACGCCAGTTCAGGCAGCTTCAAGTCATCAACAGGAGGGGATGGCAACTTCTCCCAGTGCCGCACCGACTCCCAACCAACGAAGCCCACCAGGCCGGAGGTGAAGGGCGGCAGGCCCTCGAAACGTTCGGTGGCCAGCAGCTTCAGCGTGGCCTCCATCGCATCCACCGGGTTGCCTGCCAAGGGAACGCCCACAGGAGGCTCCCCCTGCCAGAACGCCCCGCCGTCGTCCGTGGTCAACGTGGCGCTGGAGCGCACGCCGATGAACGAGTAGCGTGACCAGACGCCGCCCACGGCCGCGGATTCCATCAAAAACGTGCCGGGGGCCTCGGCGGCCAGGCAGCGGTACAGGCCGATGGGGGTTTGCGCGTCGGCGAGGACCTTCAGGTGGACGGGGACCACGCGGCGGGTGCGGGCCAATTCCCGGAATTCCGCCAGCGTGGGGGTGATGACACCTAGATCTTGCATGGAATGTGTGGCCTTCTTCAGTCAAGCGGGTGAACAAGTCTTGGGGGTGGGGCGGGGGCGGGGCTTATTCTCCGCGGCTGCCCACGACCGCTGCGAGCTCGCGGTCATCGAAGCACGTGTGGGTGCCGGTGTGGCAGGCGGCGCCGACTTGGTCCACGGTGATCAGCAGGGCGTCGCCGTCGCAGTCGAGGGCCACCGATTTCACGAACTGGAAGTGGCCGGAGGTGTCTCCCTTGCGCCAATATTCCTGCCGTGATCGCGAGTAGAACGTCACCCGGCCGGAGGTGAGTGTCCGGCGCAACGATTCGTTGTCCATCCATCCGAGCATGAGGACTTCCTTGGAGTCGAACTGCTGGATGATGGCGGCCACGAGGCCTGCCCCGTCGTGTTTGAGCATCGCCAAGACATCCGCCGGCAACTCTAGGGACGGCTGGGGGCTGAAAATTTCGGGCACTGGCTGGGGTTCTGGGCTTTGCTGCATCACTGCCAATTCTAGTGCCAGATGCCGCCGTGACGGGCATTCGTAGTGGGTGTGTGGGGCAAATCGCGCGGCTGTTGCGAAGATCGCGTGCCTTTGCGGCGGTTCCGGCTCCCGTCCGCGGCCAATACATGCTAATTTCACAAGTGATGCAATTTGTAGAACCATCCCGTGAAGTACTCGCCGAGACCCTGCTGGCAGCCGGTCCCGGTGCTCCCACATTGTGCGAAGGATGGCGCACCCAGGAACTGGCCGCGCACCTTTACCTGCGCGAACACAACCCCCGCGTCGGCTTGGGCATGGTCCTGAAGCCCTGGCGCAAGGCGACCGATAAGGCCATCGCTGCCCTCGCCGCTGAGTCAAGCACACCCGCGGCGTTCGCCGAACTTGTGGAGAAGTTCCGTGCAGGCCCGCCCAAGATGTCGCTGTTTGCCTGGAAGCCGATCGACCGCACAGCAAACCTCATCGAATTCTTCGTCCACACCGAGGACGTCCGCCGCGCCACCGACCGCTGGGCGCCCCGGGCACTGGATGCCGACTACTCCGAGGCTCTCTGGGCTGAACTGGTCAAGCGCGCAGCTATTTTGTACCGCAGCGTCGACTTGGGCATCGTGCTGGTCGATCCCCAAGGGCCCCGCCACGTGGCCAAGCGCGCACCCGTCTCGGTGGCCATCATCGGCGAACCCGGGGAGCTGGCCATGCACGCCAACGGCCGCACCGGCCAAGCCCTCGTGACGTTCGAAGGCCAACCCGACGCCGTCGCACTGCTGCAAACCGCAGTGGTCGGCCTCTGAGCACCCTCTCCTACCGACGCTCCCGCACGTTCGGGGTCTCTCTGCCACACCCTCCCGCACCTTTCGGCCACCGGTGTTACACGCTCCTGCAGTTTCAGGGCACCAAACATAAACGCTCCTGCGCTTCCCATTGGATGACCCTTCAGAGCGCAAAAGCGTCGCGAGAATCACCCCAGAAAGTGCAGGAGCGTCGGTAGGTAAAGGCCCGAAAGTGCAGGAGCGTTGGGCTAGCGGACTTCGTAACCGGCGTCGCGGATGGCCTTCTTGACGTCGGCGATGGCGCTGTCCGGGCCAAAGTGGAACACTGACGCAGCCAGCACCGCGTTGGCGCCTGCTGCTACGGCCGGCGGGAAGTGCTCGGGCTTGCCGGCTCCTCCCGAGGCGATGATGGGGATGTGCACGGCCGCGCGGACAAGGCGGATCAGCTCTAGGTCGAAGCCTTCCTTCGTCCCGTCCGCGTCGATCGAATTCAACAGGATCTCCCCCACACCACGGTCGGCCGCTTCCTTGGCCCACTCAATGGCGTCCATTCCGGTGCCTTTGCGCCCGCCGTGCGTGGTCACTTCAAAGCCCGACGGCGTCACAGCACCCTGGGTGCGCCGCGCGTCAACGCTGAGCACGAGAACCTGGGAACCGAAACGCCGGGTGATCTCGTCGATGACGGCAGGGCGCGCGATCGCTGCCGTATTAATGGAAGCCTTGTCGGCACCATAGCGCAGCAGCTTGTCGACGTCGGACACCTCGCGCACTCCCCCGCCCACCGTAAGCGGGATGAAGATCTGCTCGGCTGCCCGGGAGACGACGTCGAAGGTGGTCTCCCGGTTTCCGGACGACGCCGTCACGTCAAGGAACGTCAGCTCATCCGCCCCGGCACGGTCGTAACGCTGTGCCAGCTCAACTGGATCACCGGCGTCGCGCAGGTTCTGGAATTTGACGCCCTTGACCACGCGGCCGGCATCGACGTCAAGGCAGGGGATGACCCTAATGGCAACACTCATGGCTGGCCCTAGATCCTGCAGGCGTGGATGCTGCTGACGAGGATGGCGCGGGCGCCGAGCTCATACAGTTCATCCATGATCCGGTTGGTGTCCTTGGCCGAGACCATGGAGCGCACGGCGACCCAGTCCGAGTCGCGCAACGGGGAAACGGTGGGCGATTCCAGCCCCGGGGTGAGCGCGGTGGCCTGGTCCATGAGCGACTTCGGCACGTCGTAGTCCAGCAGCACGTACTGGCGGGCGACGAGGACACTGTGCAGGCGGCGGATCAGAACTTCGACGCCGGCGGGCGGGGTCACGCCGCGGCGACCAATGAGCAGGGCCTCAGATTTCAAGATGGGCTCGCCAAAAATCTCCATACCAGCGGCCTTGAGTGTGCTGCCGGTTTCCACGACGTCGGCAATGGCGTCTGCGACACCGAGGCGGACCGAGGATTCCACGGCCCCGTCAAGACGGACAACTTGGGCATTGATGCCCAACTCAGTCAGGTATTCGCGCAGCAGCACGTCGTAGCTGGTGGCCAGGCGCTTGCCTTCCAACTCGGCGGCGCTGCTGAAGTGGCCCACCGGGCCGGCGAAGCGGAAGGTGGAGATGGCAAAACCGAGCGGCAGCAGCTCGTCGGCGTCGACCTTTGCATCGAGCAGCAGGTCGCGGCCGGTGATTCCGACGTCGAGCGTGCCAGCACCGACGTAGACGGCGATGTCACGGGGACGGAGGAAAAAGAATTCGACATTGTTTTCAGGGTCTACCATGACCAGCTCGCGGGAATCGCGGCGCTGGCGGTAGCCGGCCTCCGCCAACATCGCTGAAGCGGCTTCGGACAGGGCACCCTTGTTGGGGACGGCAACACGCAGCATAAGGAAAAGTTCTTTCAGATCGTATATAGCAATAGGTTTGGGCATTTTGTGCAATGCCAGTTCAGGGTTGGTCAAGCAGCCACGGCGTGTGGCTAGAGATGCTTGTAGACGTCCTGAAGGGTCAAACCCTTGGCGATCATCATGACCTGCAGGTGGTAGAACAGCTGGGAAATCTCCTCGGCGCAGGCCTCGTCCGACTCATACTCGGCGGCCATCCACACCTCGGCGGCTTCCTCAACCACTTTCTTGCCGATGCCGTGAATGCCGGATTCAAGTTCGATCACGGTACGGGAGCCAGCGGGCCGGGCTGCGGCTTTCTCGCTGAGCTCATCAAAAAGGGATTCGAAGGTCTTCACGCTGACCACCTTACTTGCTTCGACACTGCTTTGAGGATTTTGAGACAAGGCGTGTCCAGCATGTGAACAGATCTGGGAAGCAGATTTAGGGCCCGGGCGCCTGAAACCGCGCATGCGCCACATGCCCGCGCCCGCCCCTTAAGACCGCCGTTGCGCATCAGCTGGATTGCGGTCGAGGGACGTGAACGAGGTCGAAGCGCGGGCACTCGGCTAGCACCCAAGCCAGTCGTTGTTGTTCCGGACACTGCGCCATTCAGGCACAAACGCATCTTGCCTGCTCGTGCGCCTATGCTGGCGTGCAAGCAGACAAGATGCGCCGGATCGTTAGAGATAAATGCCCGGAACATGCAGGAGCGTCCGGTTGTAACGGCCGGAAGCTGCAGGAGCGTTGGTAGGTGGGGGCGGTATATTCCCTCCCCTGGCCTTCAATCAGGGTTTAGACGTCCAGTGCTGCCAGGGTCAGGGCTGTGGACAGGGCTGCCGTGATGGCTTCGTGGCCCTTGTCTTCAACCGAACCCGGCAGGCCGGCGCGGGCGATGCCCTGCTCCTCGGTGTCGCACGTCAGCACGCCAAAGCCGATCGGCTTGCCGCTGCGCACACTGACGTCGGTCAGGCCCATGGTTGCCGCCTGGCACACGTACTCAAAGTGGGGTGTGCCGCCGCGAATGACCACGCCCAGTGCCACCACCACATCGAACTTCGCGGACAATCGGGCTGCCGCCACGGGAAGCTCAAAACTGCCGGGGACACGCACCACCACAGGATTCTCAACACCCGCGTCAGCCGCGCCGCGCATGGCTCCGGCCAGCAGTCCGTCCATGATTTGGGTGTGCCAGCTGGCCGCCACGATGGCAACCTTCATACCGGCTGCCCGTGACTTTTCTTCCGTGCCAAATCCAATGCCTGGTGCTCCGTGGCCGCTCATGCTGTGTGTCCTTTCGTCGATGATGGAGTGGTGTCAGTTTTCGGCGCTGTGTTCGTCGGCGCGGTGTCCGACGGCGTTGTGATGGAGAGCGCATGGTGCATGCGGTCCCGCTTGGTTTTCAGGTAGCGCAGGTTTTCGGCCCGGGCAGGAACCTCGGTGGGGACCACCTTGACCACGTCAATGCCATGGCCCAGAAGTTGTTCCTGTTTCAACGGGTTGTTGCTCAGCAGCGCAATGCGCAGCAGGCCCAGCGAACGCAGGATTCCGGCTGCGGCCGCGTAGTCGCGCCCGTCAACGGGCAGCCCCAATTGTTCATTGGCTTCGACGGTGTCCGCGCCGGCTTCCTGCAGGCTGTAGGCGCGCATCTTATTGGCCAAGCCGATACCGCGGCCTTCGTGACCGCGTAGGTACACCAAGGTTCCGCCGCGGCGGTGGATCACTTCTAGTGCGAAGTCCAGCTGTTCGCCGCAATCGCAGCGGTAGGAACCGAAGACGTCCCCTGTCAGGCACTCCGAGTGCAGACGCACCAGCGGAACGTATTCCTCCCCTGCCAGCCCAGTCTCCCCCGCAACGGCAGCAGCATCTGCTGACTCACCGGGTGCGCTGAGGCTCAAATGTTCTGCACCCGTGGCAGAGACCACCCACGCCTGGGCTTCGAAGGTGCCAAAGCGGGTGGGCAACTGCACCACGGGGCCGCCCGTCACGGCAGGCTGCTCACCGCTCATGCCGACATCCCGTCCAGCCCAGTGGCTTCCGGCCCGGCAGCGTCTAACCCGGCAGCGTCCAGCCCAGCCACGTGCGCTACGAGATCAGCGATGGAAACCAGTACCAAACCATGTTCGTTAGCGAAGTCGCGCAGGCTGTGGAGGCGCATCATCTCCCCGGAGTCATCGACGACTTCGGCGATCACCGCAACAGGTTCACAGCCTGCCAATCTGCACAGTTCAACTGACGCTTCGGTGTGACCCGGGCGTTGGCGCACTCCCCCGGCCACCGCGCGAAGGGGGAATATGTGCCCGGGGCGGGTGACGGCGTCGGGCATGGACAACGGGTTGGCCAAGATGGTGGCAGTCAGCGAGCGATCGGTGGCGCTGATGCCGGTGCTGACCCCGAACGCCGCATCGCAGCTGACGGTGTAGGCGGTGCCTTTAGCGTCCTGGTTGTGCGCGACCATGGGCGGCAAGGCCAGGCGATCGGCGTGGGCGTCATCCATGGGGATGCAGACCACCCCGGAGCTGTGCCGGATGGTCCAGCCCATGAGTGCGGGGGTGCTATATTGGGCGGCGAAGATGATGTCGCCCTCGTTCTCGCGGTCTTCGTCGTCGACCACAAGCACGGCCTCCCCGCGCCCCATGGCGGCAATGGCCATGTTGATGGGGTCCAGGAGCGTTTCGGGGATGATGGTTTCACTCATGTCCGGCATCCTTCAATGTGGAGAATTCCAGCAGGCGCTCAGCGTATTTGGCCAGCACGTCAACCTCCAGGTTCACCGCGCCGCCCACCGCCTTCGCGCCCAAACCGGTCTTGGCCAGGGTGACGGGGATGAGCCCCACCTCAAACCACTGCTGCGCTTCGGCGGCCGGGCTGACGGCGGTGACCGTGAGCGAGACGCCGTCAATGGCGATGGAGCCCTTTTCGGCGATGTAGCGTGACAGTTCCGTGGGGACGGCAAAACGCAGCCGCTCCCACTTGCTCTGGTTTTCACGCTCCAACAGCGAGCCTGTGCCGTCCACATGTCCCTGTACAACGTGCCCGTCAAGGCGCCCGCCGGCAGGAACGCAGCGTTCAAGGTTCACCGTGTCCCCGCTGGAAAGTTCGCCGGTGGTGGTGCGCACAAGGGTCTCGCCCATGACGTCAACTTCCACCGTGCCGCGCTCGAGCCGCACTGCTGTGAGGCACACGCCATTGACCGCCAGCGAGCCGCCCAGCTCAAGGCCGCCCAGTACGTCTCCGGCGTTGAGCACCAGCACGGCGCTGTCGGACTCCGGGTGCAGGTCAACGCGCTGCACTGTGCCGCGTCCTTCAATGATTCCGGTAAACATTTCTATCCTCTTTCTGTGCTGGCGGCGGCAGCGGAACCGGCAGCATCGCCGGCATCCTTCGCTGCGGCCTTGGCCGGCATAAGCGTCAATTTCAAGTCCGGCCCCAGCACTTCAACTGGTCCGGTGGTGGTCCCGTCCCACTCCCAGCGCTGCGCCTCGGCAAGCGTGCCGATGCCCAGGTCCGTCAGCGCAGGGATGCCGGCGCCGAGCAGTGTGGGGGCCAAATACACCACAAGTTCATCCACGAGGCCCTTCGCCAGGAACGCTCCGCTGATCATCGACCCACCTTCGATCATCAGGTGGCCCACTCCGCGCTCCTGCAGTTCACGCACGACGGCGGCAGGGTCGTGGGTGTGCAGGGCCAGGAAGTCTTCGTCCCCCAGGCGGTCTGGGCTGCTCGGGGTGCCTGATGCGCCGCGGACAGCCGCATCGGCAGCAATTTCGCGCAAGCCCATGACCACCCGCAAGGGTTGGTGGTGTGTGTCAGAACCGTCGGCGGCACGCGCGGTAAGGCGCGGGTTGTCCGCCATGACGGTTCCGGTGCCCACCACAATGGCATCTACGCGGGCACGCAGGTCGTGAGAGTCCTGGCGGGATTCCTTCGAGGTGATCCATTGGCTGGTGCCATCCACGGCAGCAATCCTGCCGTCCACTGTTTGCGCCAGGCGGGCGGTGATGAAAGGACGTTTTTCACGCACGGCCACAAACCACTGCCGGTTCAGGTCTTCGGCTTCTGCAGCCATGAGTCCCATGCGGACATTGATGCCTTCATTGTGGAGGACTTCGGCGCCTCCTGAGGCCGGCTGATGCGGGTCCCTGACAGCAAACACCACATTGCCAATACCGGCGTCAAGAATGGCCTGCGTGCAGGGACCTGTGCGGCCCACATGGTTGCACGGTTCGAGTGTCACAATGAGCGTGGCGGCGGAAAGGTCCCGTTTGACTCCGGTCCCCAGCAGGCGGTTGATAACGTCCGTTTCTGCGTGGGGAGTGCCTGCGCCACGGTGGTAGCCGATGGCAAGGAACGTGCCGTCGGCGTCGATAATGGCAGCACCCACCAGCGGGTTGGCCCCGCGAACACCCTGCCTGGCGGCAGATAATGCCGTTTCCATGCCGAGAGTTTCGGCTGCGGTGAAGTGCCCTAAGTCATGGCCGAAGGGTCCGGAATTCATGAAGCCTGAGTCCATGGAATTGAATTTCACAGTTTTGCCTCTTTCTTGCCCGCAGTGGTGTGAGTGCCCACTGTTTCAGTGCCCACGGTGCCAGTTCCCACGGT
Organism: Arthrobacter sp. E3; assembly: GCF_017353415.1. GTDB lineage: Bacteria > Actinomycetota > Actinomycetes > Actinomycetales > Micrococcaceae > Specibacter. Next base: position 23,261 of record NZ_JAFMPX010000019.1, read on the forward strand.
GATATCGGGGAAGGTGGTGTCCACTGACACAGTGCGGGCTTGGACGTCGCTAGTGTGCCGCACCCTCCACCAGACGAAGAATCCGGTCAGCGTGAAGGCCCCGTAGAAGATGTACATGAAGGCGGAGGCGTAGTAGCCGGCGCTAAACAGCAACGGCACGCCCACCAAGTCCACAGCGACCCAGATCAGCCAGAACTCAACCCAACCCTTGGCCATGCCATAGGTGGCCAGCAACGAGCCCATGAAGATCCAGGCGTCAGCCCAGACAGGTTCGTAGGAGCCCATGAGCCGGAAAATGGGGGTGAGGATGGCGGTGCCACCCACCATGGCTGCGAGTAGGAGCCAGCGTGCCTTGGCCCCGGCCCACTGAGGTTCGACCGCCTGGCCCACGTGCGCGCCGTCGTCGTCCTTCTTGTGCCGGGTCTGGTTCCAGCGCTGCCAACCATAGATGGAGACGGCGATGAACATGATTTGGCGGCCGGCCTGGCCCAGCAGGTTCACACGGTCCGGGGAGCCGAAGACGGTGCCCATGAAGACGGTGAAAAGCAGGAGGTTGCCGACTATGCCCACCGGCCAAGCCCAGATTTTGCGGCGCATGCCGCCGAGGGCGCTGGCGAGCCCAAAAAGATTGCCTATGACTTCTCGCCATAAAATGAATCCGCCACCGGCGAATTCAAGTTTGGCTTCAAAGAGCCATCGCAGAACGTCCATCGTTACCCTTGCCCTTTCGAGACCGCGATGGCTCCGGGGGTAACGTACAGCGGCGCGCAGGGTACAAGGACGGGCGAAAAGCAGGAACGCTTCTGCCACACCCCTGACCTGGCGGCCAAGACTGTTCGTGCTTCTCCCATCCAGACTTTAACTGTCGGTTCCGGAATTTCACCAGATCAACCGAACGCGTCCTGCTGTTGCCAGCTGGCTGCGTGCGGGTCGCGGACTATAACCGCCGGTTCGGAATTACACCGACCCCGGAGCACGTAAAAAAACATTTTTGGATCCGACGATTGCCGGAACCACTTTCATTATGGCACCCAATGCGCCGGCATGCTAAATCTTATCGGCACTGCCCTCAAGTAGATGCTGAATCCGGCGCGTCTCAGGCGCTGCGGTGAGATCCGAAATCCGCCGTACCCGCATTTTCAGCTCCATGGAAAAAAGCTTCAACGGCCAGATCCACAACCCTACATCTGGGCCACACCACCAGACGCCAGCGAGTTCCCATCCGCAGAGGGGCCCGCCGCTGCCTAGTGTGTTTTACTAGCCTGCAGGTTATCAAAAGTGACTGTCGCGGGGTTTGGTGCCCCGCTGGTGCTGAGGTAGGTGTATATACCAATGGCTCCTGGCGCTTGCAAGGCCGCAGTAGAATCGGTGGAATTGAGCTGCCAAGTGGCCGGTTCTACCGTGCCGGTCTTCCAAACTTTGGCTGAGATGGTAGTCGGAGAGCTGCCGGTGACTTGGAGACGCAGCTGGAGCTTGTCCCCGCTGACCAAGCTCAAACCTGGGACGGTGACAGTCTTCAGCAAAGTATCGGTGTTCAACTGTAAGTGCAACTGCACGTATCCCGTTGAGCTGGCGACAACCCGGGCCCCGTATGAGGACGTACCGACCCGCCGTCCGATCAGCCCAGCGTAGACACTGCTGACCGTGGGCCGGTTGACACCGACGGTGGCTTGGACGTCCGTGTCACTGGAAGAAACCGCATTGAGATAGGCGTAATTGTTCTTTTTGGCCAAGCCTGTAATCGCAGCGGCACCGCCGTTGACGGAGTAGCTGTTGGTCGCTCCGGTAACACTCCACGCCCCTCCAATCTCGGCGCTGCCGAAGCCGGAGGCAACGGAACGACTAAAGCTGTCTGTCGCTAAAATCTTGCCATCCGGGGGCGTGATGGCAGCCACCGTTACCTGGTGGGTGATAGTGCCTTTGGCTCCCTGGTCGTCGGTGACGGTCAATGCGACGTTGTAGCTACCGGCTTTAGCATAGGCGTGAGAGACTGTCGGGCCGGATCCGGTGCCCCCGTCACCAAACGTCCATGCGTAGGAAACAATCGTCCCGTCCGGATCTTTTGACGCTGAACCGTCAAAATCAGCAACCAGCGCGTCTGTGCTGTTCGTGAAAGCAGCCACTGGAGACAAGTTGGGCACTTGGCCGCCACCGCCTCCGGACGTGGTTGCAGTGGCCGTAAGGTCGAAGCTGATGTCCTTAGTTCCGTGGTAATTCAGGTGTGATTCAGCTGCGATAGTATTGGTTCCATTTACCAAGAGTGACACTGGGACCTCAAACACCGCTGGGTTCGCGAGGGCGACCGGATTTTTTGTGGACGAAGTGGCGTAGGTGTTGATCGTCACAGGACCCGCCGGCATATTGCTCCGGCCCACTTCAGAGCCGTTGACGAAGACGACGACTCCATCATCGGCGAGGACGCTGAAGGATAGTTTCGTCACGGCGGAAACCGATTCCACAGTAAATTTTTTCACGAAGTAGGCGGCTAGAGGCCGACTACTGGTGGCCCCACTGACGTCAATATTTGTGCCAAGCCCGGTGGAACCGAATCCGAGCACACCGGGGCCTGACCCCCAAGTCGACACGTCATACCCGGGATTTTTCCACGCCAGATCCGGAGCGGATTGGGCAAAGCGCCAACTCCAACTCGACTTCGCAGGGACGACGACACTTTCCACTCCCGGAACGGAGGTGACTGTCACAGAAGCAGTTTTCGACGCCGTACCACCCTGACTATCGGTGACCAGGAGAGTGACCGAATAAGTACCGGCGGCTGCATACTCATGCGACGGCGCGATTCCGCTGCCCGCCGTTCCGTCTCCAAAAGTCCATTTGTATCCAGCTACACCCCCAGCTCCTGAGGACCCAGCGGCGTTAAACGTTCCAGAGAGACCCTTGGTCGTGGCGGTAAACGCTGCCACTGGCGCTACGACGCTCCCGAACGTTACCCGTTGAACGGAAAGAACTTCGGCAGAACTAACGACCTTCACCTTCAGCCATTCGGCCCCGTTAGGACCGCCCCGGACGGTGAATCGAGAAAGGTTGGGGACCGCAGCCGTGATGCCGTAGTACGCCAACCATTTTGAGGCGGCCAGAGGCTTATCGCTGGCGAAAGTGTGGGTATCTCCGTTGAACAAGTACACGGGCTTGCCATATGCCAAAGCTTCAGCGGCAATAACCTTCACCAACTGGCCGTAGGCAGTGATATTCGGTGTCCCGGTGAACATGTCTGCCTGCGTCATCAGAACCACGGCCCTGCTGTTGTTCGTCTTCGCTGTGGCAAAAACGCTGCGGATGAGTGAAATATCCGCGGCGGTTCTGGCAACCACTTCTGCCTTCTGTTCAGGTGTGACAGCAGTGTTGCCGCTCCACCATCCCAGCCCATTCGACGGGCCAACAATATGGACCATGCCAACAGTGATGTCTTGCTGTTGCAACAGTACGTTTTCCGGATAGCCTGGCTGTGCAGTGACGTCCACCGGGTTCTGACCAAGACTGCGGCCCGGTTGGGGGAAGAAAACTTGGCGTATAGCGGCCAGACGGTTCAAGGGATTAGCCGCCCCAACGGATGCATCAGAGCAATCACTCCACTCATTGTCACCGGGCGTATAAAGGAGTGGATCCGAAAATAGGTCGAAGTTGGACTTGATGGTGGAATAGTACGAATCGGAGCAGTTGGGCGGTCCGCCGATATCCCCCAGATGACCCACCATCTGCACATCGGGATCGGCATTGATCTGCCCAATGCGCTGCGGAAACACGGACAACTGTGCGGCTCCGTACGGCATATCACCGATTACGGCAAAGCTGAACGGTGAAGCAGCCGCGACCGGTGCAGCCAGCACGGGTGTGAGGGCCAAAGCAAATATTGCCCCCGTGAGGACCGAAGCAAGCCTGCGTTTCACGCTGTCTCCTAAAAGTTGGTTGGCCAACCTATGAGACCTGCTTGCCAGGGAACGAATCTATGCCAACCGTGCCGCACACCCTCCCAAAGCCAATTCCTACCACACGCCGGTAACGGAACTCTACTAGCCACTCGAATATCTGTCCACGGATGTCACCGCTCAAATATCTTCGAGGCTTTTCTATCAAGGCCATGGGCGATTCAACGGAAGGCCAGCTGCCCCTTGGCGCGCAGCGCATCGATGGCCTCGGCCGGAGACGGCTTGCCGTACACGGCGGAGCCCGCCACGAAAACGTTGGCCCCGGCTTCTGCCGCGCGGGTGATGGTCTCCTCCGTGATGCCGCCATCCACCTGAATGGCCACGTTGATGCCGCTGCCTTCTATGGCGGCGAGGGCGCGGCGGATCTTGGGCAGCGTGACGTCCAGGAACGCCTGGCCGCCGAAGCCGGGCTCAACCGTCATGATCAACAGCATGTCCAGTTCGGTGAGCATGTCCAGGTACGGTTCCACCGGCGTGGCCGGGCGCAGTGCCATGCCGGCCTTGGATCCCCTGGCCCGCAATTCCCTGGCCAGCTTGATGGGAGCGTCGGAAGCCTCCACATGGAACGTCACCGAAGCGAGCCCGGCGTCCGCGTAGAGCGGCGCCCAGCGGTCGACGTCGGCAATCATCAGGTGCGCGTCCAACGGCACGGCGCTGACTTGCTGAATCCGCTCCACCACCGGCAGCCCAATCGTCAAATTGGGCACAAAGTGGTTATCCATGACGTCGACGTGCACTGCGTCGGCATTCGCAATGCGGTCCAGTTCAGCCTCAAGGTTGACGAAGTCCGCCGACAGGATGCTGGGGTTGATGCAACAGGCAAGTGAAGAGCTGGTCATGGTGAACCTCATCTTTGTGCTTGGGGTTGGGTACTGGGAGTTGCGGCTAAGTGCTAAAGCATCAGTTCTTGCGGATCAGGGCCAGGAACATGGCGTCGCTATGGTGGATGTGTGGCCACAGCTGCGCCATTTTCTCGTGTCCGGGAATGGTCGAGGTGGCGTTGCCGGCGTGCAGGTTGCCACTGAGGCTGACAGAATCCAGGACGCTTCCGGCGTCGAGCAGTTCCACGTCGTCGCGTTTACGCAGCGAGTCATCGACGACGGCGATCGTCTCAGCGACGTGGGGCGAGCACGTCACATACGCCACCACTCCCCCGGGTTTGACGGCGGCCAAGGCTGAGTCGAGCAGTTCACGCTGCAACCGGCCCAGTTCGCCCACGTCGGAGAGTTGGCGGCGCCACCGGGACTCGGGACGACGGCGCAAGGCTCCCAGTCCGGTGCAGGGCGCATCGACCAGAATCCGGTCAAAAGCGTCGGGGTGCTCGCGGCCAATGTCGCGGCCGTCGCCGGTGCGCACGGTCCAAGTGTCTTCCGGCACGGCGCCGAGGGCTTGCGAGACCAGCTTCGCACGGTGCGCAGAGGGCTCGTTGGCAAGAATCCAGGCACCCTTTTGCGCGGCCAGTGCTGCCAGCAGGGCAGCCTTGCCACCGGGGCCGGCGCACAGATCAAGCCAGCGCTCTTCGCCCTCGTCCCCGTCGGTGGCACCCAGGTCGGTGGCAATTTCGACGGCGGCCAGTGCGCGGGCCACCAGCTGGGAGCCTGCGTCCTGAACGCGGACGGAACCGTCACGCACGCTCTCCAGCCGGCTCAGGTCCCCGCCGGAGGACAGCGCTGAGTCAGCCACCAGTTCGCCAGGGGTGAAGCCGGCCTCGAAGGCCTCGGACAAGTCGCCCAGGCCGGGCAGCGCCACCAAGTTCACCACGGGAGCCTGGTTGTCAGCCTCCAGCAGCGCGGTGATTTCGGAAATATCACGGCCGTGGGCCACCAGCGCCTGGCGCATGGCACGCACAATCCACTCGGGATGAGAGTGCTCGATCGAGGCAATCTTCACCTCGTCGGTCAGGCCCTCCGTCAGTTCCTCGAGCCACTGCGGAAGTTCCTTCGCCGCCACCTTGCGCAGCACGGCGTTGACAAGCCCGGAGGGTCCGGCACCGATGACGGCACGCGCCAGCCCCACCGTCTGGTCCAAGGCGGCGTGTGTTGGCACGCGCATGGCCATCAGCTGGTGCGCGCCAATGCGCAATGCATCCAGGATGGCCGGATCCAACTCGCTCAGCGGGCGGTCCACGCACTTGGCCAAGATTGCGTCGTAAGTGCCCTGGGCTCGCAGCGCACCGTAGGTCAGTTCCGTGGCAAAGCCTGCGTCGCGGCGGTCAAGACCGTGGCGCCGGATGCGGGTGGGCAGCACGAGGTTCGCGTAGGCATCATCGCCGGAGACGGCGCGCAACACCTCAAAGGCGACTAGGCGTGCCGGGTCGGCAACGCGTGTGCGTTGGCCGGGGGCCGTATCCGTCCTGTTCCGGCCGGTACTTCGATTGCGTTCACGCCCCGCAGCGTCCCGGCGCTTCACACCGCCGGAGTTCCCCGGCTGGCCCGACTGGTCCCGCTGTCCCGACTGCTGGTTTTGGTGGCTCGAACGTCCGCCTTGCTCGCTGGTCATTCAAACACCACATCTTCCTTGTTGGCCAGGCCGCGGGCCCAGTCCGTTGCTTTCATAAGTTTTTTGCCGGCTGGCTGGACATCCACCAGTTCAACGGAGTGTGAGCCGGTCCCCACCAGAACGGCTTTCCCGTCGACGCGAAGGCGGGCCGGTTCAAGGTCCATGACGTCGGTACGCAGCTGCACTGGTCCCAGCTTGAAACGCTGCCCGCCGAGCATGGTCCATGCTCCGGGCTCGGTGGTGACGCCGCGGATGCGCCGGGAAATGGCCAGCGCGGGGTTGTCCCAGTGCACGTGGCCGTCCTCAAGAGTCAGTTTGGGCGCCAGGGAGACTTCCCCTTGCTGCGGCACTCCGCTGAGGGCGCCGGCGGCAAGGCCGTCAATGGTCTGCACCAGCAGCATGGCGCCGCTGTGCGACAGCCGTTCTAGCAGCACGGCACCGGTGTCCGTGGGGCGGATGCTCTCCGTCAAAGTGCCGAAGACGGGTCCCGTGTCGAGGCCCTGTTCCAGCAGGAACGTGGACGCACCGGTGATTTCATCGCCGTTGATCACCGAATGTTGCACAGGCGCGGCGCCACGCCAGGCTGGCAGCAGCGAGAAGTGCAGGTTGATCCAACCGTGCGCCGGAATGCGCAGCGCGCTTTCGGGGACGAGCGCCCCGTACGCTACGATCGCCGCTACATCAGGTGCCGCTGCGGCAATGGCGGCGGCAGCCTCGGCGTCGACCTTGTTTGCCTTGATTACGGGCAGTCCCAGCTCGGCGGCGCGCGCAGCCACGGGCGACGGCGTGAGGATGCGTTTACGGCCCAGCGGCGCGTCGGGGCGGGTCAGCACAGCGACGATCTGGTGCCCGGCAGCCCGCAACGCTTCAAGGGAGGGCAGCGCAACAGCTGGTGTCCCGGCAAACAGCACCCTCATTGGGCGGCCCCTGCACCAAAGGCCGAGCCGACGGTGAGGGCGCGCTTGGCCACGGTTCCGGCCGTCACGTCCTGATAGTTCGCCATGCGGATGGCACGCAGGGCTTCCTTGCGGTCTTCGCCTTCCAACCGGTCAACGTACAACGTGCCGTTCAGGTGGTCTGTTTCATGCTGGAAGCATTTGGCCAAGGTGCCGGCGGCTTCCATGTCGATGGGGTTATTGTCCATGTCGACTCCGGTGATTCGCACCCAGCGGTGCCGCGCAACGTGGAAGCCCAGGCCGGGAACCGACAGGCAGCCCTCGGGCTCGGCCGGGGCGAAGTCGTCGCTGGCGACTAGGACGGGGTTGATGATATGCCCTTGCGCACCGTCCACGGAGTACGTGAAGATGCGTTTGTTCACCCCGATTTGCGGTGCTGCCAAGCCGGCACCGCGGACATCGACCATGGTTTCGCGCATGTCCTCAATGAGCTTGGCCAGTTCAGGGCCAAAAACCGTCACCTCTTCGGCGACGGTTCTCAGGACAGGGTCGCCAATGATGCGAATGCTCAGGATGGCCATGGGTGGGCACCTCACTTTGGTGTTGTTACTCGAGTGTCATTGCTTGGGTGTTGTTGCGGACCGGTTCCGGTGCGCTAAAACAACTGGTTCTTCAAGTCTAGTTGGCTGCCGGTGCGGCCGGTGGCGCAATATCGAGCAATGGCGCTCCTGCAGCCGAGGCATCCAATGAGGTTTGCCACACCCGCCGCAGCGACGCGAACTTAAACCAGTGCGCCTTCAGGACCTGCGGGTTGGCCCGGAGCGTGCGCACTTCAGTCTCCCCGATGGCCACACCCAGCAGGATGGGGTCCTGACCGTACTTCCATGCTTCCCATGTGCCAGCTGCTTCGTCCACGATGGACTCCTCGGCCTTCATTCCCGCCACCAGTTGCATGACTACCTTGGCGTCGAGGCTTTTCACCTGGCCGTTGCGGTCCGTGCCCTTGGTCTTGTAGTCGATGATGCACAGTTTCCCGCCAATGGTCGCCACCAGGTCAAGCGTGCCGGCATAGCCCACGGATTCATTCCACACAGTGATTTCAGGGGCCAGCGGCTGGACGTCGTACTGCTTCCACCAGTCATCGAAGCGCAGCGCAAAGTCACCTTCACGGTTTTCATTAAGCGCTTCGAGCGCTTCGGGCACTTGGTGCGGCCGGCCCAGGGCCCGCAAAGCCACCTGTTCGCAGTAGTTATGGACTCTATCGCCGCGGGCGGCCGCGGCGTCCCTGAACTGTTCGGCAGCGTTGGAGCTGTCGCGCACCACGGTGCGTAGTTGGCCGGGGTTGCCAATGGCAGCACCCAGGTCGGGGTGGTTCGCCACGGCCGTCGCCGCCATGTAGCCGATCCAGCCGTCCAGGGAGTTGGCCTGCTGACCAATGACGGTGGTGATGGAAGGAACCTTGGGCGGGTCTTGGAGGGAACGGGCGTACATGCGCCCCAATTCGGTGCTGTGTGCCAATGCTGGTGCGCTCATGCCTCCACTATTCCACTACCGTCGGACGCGGCGCAGCAGCGCCGCGGTGAACTGTGGATAAGCACCCCAATACGCTGCGTCGGGGTCCCTCAAGTCGTGTTAACGTCCAAAGGCACCCTTCAAGGGTGCCTTTGTCATGGTGGGCGATACTGGGATCGAACCAGTGACCTCTTCCGTGTCAGGGAAGCGCGCTACCGCTGCGCCAATCGCCCAATGCCTAGCTGGCTAATTTTTCTTGCCTGCGTAAGTATTGCACAAAACTGCCGGAATCCGTGGTGGATTCCGGCAGTTCGTGTTGTTCGGAGCGGTCGACGAGATTCGAACTCGCGACATCCACCTTGGCAAGGTGGTGCTCTACCAGCTGAGCTACGACCGCAATGTGATGCTGTACTACAGTAACTGACTTTCATCAGTTGAATGAACTGCCAAGTTCATTCGTGGGCGATACTGGGATCGAACCAGTGACCTCTTCCGTGTCAGGGAAGCGCGCTACCGCTGCGCCAATCGCCCAAAGGCACTCTGCTGAATAACAGCACAATACTTTTGGTTCAGTCAAAATGGAGGTGGGAACGGGATTCGAACCCGTGTGCACGGATTTGCAGTCCGTTGCCTCGCCTCTCGGCCACCCCACCGTGAATGCTGAACGGTGTCCTACGAGCGGTTGACGAGATTCGAACTCGCGACATCCACCTTGGCAAGGTGGTGCTCTACCAGCTGAGCTACAACCGCAGAAGTAACATTTTCCTAGCCGTTCGCGTTTCCGCTTCGGTAGTCCGTGTTGCTGCGGTGAAAACATTACCTGAGCTTTTTCCCAAACACCAAATCGGCCACGTCTCGGCGTGGTTTGCCTGGCTTCCGGAGGGCCGAAATCATTGAATTGACAAGGATTTCACGTTTACCCTTCGAATTACATCGCTGTCATTTAGAGCTCGTTTCGTGCCGTTTTCTCGACTTTCGGCAGAAACTGATGCTGAGGCGCTCGTCACATTCCCCATTTTGATGCACGACGCCGGCCACTCCCCGGGCATTTTTCGGCACCTTGACTCTCGGCCGGGTCATACTCAAAAGGGGCGATTATGAGTGGACGGCAGTTTGGGCTATTGTTTTGAACGCACCAAGGAACTGACATGGTCTGCGAAGCGGATCGTATGGAGTGACAGTTGGGCGATTGGCGCAGTGGTAGCGCGTTCCGTTCACACCGGAGAGGTCACTGGTTCGAACCCAGTATCGCCCACCAAGAGGAAAGCCCCTTTGATCAGCACAAACGCTGGCCAGAGGGGCTTTTTTTGTTTTCGTGCACAGGGCCCGTCAGCTGGGCCTGTCAACGGCCGGCGAGGTTTCTGGCGATGTGTTGGGCGAAGGCTGCCATCCAGTGACGAAAGAACTCAGCCGTGTGCGGATCTGCCACGGCCCCATCGTCGGCGATGAGCCCGTCCGTGAACTTGATGTACCCCTCCGGCTGTCCCATCGATGGTGCGTCCAGGAAAGCGAGAATATTTTTCAGGTGCTGCTGTGCCATGGCCGTTCCCAGCCCTCGGGAGGCGCCGATCGTTGCTACGGGCTTTCCCTTGAAAATGTTCTCTCCCGCTGGCCTGCTCCCCCAGTCAATGGCATTCTTCAGTGCACCCGGAATGGACCTGTTGTACTCGGGCGTGACAAAAAGTACGGCGTCCACGTTGGCTATGGATGCCTTGAAGGCAGCCGCCTCCGAACGATACGCGGTGTCAAGGTCTCGGTTGTAGAGGGGAAGGTTGGCGTACTCAATTTCAACCAGTTCAAGTTCTGTCGGTGCTAAAGCCACAAGGGCGTTGGCGAGTTTGCGGTTGATTGATTGCTTTGACAGGCTTCCCACGAAGTATCCAACACGGTAAGTCATGGCAGGACCCGTCCCTTCTCTAGCTGGCCCGCTGGGGCCGGTGTATGCATCTACAAGAACAGCAGCCGCGGGGCAGGAATTCCCGGGTGGATGTTGATGCAACTGCCACGCAGATCGCCGACACGATTCGTGGAAACGCCACGTGTCGACACCCCTGAACCCGCTCAGTATGCTTAGGGCCGTGACCGACGGGCAGAGAACACCGAATTACACCCCCGATCCGCGTCGCTGGCGGGTCCTGATGGTCCTCGTCGTCGCGCTTTTTATGTCATTGATCGACGTGAGTATTGTCAACGTGGCACTGCCCTCGATCCAGACAGGGCTCAACGCCTCCCATTCCGAGTTGCAGTGGGTGCTTTCCGGCTACGCGCTGACGTTCGGAATAGGCCTGGTCTCCGCAGGCCGGGCAGGGGATCTGTTTGGGCGCGGCCCCTTGTTCATCATCGGTGTTGCATTATTTACACTCAGTTCCGCCGCAGCAGGAATTTCGCCCGACGCCCTCTGGCTGAACATCTCCCGTGCCGTGCAGGGCATAGCTGCGGGTCTTTTCAACCCGCAGACGATCGGCATGATCCAACAGTATTTCCGCGGGGCAGAGCGGGGTCGCGCTTTCGGTGTCTTCGGTGGCGTGGTAGGTGTCTCGGTAGCCGCGGGGCCAATCCTTGGTGGTCTGCTCATCCACTCGTTTGGGGTGGCCGAAGGCTGGCGGTGGGTGTTCTTCGTGAACCTCCCGGTGGGCGCCCTCGCCGTCGTGCTTGCCTTCCTGTGGCTTCCCAAACCGTTGCTGAACAGCAACCGGCAACGCGATCCCGCGCTGCCGGAACCCGCGCTGGCCGACCCAAGCATTCCAAAGCAGAGCCGGGACCTGGACATGGTGGGCGCGGTCCTTTTGGGGCTGGCGGTGGTTGCTGTTCTCTTCCCCTTCCTTCAGCCGCGGGAATCGCCATTGGTCTGGGCGGTCCTCTTGGCCGGCGTCGCGCTCCTGGGAGTGTGGCTGTGGTGGGAGCGCCGTTACAAACGTGTCGGCAAGAGCCCCATGGTTGATCTGGCGATCTTTCAGGTGAAGAGCTTCGCCAATGGAACACTGCTCGTGAGCTTGTACTTTCTTGGCATGACAAGTGTTTGGGTGCTGGTCGCGCTGTACTTTCAGGAGGGGCTCGGCCACACCGCGTTGGCCAGTGGGATGGTCGGGTTGCCAAGTGCCATCGCCTCGGGCATCGCGGCACTGTGGGGCGGACGCAAGGTCGCCACCTATGGACGGAAGGTCGTCATCGGCGGCTTGTATGTAGGTTTGTTCGGACTCGCCGCCAGCATTCTCGTGGTGTGGCTGCATGCCGTCGGCGCGGCCAGTGAATGGTGGCTGCTGCTGAGCCTTTCCTTCGTTGGGGTGGCACAGGGTTCTGTGATCAGCCCCAACCAGGCACTCACCTTGGCTGAGGTACCGCTGGAATACGCGGGCAGCTCTGGCGGGATCATGCAGACCGGGCAGCGCATCGGAACCTCAGTGGGCATCGCCGTGATCACTGCGCTGGCCTTCACAGTGTTGGGCTTCAGTAGTTGGGCTGTCGCTTTGATCGCCGGGTTCACGGCAATCTTTGTGGTGCTGATCCTTGCACTGGTTGTGGGCTATGCGGACATGCGCTCACGCCACGTGGGCGACACCCCCCTGCCGTGACGGCGGACCGCATGTGCCGGCTGACCACACCAAGTCAGTGGGCGATCTTCAGCCCAACAATGCAGCCCACCAGGCCCAGCAGAAGCAGGATCTTCACCAGTGAAACCGTTTCCGTGCCCGTGAACATGGCATAGCCAACTGTCAACGCCGCCCCAACTCCCACCCACACGGCGTAGGAGGTTCCAACTGGCAGGGTTCGCATGGCCCAGGCCAAGCCGAGCATGCTGGCCACAATGGCGACGACGAACACGATGCTGGGACCAACTTTGGTCAAGCCCTCACTTCTTCCCAATGCCGTGGCCCACACGGCCTCCACCATGCCCGAAAGAATCAAAACGACCCACGCCATGAAAACCATCTCCTTGACGCCGTCTTGTCGCTGACCGGGTACGGCGCACCTCGTCCGGGTGCCATGTGGCAATGAATAGTGTCCCACATGGGAACTAACCTGCGGCAGACTCACAGAGAATTTGCCTTGACAATAAAGACGCGGCAACTATGCTGTAAAAAGTTGGGGCGCACAGACCCCAGGAGTGAAGGGAGGTGCCTGTTGTCTATTTTTGACGATATCAAGGGCAAGGCCGAAGGATTGATCGACGGACATGAAGACGCCATCAAGGGTGGTGTTGAAAAGGCCGGTGACTTTGTTGATTCAAAGACCGGTGACAAGTTCAAGGATCAGATCGATGGAGCTCAAAAAGCTGCGTCCGACTATGTAGACGGCGCACGAAAGTAGTTCCCCTTCGCTCTTGTCCAGAGCGTCAAAGAAGGCGCCGGTCCCGTCGTGAAGACGGCACCGGCGCCTTTTCGCTTTAACCTCGCCTTGGCTGTGGCAACTGTGGCCGGGAGTTAATCAGCCCACGGGCTGCGCAGCGGCCGCTTCCGCCGCTTCCTGTGCTTCACGGGCCAGGGCGGTCAGCCGCGACACAGCGCGGAAGTACTTCTTTTGATAGCCGCCGGTCATCATCTCATCGGTGAACAGTTGGTCAAGCGGCGCTCCACTGGCCAGAATCGGCACATCCCTGTCGTAGAGCCTGTCAGCAAGCACCACAAAGCGCAGGGCAACGGCCTGCTCGGTGATGGTGGCAACGTTGCGCCACACCACGGCGTCGATCCCGTCAAGCATCTGCCGATAGCGTGAGGGGTGGACGCCGGCCAGGTGGTCCACCAGTGTGCCAAAGTCGTCCACGGCCACCGTCTGGTTCCCAAAGTCGGCTCGCATGCGCGCATCGAGGTCGCTATTGGCCACAGGTTTCGGCGGGGTGGGCAATCCACGGTGGCGGAAGTCTTCACCGTCAATGTGCAAAATCTCGAACTGGTCTGCCAGGACCTGAATTTCACGCTGGAAGTCGACGGCGGCAAAACGCCCGTCTCCCAAGGAGCCCGGCAACGTGTTGGAGGTCGCCGCCAGCTTCACACCGGCGTCGGCCAATTCACGCATCAACCGCGACATCAGCACCGTGTCACCCGGATCATCGAGTTCAAACTCGTCGATGCACACCAGCTTGTACTGGCTCAAAGCCTCCACCGTCTTGCGGAAGGACAGTGCGCCAACCAGGTTGGTGTACTCCACGAACGTGCCAATGGCCTTGGGCCCCTCCACCTCATGCCACAGTGAGGACAGCAGGTGGGTCTTGCCCACGCCAAACCCGCCATCAAGATAAACCCCGGCCCGTTTGCCTGCCGCGGAGCCCTTAGCCGATCCCTTGGATTTGCCGCCAAAGAACCGACGCAGCCCGCCTGCCGGTTTCGCCGCCGTGCCAGCGGCAAAGTCCTGCAACAAAGTCACTGCTTGGGCTTGTGAGGGCTGGTTCGGGTCCGGCCGGTACGTGTCAAAGGAAACTTCGCCAAAGCGCGGGGAGGGGACAAAACCCTGCAGCAGTTCCTCCACCGAGACTGCCGGGCGGCGGGTGGACAATTGTTCAACTTGTACCAAGGACGATTCCGATCATAAAAATTCTTCTAGCAGTGCATGCCGGGCACAGCACGCGGCTCATGGAGACAACAATACCCACGCCATATTGCGTTGCGTTAACGCCGAAGGAAGTAAACAGGTGCCCAACTCGTTACGCTGATAGATAAGGAATAGCTGCTGCACCCTGTATTTTCGCGGCGGCACGCCATTCTGCACCTCACGGTCACGGAACAGTCCCGGAATTACCCGGGATGGCCCCAGCCTGAGCAGTTTACGAGAAAGGGCATCATGCCTGTTGCAGTTGAATCGAATGAAAAGTTTGCAGCCTACGCCCACCCGGAGCGGTTGGTTTCCACCCAGTGGCTCGCCGAGGCCATTGCCAGCGGCGCCACTTCCAACGGCAGCCTCGTTGTCGTGGAATCCGATGAGGACGTGTTGCTCTACGAGACCGGCCACATCCCTGGGGCGGTAAAAATCGACTGGCACACAGACCTGAACGACGACGTTACCCGGGACTACATTGACGGCGCCGCTTTCGCGTTGCTCGCCGCGGCCAAGGGCATCTCCCGCGACACCACCGTTGTGGTTTACGGAGACAAGTCCAACTGGTGGGCTGCCTACGCGCTGTGGGTGTTCACGTTGTTCGGCCACGAAGATGTTCGCCTGCTCGACGGCGGCCGCGACAAGTGGATTGCCGAGGGCCGCGAGCTGACCACCGACGCCACGGCCGTCACTCCCTCCGCCGGCTACCCGGTGGTGGAGCGCAATGACGCCCCCATCCGCGCCTACAAGGAAGACGTCCTTGCCCACTTCGGCAAGCCGCTGATCGACGTGCGCTCCACCGAGGAGTACACCGGGGAACGCACCCACATGCCCGCCTACCCCCAGGAAGGCACGCTTCGCGGCGGCCACATTCCCACAGCTGCTTCCATCCCGTGGGCCCGGGCGGCAGCCGACGACGGCACCTACCGCACACGTGAAGAACTCGAAGCCCTGTACCTGGGTGAAGCCGGACTGGTTGAAGGGGACGACGTCGTGGCCTACTGCCGCATTGGCGAGCGTTCCAGCCACACGTGGTTCGCGCTGAAGTACCTGCTCGGCTTCGACACCGTCCGCAACTACGACGGCTCATGGACCGAATGGGGCAACGCAGTACGTGTCCCCATCGCCGTCGGCACCGAACGCGGCGAAGTACCCGGCAAGAACTAGTCCCCACGCCCTCCCCATGGGCGCGTGGGCCCAACAGCTTCCGGGGCCCTCGAAGCTGTGGGCCCACCACGCCCGGGGCCCAAATTTTCCTCTGTTTTACCTTCCATCGAAAAGAAACGTACGCTTTAGCTGATGACTACTTCACAAGCACTTCCCCCCACATTGGCTGAGATCGTCAACGATTTCCAAGAACTGGAAGAACGCGACCGCCTGACGCTGCTGCTGGAATTTTCCCGTTCCCTTCCACCGCTGCCTGAGCGGCTCACCAATCATCCCGAGTTGCTCGAACGCGTGCTGGAATGCCAGTCGCCGTTGTTCCTGACAGTCGAATCGGAAAAGACGGAGAACGGCGAAGTCGTTCGGCTCTACTTCCAAGCGCCCCCCGAGGCACCCACCACGCGCGGCTTCGCATCGGTATTGTTCGAAGGCCTTGACGGATTGACGGCGGAGGAAATCCTCGCCGTCCCCGATGACATGCCGAACCAATTGGGCCTGACCCGGGCCATCTCGCCCCTGCGCATGCGCGGCATGAGTGCCATGCTTGGCCGCGTGAAGCGCAAGATCAATAGCGGCCTCCGCCCGGCTGCGTAGTTCGTCCGATGGCTAAGAAACCAGCAGCGGGGGCAAGCACCCCTGCAACTGTTGCGCTGACAGCCGCCAACGTTGCCTTTACACCCCACAGCTATGCGCACGACCCCGCCGCCACGAGCTATGGCATGGAGGCGGCCACGGTTTTGGGCATCGACCCTGAACGTGTGTTCAAGACACTTGTGGCGGACGTTGGAGGCTCGCTGGCGGTGGCGATCGTGCCTGTCAACGGCACCCTGGACCTCAAAGCACTCGCCCACGCGCTGGGACACAAAAAAGCTGCCATGGCCGATCCTGCCCTGGCGCAGCGGCGCACCGGCTACGTGCTCGGCGGCATCTCCCCGCTGGGCCAGCGCCAGCAATCCCCCACTGTCCTAGACGCATCGGCACTGGATCACGAGACCATCTTTGTCTCCGGCGGGCGGAGGGGATTCGACGTCGAACTGTCCCCCACCGACCTCATTGCCCTGACCCAGGCCACGACGGCGAAGATCGGCCACCCTGCCTGAGTCCGCAGGGGTGGCCCCGCCCGCTACTCCCTTGGCAGCCCGTGCCTGCCGAGCCGTGGCCGCAGCCAGCACTCCACCACGTTCTCCCAGCGCACCGGATCAACGTTCCATTCCTTGGTGTGGCCGGCCTTGCTGAACGGTTCAAACGTGACCATCTCGGGATTGCGCTTCGCCAGTTCAGCCGTCGGCTCGTAGGGGACAAAGTCGTCGTCAATGCTGTGCAGGATCAACGACGGCGTGCGCAGCTCGACAGCGCGGGACACCCAGTCCATGCTCTTGAAGTTGACCGGAGCCGCCAGTCCGGTGATCCGCTGCCCCAGCGGGTGCGTCAGCATGAGCTGGGCGTAGCGGCCAATGTAGTCCGGCATGCGGTTCAGCTGTGCCTGGTGGGCCAGCACATTCACCCAGTTGATGACGGGCGCATCCAACACCAGCGCCAGCACGTGCTTGCGGTTGCGGGCCTGATCAGCCG
Organism: Arthrobacter sp. E3; assembly: GCF_017353415.1. Classification (GTDB taxonomy): domain Bacteria; phylum Actinomycetota; class Actinomycetes; order Actinomycetales; family Micrococcaceae; genus Specibacter. Next base: position 40,377 of record NZ_JAFMPX010000019.1, read on the forward strand.
TCTGCAGGCTGATGGCCCCACCCATGGAGAAGCCAAACAGCACCACGTCCTTGGCGCCGCGGGCAATGGCGAAATCGATGGCGGCTTCCACATCGGCCCACTCAGTGACCCCCAACCCATACCGGCCGTCGGGCGCGGCGGGGGCGTCGCCGTCGTTCCTGTAGGACATCAACAGCGCGTTCATGCCCAGACGGTGTGCCGTGGGGACGGCGCGCAGGCCCTCGGTGCGGGTGGCGCCGCGGCCGTGGACCATGATGGCCCACGTGTGTCCGGGATTCCGGGCCGGCAGCAGCCAGGCAGGCGCCGGGCCCACGGGCAGATCCAACGTGACATCTTCGTAGCGCAGGCCTGCTTCTTCCGGGTTCGCGTACAGGCTCCCGGTCCACCAGCCGGACGTGGCGGTGCGCAGGTCCCCGCCGTGGACGGCCACCACTTCACGGGTGACGCTGCCTTCGCGGGGGACGTAGGAAATGATGGGGCCAATGATGGCATGGGCGCGGCTGTCATTGAAGTACAGCCCGTAGGTGCCGTCAATGATGGTGTCGGCGGTGGCTTCCAGCACTACCTGGAGCCTGGGCCCGTCGGGGATGACCGCCAGAATAGCGAGGTCGTCCACGCGCTGTTTCTCCGGTGTGACCACGCGCCGGGCAAAGTATGCGGCGAGCCCCGCGGTGGCCGTCACCACCGCAAGTGAGCCCACTCCTGCTGCTGCGGCGCCCAAGACACCCCACTTGAGCCAAACATTTGACGGTTGTTCAGAGGTAGCCATGCTCCTATTCTGCCCACCAGCGTGGGGCCACGTCGAGCGGCACACCGGCGGAACCTGCAACATTCTTTGCACAACTTTTCCAGCACATCGCGCCGCGCCGCAGTGCTTCCGGCGTGTTGGAGCTTATGCTGGTGCCATGAGCGACGCCATCATCATTTTGACCGAAGAACCGCTAACCGCCGTTGACGTGGCTAACATCACCGATCTGTACGGCCCTGACGACGACGTTGAGCTGGTGCTGTTGGTTCCTGCCGACACGAAGCGCAACCTCTTTGTCGACGTCATTGACCAGTTGACGATGCTTGACCTGCCAGGAGCGCTGCGCGAAATGCGCGAGAAGCCCGACGCCGAGACCGTCCGCGCCGAGGCGAGCGAGATTTTGGCGACGTCCTTGGCCGTGCTTGAGTCCGTCGGGGCGAACGCCACAGGGGCAGTTGCCGAGGGCAACGCCGTTGCCTCCCTCGTGGCAAAGGTCGGGGAGATGGAGGCACGCCAGGCTGTGGTGGTGACCCGCCCGCACGCTGTTGCCGACACGTTCCGCCAGGACTGGGCACATCAGGCGCAACGCAAGCTGGGGCTTCCCGTTTTGCATTTGTACTCCGATTCGGGATTTATTGGCGACTCCTGAGCGTTGTGGAAAGTATGACAACTTCTGAAACCCCTGCTGCCCCGTCCGTCGTCAAGCCCGATGCCCAATGGCGTGAAGAGCTCAGTGCCGCCGAGTACAAGGTGCTGCGCAAGGCCGGCACCGAAAGGCCCTTCACCGGCGAATATTGGGACTCCACCCAGGAAGGCGTGTACGAGTGCCGGGCCTGCGGCGCCGAATTGTTCAGTTCACGGGAAAAGTTCTCCTCCCATTGCGGCTGGCCCTCCTTCTTTGCCCCGCTTGCGGACGGTACCGTGCGCTACCTGCATGACAACACGATGGGCATGAAGCGCGTAGAGGTGCGCTGCACCGCGTGTGACTCCCACTTGGGTCACCTCTTCGAAGGCGAAGGCTATGACACTCCCACGGATGAGCGCTTTTGCATCAACTCCATCTGTCTGACACTGCGGGAAGGCCCACGGGAACTGTCGTCCGAGGCTCCTGACAAGCACTGAGCACGAGAGTTTCTTATGCTCAACCGTCTTTGACATTAGTTTTCCTTTCTCATTGCTACGCTGAAATCAAGGCCGCAGGCATGCCCTGCCGGCTCAACGAAGCAAGGAGGACGCAATGAGCATCACCATGGAAAACACTGGCACGGCCAGCACCTTTGACTACACCACTCTGGCCCAGGACCCCGCATGGTTGGGGTTGAAGAACGCTGCGACACTCCTGTCGGAGCTGCAGGTCAAGGACGGTTCCGTGCCCGAACCCGCTGACCACTCCGCGGCCACCGCTTATATTGAGACCATTCAAGCCTCCATCATGGAACTGGCCCAGTATTTCGAGCATGACCGCGGGTATCTGGATCTGCTGGTTGCCGACTTCAGCAAATGGGTTGGCGCCGGGTTGGGCGTGCCGGACTTCCTTGACTCGCTCATGGCCTTCACCCCGCAGCAACACCGCGTCGACGGACTGGGCCACTTGGTGGTCTTCCCCATGTATACGCAGAACGGATCCACCTCCCGCCACGTCGAAGCAGTTCTGGTGGAGGCTATCTGGCCCGAGTTCATCGGTGAACTCGAAGCGGGAAGCTACTCCAACAAGCTGTTCGTGCCGCTGCGCTTCATCGATTTCACCCCCGGATATCACAGCAACTCCGCGGTTTTGTTCCCGGAGAGCGTGGCCGTGCGTGAAACACCCAGCTTCACGTGGGGCGCCATCTTCCAAGACCGCGAAGCCGCCAGGTTCCGCCGCGTGGTCCGGGAGGCGGCCAAAGTGACCCGGCTCGACTTGCCGGCAGACGCACTCGAACTGCTGGACAGCCAGGCCTTGGCCGAGGAAACCTTTGTCATGTGGGATCTGATCCACGACCGCACACACATGCGCGGGGACCTGCCCTTTGACCCGTTCATGATCAAGCAGCGCATGCCGTACTTCCTGTACTCGCTGGAGGAGTTGCGGTGTGATCTGACCGCGTTCCGCGAATCCGTCGCCGTCGAGAAGGACGAAAAGGCCTCCCCCGACGCCCGCAAGCACGCGAAGCTCGTCCAGTACGCCGTCATCTTTGACCGGATCTTCCGCTTTGCCATCACCGGTACCCGGGTGCGCAACTACGACGGCCTGGGCGGTCAGCTGCTGTTCGCCTGGCTGCACCAGCACCACGTCCTGCACTGGACGGACACCAAGCTGAGCATTGACTGGGCCAACGTGCCGGAAGTTGTGATTGCGCTCGGCCACGAGATTGAGGACCTCTACTGGCGCTCCATCGACCGTCCCAAGCTGGCGCACTGGCTGGCTGCCTATGATCTGGTCTCCGCCACGCTCACGCCCAACCCCGCATCCACCTGGGCCAAGGGGTCTGACGCCCTGCCGTTGATGGGACCGATGCGTGAAATCACGGATCAGGTCATGGATGACGAATTCCCGCTCTCCATGTTCTACGAGGCGCTGAACAAGAAGATGACGGCAGTGATTGAGTCCACGGCCGGAATCACCGGTGCCAGCGCATCCGTAAATTAGGACGGCAACTGGAAGTGGGTACTGTAGGGAACATGACTGATTCTTCCTTGGCAGCTCCCCTGGTGCTGGTGGCCGGCGGCAGCAGTGCCGCCGGCATTGCCGTGGCCCGCGAGCTGCTTTCTACTGGCATGCGTGTGCTCACCGTAGGGTCCGACGCCGGACGCATCACGGCGGCGGCGCAGTCCACCGGCGGTGCCGTCCCCCTGGTGTGCGACTTGGCGGACCGCGAGGCGGTTGGGGAGCTCGCCGCGAAGATCCGCACAGACTTTGGGCCCCTTGACGGGCTCATCCATCTGGTGGGCGGCTGGCGCGGAGGTACTGGCATCACTGGGCAGAGCGACGCCGACTGGGATTTCCTGCACACCTTGGGGATGACCACGCTGCGCAACACGAGCCGGGAGTTCTACGACGATTTAGCAGCCTCGCCCGTGGGCCGGCTGGCGATCGTCTCCTCGGCCGCCGTCACGGCACCCACTGCGGACAACGCCAACTACGCCAGCGTGAAAGCCGCTGCCGAAAGCTGGGTCCAGTCCGTGGCCCAAGGGTTCGGGGGCCAGGCTGGGAGTTCCAGTGCCGCCGTCGTCCTCGTGGTGAAGGCACTGGTGGATCCGGCGATGCGCGAACGCTCTCCCGAACGCCGCTTCCCCGGCTTCACGGACGTGGCGGAGCTGGGACGTTCTGCGGCGGGCTTGTTTGCCCGGCCAGCCAGTGAACTCAACGGCGCTCGGCTCATACTTGACCAACTACCAAAGAAGCAAGGCGAACAGTGACCAACGGCAGCACCCCCACCACACAGGACACCGCACCCAACTCGGCACTCGACTCGGCGCAGCACTCGATCACGTTGCACGACCCCACACTGATCAGCTTTGCCTCGGACAACTATTCCGGCGTGCATCCGGAAGTCCTCGCAGCCCTGGCTGCGGCCAATGGCGGGCACCAGGTGGCATACGGCGGCGACGACTACACGGCCCACTTGCAGCAGGAGATGTGCCAGCTGTTCGGCAAGGACGTGGAGGTGTTTCCCGTCTTCAACGGCACGGGTGCGAACGTACTGGCCCTGCAGTCGCTACTGCCGCGCTGGGGGGCTGTGGTGTGTGCCGGGACCGCTCACATCAACATGGACGAAAATGGCGCGCCCGAGCGGGTGGGCGGCATGAAGCTGCTGCCGGTCGCCACGCCGAATGGGAAATTGACGCCGGAGCTCATTGACAAGGAGGCCTGGGGTTTCGGCGATGAACACCGCGCCCAGCCGCTGGCCGTCTCCATCACCCAGACCACCGAGTTGGGCACCTGCTACACACCGGAGGAAGTGCGCGCCATCTGCGATCACGCGCATTCGCTCGGCATGAAAGTGCACATGGACGGCGCGCGGCTGGCCAATGCCGCCGCGTTCCTGGGTGTTCCGGTGCGGGAGTTCACCTCCGACGCCGGTGTGGACGTGTTGTCCTTTGGCGGCACGAAGAACGGGGTCATCTTTGGTGAGGCGGTGGTGGCGCTGAATCCGGCCGCCACGGATGGCTTGATCTTCCTGCGCAAGATGAACATGCAGCTGTCCTCGAAGATGCGTTTCATCTCCGCCCAGCTGCTGGCCTTACTGTCGGACGGGCTGTGGCTGCGCTCGGCCGGGCACGCGAATGCGATGGCCGCCACGCTGCGCGCCGCCGTGGAGTCCCTGCCCGGTGTCCATTGCACGCAGCCCACCGAATCCAACGGTGTTTTTGCCGTGCTGCCCGAGGGCGTCGCGGAGCGGTTGCGCACGAAGTTTCGCTTCTACGACTGGGATGAGGCAGCACGCGAGGTGCGTTGGATGTGCTCTTTCGACACGCAGGAGTCGGACATTTCCGCGTTTGTGGCAGCCTTGCAGGCCGAGCTGGCGGCTTAGGCCCGTCAGCGGGTGCGGCGCGCCTGCCACGCTTTGTCCCGGCGGAGTCATAGCCTGCCAGTGTGACTGTCATGCAGCAGCTTCCCGCTGAATTCCAACTGGCCTTGGCCTCGCTGCGTGCTGCCAGTGTCCGCAGCGAGATCATGCTGGCGGAAGTTCCGGCCCCAGCCAGGCTTGCCCCCTATGGTGTGGCGTTGGGTGCGGAAATCATGGTTGACGGCGAAGAAGTGGCCACTGGACGCTTCATTCTGCTCCACGATCCGCATGGGTCCCCACTCTGGGACGGCACGTTCCGCATCGTAACCTACGTCCGTGCACAGCTGGAAGCTGACATGGGCAACGACTCCCTACTGGGCAACGTCGCCTGGGCGTGGCTCGTTGAGGCGCTGGAGGAACAGCGCGCCGGCTATACGAGCGCCGGCGGAACGGCCACCCGGGTCCTATCGGAAAGTTACGGCACGCTCGCCGCCCGCCCCGACGCCATCGACATTGAGCTGCGCGCCTCCTGGACTCCCACGGACACCTCGGTCCGCCCACACTTGGAGGCGTGGGCCAACATTGTGTGCACTTTTGCCGGGTTACCACCCGTGCCAGACGGCGTGACCTTGCTTCCGCATCGGCGCACCAGGGGCCATTGAGGCTTTTGCCTACTTCCATTCACGACGGCGCTGCTGGCTGTTCGGTAGACTAGGGGCATCATGACCAATGCAGAAACAAGCTCACACAGCCGCGTCAGGGACAAAATGTCCACCCAGTACAGCGGCCACAGCCCGGCCTCCAGCACCGCGAACAGTGCCGCACCAGGCAATTCAGCCGGCAGTTCAGCGGGCACCACCACCGATGTGGCCTCCACCCCGCTGACGTCCGTGGTCATTGACGGCCAGCACGTGGAACTGGGAGATCTGCCCGAAATCGTCGAGCTGAACATGCCCCAGGACGGGATCCCCGCCGTCGTGGAAACCGAGCCTGCCCTCAAACGGTGTGCGGCCGCTCTTGCAGAGGGCAGCGGCCCGGCAGCTGTGGACACTGAGCGGGCATCCGGCTTCCGCTACGGCCAGCGCGCCATGCTGGTGCAAATCCGCCGCGAAGGTGCCGGCACGTGGCTCATCGACCCCGAAGCGTTTTCCGACCTGAAGATCATTGATGATGCCCTGCGCGGAGTCGAATGGATTTTGCACGCAGCCAGCCAGGACCTGCCCTGCCTAGCCGGCGTCGGCATGTGGCCCGACAAGCTTTTTGACACGGAACTTGCTGCCCGCTTGGCCGGCCTGCCGCGTGTTGGTTTGGGCGCCGTCGTGGAGTCCCTGCTGGGCTACCACTTGGCCAAGGAGCATTCCGCGGCCGACTGGTCCACCCGCCCTCTGCCCGAGCCGTGGCTGCGCTACGCCGCCCTGGATGTTGAAGTCCTGGTGGATCTGGAAGAAGAACTCGTGGCCCTGCTGCACAACGATGGAAAGCTTGACTACGCAGCGCAGGAGTTCCAGCATCTTGTCGATTCAGGGGTACCGGCGCCGCGCGTTGACCCCTGGCGGCGCACCTCCGGCTCACACACCATCCGCAACCGCACCCAGTTGGCGGCCGTGCGGGAACTGTGGCAGACCCGCGAAAAGCTGGCTGAACACCGAGACATCGCCCCGGGCCGGCTCATCCCGGACTCCGCGATCGTGGCCGCAGCCAAGGGCATGCCATCCACTGTTCCGGCTCTGCTGGCGCTCTCCGGTTTCCATGGCCGCTCCGCCAAGCGCGACGCCCCCAAGTGGCTGCACGCCATACAAACGGCCAAGAACGTCACCGAACCGCCGCCGCTGCAGGTTGCCAGCAATGCCCCGCCGCCGCCACGCGTCTGGGCCGAGCGGGACGTCGAAGCTGCCGCCCGCTATGCCACCGCGCGTGCGCGTTTGGGCGAGCTGGCCGAGGAACTCAATATCCCCGGGGAAAACATCCTCACGCCGGACTTCCTGCGCCGCGTGTGCTGGCGGCCGCCGTCGGACATCACCAAGGAAACGGTGTCCGCCCAGCTGGCCGAACTGGGCGCACGCTCGTGGCAGATCGAAATCACCGCTCCCATGCTGACCGAGGCACTGGCACATCCTGATCCGCTGCCGCCGAAGGAGCCCAAGGAGCCCAAGGGATAGCAGCACAGCCGTGCGATGAGGGAAGATGCAAGGAAGCACTCTGCTTTTGACCTCTAAGTTACTCATGAGTAACATGAGGTGTGACACAGTCGTCCGCCGAGCCCTTGGGCGCAACGACACCGGTTGTTTGCACTTGAGGAGCGTAACGTGAGTCAGAATCGCCAAGTTAGGGACGTCGTCTTCGTGGACGGCGTCCGCACACCGTTTGGACGGGCCGGGGAAAAAGGCATCTATGCCGACACCCGCGCCGACGACCTTGTGGTCAAATGCATCCGTGAGCTCATGCGCCGCAACCCGCAGCTTCCGGCCGAACGCATTGATGAGGTGGCCATCGCCGCCACCACCCAGACCGGTGACCAGGGCTTGACCATTGGACGCACCGCAGCACTTCTGGCGGGACTCCCCCAGTCGGTCCCCGGCTTCGCGATCGACCGGATGTGTGCCGGCGCCATGACTGCCGTGACCACCACGGCGTCGGGCATCGGCTTTGGCGCGTACGACGTCGTCATCGCTGGCGGTGTGGAGCACATGGGTCACCATCCCATGGGATCAGGTGCCGATCCCAACCCGCGCTTCATGTCCGAACGTATTGTGGACCCGGCCGCCCTCAATATGGGCAACACGGCCGAGAATCTGCACGACCGCTTTCCGGCCATCACGAAGGACCGCACCGACGCGTACGCCGTCGCGAGCCAGGCCAAACTGGCCGCTGCCTACCAGAACGGGCAGATCCAGCCCGATCTGGTCCCCATCGCCACACTGAAGCCTGGCCACGGATGGACCGTGAACACGGTGGATGAGCCGCCGCGTCCCGGCACTTCGCTGGACGACCTGACCGCACTGCGCACCCCTTTCCGCGCCCACGGGCGGGTCACAGCGGGCAATGCTGCCGGCTTGAACGACGGCGCAACTGTGGCACTTTTGGCTTCAGCCGACGCTGCCGCCGAGCTGGGACTGCCCGTCAAGATGCGCCTCGTCAGCTACGCGTTCGCCGGTGTGGCACCCGAAGTCATGGGTATCGGTCCGGTTCCGGCCACTGAAAAGGCGCTCAAGAACGCTGGGTTGAGCATTGCGGACATTGGCCTGTTCGAGATCAACGAGGCCTTTGCCGTTCAGGTGCTGAGTTTTCTTGACCACTTCAACATGGCCGACGATGACCCCCGCGTCAACCGCTACGGCGGCGCCATCGCCGTGGGCCACCCGCTGGCCTCCTCGGGCGTCCGGCTCATGAACCAGCTGGCCCGCCAGTTCGCCGAAGACCCTTCCGTGCAATACGGCATGACGACCATGTGCGTCGGGCTCGGCATGGGCGGCACCGTCATCTGGGAGAACCCGCACTTCATCCCCAGCGGCTCCCCCGCCTCGCAAGCTCGGCCGGGGACCCCTGCCGCCGTGGCCCCTGACTCGGCCGCCGCCTCGAACACCGCAACCACGGAAGGGGACGCATCATGAGCGCCCAGGACTTCAACAAGCTTGCCGTACTTTTCCCTGACGAAGTGGTGACGCACTCCTACGTCCAGGACATTATCCTGCCCGGCGTCGACGGCGCCCCGAGCGCGGGCACCTTTGCCCTCGCCACGCTCGACAACGGCCTTGACCACCGCCGGCCCACCACCTTGGGTCCCAACTCCCTCGTGGAGTTTGGCACGGTGTTGGAAGCCCAACGTGGGCGCGCAGCCAAGGGTGAGATCGTCGGCGTCGGCGTCACCGGAAAGCCGTTCTTCCTGGCGGCTGGGGCGGACCTTTCCGCTGTCAAGGGGCTCAAGGACAAGGAGGCCGGGCTGTGGATGGCACAGCTGGGCCATGACGTGTACTCCACGCTGAACAACCTTGGCGTGCCCAGCTTTGTGTTCATCAACGGGGTGGCGCTGGGCGGTGGGCTGGAAATTGCGCTCAATGCCAACTACCGTACCGTCTCCACCGGCGCCGGCGCGCTGGCCCTGCCCGAGGCGTTCCTGGGCTTGGTGCCCGGCTGGGGCGGCGTGTACCTGCTCCCCCGCCTGATCGGCCCGGCCAACGCCGTGCAGGTCATGATTGAGAACCCGCTCTCCAACAACCGCACGCTCAGCGGTGCCGCCGCCTACAAGCTCGGGATTGCCGACGCCCTGTTTGAGCCCGCCGACTTCCTTGAGCAGTCGCTGAACTGGGCCGCCCGTGTCCTAGCCGGGGCAGAGACTCCCGCACGGCCCAACGCCGTGGCCGAACCGCTCAGCGAGGAAAACAGCGCTGCCTGGGATGCAGCCGTCGTGCGTGCCAAGGAGTTTGTCGAAGCCAAGACCTCCAATGCGGCGCCTGCCCCGGCGCGCGTCATTGAGCTGTTGGAGAAGGGCAAGCAGTTCAGCAAGGCGGAGTCCTTTGCCGCGGAGGACCAGGCGCTGGCGGAGCTCATGCAAACCCCGCAGTTCCGCGACACCGTCTATGCGTTTCTGGATTTGGTGCAGAAGCGGGCCAAACGTCCAGCCGGGGCACCGGATCCCAAGCTGGCGCGGCCGGTGACTAAAGTCGGCGTGGTGGGTGCAGGGCTCATGGCCGGGCAGTTTGCGCTGCTGTTTGCGCGTCTGCTGAAGGTGCCGGTCGTGATGACGGACATCGACCAGGAGCGCGTGGACCGCGGCGTTGGCCACGTGCATGCCGAGGTGGACAAGATGTTGGGCAAGGGCCGGCTCAGCCAGGATGCGGCTAACCGGACCAAGGCGCTCGTAACTGGTTCCGTGTCCAAGCAGGCGTTTGCGGATGCCGACTTCGTCATCGAGGCAGTGTTTGAGGAACTCAACGTCAAGAAGGCCGTGTTTGCCGAGGTGGAGGCTATTGTCTCCCCCGAGTGCATCCTGGCCACGAACACGTCCTCGCTGTCCGTGACGGCCATGGCCGAGGACCTGATGCACCCCGAACGCGTGGTGGGCTTCCACTTCTTCAACCCCGTGGCACTCATGCCGCTGCTGGAGATTGTGCGGGCTCCGAAGACCGACGACGCCGTGCTGGCCACCGCATTCACCACGGCCAAGGCGCTGCGCAAGAGTGCGGTACTGGTAAAGGATGCGGCGGCATTTGTGGTGAACCGGGTGCTGCTGCGCCTCATGGCGGAGGTGTCCAAGGCCTTTGACGAGGGCACTGACGCGGCCGTCGCAGACAACGCGCTGCGCCCCCTGGGCCTGCCCATGACGCCGTTCAACCTGCTGGCCATGGTCGGCATCCCCGTAGCACAGCATGTGACGGAGTCTCTGCATGCTGCTTTTGGCGACCGCTTCCACGTCTCCGCGAACCAGCAGGCACTCATCGACGCCGGGCTGAAGGGATTGTGGGAAACTGCCGAGGACGGAACCCAGCACATTCCCGCAAGCACGCTGGCACTGCTGGACTTTGGCAACTCCCCGTCCACCAGTGCCGAACTGCTGCGCAAAACCCAGGATGCCCTGGCCGAGGAGATTGGCCTCATGCTGGACGAAGGTGTGGTGGCCGGGCCGCAAGACATCGACCTGTGCATGATCCTGGGCGCCGGCTGGCCCATGCACCTGGGCGGGATCACCCCCTACCTTGACCGCGTCGGGGCTTCCGAGCGGGTCAACGGGAAACTGTTCCACCCCGCCGCCTAGTATTTCCGGCACAGCATTCCCGTTCCAACGGCATTCCCAGCACGACGCCGGGCCCGCACCTTGACACAAAAGGTGCGGGCCCGGCGTCGTTCTTGGCACGCCTATTCGCGTGTGAGCGTGAGTGTAAGGCTGGGAATGAAGAAGGACAGGAGAAAGACCGGAAGGATGCTTTTTCCGCCGCACCGGAATCTTGCAACGTCACCGTCGGCGAGGATGAAAGTCTTGATGCGGCTGGATTTTCGGCCGTCCCGAACTTGAAGAGTGTGTTCGCCCGCAGCCAGGGGTATTTCTATACTTTTGTTCATTTCGACGGATCCGGCCGGATCTCCGTCGACGAAGACCTGATAGGGGTAACGACGTACCTCGACCCCAATGGTGTGGTGCCGCAGTCTCAGCGTTGCGCTCATGACGGTTCTCCTGCCTGTTCAATAGCCTGTCGCCTGCAACCCCACCTGCTGTGAAATGTACCACCGTTCCCGTTTCGCCATACCGCCGTCCGGGCTGGAAGAATGGGGGCATGACTGTTGAGCCTTCCCTGACCCGTCGATCGACCCTGCGTATCACTACGGCAGCCAGCGGAGCCGCCTGTGCACTGGCCCTCGCAGGCTGTGCACCCTCCGCGAACGATATCCGTGCCAAGGGCAAGGCACCGGCCGAAATCCCCGCCACTGGAACCCCGCACCAGGTGGGAAAAATTTCCGAACTTCCGGTGGGCAGCACTGCTGCCGCTACGGCCGGGGACGTCGAAGTGATGCTCTTTCGCCCCGATGAAACCACAGTGCTGGCCTATAGCGACATCTGCACGCACGCCGGCTGCAAGGTTGCCCCCAACGGCGCCGACTTCAAGTGCCCCTGCCATGGGAGCGTGTTCAAGGGCAGTGACGGAACCGTGCAATCCGGACCGGCCAAGTCCCCGCTGCCGCGCTACGCCGCCGCCATTGACGGCGAATGGATTACAGTCAGTGTCTGAGCCGGTCGCCGGACCGGCACGGCTCTTGCAGGGAGCTGTCTGGATCCGGCCACTTTCCACGCACGACGCCGGACCTCTCGCCACTGCCTATGCCCGCAACCGTGCGTATCTGCAACCGTGGGAGCCTGTGCGTCCTAGGCAGGATTTCGCTCACTGACATGGTGCATGGGGCATTTCTGAACGGACATGTGGGCTACTGGGTGGATGAAGAATTCCAGCGGCGCGGCCGAGCAATACCTGAAGATCAATGCGAGCTGGCAGGACCACGTATTGTTTCAACGCATCTTGACCCCTGCAGCCGCATAGGCACCCGCCTAAAACTTGCTAATAGCTGCTAAAACAAAGCGACCCGCGGCTGCTTCGGGAAGATTTCATCCAGGACGGCGAGGTCTTCCGTTGTTGGATTCCATGAGGCGGCGACGGCGTTTTCACGCACTTGTTCCGGCTTCGTGGCGCCGGCGATGACGCTGGCAACCGACGGCTGGGCCGCGAGCCATGAGAAGGCCACCTGCACTTCGCTCAAGCCTCGTTCTGCGGCAAATTCTCCAAATGACTTCAGCTGGTCGAGATCTGCACCCTCTACCATGTACTGCCGTGTGTGGCTGAGTCGGCTGCCCGCCGGAGCCTTCCCGGAACTGTATTTGCCTGTGAGCAGCCCGTTGGCGAGCGGGTAGTAGGGCATGACACCCAGGCCGAAAGCCTCAGCCGCCGGGGTCACTTCAAGTTCTGCGCGCCGATCCATCAGGTTGTAGTGGTTTTGGCTCGCAGTGAACCGCGTGCCACCGGACAGGCGAGCGGTGAACTCCGCTTCGGCAATTTGCCAGCCAGCCATGTTCGAGTGGCCCAGGTACAGAACTTTTCCCTGCTTGACCAGGTCGTCGAGCGCATCGAGTGTCTCGCTGATAGGCGTCAGCGGATCTGGGGAATGGTAGTAGTACAGGTCGATATAGTCGGTGTTCAGTCTGCGCAGCGACGCCTCGACCGACTGCATGATGTACTTGCGCGATCCGCGCCTGCCCCAGTCAACTCCGTTAGCGCCGGAGGCGTCGAGGCCAAACTTCGTGGCCACGACCGCGTTCTTGCGCTCTCTGCCCAGCGCCTTTCCCAACATGATTTCGCCCTGGCCCGCATACGCGCCGTACATATCAGCCATGTCGAAGAGCGTGATGCCCGCATTCAGTGCCGCATGCACCACGGCATCGCTGCCCTCCTGGGTTTCGGTAACAGATCCAGTGCGGCCCAGATTGTTGCACCCGAGCCCCACTGTTGAAACAGTCAGGCCCGAAAGGCCCACCTGGCGGTATTCAATGCTGTGCTCAGTCATGCTTCCACCATAGCGAATCCGTCGGGCGTACACACGGCCTCCCCAAATTCGCCGGGTCAACACTGGTCGCGGGGGCTGTTGTGGTGATCGGACGCTGCTAGAGCAGCGTCCGATCACCACAACAGCCCCCGGATCGCATTTACAAGCTGAAAGCGGTGCCGCCTGTCGCGCTGTGCTTGGCGCGGAGGGCAGATGGGTCGTTGATGGGGCCGGTGGCAACTGTCAGCTTGGTGAAGTCGAGCTTCTCCTCGCGGATGCAGACCTTGATGTTTGCCACCGCGCGCGGGGCATCCGGTGCCACGATGTACACGTTCAACTTGCCCAGGCCGTGCCCGGCGGACGTGAATTCGAACTTCTCCAAGACTCCGCTGCCACGCCAAGCCAGGTGCGGGGTGAGCGTGTCCTTCACGCGCTGGGCCAGGTGCTTGTCCCGGTCGCTGACACGGTCGCTCTTCAGCGCGAACTGGGCCACCACCAGCGTCTGCTCATCACGGGTGAGAACGGCATAGCCATCCTCAACACACTGTTCGGCGAAGGCGGCCAGCATCCCTTCAGCCTCCTCAAGCGTCTTCACGGGAGCGTCCTTCGACGTGCTGATGTGCCCCACCGTGCCATGGTTGAGCACGAAGAAAACCTCCGGCGCTTCTGCGGCAACCGCGGCGGACGCGTTACCCTCAACCCCGCTGCCGTCATCTTCGGCTTCGTCCGTCTCCCCGGCTCCCCCGGCGTCAACCCACGCTTCGCGGAAGACGAGTACGCCGTCGTCGTTCTTCTTGTACATGCGCACAATGTTGGGGTCAAGGCCGTCAAGGACGGTCTGGTTGATGGTTTCGGAGCTGCTCATGGCAGGGTCCTTCCTAGGGTAAACCAGGCCGCTTCGCGACCGTCGAATGGTGGGAGACCTGCTTTTACGGCCTCGGTGAGCGCTTCGCAGGCGGCCTCCATGCGGGCAACCAGCGGCTCGGGGTAGGACATCTGCAGGCTGTGCTCGGCGAATTCGTCGCGGTCGTCCACGAACAAACCCGCACTTTTGGTGCGGACCACGTCAAGGTCCATGTCGATCATGTGGAACTCCATGACGCCGGGCCGGATGCGCCGCCACGCCAGCTCGATGGCCAAGTCAATGTAGAGTTCGACGCCGTTCGGGTGCGCTTCGTCGAAGAATGTCGCCACCCAGTCCCCCGAATACGGGATGAGAAAAATGGCATCCGATTCTGTGTAGGAGGCGGCGCCGGGCCGGGAAATGAATTCGTGCGTGCCCTGAAAAACCCAATGCCCATATTCATCCGAGCCCAGGTAGCGCCCGGGCACCACCCAGTGGGCGGTGCCGTCATACTTGCGGTTGCGGGCCACCACAAGGTCCCCGATCTCAGGGAGGTCCGCAGCGCTGGGGAGATCCATGCTGACCGGCAGCAGTTCAGGATGCGCGGTCACAGGATCGGCATCTGCCCTGTGCGGGGGGAAGCATGGCCAGGTAGCGGGCGGGCAAAGGGCACCTTGGTGCCAAGGACCTGCTCCACAGTGTCCTGCGCCACGCGCTGGGCGGTCAGGCCCACGCGTTCCATCACTTCGGCACGGGTACCGTGGCTCAGGAACTCCACGGGCAGGCCCACCTCGTTCAAAGCCGTGTCAATGCCGGCAGCACGCAGTTCCTGGCGAATCCTCGAGCCCACCCCGCCTGCCCGCACCCCGTCCTCCACAACAACCACAATGCGGTGCTGCGAGGCCAGTTGCACAACGGAGCGCGGCACGGGCATCACCCAGCGCGGATCCACGACGGTGGCTGTAATGCCCTGCGCCCCAATGCGCTTCGCCACGTCAAGGCACATTTCACTCATGGCGCCGACACTGACAATCAATACGTCCGTCTGCGGCTCACCTGCTTCCACCGGCATGTGGTGGCTCGGGCGTGCCAGGACGTCCACCCCGTCGTACATGCGCTCAATGGCCACCACTTCCGGCCCCACCTTGCCCTTGGAGTAGCGAACCACGCTGGGAGCGTTTTCAATGGCCACGGCCTCACGCAGTTCCTCGCGCAGCCGCACCTCGTCGCGCGGGGCGGCTAGGTGCAGACCGGGAACAATCTGCAGCATGGCCAAGTCCCACATGCCATGGTGGCTTGGGCCGTCGGGACCGGTGACGCCAGCCCGGTCCAGCACAATTGTGACCCCGGCCTTGTGGAGGGCAACGTCCATGAGTAGCTGGTCGAAACCGCGGTTTAGGAACGTGGCATACATGGCAACGACGGGGTGCAGACCGCCGAAGGCCATGCCCGCCGCCATGGTCAGGGCGTGCTGCTCCGCAATGCCGACATCCACCACGCGGTCCGGGAACTTCTTGGCGAACGCCGCTAGGCCCAGGGGCAGCAGCATGGCGCCGGTGACGGCCACAATGTCATCGCGTTCTTCAGCGATCTTCGTGATTTCCTCACCAAAGACGGAGGTCCAGGACTTGCCGCCGGAGGCTTCCACCGAGACACCCGTTTCGGGGTTGATGACGCCCACGGCATGGAACTGGTCGTTGACATCGGCCCGTGCCGGGGCATACCCGCGGCCCTTTTCGGTGAAGGCATGGACAATGACAGGACCGCCGTAGTTCTTGGCAGCCGTCAGCGCCGCTTCCATCGCCTTTTCGTCGTGGCCGTCCACCGGGCCCAGGTACTTCATGCCCAGATCGTCAAACAATCCTTGCGGAGCCCACCAGTCCTTCATGCCCGTCTTGGCAGCGTGCAGGCTCTTGTACACAAAGCGGCCTGCTGCGTTGCCGTCCTGCAGGCGCTTCTTGCCCCAGGTCATGGATGCTTCATAGCTCTTACGGGTCCGGACATGGTCAATGGCCGGACGCAGCGACGCCAGGTATTCCGCCACGCCGCCCACCGTGGGCGCGTAGGAACGTCCGTTGTCGTTGACAACGATGACCACGCGACGGTCCTTGTCGGCGGCAATGTTGTTGATCGCCTCCCACGTCATGCCGCCGGTCAACGCTCCGTCACCAACGACGGCGACGACGAACCGGTCACCTTCCCCTGTTAACTTCCTCGCGCGGGAGATTCCGTCGGCCCAGGACAGGGAGGAGGAGGCGTGGGAGCTTTCAACGATGTCGTGCTCGGATTCGCCGCGGTCGGGGTATCCGGAGAGCCCGCCTGTCTGGCGCAGGGTGGAAAAGTCCTGCCGGCCGGTCACCAGCTTGTGCACATAGGACTGGTGCCCCGTGTCAAACACGATGCTGTCCCGAGGGGAGTCAAACACCCTGTGGATGGCAAGGGTGAGCTCGACAACGCCCAGGTTGGGGCCCAGATGGCCACCCGTCTGGGACACGTTCGCAATGAGGAAGTCGCGGATTTCCTGGGCCAGCGACACCATTTGGGCATCACTGAGCCTGCTCAGGTCATGCGGATCCTTGATGGTTTCTAGTAGTCCCATTGCTTACCTCCAGGTGCACAGTCAACGTCTAAGGGTATCGCGGTCTTTAATGTGCCGGGGCGGGCACCCGGTTTCCCCGATGCCCGCCCGTTGCAGATCTACACTTTTTAGCTGGTTGCGGAGATCTGGCGCAGCACGTACTGCAGGATGCCGCCGTTGCGGTAGTAGTCGGCTTCACCGGGGGTGTCGATGCGCAAGACTGCATCGAAGCTGACCGTGGTGCCGTCTTCAGCAACTGCCGTGACTTTCAGGGTCTTGGGCGTCGTGCCGTTGTTCAGCTCGGTGACGCCTTCCACGGAGAATGTCTCGGTGCCGGTCAGACCCAAGGATTCTGCGTTTTGGCCGGCCGGGTACTGCAGCGGGAGAACGCCCATGCCGATGAGGTTGGAGCGGTGAATGCGCTCGTAGCTCTCCGCAACAACAGCCTTCACACCCAACAAAGCGGTGCCCTTGGCAGCCCAGTCACGCGATGATCCCGAGCCGTATTCCTTGCCAGCCAGCACAACCAGCGGAGTGCCGGCAGCCTGGTAGTTCTGGGAAGCGTCGTAGACGTATGCTTGCGGGGCGCCGGCCTGGGAGAAGTCGCGGGTGAAGCCACCTTCGACGTTGTCCAGGAGCTGGTTGCGGATGCGGATGTTCGCGAACGTGCCACGAATCATGACCTCATGGTTTCCACGGCGTGAACCGTAGGAGTTGAAGTCCTTGCGCTCCACACCGTTGGCCAACAGGTACTGGCCAGCCGGCGTGTCCGACTTGAACGAGCCTGCAGGGCTGATGTGGTCGGTGGTGACGGAATCGCCGAGCTTGAGCAGCACGCGTGCACCGGCAATGTCCTCCACCGGCTCAGCTTCAGCCTTCATGCCGTCAAAGTACGGGGGCTTGCGGACGTAGGTGGACTTGGGATCCCATTCGAAGGTGTTGCCCTCGGGGGTTTCCAATGCCTTCCAGCGGTCGTCGCCGTCGAAGATGGTGGCGTAGGAGTTCGTGAACATCTCGCGGTCGATCGAGGCGTCCATGACTTCCTGGACCTCGACCGGGTTCGGCCAGATGTCCTTCAGGAACACGTCGTTGCCGTTTTCGTCCTGGCCCAGCGCATCAGCTTCGAAGTCGAAGTCCATGGTGCCGGCCAGGGCGTAGGCGATGACCAGCGGCGGTGAAGCCAGGTAGTTCATCTTCACGTCCGGGTTGATGCGGCCTTCGAAGTTGCGGTTTCCGGAGAGAACAGCGGTGACGGAAAGGTCGTTTTCAGCGATGGCTGCAGAGATTTCGGTGTCCAGCGGGCCGGAGTTGCCGATGCAGGTGGCGCAGCCGTAGCCGACCGTGAAGAAGCCGAGCTTCTCCAGGTACGGCACGAGGCCTGACTTTTCGTAGTAGTCGGTGACAACCTTCGAGCCGGGGGCCACAGAGGTCTTGACCCAGGGCTTGGACGCCAAGCCCTTGTTGACGGCGTTGCGGGCCAGAACGGCCGCAGCGAGCATCACGGAGGGGTTGGACGTGTTGGTGCAGGAGGTGATCGAGGCGATCGAAACAGCACCGTGGTCCAGTTCGAAGTCAACGCCCGATTCGTTGGTGACGTGAATCGGGGAGGACGCGCGGCCATCGGCACCGGCAGCAGCGGACGCAACCTGACGGACAATGTCGTGCTGGTGCGTGTCAGGATGGGTGAACGAGGGCGAATCGGAGGCCGGGAAGGACTCTTCCAGTGACTCGTCCACCGTGTTGCCTTCGGCGAAGTCGCCTTCGGAAACGTAGTTCTTCAGATCCGTGCGGAACTGCTGCTTCGAGTTGGTCAGCTCAATGCGGTCCTGCGGACGCTTGGGCCCTGAGATGGAGGGAACCACCGTGGACAGGTCCAGCTCGAGGTACTCGGAGAACGTGATCTCCACCGACGGGTCGTGCCACAGGCCCTGCTCCTTGGCGTAGGCCTCAACGAGGGCCACCTGCTCGTCGCTGCGACCGGTCAGGCGCAGGTAGTCCAACGTGACGTCATCGATCGGGAACATGGCGGCCGTGGAGCCGAACTCCGGGCTCATGTTGCCGATGGTGGCGCGGTTGGCCAACGGCACAGCTGCAACGCCTTCACCGTAGAACTCAACGAACTTGCCCACCACGCCGTGCTTGCGCAACTGCTCGGTGATGGTCAGCACCACGTCAGTTGCGGTGGCGCCTGCCGGGATGGAGCCGGTCAGCTTGAAGCCGACGACGCGCGGGATCAGCATGGAGACGGGCTGGCCAAGCATGGCTGCCTCGGCCTCGATACCGCCAACGCCCCAACCGAGCACGCCCAGGCCATTGACCATGGTGGTGTGCGAGTCGGTGCCGACCAGGGTGTCCGGGTAGGCGCGCAGAACGCCGTCGACCTCGCGGGTCATGACGGTGCGGGCCAAGTACTCGATGTTGACCTGGTGTACGATTCCCATGCCCGGGGGGACAACCTTGAAGTCCTCAAAAGCGGTCTGGCCCCAGCGCAGGAACTGGTAGCGCTCACCGTTGCGCTGGTACTCGATCTCCATGTTGCGCTCGATCGCGCCGGAGTTGCCGAAGACGTCGATCTGCACGGAGTGGTCAATGACCATCTCTGCAGGGGCAAGGGGGTTCACGCGGGTGGGGTCGCCACCAAGTTCCTTGACGGCTTCACGCATGGTGGCCAAGTCAACGATGCAGGGGACTCCGGTGAAGTCCTGCATGATGACGCGTGCCGGGGTGAACTGAATTTCGGTGTTGGGCTCCGCACTGGGATCCCAAGCTGCCAACGCACGCACATGGTCGGCGGTAATATTTGCGCCGTCCTCGGTGCGAAGCAGGTTTTCCAGCAAAACCTTGAGGCTGAACGGAAGGCTCTTTGCGCCTTCAACCGAGTTCAGTCGGAAAATCTCGTATTCGGTCCCGGCTACATTAAGTACGCCCTTGGATCCAAAACTGTCCACATTAGTCATCGATGGACTCCTCTCGCCACTACTTTTATCTTTGTCACGCACGGGACAGGATGCCAGTTAGGCATGCCTTACTCGCGCTCGGACACCGCTCCGCGCCTCTTGAGAAAACGGTAGAGCAGCTCGATCGCCAGACATCCTGTTGCAGTAACCGCAATCGTAACCGCCAAAAGCCCGCCGCTTGGGATATCGAGGGCGAAGAAAGTCCGGGCGAACGGCACAGCCATCACCAAGGCCAGGCCCGCGACCATGGCAGCCACCAGCAAAGCCCGCCATCTGTCGAAGGGGCGTGCCAGCGCACCGAGCACCCACAGCGCCACCACCAGCACGGTCATGGTCACTGCGGTCTGGGCTTCGCGCACCACGTGCTCTGTGCCCAACGTGGTGTGCGGGAAGGCGTGGGCATAGGAGTAGACGGCCATGATGCATACCGCCACGATGGTCCCGGCGGGTATGGCAAACATGAGCGTACGCCGCAGGAATCCGGGCTGATAGCGCCTTGCATTGGGCAGCAGCGCCAGGAAGAAGGCAGGGATGCCGATGGTCATGGAGCTGACAATGGACAGCTGCCGCGGCAGGAACGGATAGCGCCACATCAACAGCGCAATCGTGATGGAAATGAGAATCGCGTACGTGGTTTTTGTCAGGAACAGATTCGCCACCCGCTCCACATTGGCGATGACGCGCCGCCCCTCAGCCACCACCGAGGGAAGGTGGGAAAACTTACCGTCCAGCAGCACCAGACGCGAGACGGCCTTCGTGGCTGCCGCACCGCTGCCCATGGCGATCCCCATGTCCGCATGCTTGAGCGCCAACGCGTCATTGACGCCGTCGCCCGTCATGGCAACCACGTGGCCCATGCTCTGCAAGGTGAGCACAATGGACTTCTTTTGTTCCGGTGTGACGCGGCCCAGGACGCTTTCGCGCTCCAACACCTCCGTCATGGCCTCGCGGTCTTCGGGCATGTCCCGCGCGTCGTAACCGTCTCCGGTGAAATCAAAACCGACTTCGCGGGCGACTATTGCGACGGTGCGTGGGTTGTCGCCGGAGATGATTT
This sequence comes from Arthrobacter sp. E3, assembly GCF_017353415.1. Taxonomy (GTDB): domain Bacteria; phylum Actinomycetota; class Actinomycetes; order Actinomycetales; family Micrococcaceae; genus Specibacter. Next base: position 61,073 of record NZ_JAFMPX010000019.1, read on the forward strand.
TCAGCTCAATACCCTGCTCACGGAAGTACTGCAGTGTCTCGGCGGCGTCGGAGCGGATTTTTTCATGGAACGTCAACAATGCCACGGCTTGGAGGTCACCCTCGCCGTTGACTGGCCTATGTGCCAGCACCACAGCCCGCAGGCCGCGCCCTGACGCTTCGGAAGACGCCTCGAGGGCCTCCTTATGGGATTCGTGCGTCAAGACCATTTCAGGGCCACCCAGCACCCATTCACCGGCCAGTGCGCCGTCACCAAAGGTGACAGAACTGTACTTGCGGGCGCTGCTGAAGGGGAGCTCCGCCGTCGGACGCTCAACGGGGACGTCGTCGTACTTGGCGGCAAGGGCGGATGTGGTGGCATTGGCGTTGGGGTGGGCACCCTGCCAGGCCAGGACCTGCTCCCAGCCGGGCACGGGCCCAAAGACGGTGCTGCCATCCCACTCCATGCTGCCTTCGGTGAGCGTGCCCGTCTTGTCAAGGCACACCATGTCCACCCGGGCCAGACCCTCCACGGCGGGAAGTTCCTGGACCAGGACCTTCCGCCTGGCCAGGGTCACGGCGGCCATACCGAAGGAAATGCTGGTCAACAGCACCAGGCCTTCTGGAATCATGGCCACAATGCTCGCCACGGCGCTGATCACAGCAATCCGCCACGCACCGGAATCAATGGCCGCAGCCCAGCCGCCGTGGGCGCTCATCTGACCGTTGATCACGAGCAGGATGATCGGGATCAACGCCCAGGCAATGTACAAAATGATCCGGTTGATGGAGTTGCGGATCTCCGAATTCACCAGCGAGAAGCGCCGCGCCTCAGCCGTCAGCGCCGAAGCGTAGGCCTCAGCCCCCACCCTGTGCACGCGCGCCGTGCCATATCCGTCCACCACTGCGGAGCCGGACAGCGCCATGTCCCCGGGGCCCTTGATGACGGGGTCCGACTCCCCCGTCAGCAGCGACTCGTCAATTTCCAGGGACTCCGCAGCCAGGATGATGGCGTCGGCCGGAATTTGGTCGCCGGTGCGCAGCAGCAGCACGTCATCTTGGACGACGTCGGCAACCGCCAGGTCCTGCTCCCGGCCCTCGCGCAGCACCCGGGCCAGCGGGGCATGCAGCACGGCGAGCTTGTCAAGGGTGCGTTTGGCCCGGTACTCCTGCACCACCCCGATGGCGGCGTTGGCAAGAACGATGAACCCAAACAGCGCGTCGCGCGGGTCCCCCGCCAGCAGCACCAGTACCAGGCAGCTGCCCAGCACCGTGTTGAACAGTGTGAAGACGTTGGCGCGCACAATTGCCCAGACGCTGCGGCTGCTTTCATGGGCAACGGCGTTTGTCAGTTCGGCAGCGCGCCGCTCATGGACCTGCGCCGCGCTGAGCCCGCTGCGTTCCAGCTCCGCCACATCGACCGGCGCCAGCTTGCCCCGCGCGTGCACCATGGCCAAACGGCGGTGTTCATCGCGCCGTTCGGCCAGGATGGTGCCCTTGGGTTTGTTCCGGGTCAGATCACGCCGGGGCTTGCGGGCCCTTGCGTCCGCGGGTTTCAAGTCCGTTTCGTTCAAGTCCGGTCCTAGTTGCTGGTGGTTGCTTTCACAGCCGGCACCAGCAGCGCCACTGTCTCCACGTGGTGCGTGTGCGGGTACAGGTCAAAGGCACGAAGCTTCTCCACCTGCCAGCCGACATTGGCAAAGTACTTCACGTCGCGGGCAAACGCGGCAGGGTCGCAGGAGACGTACGCGATGGCCTCCGGAGCGGTGGCCGCTAGGGCCTGAACCACGGCTTTCCCGGCACCGGCGCGGGGCGGATCAAGCACGACGGCGTCAAAACGACGCCGCTGCCCGGCTGCGGTTCGCGAGGCGCGGGACTGCGTGCCCAGGATCTTCTCCACCCGGCCCTGCACGATTTCGACCTGTTCGCTGGCGTGCAGGTTCTTGCGGGCGTCACGGCTGGTGCCCGCGGAGCCTTCCACAGAAAGGACGCTGCCGTCCGGGCCCACCGCGTCGGCCAGCGGTGCGGTGAACAGACCGGCGCCAGCGTACAAGTCGGCCACGTCGGCCCCGTCGTTCAGGTAGCCGCCCTGCAGCAGGAAGCCGAGGGCCACGTCGGTCAGGACAGCCGGCGCCTTGCGGTGGATCTGCCAGAAGCCGTCGCCGGAGACACGGAATTCGTGGTCGTCGGTGGTTTCCCTGACCCAGCCGCGGCCGTTGATCACTTCAATGGCACTGTTTTCCGGGTTCCAGCGGGCCACGGACGGCGGGGTTTCCAAGGCGGCCAAGGCGCGGGAAATGCGCTTGACGGCGGCCCCGGCAGCTTTTTCGGTGAGGTTGGCGGCGGGGGCCAGCAGCACCAGCACGCCGGAACCGTTGGCGGGCGCCGCCACTTCGACCCGTTCAATGCCGGTGAAGTCGATGTCCCACAAGCGCAGCTCGTTCACGGCGGGCACGGCCAGCGGCATCTCCTGCACGGGCAGCACGGCGTGGGAGCGGTGCGGGTGCATGCCCAGTTTCCCGGACGGCGTGACGGCAAAACCAACGCGGGTGCGCCAGCCGAGCCCGGCCTGCTGCTCGGCCGTGCCCTTCGTGTCGACGTCCTCGACGCCGGCGCTGAACAAAGTGTCGATCGTTGCGCTTTGCAGGCCGCCGAGGCGCTCAAGCTGCTCACGCACCACGGCCGTTTTCAGCTCAAGCTGGCCCTTGCGGGAGATGTGGCCGAATTCGGCACCGCCGACGGGGGCGCCGTGGCGCACCGCAGCCCTCAGCGCATCTGCCTCGGGCCAAAAGTGGGTGACGCGTTCCGGGGAGCCCTCAATCACCTGGGTGACGTCCGCGCGCCAGAACTTGGCGTCGTCGTCGTGCTCGGTCAGGGAAATTTCCACGGTTTCCCCGGGGATGCCGTGGCGCACGAAGATCACGCGGCCCTCATGCCGGGCAACGCAATGGCCGCCATGGGCCACCGGCCCCACGGTGACGGTGAGGCGGGGGATGTTGGTGGGCTCGCTCATATGCTCTATTCCTGATATTTCTTCGCGTCAGTGGAGGACTTCAACTGCCAAGGCACGCTGGCCACCACGACGCCGGGTTCAAAATGCAGCCGCGTCTTGATGCGCAGGGCGGTCTGGTTGTGCACCAGCTGCTCCCACCATTTGCCCACCACGTATTCCGGGATGTACACCACGATCAGGTCACGCGGGGAGTCCTGTCGCATGGCCTTGATGTGGTTGATCAGCGGCGTCAGCGTTTCCCGGTAGGGGCTCGCCAACACAGTCAACGGTACCGGGATGTCCAGCCTCTCCCAATCCTTGATGGTTTGTTCGGTCTCCACCGGATCAAGATCGACGATGATCGCTTCCAGCGTGGAAGGCCGCGATGCCCGGGCGAAGGCGACGGCGCGGACTACGGGCTTGCGCACGTGTGAGACTAAAATCACCGCGTGGATGCGGGCAGGAAGCGCCTTCAGCGGCGAATCCGTCTCGACGGCCAGTTCCTTGGCGACGTTGTCGTAGTGCGAGCGGATGCCCCACATGACGGCGTACAAAATGGCCATGGCGAGCAACGCGATCCAGGCGCCTTGCTCGAATTTCGTCACGAGGACAATCAGCAGCACCGTCAGCGTCATGCAGAAGCCCAGCGTGTTGATGACCCGAGAGCGCATCATGCGGTACCGCACCGGCTTGTCCTTGACCTTGAGCAGTTCCCGGGTCCAGTGCCGCACCATGCCCAGCTGGCTCGCCGTGAAGGAGATGAACACGCCCACAATGTAGAGCTGGATCAGGCGGGTGACGTCCGCGTTGAACGCGATGATGAGCACCAGGGCGCCCACGGCCAGCAGGATCACGCCGTTGCTGAACGCGAGCCTGTCACCGCGGGTACGCAGCTGGCGGGGCAGGAAGCCGTCCTTGGCCAGGATGGAGGCCAGCACGGGGAAGCCGTTGAACGCGGTATTGGAGGCAAACACCAAGATGATGCCGGTGGCGGCCACGATCAGGAAGAACGGGAAGGAGCCGGCTCCGAAAATGGTGGAGGCGATTTGGCTGATGGACGGGTTTTGCACGTAATCCGCCGGCGGGGCCACGCCATTGACCAGGAATTCGGTGTGCGGATCGGCCACAATGTGCACGCCGGTGGCATTGGCCAGGAACAGGATGCTGGCCATCATGCCAGCGGCAATGGCGCCGAGCAGCAGCAGGGTGGTGGCAGCGTTTTTGCTCTTGGGCTTGCGGAAGTTCGGCACTCCGTTGCTGATGGCTTCCACACCGGTCAGTGCGGCGGCGCCTGAGGAGAATGCGCGCAGCAGCAGGAAAGCCCCGGCCAGGCCCACCAAACCCTGATTGAACGCGGCTTCGGGAATGATCTCAAAATCGGCCGACGGAGCCCGGCCAAGAGTCCCGGTGGCGGCTTGGAACAGGCCGGCGGCCGTCATGGAGAAGATGCAGAACATGAAGATGTAGGTGGGTACGGCAAACACGTTGCCTGCGTCCCTGATGCCGCGCAGGTTCACTAGGGCCAGGATAATGACACCGACGACGGCGATCACGGCTTGGGTGCCGTGCCAGCCGGGAATGGCTGTGGCCAGGTAGTTTGCGGCCGAGGACATGGACACTGCCACTGTCAGGACGTAGTCCACCATGAGGGCCGAGGCCACTGTGAGCCCGGCACGCTTGCCCAGGTTGACGGAGGCAATCTCATAATCGCCACCACCGGACGGGTAGGCGTGCACGTTCTGGCGGTAGGAAGCCACCACTGTCAGCAGGACCACCATGACGGCCAGTCCCACCCAGGGGGACAGCGCAACCGCCGCGGCACCGGCCAAGGCCAGGGTAAGCAGAATTTCATCAGGGGCGTAGGCCACCGAGGACAGCGCATCGGAGGCAAACACCGGCAGCGCGATGCGTTTGGGCAGCAGCGTGTGGGACAACTTGTCGCTTCGGTACGGGCGCCCCACCAGTATCCGCTTGAACGCGTTGAAGAAATTCAGCACGCGGGTAACGCTAGCACCAGAACGGCAGGTAGGGACCCCCCAGTGTCTTTGAGCTAACTGCGTGACACACTTGTCCTACTGCCCGCGTCACTGCTTTCACCCCGCATCTGCCTACTTTTGGCCGGTTCTGTGAAGCCAGCGGCACAGCTCCCATGGTTTCAACTTGACCACCGGTGCCCCGGGGACGTGAAATTAGACCCGCACTGCATGTCAAAACATGCGGCACCAGCAGCGGTACCCGGCTTTCATGCCGGGGCTGCCATGACAAGGAGCATCAGTGGCACACTTTGTGATCATGGGTTGCGGTCGCGTGGGCGCAACACTGGCCCACACCTTGGAGGATTCTGGCCACTCGGTGGCCATCATCGACCAAGACGAGCGGGCGTTCAGGCGCCTGCGCACGGGTTTTGGCGGGCGCAAGATCACCGGTGTGGGATTTGACCGGGAGACGCTCAAGCAGGCTGACATTGAAACCGCGTACGCCTTCGCCGCCGTCTCCAGCGGTGACAACTCCAATATTCTGGCCACGCGCGTGGCACGGGAGACGTTCCACGTTGAACACGTGGTTGCCAGGATTTACGATCCCGGTCGAGCCGAGATCTACCAGCGCCTGGGCATCCCCACGGTTGCTGCCGTACGCTGGAGCGCCGATCAGGTCCTTCGCCGCATACTTCCTGAAACAGCCATCAAGGGTGACTTCCGCGAGCCTTCCGGGCGCCTATTGCTGACAGAGCTCACGCTGCACCCGGAGTGGATTGGCCGCCACGTTCTGGACATTGAAAAGGCAGGCGCGTTGCGCGTGGCCTACCTGACGCGTTTCGGGGAGGGCATGCTGCCGGGTCCGGACACGAGCTACCAACAGGGGGACACCGTGCATGCCATGATTGTCAGCAGCCAGTCCAGCGAGGTGGCCAACATCCTCTCGGCCGCACCACTGAAGGAGCTTTAGCATGCTGGTAGTCATAGTTGGTGCAGGCAGCGTGGGCTGTTCCATTGCCAAGGAACTGCTCTCCAACGGCCACGAAACACTGCTGATTGATCCCAAGCCGGAGGTCATTGCCAAGAGTGGGCTGCGCGGTGCGCGCTGGCTGGTGGGCGACGCCTGTGAGATCAGTACGCTGCGTGAGGCGAAACTGGAGGAGGCCGACGTCGTCGTTTCCGCAACAGGGGATGACAAGGTCAACCTGGTCGTCTCGCTGCTGGCCAAATCTGAATTTGGTGTGGGGCGTACTGTGGGCCGGGTCAACAACCCCAAGAACGACTGGATGTTTGACGATTCCTGGGGCGTTGATGTGGCGGTCAACACCCCGCAGCTCATGACGGCGCTCGTGGAAGAAGCCGTAGAAATTGGCGACCTTGTCCGATTGCTGACGCTGCAGACAGGGGTGGCTTCCCTCGTTGAGTTCACCGTGCCTGGAGATTCGCACGTGATCGGATTGACGGTGGGTGCCATCGAGTGGCCGCTCGATTCCACGCTGGTGGCCATCCTGCGCGATGAAGCCCCCATCACCCCGAGTTCCGACGACGTCGTGGAGGCCGGTGACGAGCTGTTCTTTGTCACCACCATCACAGCTGAAAACGAATTGCGCGCACTGCTGTCCAGCCGCAGCGAGTAGGTCTGGAAATTGTGCGGTTGCAACCGCCGTTGCAACCGCACATGGGTATCCGTACGATCGGGAAGACAATGCGGCAAGCCGCCACCGCCCAATCGACATACGAGGTGTCCCATGTCCCGCAGCACCCTGACCTTCCTGGCAGTCGCAGCACTAGCCCTCACCGGCTGTTCACAGACTGCTGACCCAACAGCTCCAGTAACGACGGCGGCAGGTACGACGGCGGCGGCCTCGCCAACCAGCGCGGCTGCCACGCCAAGTTCCGAGCCCTCACCGACGACGAACGCTACGGCGAACCCTGGGACGTCGCAACGCGCGCTCATTCAAGCTGGCCGCACGGCCCAGAATGCCGTTCCAGGCAGCACAGTCACGTCCCTTGACCTGGAGCAAAACGGTAAGGCTTGGGAGGTGGAACTGACCACGTCGGATGGCACCGAACACGAAGTGCATGTCTCCGCAGATGGCAGCAAAATCCTCTCCGGGCCCTCCGTGGAGCACGGCGACGCCGACGACATGGCCAAGCATGTGCGACGCGTGAAGGCAGCCACCGTAGATTTCGAAGCTGCGGCTGGCAAGGTGCTCTCGCACGTTCCCAATGGCACCATCCTCGAACTTGAGCTAGATGAGGAAACCGGAGTTGTTGTGTGGGAAGCCGAGGTGAACGACTCAACGGGGGCAAAGTTCGACGTCCTCATTGATGCGGGCAGCGGCAGGCTCATTTTCAAGAAGCCCAACAACTAACACAGCGGACGCGTGGTTGAATCTAGCGGTTGAGTCTGCCGAAATTATCGAATATAAGTACATATAGTTATTGCGGTTGTATAACGTTGGGGGTAGAATGGGGGTATGAGTAATCGGGAGGAGTTCCCCGGAGACCGGGGCTTTGCAGCCACAGCAGATGTGGCTGGTTTCCTTGCCGCGATGACGCTTCCTTCCATTGAACCCTTTGGCCCTGACACTGCGGCCCTGGCTGATTTACCCGCCTACATCCCGTTCCCGCCACCTCGCCCTGAGCCTGCGTCCAGGGTGGGGGTGGCTCGTGCCGTGTACGACGCCTCCATGACCGCGCTGGCGGTACTGAAACGACTCGAGGACGCCACAGCGGCGTGTAAAGCGGCCTTGGTGGCCCGCGTCATCGCAGCCGCCCACGTGGAAGCGGACGCGACCAGTCTGGATCCGTGGCAGGCAGGGATCGCCGACAGTAGCGCTTGCACCGACATCGCGCTGACGCTGTGTATTCCTGAACGCACCGCGGCCGCTTTGGCCCACCACAGCACTGCCTTGCTCACCACCCATCACCACA
>NZ_JAFMPX010000001.1 GCF_017353415.1 Arthrobacter sp. E3
CAGCCAAATCAGCGCCTATCCCCAATGGTGATTTTTCCGTTAAGAAAGCATCATTAATTGACGGTGAATCCATGGGTGGAGCAACTCCCGTTTTCAAGGGGTGTTGCAACGACCGCTAGAACTCGCCCCATACTGGTTGGGAATAATCCAAACACTGATATTCTCAGGTGATTCGGAATCAAAATCCAATCACGCATATCGGGGGACAAATGGAAAAGAAGTGGATTTTATTGCCGATAATCGCCTCCATGGCTTTATCGGGATGCTCCACAACAGGCAAAGACCTGCCGGAAAACACTTTGTCCAGCACGTCAGCTGCAGCCATGGAAACCGCCACCACCGCGGCGCCGCAAAGTCGAGGCCCGGAAAGCACCGGCGCCATCACGGTAATCTCACCGTCTGCTCTGGCTACCCAAGACCTGAGCGACATCAAGTGCACATCAGACAACGAGGGATCGTGGTCGTTCCAGGCCACCGTCAACAATCCCGGCAACACCCAGCGCCGATACACCATTGCCATCGCCGTTGTGGCCAATGCAGTGGCACAAGGACACACAATGATCACGGTGGATGTGCCCGCCAAGGGCGCCGAGCCCGTGGCAGCAAAAGATTTCGCCATCTCTGCCGATCCCGGCGCCATCTGTGAACCCGTCATGTCGGTTGAAGATTAGGACATCATGAAGAATCGACTCATCGTCGCCACCCTTGCACTGAGCTTGTTTGGCGCCATGCTCTCCACCCCGCCGGCATTTGGCGGCGAAACGCCTGTTTCCAACCAATCCGCAACAAACAGCTCCGCGGAGCTGGCCGAACCAGCCGCCACCAAGGACGCGGCCAGCGTCACCGCTGTCGAAACGGACGTGGCGCAGCCTGCGGAAATCACGCCGGAAACTTCCCCGACGACCAATCCCGCGACTAAGCCGGAGACCCAAGCCCCGGTACCGGCCACTCCGCAGCCGTCGGAACCCGTTCAGGACAATACCGACCCGACTCCCACAGCCACGCAGGAACCAAGCGCACCGGTTCCCGCGCCACTGCTCGCTGGTTCTCCGGAGCCCCCCGCCCCGGCGAAGCCGTTGGCAGTCGAGATAGTGGTCAAGGGCGCCGTGAAGGTTCGCTGGGATTCACTCAACGGACAGAACGGCCCACTTGGCGCACCACTTTCAAAGGAAGAGTCAAACCCCGGCTACATAGTCCAGGAGTTCAAGGGCGGTTTCATCTACGTTGACGCCGGCACGGGATCCCACCATATTCTAGCCTCCAGCGCCATTGGAAAAGTTTGGTACGGCGGCGGCAAGGATGCAGCCGAAGGCTTCGGCGTCCCGGTTTCCGACGAAATTCCAGCAGAGAACGGCAGCTACCAAAAATTCTCCGGAGGCAAGTGGATCTTTAGCACCGGTCTGTCGCTCAACACCAAGGGTGGCATCGGCAGAAAGTGGCTTGCCGGCGGCGGTCTTGCAACATTGGGCGTGCCCACCAGCAACGAAATGTGCGCACTTCGCGACGGTGGGTGCCTGCAAGGCTTCAAGAAGACCACCATCTTCTGGTCCCCCACCTCCGGCTCCCACGCCGTACACGGAGGGATCTTGGGGCGCTACAAGACCAATGGAATGCAGGCCGGCCCCGTCGGCTACCCAGTTGGCCCGGAAACGTGCAACCTCCCCCAAAAGGGATGCTTCCAGAACTTCCAGAACGGCCAGATACTCTGGGTTGCCGGGACTGGTGCCTTCAGCGTCGTGATCGGTCCGATCGGAAACCATTTCAACAGCCAGGGCGGCACTGCAGGCTTCCTGAAGTTCCCCCGGGGTGAACAGGTTTGCGGGCAGTCGGACAACGGTTGCTACCAGAATTTCCAAGGCGGGGTCGCTTACAGCGCCAACTCCACGGGTGCCGCGAGCGTGCACAATGGCAAGTTCCTATCAGGATACCAACGCAGGGGCTGGCACAATGGGACGCTCGGCTTCCCCAAGGCCCAACAGGTATGCGGCCAGCCAAATGGCGGCTGCTACCAGGACTTCAGGAACGGCCGGCTCTGGTCGAATAACGCACACACCAATGCGTACATGACCATGGGTGGAATCGGATCCTCCTACACGGCAAAGGGCGGCCCCCGCAGCTACCTCGGTTACCCCATCTCCGACGAGCACTGCTCCGGCGGTCAATGCGTCCAGACATTTGTGGGTGGCTACATTGGCTGGGGAAGCGGCGGCGCCGGCGGTTACTACAACATGAGCGAGTGCCAGAACCTGAATAACGGCCGGTCCCGCTACACAACGGGCGGGGCGAACCGCGTGCTCCTGACATTTACCAACGGCTACAACCAGGCCTATGCAACAGTGATCTACTGCAAGAGGATCGCCGGCATCTACGTCACCGACTGGAAGAGTGACGGTTACGTCGGCGCCTCGGGTTTCAAGGCACCCGGCGTCCCATCAGGTCCCACCCGCAACCTGTTCTCTCCCACCGGCTCCTACACCTTCACCGAAGCATTTGGTCTGGGCAACCCCGGAACGAAGCTCGCCTACCGAACCCTGAACCCGAATTCACGCTGGGGCGGCAACCCTTGGACACCCACGTACAACAAGTACCATGAGTCCACTTCGTGGGTCGGCTGGGATGAAAACATGTGGTATTTCGCCACCCGAGCCCAGCACGACTACCGGCAGGGCGCAGTCATCAACTACAACCGGCCCAATATTGTCCAGGATGCGGGATTTGCCATCTTCCTGCATGAGAACAAGGTCCCGACGGCAGGATGCGTCTCCATCGACGATTGGGCCATGGTGGACTTCCTCCAAAAGGCAACCCCCGGTGACCGCATCATCATGGGCGTGAAGTCCGCGCTCTTCAAGTAGCACCAACTCCCCGAGTGCCGGGCCCGCCCTACTATGGCGGGCCCGGCTTTGTCGCATCTAGGAACCCCGCATAGGCCTTTGCGGCTTTCTCCATTGCCTCGAACCGTGCCGGGTTGAGTTCGGCAAAAAGTTCTGGAAGCACGACGCCGGCCAGTTCCCTTTGCCTTTCCGCGGCACCTTGGGCTTTGCACCACGTCCCAGACACCTGTCCGTCCACAACCACAGTCGCCTTGAACATGCCGTTATTGCCGGGCACGGTCAGCGGTGCGTGGTGTGAGGCAAGCGCCGCGCTTCGGTCGGTGTAACCGAGCAGATACTCGTCAAAGCCCGGCAGCAGCAACACCGAGCGTGATCCAGTCAGGGAGCCAGATTCCGTCCGCTGTGACCCCGCGCCACCGAGCATCTCGGCAGTTTCCGGTGCCAGCCAATACTGCACGCCGTCACAGTCAAGGGAAACAAGCTGGTTCTTGAGCTGTGCCAGTGCCGTGTTGATGTCCTTGAGCGTCAGTTTCGTCCACCACTGGAAATCCTTTACAGTGGCTGGCCCGTGGCTGCGGAAGTAGCGCAAGGCGAGTTCGGCGAGGGCCTGTTCTCTAGTGAGGGCCCGCGGATTCTTGATCCATTCCCTGGCATTCACAAAGAACTGTGTATTGCCGTTGCCGGCAACTTTGTCCATGGGTCCTTGGACGAGAGTTCCTTCGATGCACAGCAACCAGAGCAGGTGGGTTCCACGCTGTGCCGCTGTTTTCTGCCCGGCCTGCTCAAAGACCGCAAACAAGTCATCCCGCGAAGCCCGCCCGCCATTCTGTTCCAACAGCCCAAGGGCGAGTTCTCCCGCCTTGCCAAGGTCCGGCGTCGTGATATCCAACTGGCGGTGGCGGGTGGTCATGGATTTCGCCATGCGGCTACTCGTCAATGCGAGGATCCAGCCAAGGTCTTCTGCCGCGGTCACGTGCAGCGTTCCGCGAAGGGGCCAGGAACGGACCAGCTCACCCCTGTTGAAAGCGGCTTCCACCTCCGCCCGGGTGCTTCCCGGTGCGCGCAGGCCTATGGACCACAAGGCCCCGGGGAAGTCCTGGCCCTGCAGTGCCGTCAGTGAACGCACAACGTCCACCGGTCCCGGTGCGGGGCTGGTGGACGTTGGAAGGATTCCCTGCGCGGCCAGACGCAAGTGGGCCAATGAGGCGGGCGTGATGCTGTTGCTCATGCAGCCAATCTAGCGGACGGATTTCACCAAGAGCGCTGCGGAAGTGTTCATACTGCAGCTGGTGCGGGTCTGGACAAGAGCGCTGCTTTCATACTGCAGCCGATGCGGGTGCTGGCGCGTGTCACCCGCATTTGCTGCAGTACGGATTCCGAACTAGCGGGCGGAACGCATATTCGCCGTGATGGGGCATTCGAAGGGGTCACGCTGGCCCAGACCAACACGGTTCAAGTACTTCATGACGATCATGTAGGACTTGCCCAGTGTGGTCTCGGTGTAGGTGATGTTCCGTTCGGCGCAGTATGCACGGACCATGGGCTGGACGGCCCTGAGATTCCTCGAGGACATGGTCGGGAAAAGGTGGTGCTCAATCTGGTAGTTCAATCCGCCCATGGCCACGTCAACCCACTTGCCGCCGGTGATGTTGCGGCTCATGAGCGTCTGGCGGCGCATGAAGTCGATCTTGACGTCCTTGGGCACCAGCGGCATGCCCTTGTGGTTTGGTGCGAAGGACCCACCCATGTACAGTCCCAGTGCCATGATCTGCACAACGATAAACGAGAGGCCAATGGCCCAGCCTAGGAACCAGACGGTGAACGCGGGCAGCAGCACGAGGCGGACGAAGAGCAAGGCTATCTCGGCCTTGCGCTCCGGGACGATCTGCTTGCGGTCCAGGACACGGCCCAAGGCGGAGACGTGGAGGTCCAAGGCAGCAAGTGTCAGCAGCGGGAAGAAGAAATAGCCTTGACGGCGGGCAAACCACTTCGCGAAGCCCTTGCGCTTGGCAGCGCTGTCCGGGTCAAAAACGAGCGCTCCGGGATCAATATCGCCATCCACCCCGACCTTGTTCGGATTCAGGTGGTGCTTGCCATGCTTGTTCATCCACCAGCCGTAGCTCAGCCCAACGAACAGGTTCCCGGCAATGCGGGCCAGCCACGCGTTCTTCTTGGCGGAGGCAAAGACCTGACGGTGTGCGGCGTCGTGCGAGAGGAATGCGGTCTGTGTGCACATGAAGGCAAACACGACGGCGGTTACAAGCTGCCACCAGGTCTGTCCCAGTGTCAGGAACAAGGCCAGAACGGCCAAGTAGCCCAGTGACTGGCGCACGATCCGCAGCACGTACCACTTGACGTCGCGATCCATGAGCCCAGTGGCACGGACTTCCTCGCACAGCTGGATGAAATCCGTCACGTGGCGGTCCCGCGCAGGGCGTTTCCGGGCGACAGCAGGCGCCGGCGCGGCCATCTCTTCGAGTACATCCGGGTTGTCAAGTGTTGCTGACGACATGCGTTCTCCTCGTGCTGGACTCCGCAAAAGGAAGTGCCACGTTGATAGAAAGGTCAAAGCTTTTCATTAACACTATGAAGAACCATGGCTGTGAACATCACACCCGGGAGCCGTCTTGACCCCGTACCCGGGTACGGGGTGCGCCGCTGCACACGCAACGGAGCTGACAGCTAGAGCGAGCAGCCCACCAAAACAGGCTCCGGGACCAGGGAAATACCAAATTGACGTTCGACCCCGGAGCGCACCGCACGGGCAATCGCCAGGATGTCTTCGGTGCTGGCCCCGCCACGATTCGTAATGGCGAGGGTGTGCTTGGTGGACAAGGCAGCACGTGGCGGGGTCCCGGCGTCGTACGTGTTGCTCGTAGCCTCCCCCAGCAAGCCGTATCCCTTGGTAAATCCTGCCCTTTCAATGAGCCAGGCGGCGCTGAGCTTGACCTTGTCCCCAGCGGCGTAGCGGGGGGCATCGGACGGCAGGGTTGCAGCAGTCTCGGGGGTGACGATGGGGTTGGTGAAGAAGGAGCCCGTGGAGAAGGTGTCACGGTCGGCAGGGTCAAGGACCATGCCCTTGGCTGCTCGCAGGGACAGGACTGCGCGGCGCAGGTCCAGGGAGTTGGCGCGCTTGCCGATCTCAACGTCGAGCCTGCGCGCCAGTTCGGTGTATTTGACGGGCGCGCTCATGCGGCCCAGCAGAAGCTGGAATTCCACGCTCAGCACCACGTAACGGGGGGACCCATTCACGGTTGACGCCTTGAGCAGGGAGTGGCGGTAGCCGAATTGCAGTTCATGGTTGGTGAACGTGTGAACGGCTTTTTTCTCGCGGTCCCACGTCCGCACGGCAGCAATGGTCTGGGCCACCTCGCAGCCATAGGCGCCCACGTTCTGCACAGGGGTGGCGCCGGTGCTGCCCGGAATGCCGGACAGCGCTTCCACGCCGGACCAGGCGTGCAAGACGGATTCGTGCACAAAGTCGTCCCAGTCGTGACCTGCCTGGACCACCACGGAGGCGCCGCCGCAGGAGTCTTCCGAATCCACGGTGAAACCCTGGCTGGCAATCTTCAGCACGGTGCCATCGAAACCTTCATCGGCAACCACCAAGTTGGAGCCTCCGCCAAGGATCAGGAGAGGCTCGTCAACCTCGTCGGCAGTCCTGACGGCTGCTATGATTTCCGCCTCGGAAGCGGCCACAACGTACTTCTTGGCAGGTCCGCCCACTTCGAGGGTGGTCAGGGTACTCAGTGCCGTTTGCGCATTCACGATTCCACACTATCCCGTGGACGCACCATGCCGGTGTCATCCAAGTATTTCGGTTTACGCACCACGGGGGTGAGGAAGAACGCCACCACCAGCATGCCCAGCACCGCCAGCAGTGAATGCAGCACGCCTACGTGCTCAGCCAGCAGTCCCAGCAGAGGCGGACCACCCAGGAACGCACCGTAACCCACAGTGGAAACCACTGAAACGCGTGCCGCGGCGTGCTCGGGGTCGTCGGAAGCTGCTGACATGGCGACTGGGAAGCCCAAGGCGGATCCCAGCCCCCAAAAGACGAGTGCCGCGAGGGCAACTTCCTTGGAGGGGGCAAACACAAAGAGTCCCAAGCCAATGACGGCAAGTGCAGCACCGGCTCGCAGCACAATGACGCGGCCATACTTGTCAAGGACCACCGTTCCGGCGAAGCGGCCGACGGTCATGGCGGAGACAAAAATGCCATAGCCTATGGCGCCAAGGGCTGGAGTTGCCTGGTAGCCGTCCACCATAGCAAGGGCCACCCAGTCCCCTGCCGCACCTTCAGCCAAGCCAAGTCCCAGCACCAGGGCACCGAGCATGAGGGTGCGCGGGTCGCGCCATGCAGCGGCAATTTTGGCCTTTCCCGCACGCTTGGCCGCAGCAGCCTTCTGCCGCCCTTCACCGACACCACTGACATCCACCATCAGTGCGGTGCTGAGGAGCTTGTCTGCTTGATAGTGGCTGGTGCCCACCAGCACGGCGATGAACACCGCGACCGCCATCACACATAGGTGAATGAGTACGGGAACGTGCTGGGAAGCTGCCAGTGCACCCAGTCCCGCGCCGACCACCGTGCCAATGCTGAAGGATCCATGCAGGCGCGGCATGATGTGCCGACGCAAAGCCCGCTCCACCGCAGCACCCTCGATGTTGCAGGCAGTGTTGTAGCTGCCGGTACCCAGACCAACTAGAACAAGGCCGGTCCCCACGACTAGTGTTTCTGAAAATACCGTAGCGCCCAGGCCCATGATCATGAAGCCAACGGTTTGGATCGAGATGCCCAGCCGGGTCGTCAGCTTCGACCCCAACCGCAGCACGATCAACCCGGAGGCTGCAACCGAGACGAAAGAGCCCAGCGACATGCACAGCAGGATCAGGCCAATTTGGCCTGGAGTCAGGCCAAGGTCGTCACGAATGGCTGGAATGCGAGAGACCCAAGTGGCAAAGATCAGACCGGAACCGGCGTAGGCGATGAATACGCCATTGCGCCAGGAAGGGACGGTGTCTACCGATGCGGCACTGTTCACGCCAAGCGGACCAGTGCCTGCGCCTTGACCAAAACCTTTTGTCCGTCCAAGGTGACGGTCAAATCAATCCGTGCGGTCCCGGCGTCGGCATCCAACGCTCCGACCACGCCAGTCACTTCCACGGCAGCCCCCGGGGCGCCATCAATGTCAGCAACGGGGACAGGCTTGGTGAAGCGCGTGCCATACGATACAACGGCGGATGGGTCACCCACCCAGTCGGTCACCAACTGCACGGCCGCACCCATGGTGAACATGCCGTGGGCAATGACGCCGGGCAGTTCCACTTCGCGGGCAAAGCGTTCGTTCCAGTGGATGGGGTTGAAGTCTCCGGACGCGCCGGCGTACCTGACCAGATCCGCCCGGGAAATTTCGAGGGTCCGTGTTCCAATCACGGTCCCCACGGACAAATCTGCAATGTTCAACGCTGTTTTCGTCATTACTGCCCCTCCCCGCGCACCAAAATGGCGGACACGGTGGTGGCCACGGATTCCCCGGCCACCGTTGAAATTTCGGCACGGGTGGTGATCATGGCCCCGCCGCCCATGCCGCGCACTGCGTCAACATGAAGTTCAGCAACGAGCTCGTCCCCCGCGACAATGGCCCGGTGGTGGGTGAAGCGTTGTTCCGCGTGCACCACGCGGGTGAAGTCAATGCCTGAGTCAGGGTCGTTGATCAGCAGAGCATCAGCGCGCTGGGCGACGATGATGGCGTAGGTGGGCGGGGCCACCAGGTCGGCGTGGCCCAGTTCCTTGGCTGCTGCAACATCAAAGTGTGCTGCGTTGACAGCCTTGACGGCGCGGGCAAAATCACGAATGGATTCCCTGCCCACACTGTAGATTTCACTTAATTTGTAGCTGCGCCCCTGCAGCTCGGGATTGATGGTCATGGGCTTAAGCCTATCGCCCGGAGCCGGCCCCGAATGCACTAGCTCCGCGTGCCGGACCGCATTTTTGCCACGATGTCCAACAGCGACTCCATGTCCATGTGCTCCTGCTGGTCCTGCTGCGCCTCCACGCCGGCGGGGAAACCAAAAATGGTGGCGTTGTAGTACATGCCGTCACCGAGCAGCATGACCGCACGCGCCACCGCGGGCTCCCCCACATCGCTGAGAATCAGTTCAAGCCAGCGGGCGTGCAGTTCGGTAAATGTGTGCCGAACAGCGCCGTCGTCGCTTTGGATCAGGCGCGTGGCAGCAACGATGGCCCGGTCGAAGGGTGTGCCCCCAAAGACGCTGGTGCGAATGTAGTAGCTGGCGCAGCCTTGAGGGTCTTGGGCCATGGCGACGAAGTCCTGCTCCGCGTACTCCCGAAGCTTGCCCAGGAGGCCTTCCGTCAACGCTTCTTTGCTTTTGAAGTGGTACAGCAGCCCGCCTTTGGAAACGCCTGCCGAAGCGGCCACCGCATCCAGGGTCGCCGCACGCGGACCGTCGCTGATGAGCAGGTCAGCATAGGCGTCCAGAACCCGATCCCGGGCTGGGGGGTGATTAATCATGATTCCAGCCTACAAGAAGTGACGAAGTACACCGTCCAGCCGGTTTACTGTACCGGCTGGACGGTTTAGACTCGAAAGCATGGCCCTGACAACAAGCACCCCCAGCATCGACTCTGCAAAGTCCCCTCCCCGGGCAGGAATCCGTTCATGGATCGCCTTGGCTGTGCTGATGCTGCCAGTTTTGCTGATCTCCGTTGACAACACGGTGCTCAGCTTCGCCATCCCGTCCATCTCCTTGGCACTGGTCCCGTCAGCGTCGGAATTATTGTGGATCATTGACGTTTACCCGCTGGTGCTGGCAGCCTTGCTGGTGCTCATGGGCAGCCTTGCAGACAGGATCGGACGGCGGAAACTGCTGCTGATCGGCAGCACCGGATTCGCCATTGTTTCCGTGATGGCCGCCTTTGCGCCATCTGCCGGCGCCTTGGTTGGCTACCGCGCCCTGTTGGGCTTCTTTGGTGCCATGCTCATGCCGGCAACACTGTCTCTGATCCGCAATTTGTTCCTTCACCCGGATCAGCGCCGAACGGCCATTGCCGTCTGGGCTGCGGGCTTTTCCGGAGGCGCTGCACTGGGCCCGATCATCGGTGGCTTCATTTTGGAGCACTTCTGGTGGGGCGCAGTGTTCCTGCTCTCCGTTCCCGTGCTCATCCCGCTGTTGATTCTGGCCCCCATCTTCGTCCCTGAGTCCAAGGACCCGAACCCTGGGAAGATCGATCCCCTCAGCATCCTGCTCTCTTTTGGTGCCATGGTGCCCACGCTGATCGGCATCAAGGAAATCGCCCAGTCAGGCATCTCCGCCGTGAACGTGGCATTCATCATCGCAGGCATCACCCTGGGTGTACTTTTCGTTCGCCGGCAACTTCGTCGCGCACACCCCATGATGGACATGAGCCTGTTCAAGAACCCTGTCTTCAGTGGCGGCGTGCTGGCCAATTTGCTGAGCATCTTCGCCCTTGTGGGGTTCTTGTACTTCGTCACCCAGCACCTTCAGTTGGTGGTTGGCCTCTCCCCCACCCACGCAGCGTTTGTTTTGGTGCCCGGGCTCGCCATCACCATCGTCTCCGGCCTGGTGGCGGCCAAACTGGCCAGTCGTTTCAAGCCTTCTTACTTGGTTGCTGGAGGTCTGCTGCTCAACGCCACCGGATTCTTGATCGTCTGGCTCAACACCGAAGGCTCGGTTGCTGGCATCGTCGCAGCGTTCGCGGTACTTGGTGCGGGTGTAGGCATGGCCGAGACAATTTCCAATGACCTGATCCTCTCCGCGGCTCCCCCGGCCAAGGCTGGGGCTGCCTCAGCCATCTCGGAAACGGCCTATGAGGTGGGCGCAGTGCTGGGAACCGCCATTTTGGGCAGTGTGCTTGCTGCCGCCTACAAGCTGAACGTTGTACTCCCGGCCAGCATGTCTTCGGCGGATAAGGAGTCCGCAGGGCAGACGCTAGGTGGTGCTATCGACGTGGCCAGCTGGATGCCGCCCCAACAAGCGGAAGCCCTGCTGGCATCGGCAAAACATGCCTTCGATTCCGGTTCAGGCATTGTCGCCATGGTGGGCGTTGTGCTCATGCTCGGTGCGGCCTTGATGTGCCTGCGCACACTTCGCTCGGCACAATCCAGCCCGGAGCCGGCAAGCCACTAGGCTTTACGGCGTTTGAGGGCTTCCTTCTCAGCGCTGCGCTTCTCTGCAGCCTTCAGCTCCTTGCGGATATTGCGGCCACGCAACCCCAGCGAAATCATGTGGGCCAGAAGTCCGACGCCAATAAGCGGCAGTCCTATGAACGTCATGGCCGGTGTCGCGGTCACGGCGCCGAGGACAATAATGACGATGCCGATGAAGGTGAGCCCCATGCCGGCAAAGACCACGTATTTGTATGCGGGCGGAGCTGTTTCCCAGAAGTCGTTAAGCACAGCCCCAGTCTAGCCGGGTTGCCCACCCGCTCCAGTCAGCACCGACGACTGTGGGGCACCCCGGTGACCCGGAATGCCCCACAACGTTCACTGGTGGTGCTAGTGGCTGCGCTTAGAGCGCCGGCTGGACGCCGTACGCGATGGCCAGCTTCATGATCTTCTCAGCACGGCCTAGGCGGGGAAGGTCGGAGCCGTCGCGGATGACACCGCCGCGGGCTTCAAAGTCGTCCATGAAATCCTTGGCCCAAGCGACATCTGTCGGCGTGGGGCTGATGACCTCATTGATGATGGTGGTCTGGTCGATGGCCAGGCACAGCTTGCCCGTCATGCCCATGGAGACCGTGATGGCCGACTGCTCGCGCAGGATCGGGTGGTTCGTGCCGACGGTGGGACCGTCGATGGGGCCGGGCAGGTTGCCGACGCGGCTGGCGACGACGAGCTTGGCACGCGGGTAGGCCATGGCTTCGCGGTCTGCGGCCATGCCGGTGTCGCGGCGGAAGTCGCCGGAGCCGAAGGCCAGGCGGAAGGCGCCTTCTGCGCGGGCAATGTTGTTGGCTTCTTCGATGCCCAGGGCGGACTCAACCAGTGCCAGGACGCGGGTCTTGCCGTCGAGACGATGGTAGGTCTCCTTGACCTGTTCAGCGTTCTCGGTCTTGGCCAGCATGACGCCCAACAAGCCGGGGACGTTGCGCAGGTTGGCTACGTCGTCGGCCCAGAAGTCTGAGTGGACGTCGTTAATGCGAACCCAGGCTTTGCCACCGTTGCGCAACCATTTGATGACGTCTTCGCGTGCGCCATCCTTCTTCTTCGGGTCCACTGCATCTTCGATGTCCAGCACGACGGCGTCTGCGCGCGAGGCGACGGACTCGTCAAAGATCTCCGGGCGCGTGGCCGGAACGAGCAGCCACGAACGGGCGATCTCGGCAGGAATATTGCGGATGCGGGCAGGTGCGGAGGCTGGTTCGTTTCCAACAGAGGTAGACATGCTTCTACCGTATACTCCTATCCCGTTTGCCGTCCTGTGAGATTCCACAACGCTTAGTCACATCCGCTGGACAAATACACCATTTTTTCACGATGCGATATTTATATCTCATAATCTGACTTAGGCATGATCGCGGTTCGCTAAGCACTGGCGTCATCGACTGAGTGCACCAATTCTGCCTAGCCTCCAAGGTAGGCCAGTAAATCGCCGAACGGCTGACGGTTCCCCTTCACCTTTGAGTCAGCTTCAACATCCATCGCGCCCCCGAGCTGCTGCTGACTGATCTCCGACAGGGACCAGCCAAGTGGGGCTGCGAGGGCGGGCACGCTGTTGGGAGCTACGACGACGACGGACCTACCACCTAGTGCAGTCCGCACACTGTCCACGGCCGCAACGCAAGGGTCACCTGTGGTTCCTGCGGGGCACACGTTGGAATCGGATTCCAGCCGCTGGATCCACGCCGCAGACCCCACCTGCAGGTTCTTGGCGTGCAGACCCACTATGGGGACCAAAAGCTCCGCGGTAGCCTGTGGTGCTCGAGGCACAATGTCCGATCCCGGCGAGTTTTGCAGAAACAGAAATACTGGAACAACTATGTCCTTGGTGGCCACAGCAGCATCACAGGCTTCATCAGGCCTGTTCGTCGGCGCTGCATTCTTACCTGACGCTTGAACAACACAATAGTTATGCTGCAGTACCTTGGCTTGCAAGTTTGGCCACACATCCGTGATGGTCCCCAATGCAGAGCCTTCCGAATAACCACCGTCGATGAGCTGAAAACCTGATTCCACCTGGCATTCCAGCTCGCCCTTGGAGTTAGTTGCTGCAACGGGGATCCTTCCCGCCGGGGAAATAATGGGAAACCGCCCCGACAAAAGGGTAGCGGTGGACCAGCGAAGTGACAGTGGACATTTTGTGTTCGATCCCAACAGGTCCACGGAGGTGGGAAACCCCTGCGGAGTGGTGCAATGGATGCCCGGCTCAGCTGGGCCTGCATTGACAATCCCCGAGGGCAGGCGCAGCTGGCTGATCACGACTCGGCATCCGGTCCCGGTGTCCGTTGAATTCAGCAATAGCGCACCGGTGGGGCCGGTAACGTTGGCATCAAAGGGACTTGCAAGTTTGCCGGCAGATTGTTCCCACAGCGATTCGACAAGGCCCGCCCGGTCGTTCCAGGCAAGGAGTTCTGCGCCTGTGGCTGGGTCATTGAACCGTGTTGGGACCTTAAGGCCCGTGCCGGCAGCGACGGTGTCACCCACGATGGCACCGGTGACAGCCGCACCCAACGGTCCTGGCTTGGCCAGTTCCTTCATCTTGTCCATCGCTTCACCGTCGTACAACCTGCTCAAAGTCAACCCAAGAGAGCCACCGCTGACGCCAGAGGACAAAATCACGGATTCTTTCGCACACTTATCCGCCACTGCGAGTTTTTCAAAGGCCCGTACTGTCCAACTGGCAGCTCGAATACCGCCGCCCTCAGCGGCAACCAGAATCATGGGACGCACCCGTACGTCTGGGTGACTGGAATTTTCCGTACCGCCGACGTCCACAGTGCAGGCAGCTTCATTCTTCAACCACTTCTCAAAGTGCGCCTCAACCGTGGGCCTTACGCTGTGTGAGACCGACCCCGCGGCCACAGCGCTTGGCCTCAAGCTATGCAGTCCCTGGGTTCCACCCAAGGATGTGCCAGCCAGCAGCGTGACGGCAATGAGAGTCAGGATGGGGTTGGCGGTCAAACCCATGCTGGCAAAAATCCGTAAGGGACGCTGATCCTGCAATGACACGACCAGCAGTCCGATGACGACCGCCGACCCACATGCGAGCAGCGTTGCTGTTCCCGGCACGCCTGCCACACCGCTAGCCTCCACCGGGATCACAACGAAGACTGTCAGCATCGTGGCGAAGAACGCGAAGAGCACCACCGATCCGCTGACAACTTCCACGCTGACAGCCGTACGTGGGTCCATGAATTTACCCAAAGCCAAGTGGTTCACGAGCGCACCAGCGGGAAAGGCCAAAACCACTGTCAAAACACCCAACACAAAGAAGAGCCAGGCCGCAGCAGTTTCGTCGGCAATGTACTGCCCTTGGGACCATGCCAGCACCAGTGGGGCAGTAAAAGACCGCACCAAGGACATGCCCGCAATGGCGACAAACACCATGGACAACACGTCACCGCAACGCCAGGAATCCCAAGCCCGCAAGTAGTCAGGTTTCTCACGCTTGGGCATCGGGTCGTTGCCTCCCAGTTTCTCGAGGCACAAACTCACCCCCACGACAACAAAGGAGATGGAGAGGATGGCAATCAATGGAGCCCCGAACGGCCAATAGATATCCCACGGCGTGTGAAGCATTACCACTGAGCCAGTGGCTAGAAGTACGGGCGGCGCAAGCCACAGCCAGTAGTAGGGCCTCTTACCTGGAATACGGCCAAACTTCACCTGCAGCCAGTCTTCATGGGTATGAAAGAGCCTCCAGATCAATTGGCTGCGCCGCCTCCCGACAAAAAATAAGCCGAAGGCAACCACCAGCACTACGGAGGTCGTTATGAGGAACGGGCCTGGTCCCGCCTCAATCCATGCTCGTTGTGTGTCCGGCATCTGGTCATTGACGCCTGCAATGGGCAACAAGGCCAACGCAGCAATCAGCAGTATGGCGAGGAGGCTGATCCTATGGATAAACAGTGCCTGCCAAGACCGCCTCGCCACCTTAAAGAACGCTAATCACAACCATGGAACGGCAAAGAAACTCACGATAAGGGCCGCCAAGCCCAGCCATTTGATCGTTGTCACTATAGGAGCCGCAGCCAACCATCCTGCGATACCCTGCGGGCTTGACCCAGTACCCGGTTGAAGCTGGCCAAGTGTCACAAGCTGGAGTGCGCTCTCGGTTAGTTCACTCACCAGAATCAAGAAAACCAGACCACGAATCCAACGCCACTGCCAAAGCAGGCGCAAGAGAAGAGCCGTGTACAGACAAGCGAAAATAGCATCCAGCATGAAATAGGTTCCGAGCAAAATGGCCATTTGCCTGTCTATGATCAGCATTGCCTGAACGGGACCCTCAACGTCGTCCCTGCTGCCAACATTCAGATTGCTCCACAGGCTCCAGTTTTCCTGCCCAAGGCGGGGATCGATTGCCTGGAGCGAACTGGCCGAAGCGCTCCTGCCCGTGGCTGTGGCTGCGCTGGCAATGAGCCTGTCCACTTCCGCCATGGAGATCCATAAAGTTAAGGCGAGAACCGCCAACGTCCCCGTCAACCATTGGGTCATTCTGGCCTGCTGGACAGCCTCGCGCCGAGGAAGGTGCTGTCTCCGCCCAACAGGAGAAGGTTTGGACTTGAACCAAATTACCAGTGCATTCATATCAGGCCCCTGACGCTGGTATGAAATACGTCACAGTATTTTCAGTACAGTTGACACCCGTCCAAGACGCTGTGTCAAGGTTTGTCTCAGCTGTCCGGCATGATCATGGTTCGCAAGTCCAGCTGCCTCAGCAACCTGTCCACCACTTCAGGATCAACCCCGGGCTCATTCCGGGCGCTGAGTACTTCGGAACGTGCCGCATCGAGCGCTATGGTCTGCACAGCAATGGCCAGCTCGCGGCCTCGGCGTGCACGCTCTTCCACTGGCTCATTGTCCAAGCCACCGTCGAGGAGTTCGGCGTGAAGTCTGCGCATCTTTTCCTTCACCAGCGCGATTTTTTCCGGTGGAAGGTTCTTGATGAGTCCGTTGTCGCGCAGCGCGGCCACGGCCGCCTCCTGGGCGCGCATGGCCAGAACCTTCGTTGCCTCGCGTTCTCCGGAGCCGTCGTCGGTCGCTTTCAGCACACGCATGAGCAAGGGCAGGGTCAGGCCGGGCAGTACGAGCGTGGCCAGCAGCACGGTACAGGCGATCACAATGATCTCGTGCCGGGCGGGGAACTCCGCCCCAGTCGGCAGGACAGTTGGCAGGGCCAGGGCCAGTGCTAGAGTGGCCAGGCCGCGCATGCCGCACCAGGCAAGGATCACGACGTCCTTGAAGCTGGTGGGCGGCGGGGCACCGTCTTTCCTTCTGGACAACAACGCGAGCAGGCCAAACCACAGGAACCTGATCAAGATGACAAGCACACTGATCGCCACAGCAAGAGGCAACATGCCCCAAATCGCGGCCCCCTCCGTGTTGACGACTTCCCTGACTTCCAGTGCCACCAAGCCAAAGGCCAGCCCCGTGGCAAGCAACTCGACCACATCCCAAAAAGCAGCCCTGGTGACGCGCTCGGTGGCGTCTTCGGCACGGGCATGGCGTTTGATTTCCAGCGCCGTGACAACCACGGCAATGACGCCCGAGGCGTGCACTTCCTCAGCAAGAATGTAGGCAGCAAAAGGCACCACCAGCGTCACGGCACTGCGGGCCACCGATGACGAGATGAGCCTGGTGATCATCCCGGTAACCCAACCCATGAGCATGCCCACCAGGATGGCCAGGGCTGCGCCGAGCAGGAAGCTCCCGATGACCCCGAGCCCGAAAGGGTGCCCATCCATGGCGCTGGCTACTGCTGTCTGAAAAATGACAATCGCGGCGGCGTCGTTGAACAAGCCCTCGCTTTGAAGGACTGTGATGAGTCGCCGGGGCATGTGGACGCGCCCGGCGACTGATTCCACGGCAACAGGGTCCGGCGGGGCGCACATGGCACCCAGCGCC
The DNA here is from genome assembly GCF_017353415.1 of Arthrobacter sp. E3. Taxonomy (GTDB): domain Bacteria; phylum Actinomycetota; class Actinomycetes; order Actinomycetales; family Micrococcaceae; genus Specibacter. The sequence goes on from NZ_JAFMPX010000001.1 coordinate 16,943, forward strand.
AAGGCTGCGGGAATACCAATACTGGGAATCAGCAGCCAGGCAGCTCCAGCCACCGCAGCAGTGGACACGGCCACCAGAGCCACAGCCAGCAGCAGGATGGTGCGCCAACGGACACGGAACACACCCCAGGAACTCTTCTGGGCCGTGGCGAAAAGCAGCGGTGGCAAAAAAATGGGCAGAATCAGTTCCGGGTTGATCCGCAGGTCCGGAAAGCCGGGAAGGAACGTAAAGGCTCCGGCCATGATGAGCATGAGCACCGGGTAGGGCAGCTTGAGCTTGTCCCCCAAACCGACCGCAATCACAGTGGCAAAAAGGAGCCCGACGATCAATATGAGCTGTTCCACAGGGTCGGTTTTACGGGTTCAGTGCCTCGTCAATAGGCACGGTTCCGTCTGTGAACTCGATGGTGCGCATGATGGTGTCCGGCCGCTCCAAGACGGCCGCGGCGACCAACGCCACGTTGGCCCGCGAGGTGTGCTGCGGGTCTGCCCCGTCCCGCTCAGTGGCTGGCGCAGGGTTGATCAGGCCAGTGGGGGCATCCAGGGTCAAACTGCCGGGGGCGAGGATGGTCCAGGCCAGCTGGCTCGCGCGCAGTTGCGCGTCCGCAGCCGCCTTCGCCTCAGCGTAGGCAAAGAAGCTGTTCTCCGGTGGAACACCGTGGTCAGGCCCTGCGCCGAGGTAGGAGATCATGACGTAGCGCTGCACACCGGCCGCCGCAGCGGCCTCCATCGAAGCGATTGCAGCGTCGCGGTCCACAGCGTAGGTGTGCTCGGGGCTTCCGCCGCCTGCTCCGGCTGACCAAATGATGGCGTCGTGCCGGGCGAATAGATCGGTGAGTTCGGCAACTGAGGAGGACACGACGTCGTGCATCACCGGGGTGGCCCCGGCGGCCACCACCTCGTCAATGTGTCCTGCATTGCGGATCACGGCCGTCACCTCGGTCCCCGCCGCTTTCAGCAGCGGCGCCAGCAACAGCGCCACCTTCCCGTGTCCGCCAATGATCAAGACCTTCTTCAACATCGTTGTTCCTTCCAGTGGAGATTGCCGCTTATAGGCAGCCTACGCCACTGTCTGCCTGAGAGGCCGGGACCCGGTATGTCAGTTGTCCACACGGAACGCCCTCTGCAGATCAGCCTGCGGGGCACAACAAAAAACCCGCAATCTCCGGCCCGAGGGGCGGAGATTGCGGGTTCTTCCTGCTGTAGCGGCACCGAGACTCGATCTCGGGACCTCACGATTATGAGTCGTGCGCTCTAACCAACTGAGCTATGCCGCCATAAATAAGAATGGCTCGTGCCACCCCGGACAAACCGTCTTGACACGAGCTTTCTCATTTGCGAGCCCCCCACCGGAATCGATCCGGTGACCTCGTTCTTACCAAGAACGCGCTCTACCACTGAGCTAGGGGGGCAACGAGAAAATACTTTACCAGTGGTTTTGTCTTATGCGAAATCGGGGTTACTAGCAGCCAAAAAGTCCCGAATTCCCGCAGTATCTGGGCGCTTGTTCAGCCATTTTCTACCGGTACGCCTAATCCCTGCTGCGCTGTCCGGAGACGTCCATGGCACAATTCTGGCCACCACCAAGAATCTGAGTGAAAACGCCGCGCCGAAAGGTCCAAAAAGGCCATTTTTGAGAGGAAAGTCACAGCCTGCTATGAACGTTGCCGGCCGAAGGGCCAGTAATCCGCGCTGAGAACCCCCTGGTCTGAAAAATCTGCGGGCTGTCCCTGCGGAAGTGTCCACGCCGGCCCATGCCCGGGCAGCAACCAGACCAGCTCCGGCCTTTCCATTTTCGCCGCAGCCTCCCGGATGCCGGCAGGATTAACATGAAACGGGGCGGGCAGCAGTTGGAGTCCTTCCCACGGGCTGATGGCGTGCCCACTGATCAGCACGTCCCCACACACCAGCAGGCAGGCATCCTTGCACAGGTAGGCCGTGTGGCCCGTGGTGTGCCCTCCGGTGTGCATTGCCTCCAACCCGCCGGGTACGGAGGCCAGCACTGCCTCGTCCAGAGGCTGGACCGCCTGCACTGCTACGTCACCCAGGCCACCGGCCGCCACGGCATGGGCCGCCCAAACTAGTACCCGCGGAGCCAATACACGCCAGCCCAGGTCCTTGACCGTGATCTGCTCCGAGATTTCACGGCGTATGTTGGCCAGTTCCAGCTCGTGGGCGTACACCGGCACGCCGTGGGCGGCCACCAGAGCGGCGGAACCAATATGGTCAGAATGACCGTGCGTGATGAGCAGCGCGGCACAGTCGTCAAGGCTTCGGCCTACATGGGCCAACGACGCCAGCAACCGGTCCCAGTCTCCTGGGTAACCGGTGTCAATGAGCGTGAAACGCCGTGAATCGGGTTCTGTGAGGATCACCCAGTTGACGGCTGGCCCCTCAACGAAAAAAACGCCCGGCAGCACCTCAATGACAGCCCGCCCCACAGTCCACTTCACCATCACGCCTCCTTTCTCGTATCCAGAGTTGTCGCATTCAGGCGCAGCGGCTGTAACACGGCCCGAACCCTCCCAAAAATGAAAAGCGAGGGGTGGCCCCGACCATTGGCCGGACCCACCCCTCGCGTCAAACAGTTACCTCAGGCTTGGTGCCCGGGGTTACCATTTGCCCTTGCTGTTGAAGTTCTGTCCACCTTCGTGGCGGGGACGGCGGTCGCCGCCACCGTGGCCGGCATGGCCTTGGGTGCGCTCGTTGCTGAAGCCGCGGTCGGCTCCACGGTCAGCACCACGGTCGCGATCGCCGCGGAAGCCGCCACGGTCGCCGTCGAACTTCTTCTTGAAACCACCCTGGCCGCGGTCGCCACGGTCTTCACGGCCCTTGTACGGAGCGGCAGTGCCGCCACCGCCGGCGGGACGGCGGCCCTTGTCCAACTCGAGGTTGATCAGCTCGCCGCTGATGCGGGTCTTGCTCAGGGCACGCCACTGGTCCTTGCTCAGCTCGGCAGGCAGTTCCACCAAGGTGTGGTCGGAGCGGATGTCGATGCCGCCGATTTGTGAGGAGGACAGGCCGCCTTCGTTGGCAATGGCACCAACGATGGAGCCGGGCATGACGCGCTGGCGGCGACCCACCGAAATACGGTAGGTGGCGTTGCCTTCGGTCAGGGTCCGGGTCGGGCCGCGGGAGCCGAAGCCGTCCTTGGCGCGATCCTTCTTCTGGTATTCGGGAGCAGCTGGCAGGTCGTTGACCAGCATCGGCTGGCCGCCCTGGGCCATGACGGCCAAGGCTGCGGCAATTTCTGCGGCCGGAACGTCGTGTTCCTGCTCGTAGGATGCAATCAGGTCGCGGAACTTGGAGACGTCCTTGCTGGCAAGGGTCTCGGTGATCTTTTCAGCGAACTTGCCAAGGCGCAGGGTGTTGATGGTTTCTGCGGACGGCAGGTGCATCTGGTCCACCGGCTGGCGGGTGGCCTTTTCAATGGCGCGCAGCAGGTACTTCTCGCGCGGGGTCATGAAAAGGATCGCGTCGCCTGAGCGGCCGGCGCGGCCCGTGCGGCCAATGCGGTGCACGTAGGACTCGGTGTCATGCGGGATGTCGTAGTTGATCACATGGGTGATGCGCTCCACGTCAAGACCACGGGCTGCAACGTCGGTGGCAACCAGGATGTCGATCTTGCCGGCGCGGAGGGCTTCAATGGTGCGCTCGCGCTGCTGCTGCGGGATGTCGCCGTTGATGGCGGCAGCCAGGAAGCCGCGTGAACGGAGCTTGTCGGCAAGGTCCTCGGTGGCCATCTTGGTGCGCACAAACGCGATGACGCCTTCAAATTCTTCAACTTCAAGCACGCGGGTCAGTGCGTCCAGCTTGTGCGGGCCCATGACCTGCAGGTAGCGCTGGCGGGTGTTGGCTGCGGTGGTGGTCTTGGACTTCACCGTGACCTCGGCCGGGTTGTTCAGGTACTGCTTGGAGATGCGGCGGATCTGGCTGGGCATGGTGGCGGAGAACAGGGCAACCTGCTTCTCGGCCGGTGTCTTGGACAGGATCTGCTCAACGTCTTCGGCGAAGCCCATGCGCAGCATCTCGTCGGCTTCATCCAGCACCAGGTACTGCAGGTTCGACAGGTCCAAAGAGCCCTTGGAGAGGTGGTCGATGACGCGGCCGGGAGTACCGACAACAACCTGTGCACCACGACGCAAACCGGCCAGCTGGGGGCCGTAGGCCGATCCACCATAGACGGGGAGTACGGAGAAGTTGTCCATATGCTTGGCGTAGGAAGCGAATGCTTCAGCAACCTGCAGTGCCAATTCACGGGTCGGGGCCAAGACCAGGATCTGAGTGTCCTTGGTGGGACCGTTGAGGTCCATCAACTCAGCCATGCGGGACAGGGCGGGAACGGCGAATGCCGCGGTCTTGCCCGTTCCTGTCTGGGCCAGACCAACAACGTCGCGGCCTTCGAGCAGCAACGGGATGGTTGCTGCCTGGATGGGTGAGGGCTTCTCGTAGCCAACGTCGTCCAGGGCAGCCAGCACGCGGCCGTCGATGCCCATGTCGGCAAACGTCAATTCGTTTTCTTCCTCCGTGGCGGGGGAATTTTCAGTCAAGTTTTCGGGCATGGTGTTGAATGTCCTCATTCATAGGGCCAGGCGGCGAAGTTGCCGCTTTGAACGAAATCCAGCCGCTACTCGGCATCCCGGGCAGGATCTCGCGCCATGTGCGCGCCGTGGGTACGGCTGCCAGCATTGACCCAAGGCCAATGCTGCATGGCGTTTCTTTGCCGGCAATCCCCTATGAACGCTACTTGCCCGCCCAAAAAACTTGCGGGCCCCATACACTTCAGGCTCCTGCCTCAAAAATTGGGCAGAAAATAAAAGGAGATACCGGAGTGGGGGATGTTTAAATTGTAGGGCATCACATGCCGTCGCGATACTTGGAGGGCCGCTGATGGCCCGTGAGTTTCCGCACATCGCCAAGAAATTAGGCCGCGCGCGCCAGAATCTTCGGGAATCTGGCGTAAAAGTGCTTGGAGAGCTTCAACTCCCCGTCAGCTTCGAGGCGCTGCAATGTCAGCACATCCTCCACTGTGGGATCGCTGAAGAATTTCCCCACGGTGATCCCGTGCTGCGGCACGTGTTCAACCACGACGGCGTCCCCCGCCGTGGCCTTACCGTGCTCCAACACCCTCAGGTAGGTGCCCGCACGTCCCGCCTGTGTAAACCGCTTGACCCACTGAGGCTCGTCCATACGCTCCGCGAACGTGGCACACGGAACGCGCGGTGACGTGACTTCCAGCAGTGCCTTGCCAATCCGCCAGCGAGTGCCAATCACAGCCTGACTGGTTTCCACGCCACTTGTTCGCAGGTTTTCACCAAAGAGTCCTGGCGTGATGGTGCGGCCCAACTCAGCGCTCCAGTAGTCGGCGTCCTCTTGGGAATAGGCGTAAACGGCCTGGTCAGGGCCGCCGTGATGTTCGATGTCGCCCTGCACATCACCGAACACGCCAAATTTGCGCAAACTGACGGCTCCGGCAACAGGACGCTTGTCGATGCCCGTGACCCCAAAGCCGGTGGCTGTGGTGATCAGCTGGTGAACCCGGCAAATGGCCAGAATCGAACCACTCGGGTGTCTGGAGTCAGTCATGGATTAACAATAAGGCAGGCAATGCGCCCCAACTGCCGGGCATACAGTCCGGCCCCGGGCCAACCCGGCGACACCAGCGCAAGGCGGGACCCGGCGTCGTACTTCTCAGGCGCCAACCAAGACGGCGGGCGCGTCATCGTCAGCGACATCTGCCTCAGATGCCCAGCGCGGCAGGAAGGACGCCGCAATGGCCGCCAGCACCATCCCCGCGGCCATGATCCACATGGTGGAGGTGAAGCCGTCGATGAACACCCCCGGTTTGCTCGTGGCGCTGCTTGTGTCGAGGGCGTCGAAGAAGATGGTGCCGATGATGGCTACACCCAGGGCGCCGGCGAGCTGGCTGGTGGTGTTGAACAAGCCCGAGGCGGTGCCGGCCAGCTTGGTGGGGACTTCCGAGAGCACGAAGATGCCCACCGGAGCCACGACCATGCCGAACCCGGCGCCGCTCAGGGCAAGACCCGCCAACAGGTGCCACGGGGTGACGGTGCCGCCAACTGCCTGCACGGTGAAGATCAGCACCACGAAACCGGCTGCGACCACCAGCGGGCCCAGCTGCAGCACCACGCGGCCAATCTTGCGGGCCAGGATGGTTGCCGAGATGCCGGCCAGCACCGGGACCATGACGGAGAACGGAATCATGGTCAGCCCGGCCTTTAGGATCGGGTAGTCCAGGCCCAGCTGCAGGAACAGGGTCTGGATGAGGAAGAAGCCATTCATGGGGATGAAGAACAGGAACATCATGGCGATGCCGGCGGCGAACGCACGGCTCTTGAACAAGGACACGGCCACCAACGGCTCGCCCCCGCGCTTTTCCTCGCGGCGCTGCAACAACACAAAACCTGCCAGCACCAGCACGCCGAGGACCATGGACACATACGTCCACAGCGGCCAGCCTTCTTCCCGGCCCATGGTCAGCGGGTACAGGATGGCCAGCATGCCCACGGCCAGAATCACGACGCCTGACAGGTCAAGTTTGTGCCGCACCGGCGCCTTGGATTCGGGGACGAACTTGATGGCACAAATCACGGCGAAGACACCCACCGGAATGTTGACGAAGAAAATGGTGCGCCAGCCCCAGCCAAAGAGGTTTGCGTCCGTCAAGACGGCGCCGATGATGGGTCCGGAGACTGCGGCGACGCCAGCCAGTGCCGAGAAGCCTGCCATCGCACCAGCTCTTTCCGAAGGCTTGTACATGACCTGCAGGCTGGAAAGCACCTGTGGGATCATGGCTGCGGAGGCAAACCCCTGCAAAGCGCGTGAAGCGATGAGCATTTCCGGGTTCATGGCCGCCCCGCAGAGCACCGAAGCCACGGTGAAGCCGACCAAGCCGATGATGAAGATCTTTTTGCGCCCGTAGATGTCGCCCAGGCGGGAGCCGGTGATCAGGCCAACGGCCAAAGCCAGCGTGTAGGAAGCCACCATCCACTGCAGTTCCGCGTTTTGGGCGCCGAGGGCACGTTCGATGTCAGGCAGGGCGACGTTGACGATGGTGGCGTCCAGCAACTCCATGAAAGAGGCCATGAACAGGCAGATCAAGGCAATGGAGCGGGCCTTGCCAACGGGTGGGGCGGTGGGTTTCAAGTAGCTTCCTAGGGACAGTGGGACAAGTCTGGGAACTGCCGGCGGTGGCGCGTCCGGCGGCGAAAATTCTATGGATGGTGCGTTTTGCGCGCCTGGCATCCTTTGCGCCCCCAGCACCCGAATGGGCCAAGGCAGGGGCGTGTTTTGTCGTCGTCACAATTCTACTAATGAACGTAGGGCCCTGCGGAAGCATCCCGGGTGCAATGCGTCACCAATTTGGCAGGGACGCCTGCCGTCCGAACCTGCAACGAGGGTCCGGCATTCAGGTTTCAAGATGCGTGCAACCCACGACGAGTGCAGCGCATGAGTGTACATGCGCACAACTTGCGGCGAGTGCAGCGCATACGTTGTCCCCGCTATGCGGAGAAGCCGCCGTCGGCCTTGACCAGCTGGCCACTGACCCAGCGTCCGGCCGGTGAAAGCAGGAACGCCACCACCGGCGCCACGTCGGCGGGAGTGCCAAGCCGGCCACTGGGCTGCATTGCGGTCAGCTCGGCACGCACGGCGTCGTCCATCCATCCGGTGTCCACGGGTCCGGGGTTCAGCACGTTGGCGCTGATCTGCTGGCCACCCAATTCCCGTGCGGCCGCAATGACAATCCGGTCCAGCGCACCCTTCGACGCGCCGTACGGAAGGTTGAACGCTGTGTGGTCACTTGTCAGCGCAACGATCGCGCCGCCGTCGTGCGTGGCTTGCCGGGCAAAGGCCGCAATCAGCTGCCAGTTCGCGCGTGTGTTGACGGCGAAGTGCCGCTCGAAGCTCTCCAGAGAGGTGTCGAGGATCGCTGAATTCACTGACTCGCAATGCGAGAGCACCATCGCCTCCAACGGACCGGCTTCCGCGGCGATTTGGGTAAAAAGACGTTCGACGGCGGACGGGTAACCCAAGTCCGCCGGCATGGCCCACACCCGGGCGCCGGACGCAACGAGTTCGGCACTGAGCTCGGCAATATTGTGGGACATGGGCCCTCCGAACATGTGCTCGTCGTAAGGGTGCCAATAGTTCAGGACCAAGTCCCAACCCTCGGCGGCGAGGGTGCGGGCAATGCCAGCGCCAATGCCAACAGTGCGGCCCACGCCCGTGATCAAGGCTGTCTTTGCGTGCATGGTTCAAGACTATGCGGGGGAAGCCATGCCTGCTAGCGGCCTCTGGATGAATAAACGCGGTAGCTTGGAAGAGTTCCCCCGATGGCACACGAAAGGCAGTCATGAGCAGCTCACAGCCCACCCCCAACTCCGGATTCACCCCAGGAAGGGTCACGCGCAGGGCTGCCGCCCCCGCAGGAAAGCCCGGCTCCGTCCCCGTGAAGCCGGGCGGGCCTACTGCGGCGAAGAAGGTGGGCAAGGCTGTCGGGAAGGGTGTGCCGATGAAGCCTGCCGCCAACACGGCCTCGATCAGCGCCACCATCCGCGAGGCCGCGGCCGCAGCCAAAAGGCGTGTTTTGGCCATCACGAACGCCCATGTGGTTCCGGTGGAAGGGACGCCATTTGATGGAACCGTACTGGTGGAAGGCGGGAAGATTCTCGGGTTGGGCGCATCCATCCAGATCCCGGAAGGCGCCGATGTGCTCGATGCCAAGGGCCAGTGGCTAATGCCCGGCTTCATCGACGCGCATGTTCATGTGGGCATGGACCCCGAAGGTGAACTCGGCTCCACCAACGACGTCAATGAGATGACCGACCCCGTCATGGCGGGCGTGCGCGCCATCGACGCCGTGGACCCCTTCGATCCCGGCTTTGACGACGCCTTGGCCGGCGGGATCACCGCAGTCAACGTGAACCCCGGTTCCGGGAACCCCATTGGCGGGCTCGCTGTTGCGATGCACACGCACGGGAGGTACATCGAGGAGATGGTGTTGCGCTCCCCCAGTGGTTTGAAGTCGGCGCTGGGCGAGAACCCGAAAACGGTGTACGGGGAGAAAAAGAAGACCCCTTCCACTCGCCTGGGCACGGCTTTGGTGATCCGTCAGGCGTTCATGGACGCCCAAAACTGGATGGCACTGCCGGAGCCACGCCCGCGCAACGCCCACATGGAGGCGCTGGCCATGGTGCTGCGCCGCGAGATTCCCTGGCGCCAGCACTGCCACCGCACGGACGACGTCGCCACGGCCCTGCGCTTGGCCGACGAGTTTGGCTATGAGCTTGTCATTGACCACGGCACGGAAGCCCATGTGATCGCCGATGTTTTGGCTGAGCGCGGCATTCCAGTGCTGATCGGTCCGCTGTTCACCACCAAGTCCAAGCCTGAGCTGCGGGGGCGTTCCATCGCCAACCCCGGCAAGCTCGCCGCCGCCGGTGTGGAAATTTCCATCATCACCGACCATCCAGTGGTGCCCATCAACTTCCTCGTCCACCAGGCCGCGTTCGCCGTCAAGGAGGGCCTGGATTCGGACACCGCACTGCGGGCGATCACGATCAACCCGGCCAAGGTGCTGGGCCTGGCAGATCGGATCGGTTCGCTGAAGGTGGGCAAGGACGCGGATCTGGTGCTGTGGAGCGGGGACCCGATGGATGTCATGCAGCGGGCCCTGAAGGTCTTCATTGGTGGCAAGCAGGTCTACACGTACGACGCCGAGACCCGGGTAGGTGCCGCAGCCTCCCGGGCCTGAGGCCAGTTTCGCTAGGTTGGTCACACTTAAGCCGGGCTGGTCCCGGACACACTGAAGGGACGTTTCACCTGCCGTTCGTGCAGGTGAAACGTCCCTTCAGTGTGTCCAGCTGGATTCGCCGGGCTGGCGATCTACGTGCTGGGCGTGGTGGGGCCACGCGCCCGAGGGCCCCGCTACGAGCTTGCGAGCAGCGGGAGGGCGTGGGGACTAGGCCGGCAGGTTCAGTGTCTGGCCGGTGAAGATGAGGTCAGGGTGGATGACAGTGTCAAGGTTGGCGCTGTACAACGCTTCCCAACCGCCCTGGATGCCCAGCTTCTGTGCAATGGTGCTCAGGGTATCGCCTGACTGGATAGTGTAAGTCTCGCCGCTGATTGTAACGGGAGCGGGAGCCTGCTGAACAGGGGCTTGCTCAACGGGAACATACTGGGCCGGGGCCTGCTGCACTGGCGCCTGCTGGACCGGCGCCTGCTGGACCGGCGCCTGCTGGACCGGTGCCTGCTGGACGGGTGCAACTTCTGAAGACTGTGCTGCTACGGGAGCCGGCGCTGGAACGGCGGCCGGGCTGTATGCCTGTCCCCCTCCACCGGAAAGCCCCAGCTGGGCTGAACAGGACGGCCATGCGCCCCATCCCTGGCCTGCTTGCACGCGCTCGGCCACGGCAATCTGTTCAGCTCTCGAAGCATTCTCCGGTGCACCGACGCCGCCAAAGGCCGCCCAGGTGCTGGGGGTGAACTGCAGTCCGCCAGAGAAACCGTTGCCTGTGTTGATGGCCCAGTTGCCGCTGCTTTCACACTGCGCGATTGCGTCCCAGGTGCTGCCATCTGCTGCGTTGGCACCAGTTCCGGCTACGGCCATTCCTGCGCCTGCGATCGCTACGACGGCCATTCCGCGGGCAAAGTTGCGTGTAAATTTAGTATTTTTCATGGATGCGTACTCCCAAAGGCCACCTTCGCTCCGCCCGTCCCCGGACATCTTGGCGCCACCGTCCAACCATATATATATGGAGGTCGTTCCGCGGCCTGCCGCATGACGGCGTTCGGTGTGGGCAGGTGCGGGCATTCTTGGCCCACTCGAATGGGGACCGGCCCCTTTAGGGCATGGTCTACTATAAAACGAGATCAAATCGATATGCAAATCAGCAATTTGTGACCATATTGTCACAAATTTCTCAAATTTCATGGTGTATCTAGGCACTGCTGGTTCTGTTAGTCAACCTTCTACGCCACTTTTCCGCACTCTTTCCCACCAACGCGCAGGCTGGTTGACTGTTCTTGATGCCGCTTCCCGGCTGAAGCACGACCCGAAGGAGCACCATGACCATTTGGACCTGCGCCACGTGCGCCATTGAACACCCGGACACGTCAGAACCTCCGCCGTTGTGCGAAATCTGCTCCGATGAGCGTCAATACGTCCCGTCGAGTGGACAGCGCTGGACTACACGCGAGGAACTCGCTGCCGCTGGCTTTCGCATCGATGTGGCGGAAGTGGTGCCTGGGCTCCACTCCGTGGAAGCCACTCCCAGCCTCGGCATCGGCCAACGGGGCCTGCTCCTCCAGACCGGACATGGCAACCTTTTGTGGGAACCGCCGGGATTCATCGACGACGCCGGCTTGGCCGCTGTCCGTGCGTTGGGCGGTGTCGCCGTCGTCACGGCCAGCCATCCGCACCTGACCGGCTCCTCCATCCAGTGGAGTCATGCTTTTGACCGTGCGCCCGTTTATGTTGCCGCCGCAGATAAGCAGTGGATCTGCCGCCCGGATCCAGTCATCCAACTGTGGCAGGACGTTCAAGAATTATTGCCGGGGCTGACCATGCACCAGTTCGGCGGCCACTTTGCCGGCAGCAGCATGGTCCATTGGCCTGCTGGCGCCCAGGGCCGCGGCGCGCTGCTGGCGGGTGACACGATTGGCGTGGGCCGGGACAGGAAATCCGTCAACGCCATGCGCAGCTACGTCAACAACATCCCACTGCCCGCCCGCGCCATCCAGAGAATTCTTGACACGTGCGCACCCTTGGCATTCGACCGCATTTACGGTGCGTTCGCAACCATCGACACCGGAGCAAAAGAGATCACCGAGAGCTCCCTGCGCCGCTACATCGACTGGGTGACAGGATCCATCGTCGACGAATAAACACCATACAAACCAGCCCGAGACAACCAAGTGTGTGACGAACACCCCCACCTACCGACGCCCCTGCAGCTTCGGGGCTTTTCTTCAGGCCGCTCCCGCAGGAACGGCAGAAGCGTTCGGGAAAATACCCCCGAAAGTGCAGGAGCGTCGGTAGTGGTGCGGGTTGCTGGTATTACAGGGCGTCTAGCGCCTGTTCCAGGTCCGCCAGCAGATCGGCGATGTCCTCGATGCCCACGGAGAGGCGGATCAGGTTGACGGGCACTTCCAGTTCGGTGCCCTTCACGGAGGCGTGCGTCATCTCAGAGGGATAGTTCATGAGCGACTCAATGCCACCCAGTGACTCAGCCAAGGTGAACAGCTTCGTGGATTCGGCCACCTTGCGGGCAGCGTCTTCCCCACCCTTGAACTGCACGGAAATCATGCCGCCAAAGCCGCGCATCTGACGGGCCGCCAACTCATGGCCGGGGTGGCTGGGCAGGCCCGGGTACAGCACACGCTCCACCTCGGGACGTTCCAGCAGCCACTCGGCAATGGTCTGGGCGTTGGAGCAGTGCCGGTCCATACGCACGCCCAGCGTCTTCAACCCACGCGTGGTCAGCCACGCCTCCATCGGGGCGGACACGGCACCGACGGCAAACTGGATGAAACCAATCTTCTCGGCAGCCTGCGCATCGTTGAGAATCACGGCACCGCCGGAAGCATCCGAGTGCCCGCCAATGTACTTCGTGGTCGAGTGCACCACCACGTCGGCACCGAGCGCCAGCGGATTTTGCAGGTACGGGGAAGCGAACGTGTTGTCCACCACCAGCAGCGCACCGGCGGCATGGGCCACGTCGGCGAGCGCAGCAATGTCGGTAATTTTCATCATGGGGTTCGACGGCGTCTCCACCCACAGCATCTTCGTCCCACCGTCCGGCCCGCCTGCGGCGACAGCGGCAACCAGCGCCTCGGCGTCGGACATGTCCACGGCGGCGTTGGTGATGCCCCACACGGACAGGATGCGGTTCAAGAGCCGGTAGGTGCCGCCGTAGACGTCGTTGCCCATGACGATGTGGTCGCCCGGGACCAGCAGTGCGCGGATCAGCGCATCCTCGGCGGCCAGGCCGGATGAGAAGCTGAACGCGAATTCCCCACCTTCAACGCCGGCCAGCTGGGCTTGGAGCGCGTCGCGGGTGGGGTTGGTGCCGCGGCCGTACTCGTAGCCGTTGCGCAGCTTCCCGATCCCGTCCTGCGCGAAGGTGGTGGTTTGGTACAGGGGCGGGATGACGGCACCGGTGGTGGGATCCGGTGTCTGGCCGGAGTGGACGGCGCGGGTGTTGAAGCCTTTAGTCATGATGTTCTCCTTCTAAATCAGTCGCGCTAAATCAGTCGTTGAGGTAGTTCAGCAGGTCCAGGCGGGTCAGTACCCCGACGGGGGACCCCACAAATGTCACCATCAGCGCGTCCACGTCCTGCAGCTTGGCGCGTGCGGCGGAAATGGGCTCCAGCGAACCGATGATCGGCAGCAGCGGCTGCATGTGCTCGGTGATCTTGTCGGTCAGTTTCGCCTCTTGCCGGAATAGCCGCCCGGTCAGGGTGCGCTCATCCACCGAGCCAAGCACCTCCCCCATGACCACCGGCGGTTCGGCACTGAGCACGGGAATCTGGGACACCCCGTATTCGGCCATCAGGTTGATGACGTCGCGCACGGTCTCGTTCGGGTGAATGTGCACCAGGTCCGGCAGCCCGCCGGTCTTCGCCTTGAGCACGTCGCCAATGGCCGGCTCGTCGGTGGTCTTCAGGAAACCGTACGACTGCATCCACTTGTCATCAAAGATCTTCGCCAGGTAGCCGCGCCCGCTGTCCGGCAGAAGCACGACGACGACGGCTTCCGGTCCCAGCCCCTTGGCGGCTTCCAGCGCGGCCACCACCGCCATGCCGGACGAGCCTCCCACCAGCAGGCCTTCCTCGCGGGCCAGCCGGCGGGTCATGGCGAAGGAGTCGTTGTCGCTGACGGCGATGACTTTGTGCGGGACCGTGGGGTCGTAGGAGGCGGGCCAAACATCCTCACCCACGCCTTCGACAAGGTAGGGCCGGCCGCTGCCGCCTGAGTAGACGGAGCCTTCGGGGTCGGCGCCGATGATCTGCACTTCCCCGCCCTGCGCTGCCGGGCGGTTCTTGGAGGCTTCGCGCAGGAAGCGGCCCGTGCCGGTGATGGTGCCACCGGTTCCCACCCCTGCCACAAAGTGCGTCACCTGCCCGGCGGTGTCGGCCCAGATTTCCGGACCGGTGGTTTCGTAGTGGCTCAGCGGACCATTTTGGTTGGAGAATTGGTCGGGCTTGTACGCGCCCGGAATTTCCTGCGCCAGCCGATCGGACACGCCATAGTAGGACTGCGGACTGCTGGCAGACACGGCCGACGGCGTGACAACAACCTCGGCGCCGTAGGCCCGCAGGACCGAGCGCTTGTCTTCACCCACTTTGTCAGGGACCACAAACACGCATTTGTAGCCACGCAACTGGGCCACCATGGCCATGGCCACCCCGGTGTTTCCACTGGTGGGTTCCACCACGGTTCCACCTGGCAGAATTTTGCCTTCTTTGGCGGCTTCGTCAAGCATCTTCACCGCGATGCGGTCCTTGGCGGAACCACCCGGGTTCATGTACTCAAGCTTGACAAGAACTGTGGCCTGGATGCCTTCGGTGACTTTCTGCAGTTTCACCAGCGGGGTGTTGCCAATGAGGTCCAGAACGGAGTTTGCGTACTTCATAACTCAAACGTAGCCTCCCGGCGGGGAAAGTGACCATTGCTCGTTACGTCCTCTGACTCAGGCGCCCCACACATCGAGACGGGAGCGGTCTGCAATGTTCGTCAAAAACATTGCAGAGCGCTCCCACCTCGAATTGCTCAGAAGGTGTTCCGCACCAGATTTTGCGCTAGATCAGCCCGTCCGAGAGGTGGTCCGGGGTGCCAAAACGGTGCGCGGTGATGCTGATGGCCTGCTCATGCAGGAACGGCAGCATCTCCACACGCCCGGCCTCGGTAACGTCGCCATGGTAGATCGCCAGATCCGGGCGCCCGCCGCTCGCCACGTACAGTGCCGATGCATCCCCGCCGATGAGCCGAATGCGCCCCGCCCCAAAGCTGCGCCCCAACCAGTCTGCATCGCTCTCCACCGTGACCTTCAGGTGCTTGCTCAGCAACAGTGCCTGCACGGCCTTGGGAAGCACGACGGCGCTGGAGACTTCCGGGGCCGCCCCAGCCAGGATTCCTGCCGCAAGCACACGCATCAGCTTCACGACGGGCTCGCCTTCGCTCAACCGCACCAGTGGGTGCAGAGGCAGGTAACGGAACACGTTGCGTTCGGCGGACAGTGCCGAGACGTCCTTGGCATTGCCAAACTCTTGCGCCCAGGCCGCCGCATCGCTGTGCAGCGCGCGCTTCAGGAATGCCCGGTCCTCTTCGGACAGGACTGAGCCGGACGCCGCCGGGCCGGACACACTTGCGTCGGCATGGAGCATCTTCGTGGCTGCGTCGCCCAGCGGCGCAGTGGCCGAGGACGGCGCACTACGCCAGCTGCCCAATCCCACAAGGTAGTTGGGCCCGCCAGCCTTGGTGCCCGGCCCCACGGCCGATTTCTTCCAGCCGCCAAAGGGCTGGCGCTGCACAATGGCGCCCGTGATGCCGCGGTTGACGTATAGGTTCCCGGCTTGGATGGTGTCCAGCCACACGCCGATCTCCTCCGAATCCAGCGAATGCAGCCCGCTGGTCAGCCCGTAGTCGACGCGGTTGACCAAGGCGATGGCCTCTTCAAGTGTTTCCGCCCGCATGACGCCCAGGACGGGGCCAAAGTACTCGATGAGGTGGAAGTCGGAGCCGGGTACAACACCTGTGCGCACGCCCGGGGACCAAAGCCGCCCGGTCTCATCGAGCTGCCGAGGCTCAATGGCCCACGCTTCGCCGGTACTGAGGGTGGTCAACGCAGTGCGCAGCTTGCCAGCGGCCGGTTCAATGATGGGGCCCATCTGGGAGGTGGCCTTCTCCGGGTAGCCAACGCTCAGGCTGGCGGCGGCGTCGAGCAGCTGCTTGCGGAACCGCACCGATGAAGACACTTCGCCGACCATGATCACCAGTGACGCAGCGGAGCATTTCTGGCCTGCGTGACCAAACGCGGACTGGACCACGTCCCTGGCCGCCAGGTCCAGATCAGCACTGGGAGTGACGATGATGGCGTTCTTACCCGATGTCTCGGCCAGCAGCGGCAGGTCGCTACGGAAGCGCCGGAACAGTTCGGCGGTCTCGTAGCCGCCGGTCAGGATGAGGCGGTCCACGGCCGGGTGGGACACCAGCGCCTGGCCCAACTCCCGCTCCCCCAGCTGGACGAGTGCCAGCACTTCGCGCGGCACGCCGGCATCCCACAGCGCCTGCACCATGACGGAGCCGGTGCGCTGGGCCTGCCGTGCAGGCTTGATGACAACGGCGGATCCCGCGGCCAGCGATGCCAACGTGGACCCTGCCGGGATGGCGAGCGGGAAGTTCCACGGCGGAGTCACGACGGTGAGCTTCTCGGGGACGAACGTTGCGCCGTCGACAGTTTCCAAATCCTTGGCACGCTCGGCGTAGTAGTGGGCAAAGTCCACGGCTTCACTGACTTCGGGGTCGCCCTGGTCAAGGGTTTTGCCGGTCTCGGACGCCATGACCTCCATCAGCTCGGCGCGGCGGGCTTCCAGGATGTCCCCGGCGCGGTGCAGCACAGCGGCACGCCCAGCACCACCCAAGGCAGCCCAATCCGCAGCGTGCTCGACGGCGGTGGCAACGATGGTGTTCAGTTCGTCCAGTTCGGTGACGGTGGTGGCCGCAACGAGGTCATTGCCCAGCGTCGATCCGGGGATACGGGCCAAGATGTCCCGGCCCCAGGCCTGGTTGGCCGGAAGCGCCGGGTCGGTGTCGGGTGTGTTGGCAAAGGAGTCCGTGGGTGCAGGCGCCGGGGGCTGATTGCGGTCCTGATCGCGGTTGCTGGCCGGCACCTCTGTGTCCACGCCCTGCAGGGAGGCGAGGAAGCGCTGCTTCTCACGCTCAAACAGGGCCTCGTTGTCGGAGAGCTCAAAGACGGCTGACATGAAGTTGTCCTGGCTGGCGCCTTCTTCAAGGCGGCGGACCAGGTAGGCGATGGCGACGTCGAACTCGGCGGGGTGGACCACCGGCGTGTAGAGCAGCAGGGCGCCAATGTCCTGGCGGACGGCTTCAGCCTGCCCGGTGGCCATGCCCAGCAGCATTTCAAATTCGAGGGCGCGGCCCGTGGCATCAATGCCACGTTGCTTGGCCAAGAGCCAGGCGTGGGCCACGTCGAACAGGTTGTGCCCGGCCACGCCAATGTGGACGTTGCTCAAGTGTTCAGGTGTCAGTGCATAGTTCACCAGGCGCTTGTAGTTGGTGTCGGAGTCCTGTTTACTTCCCCACGTGGCCAGCGGCCAGCCGTGGACGGAGGCCTGGACTTCTTCCATGGGCAGGTTGGCGCCCTTCACGATCCGGACCTTGACCGGTGCGCCGCCGTCGGCTCTGCGCCGGGCCGCCCATTCCTGCAGCTCGATCAAGGCTTCGAGGGTGTCCGGCAGGTAGGCCTGGAGCACAATTCCGGCTTCGAGCGCTTTGAACTCGGGCTTTTCCATGATCCGCTTGAACACGGCGATAGTCATGGTGAGGTCCTTGTATTCCTCCATGTCCAAGTTGATGAATTTCGGTTTGGCGAAGGAGTTGGCCAGCGTGTACAGCGGGGTGAGCCGCTCCACGACATGGGTCACGGCGTCGTCGAACGCCCACGGCGAGTGCGGCGCCACGGTGGAGGATTCCTTGATGGAGACGTAGTTAACGTCCTCCCGTGCCAGCAGTGCCAACGTTCCTTCAAGGCGGCGGCTGGCTTCATGCTCGCCCAACACTGCTTCGCCGAGAAGGTTGATGTTCAAATCCACGCCATCCTTGCGGATCTTCGCGATGGCCGGGCCCAGCTTCGCATCGGTGGCGTCCACAATCAAGTGGCCCACCATTTCCTGCAGCACCCGGCGGGCAACCGGGACCACAATCTGCGGCATCACCGGGGCCATGATGCCGCCTAGGCGGACTGCCCCACGCATGTACCAGGGCAGGAAGGCAGGCACCTTCGGCGCCAAGGCGGCAAGGTTGCGCCCGGCCACGGCCAGATCTTCGGGGCGGACCACACCGTCAACGAAGCCCACCGTGAACTCCAGGCCGTGGGGATCCTTCAAAACACCCGCCAGGCGTTCAGCGGAGACGTCTGCTGGGAACTTCGCGGCCTCGTTGAGCCAGTGGCGCACAAGGGCTATTGTCTCCTCGACGAGGTCGTCCCCGGGAGTTGGAATATTAGCGGTGGTGGCCGCGGAAGTGGTGCTTGTCATGGTCAGTGCCTGGTTCGTTTCTGTCAATAGCCAATGTGCCGGTCTCAATGGCCTGCCTGACACCAGTATGAGTCCGTTCTTCAATAAGGAAAAGCGCTGATTTATAATCAATATCAGTCAGTATTACTACATGGTTGGGAGCCCTGCGATGCTTGACGTCAAACGCCTGCGCCTGCTGCGTGAATTGCACCTCCGCGGCACACTGGCTGACGTTGCCGCCGTGCTGCAATACAGCCCCTCAGCCATCTCGCAACAGCTGGCTTTATTGGAGAAGGAAGTGGGCGTGCCACTCCTGCTGAAGGTGGGCCGCCGCGTGCAGCTGACACCCCAGGCAGAGATTCTCGTTACCCACACGGCGGAGCTGCTGGAAACCCTGGAGCGGGCCGAAGCCGCCATCGCCGCCTCGCTGACCATCGTCACCGGGACCGTGAAACTTGCCATGTTCCAGTCGGCGGCATTGGCGCTGCTGCCGAACCTGCTCACGGCCATGGCACAGAAGTATCCGGATGTTCGCATTGAAATGGTTCAGCGGGAACCCGAAGCTGCCCTGCATGAGACGTGGACGCGGGATTTTGATCTGGTCGTGGCCGAACAGTATCCCGGCCACGCAGCACCCATGCTCGCCGAGTTGGACAGGGTCACGTTGACCACCGACGCCATTCGGCTCGCCGTCCCGTTCCACGAGGTGGCGGGCAGCATGAGCAGAATGCTTACCTCCCCCATCACGGTGTTGGAGGACACGGCACAGCTGCCATGGGTCATGGAACCGCGGGGCGCGGCGTCGCGCCACTGGGCCGAGCAACGATGCCGGCAGGCCGGCTTTGAACCCGACGTCCGTTTTGAAACGGCCGATCTGCAGGCCCAGATCCGGCTCATCGAGTCAGGCAACGCAGTGGGTCTGATGCCTGACCTGATGTGGACCGGACGCCAGCCTCACCTGAATCTCATCGACTTGCCCGGCCTGCCCCAACGCACGGTCTTCACCTCGGTCCGACGTGCCAGCCGCCGTCGACCCGCCCTTTTGGCCTGTCGGGAAATTTTGGAGCAGACGGCGCTGGACCTGGCCGTCCCACCTTCCCGTCCATGACCAAGTCACTGGCCGCCGTTCCAGCAGCGCTCTTTGCTGCGGGCCTGGTGCTGCTCGCTTCGGGCCTGCTGACCCCTGCATCTGCAGTGGAGCTGGCCGCACGCACCGTGCCAATCCTCGTGTTCGTGGTGGCCATGACCATAGTGACGGGGCTGGCGGACTCCGCCGGGTTGTTCACAGTTGTCACTGCCAGGCTGGCCGGTGCGCGCCGCGCATCACGCCCCGGCACGACGCCGGCTGGCCGGGTCTGGTTGTTGTGGCTCCTGGTGGTGGCCCTTGCCACGGTAAGTACGGTGTTCCTGTCGCTGGACACGACGGCCGTGCTCGTCACCCCGGTGGTGGTCTCGCTGGCCCGGCACGCGCGGATCCCGCCGCTGCCGTTTGCGCTGACTACCGTGTGGCTGGCGAACACGGCATCCTTGCTGCTGCCGGTTTCCAACCTGACGAACTTGTTGGCGCAGCATCTTTTGGGTGTGTCGCCGTGGAGTTTTGCCCAGTTGCTGTGGGCCCCGGCTGTGGTGGGCGTCGCGGTTCCGGCCGTATTCCTGTGGCTGGTGTTTCGTGCCGAGCTGCGCGGGCGTTTTCCGCGCCCTGCCGTGCCCGAGGTCAAGGACAAGAGACTGCTGACCTTGAGCGCCGTCACAGTTGCCGTGCTCCTGCCGCTGCTGGTGTCCGGGCTGCCCGTCTGGATTCCGGCAAGCGTAGCGGCGGTGTTTTTGCTGGCCGTGTTCCTGCTCCGCCACGGCACGTCCCTGGTGTGGGGGACGGCGAAGGGTGCGGCGTGGGCAAAAGGGTGGCGCATGCTGCCCGTTCAGCCGCTGCTGCTGGCGATGGGTTTGTTCCTGATCATCCAAACGCTGCACGACCACGGCCTGGGCACCGTCCTCGCCCGCGCTTCCGGCAACGGCGAGGATTTCACCGCACTGCTCCAGCTGGCGGGCCTCGGCGCGCTGAGCGCAAATGCCGTCAACAACCTGCCCGCCTATCTGGCACTTGAACCGGCAGCAGGCTCCCCGCTCCGCGTGGCGGCGCTGCTCATCGGAGTGAATCTCGGTCCGCTGGTGTCCCCGTGGGCGTCCCTGGCCACGTTGTTGTGGCACAGCCGCATGCGCGCCATGGGCATCAACATTTCGTGGCGCGGCTACATGCTGGCCGGGCTCGCCGTCGTCGTGGTTCTGCTACCGCTGTCAGTGTTGGCGCTGTGGCTTTCTGCCGGGATGCCCGGTTAGTGCCGCCTGACTTCCCAGCAGGCGGCGCAGCTCTGTGGCCCAGTGCGCACCCGATCCGTTTCCGCCCGCCCTACTTTTAGGCTCCCAGCTGCGCGTGCGACCATGGTTCAATGACCGCCACAGCTCTCACAGGCCAGACCCTGGTCTGGGACGCCGAAGGCCCCTATTCCCTTCAGCAGACGCTGGGCATCATCGGCCGCGGCCCCGCTGACAAGACCATCATGCTTGCGCCCGGCACGGCTTGGCTCGCTTTCAACACCCCAGAAGGCCCTGCCACGCTGGGCATCTCCCAGCGTGGCAGCGAACTGCATGCCCGCGCCTGCGGCCCCGGTGCGGAGCATGCCCTCACCGATGTCCCCAGGCTGCTCGGTGCGCACGACGACTGGTCCCATTTTGACTCCCCCGAGTTTGCAGCAACCCTCCCCCACCGTGTGCAGGAAGCACGACGCCGTGCCCCGGCAGTGCGCCTGCCCTCCACCGGGCGCGTGGTTGATGCTCTGGTGCCAGCCATCCTGGAACAAAAGGTCACCTCACTGGAGGCACGTCGCAGCTATGGCATCCTGCTGCAAAAGTTCGGCACCAAAGCGCCGGGAGTCGGAACCGATCCGGCGATCCCAGCCGATCTGATGGTGACCCCCACGCCTCGGCAGTGGGCGTCCATCCCCTCCTGGGCCTGGCACCAGGCAGGCGTTGGACCACAGCGTTCGGCAACGGTCATGCGCGTGGTGGGTTCGGCGTCGGGCTTGGAACGGCTGGCTAAGTTGCCAGCGGCAGAGGCAGCTGTAAAGATGCAAAGCATCCCGGGTGTTGGCGTGTGGACGGCCGCGGAAACCACTCAACGTACGCATGGCGACGCCGACCAAGTGGCGGTGGGCGACTATCATCTGGCGGCCTATGTAGGCTGGGCACTGGCAGGGAAAGCCGTGGATGATCCGGGCATGCTGGAATTGCTCGAGCCGTGGCGCGGGCACCGGCAGCGCGTGGTGCGGATGCTGCAGCTGAGCGGATTCCGAAAGCCGAGCTTCGGACCGCGCATGACCATCCAGGACCACCGCCGCCACTGAGAAATCCAGTCCCGGAGCGTGGGGAGAGGTGCCTATTGCCGCGTGCACTAATCCCGAAGGCGCAAATTGGCCCTCATATTACGGCATCGAAGCCCAATGGCCTTCAAACCTGTCACCTACTGTCGCGGGCGGCGATGCCAGCACCCTGAAGAACCCGGATTCCATCTGGCAGGCAATTCAGGACGGCAAACCAGTGGTAATTTCCACCACCGTCCCCGTTCGCGGTGAGGAAGGCCCGAAAAACTGCCTGGTGCCCACGCGTTCTTCGCCAAGGGGTTCGATGGGGACGGGAACCTTATTTTGGCCAATCCATGGGGCCTGCCCCAACCGGATGCGGTCATGAGCAAGGAACACCTCCTGCACCCATACCGGCGCCTACAAGCTGCGGCAAGGCATCGGTTTCTCAGAACCGGAACTCCCGAACCGTCCACGGTCACGTTGACCGTCATCCAACTTCAAGGAACTGGAGCTCGGTGCGACCACCGACTTCTACGGCTATTCCAACAAGATCACTTCAATTTGCAGTAACGAAATTCGTTTTGATCTGATCAGCTCGTCGTAACGGAATACGCTGGGCACATTCCCATCGCCTAGGCTGATCACATGAGCGAGATCATCAACCTACAGGCCACTTTCATCCCCAATGAGGGCGAATTCTTCCGTGTGAAGCTCGCCCTTGAGATTGCCATTGAGCAGGTCGTTGAAGAGGCCGGCTGCATCCAGTACGAAATCACCGAGGAATCGGAAGAGAAGATCGTATTGACCGAGCAGTGGGCCTCGGAAGCGGACCTTGACAAGCACGGCAAGGGCATCGCGGTGCAGGACCTGAACGAGTCCTTGAGCGCCTTGTTGGCCGAACCGGTCAAGCTGGAGCGTCGATAACACCCGGTAATGGCGCTTTTCATTAGAGCACTTCAGGCATAAAAATAGTTGGAGATCATGGCGCCAGGGCGGTGTCATGATCTCCAACGGTGCAAGACGGCGCCGATGTTACTTTGCGGCGTCGCCTTCGTCTGCCTTGGCGTCGCTGTCCTTGGCTGCCACAGCAGCATGGACCTCGGACATATCCAAGGCCTTGACGGCGTCAATGACGGAATCAAGCTGCGTTCCATTCAAAGCACCGGGCTGGGCAAATACCAGCACCTTCTCCCTGAAGGCCATCAACGTGGGGATCGAGGTGATGTTGGCCTCGGCCGCGAGCTGCTGCTGGGCCTCGGTGTCCACCTTGGCGAACACTACGTCGTCGTGCTTCTCTGAAGCAGCCTCAAAAGTGGGCGCAAAACGTACGCAGGGCTGGCACCATGATGCCCAAAAATCTACGAATACAATGTCGTTGCCCTCGATGGTGGGACCAAAATTTTCTGTGGTGATTTCAACTGTAGCCATGCTCCAACGGTACGGGATATGGCAGAACTTTGGCCGATATTTCGCTCACCGCGTGAGTGCGCGGGCCGCCATCCCCGTGGAAGGGACCATCGAGTTCACCGTGTTTTAGCAGGAAAGTCATAGGCAGTTCGCAGCCAGTTCACGTGGCGCACGCATACTTGCCTTGTTGACTAAGAACACAAGACACCAGCGACGTCCGTCACACCAGGAGAAATCATGACCCGCCCCACTCATAACCACACAGTCACCGCCCCCAGCGCCCATGAGGTCTGGCCTGTTCTGGCCAAGGATGAGCCTATTGCGCTAGTCAACGAGCGCGGCTGGCGCCTGTCCGGCCGCGTGGAGACATTGTCACGCGACCGCCAGTGCTTGTGGATTCAGCTAGACGCCGGCCTTGGGCGCCAGCTCATTCACCATCAGGACGGTTTTGTCCTGGAAGATGAACGGTCAGCTGGCTGACCGTCCTTGTCGAAATCTGATTGTCCGACCCCTCTGGGATCGGACAATTTTTTGTTGCTGGAGTATTTGCTGGGATCAGTTTTCGGGCCCGATCATGGAGACAAATTCCTTTGCCTCCGCCACGCCGATGTCGGCATGCTCGCGCAGCATGCGGGCTGCGCTCTCGTAGTCACCGGACAGGGCCAGTTCACGGATACGGCGGAAAATATCCTCGTTTAAGCGTGTGCTGGCCACTTCGCGAATCTCTTCACCCTGGGAAACTATGGCCCGGTAACGGTAGGCATTGGTCACGGCCGCAGGTTTCTGCACCACCTCGGGAACTTCGCCGCCCGCTTCCGGTGTCGCGTTGATGATGTCCTCCACCGTCAGCATCTTCTCCCCTCCGGTTGGCTGCGCAGCCTCCGGGGTGGGCTGTGGGAACTGCGCCAATGCCGCCACTGCCGCCGCTGAATCTCCGAGTCCCAGGTGAGTGGCTTTGCGGTATTCCTTCACAGCATTGAGGACCTGGCGCTGGGCAATGTATGAGTACACCAATTGGTGGGTTTCCGGGGTGAGCCGTGCACTGGCTTCTTCTGCGTCTTCACGAGAAATTTCCCGGCGCCTGCCACGACGGCGAGACTTGGGCGTCGAGCCAGCCTCCTGCACTGCATCTGCCGTGCTTCGGTTTCTCCTGCCCATAATCCCTGCTCCCACCACCACGACGATGACAACAACGAGCAGGATCAGTAGCGGCACCAGATATTCCATGCCTCAACTGTAGTTTGATTTGTTCAAGGTTTCCGGTGGCTGCCCAGATCCCGGGATTTGGCGACAATTGAGGTGGAGCCGGCTTTCAACAAAAAAACCCGGAACCTCTCGATTTCTCGCGAGGTCCGGGCTTTCCCATTTTGGTGGCAGATACTGGATTCGAACCAGTGAAGGCGTTGCCAGCTGATTTACAGTCAGCCCCCTTTGGCCACTCGGGTAATCTGCCATGGCCACCAAACCCTGAACAACAGGTCCGGCTTTCGCCCCCAACAAGTGGAAGCAGTAAAACAATACAAGGAAATCTGCCAAGAATCGAATCGAGAGCCATGAGTGACCAAAATTCGCCTCATAACCGGTGGATTGCCGGCCAGATTCCCGGCCAAAAACGTCTCCTGCTGGTCATGGTCCCAGCCCGGCGCCTAGACATCGTTACGAATCCGCTTCACCAGCTGGTTTTCCAGGAATGCGGCCTGTTCGGGGGTGATTTGTTGCAATGCGACCGCCCTGGCCATGTCGTTCTGAACACCGGCAATGCGTGAAGTTGCAGAATTCGGCGGTGAGCCAATAATGCTGCCGGAATCAAGGCTCCCAGCCATGCCACCCGCCACAGCAGGCCCGCCCAGCACTGTCACGGCTGCTAAGGTCACGGCGGCGATTGCGGTTCCCACCGTTTTCCGCTTTAGCCGGTGCCGGGAGTTCGTGCCGCCGAGGGGAAGGACGCCGCCGTCGGGTGTTGCCAGCTCTGTGCCAGCGCGACCGGTACTTTCAGCCATTGTCATTGGTCCTCCTTGTGCGGTTGTTCCTACAACCACTACTATTCCCAGGACAAATGAGCGGTGGCCGCAGGAACCCTTGGAGGTCACTGTGAGCGGCTCGCCACCATCGATTGCAAGCGCCGCAGGCTGGTGGCCAGCTAGGCTAGGAGGCAAATCATCCGCCCAAAATTCTAAGCATGTGGAGGAACCATGGCTAGTGAGTCAACGTTCGACGTCGTTAGTAAAGTGGACAAGCAAGAGGTCGCCAACGCCCTGCACCAGACCCAGAAGGAAGTAGCCCAGCGTTACGACTTCAAGGGCATCGGCGCGGAGATCGACTTCAGCGGCGAAAAGATCCTGCTCAAGGCCAACTCGGAAGAGCGTGTCATGGCTGTCATGGACGTTTTTGAGTCCAAGTTGATCAAGCGCGGCATTTCCTTGAAGTCCTTGGACGCCGGGGAGCCGTTCGCCTCAGGCAAGGAGTACCGTCTGGAGGCATCCATCGTGGAAGGCATTGCCCAGGACGTTGCCAAGAAGATCAACAAGCTCATCCGCGACGAGGGGCCCAAGGGAGTCAAGTCCACCATCCAGGGCGACGAGCTGCGCGTGAGTTCCAAGAGCCGCGACGACCTGCAGGAAGTCATGTCCATGCTGCGCAAGTTCGAGGACGCTGATCTGCAGTTCGTGAACATGCGCTAGACCAAACGATCAAAAGACAACAAAAGTCGCTCATGTGACGAAATTGCTGGCGTTGAATTCCCTATGAATTAGAGAGGAATTCAACGCCAGCATATTTTTTGCCCTTGCCGGAAGCCTGAACGCGACATAGTCTTCCAATTGCGTGCATAAATCCCATTTCGTCGTCTGGAGCAACCATGACCCTTCAGGGAATCCCTGCCGGAGCCCCGTGCTGGATTGATCTAATGACTTCAGATTTGGAGAAGTCCAAAGAGTTCTACACGGCTTTGTTCGGCTGGACCTACCTGGTGGGGGACGAGAAAAAGTACGCAGGCTACACCACGGCCTTCAAGGACGGCCTGCTCGTTGCAGGTTTCATGCAATGCCGGGAGTACAGCAACGGCCACCCCGACCTGTGGACCACTTATCTGCGCGTGGACAACATCTTTGAGTCGCTGGAAGCCGCCAAGAATGCCGGCGCCATCGTCTACCTTGAGCCTCGGGAAATCCCTCAGCAGGGCAAAAGGGCCATCCTGGCTGATCCGGGCGGGGCCCCCACGGGGCTGTGGGAGTTGGGCGGCCACACCGGCTTCCAGGCGCATGAAGAAACTGGGGCCTCCGCCTGGCATGAGCTGCACAGCAAGGACTACGACGCCACCGTCCAGTTTTACGCGGAAGTCTTCGGCCTGAAAACCACCGTCATGAGCGATACCGCCGAGTTCCGCTACACGAATCTTGTCGACGGCGAAAGGGAGCTGGCTGGCATCATGGACGCCGCCGCGTACCTCCCGCACGAGGCTCCGTCCAGTTGGCATGTGTACTTCCAGACGGACGACGTCGACGCCGCCATTGCGAAGGCCCTCACCTTGGGTGCCACCGTGGTCAACGCCGCCGAGGATTCCCCCTACGGCCGGGTTGCCGGGCTCACCGACTGCACCGGGGCCCTGTTCAAGCTGGTCCAGCCATTCGCCTAATAGCCGGGGAACCGCCCCCACCGTGCGCCGGTCCGGTACTCAGCTGCCTGGCTCAACCAAACCTGTTTCGTAGGACAGCACCACTGCTTGCACCCTGTCACGAAGCCCAAGTTTTGTCAGGATTTTACTGACGTGCGTCTTCACGGTCTGTTGTGCAATGAAGAGCTGGGTGGCAATCTCCTGGTTCGAGAATCCGCGGCCCACGAGTCGCATGACCTCAAGTTCCCTGTCAGTGAGGCTTTCAAGACGGTCCTGGGAAAGCACCGGCCGCGTCCCTGAAACGGCAAACTGTTCGATCAGCCTCTTCGTGACGGACGGTGCAAGCAAACCGTCACCGGAGGCCACGATCCGCACCGCAGCCACCAGCTCTTCCGCCAGTGCGTCCTTGAGTAGGAAACCACTGGCGCCCAGACGCAGCGCGTCGTAGATGTAGTCGTCGGCGTCGAAGGTGGTCAGCATGAGTACGTGGGTTGAGTCCTCATCAGAATCAGATGCGTTTGAGTGGGCGAGGATTTGCCGTGCTGCTTCCAGCCCATCCATGACAGGCATGCGGACATCCATCAACACCACGTTGGGACGGCATGCAGCAGCCATTTCCACTGCTTGGGCGCCATTCTCGGCCTGGCCCACCACTTCAATGTCGTGTTGGGCGGCCAACAGGGCCGCGAATCCTTCACGGACCATGGCTTGATCGTCCACAACAAGTACTGTGATGCTCATGAGTGGGCGCTTCCCTTACTGTTGCGTGACGTTATTGTGTTGGCGTTCAGAGGCAGCCTTGCGGTGACGGAAAAGCCGCCGTCAACCGTGGCTTCGCAAATGACTGAACCCCCCACAATGTCGGCTCGCTCGCGCATCCCGATCAGGCCCTGCCCCAAGTGCGGTCCCCTGTCCAGCTGGGCCATGATCGCCCCCACTGCGGAGCTTGAATTGACCACCGAGATGGCCAGCTTGCTTGCCCCGACGGCGAAGTTCACCCGCACTGTCGCCCCGGGGGCATGCCGGATGACGTTACTCAGTGCCTCCTGAACAATTCTGTAGGCAGTCAGGGCGATCACCTCACCGATCTCGTGCTTGTCGACGTCGGGCAGTACGGGCTCCTCGATGTGGATCCCCGCAGAGCGTGCTGAGGCGAATAACCGAGGCAAATCTGCCAACGTGGGCTGAGGGCCCAGCTCCCGCCCTGCTTCGGCGTTGCGCAGGGAACCAAGCATGCTGCGCATCTCCATCATGGCGCGCCGGGAGTTCACGGCAATGTCGTCAAACTCCTTGGCCAGTTCCGGGCTCAGGCCCGGGTGGCGGTAGCTGGCGGTGGTTGCCTGTACCACTACCACCGACATGCCGTGCGCCACGACGTCGTGCAGTTCACGTGCTATGCGGGTTCGTTCCTCGGCCAAGCGCCGTCGTGACAGTTCCTCCGCGCTGACTGTTCGCTCTGCCGCCAGTTCAACACGTAAATGCTGCCACTGCTGGGCCACAACGGAAGCCATCATGAGCCCGCCTGCCACAGCCGCAAAGATCACCACATTTGTTTGAGCACCCGTCGTCTGTCCCTCTGGCATGCTCAGGTAGTTTGCAACAACGCCCACCATGACACTGCTCAACCAGGCCGCAGCGGGAACCATCCAGTGCGAACGAAGTCCGGCCACACAGATGACGAGAACTTGGGTGATCATGGCAACAACGCTGAAAGGCATGGGCGCTGCACCAATGGGATCGGAGACGAGCGGCATGACGGCAAGGGGCGCCAGCGAGACGATCACCCCGGCCACCGGGCGCGCTGCAGTAAGTCCCAGCGAAGCTGAATGGAGGATCGCCATGCCAAGCGCAAACGGCAGGGCCATCTGATACAGGCCCATGTTCAGCGGCGCCCCCACGGCAAGCAGCGCAATACAGACCACTGCCGTGCCCAGCCAAACCCAGCTGATCCCTTTCAACCGCCACAAGTGCGCGGTGCTGAAAGGGGTGGCATTCACCTCGGCAACGCCTCCACTGCCGCCTTCGGCAAGCGCCGCCGCAGCGGTTCCGGCAGCAGCAGTGCCCGACGCAACAGCGTCCGTCCCTGTGCCCTTAGCCGTTTTCATGTCGGTCGACGAGTGCTTCCGTCGTCAGTTCCGCAGTGGGGCCGTCCGCATCCAAGCCGGTCAGGCCACCTGCCGGGGCACCGGACCATTGTTGGATCTGCCAGCCTCCGGGTGCCGCACTGCCTCTTGGTTCTCCGTCAAGCACCACAAAACCGGTGTTCGAGAGGTCGTGGAACTGAGTGGACGCCCAGTCCATGTTCATGCCCCGGTGCCCTGCCCAGAAGCGGATCATTGCCCCGTGACTGACCATGGCCACGGCTTGATGAGCCTGGGCGGCCTCTTCAACCACGGCGTCAAAGCGTTCAAGCACGTCATATCCGGTGTCAGCTCCTGGCATCCGTACCGACAAGTCGCCCGTCAGCCAGGACTTCAGTGCTGCAAGGTACGCCTCGATCGAGGGGATATCGCCCTTCATTTCAAGCTCGCCGGCACTGATCTCGCGCAGCCCGTCACGCACCAGCGGGTCAAGGCCGCGTGCGGCTGCCAGCGGGGCAGCGGTCAGTGCCGTGCGGGTGAGGTTGGAGATGTAGAGGGCCTCGATGCTCTGCTCGGCAACGGCATTGGGCACCGCAGCGGCCTGCAGTTCGCCCAGCCGCGTCAAACCGGGGCCTGGGACCGCGGTGTCTAGGAGGCTGTGGACGTTGTTGGGTGTCTGGCCGTGCCGGATCAAGATCAGTCGCATGCTTCCATTCTGTCCTACCGGGCTGGGGGATGCGCGGGAATTGGGGGCCGGTGTGGCGGTTCAAGGGGGTGCGTCGTCCTGCCGGACACTCAGGGCAGGGGCCTTCCAGCCATCTTTTCCAAGCGCGCAATGCGCTGTTCCATCGGCGGATGCGTGGAAAAGAGCTTGGCCGCTCCCGCCCCCTTGAACGGGTTGGCGATCATCAAGTGGCTGGTGTTGACCAGGTTTTGCTCTTGCGGCAGGGGCGCCCGCTGAACCCCAAGTTCCAGTTTCCTAAGCGCGGAGGCCAAGGCCAGGGGGTCGTCGGTCAGGTGAGCACCGTCCTCGTCCGCATCATATTCACGGTGCGGCTGATGGCCAGCTGGATCAGGGAGGCAGCCATCGGTGCCAGCAGCGCCATGGCGATCATGGCCAGCGGGTTGGCGTTGCGGCGGTCCCCTCCAAAGAACAGCATCATCTGGGCCACCGAGGTGATGATGCCGGCCACCGCTGCCGCCACGGAGGAGGTGAGGATGTCCCTGTTGTAGACGTGCATGAGTTCGTGCCCCAGCACACCGCGCAGTTCGCGCTCATCCAAGAGGTTCAGGATGCCTTCGGTGCAGCACACTGCGGCATTTTCGGGGTTGCGGCCGGTGGCAAAGGCGTTGGGCGCCTGGGTGGGTGAGATGTAGATGGTGGGCATGGGCTGGTTCGCCTTGACGGAGAGTTCACGGACAATCCTGTAGATGCCCGGCGCCTGTGTTTCCGTGACGGGGTAGGCCTGCATGGAACGGATGGCTATCTTCCCGCTGTTCCAATACCCATACGCCGTGGTGACCACGCCAATGAGGGCAAAAATCCACAGCGGTGCGGCACTGCCGCTGCCCGCCGCGATAAGCGCCCCGATCCCCAACAGTACGGCCCACAAAACGCCAAAGAGCCCCACCGTCTTGAGTCCGTTGTAATGCCTGCGCACTTTCGTGTCCTTTCACTGGCTGCCTGCACACCTTTAAACGCGCCCACGCAGGTCCTGGTTCCCACCCAAGGGTCTCGGTTCAGGGCTGTGGGTTGCGTGCGTCGTAGCGCAGGAAGCCACGCTGCCACGACGCCAAGGCCCAGACCGCGGCGATGCACAGCAGTCCCCCTGCCACGGCGGCCCAGCCTTCGCCCAGCCAGGATCCGGTGGTCCCGGAAAACACGTCGCCCAGGCGGGGCCCGCCGGTGACCACCACCACAAAAATTCCCTGCAACCGCCCGCGCAGGTGGTCGGGAGTGGCGGATTGCAAGATGGTGGAGCGGAACACGGCGCTGACGGTGTCCGCGACACCTGCCACCACCAGTGCGGCGACGGCGCCAACAAGCCATGGCGAGATCACGCCGTCGTGCGTGTGGCCGCCCGCCAAAACTGTGCCGCCCAAGCCCACAATGGCTGTACCCCACAGTGTGATGGACCAAACCACTGCCAAGCCCTGGCGCTGAATCCCGCCCAATGGTCCGGAGAACATGGCGGCCAAGAACGATCCGGCCGCAATGGAGGCCAGCAGGAGTCCGGCTGTTTGCTCCCCGCCGCCGAGCCACACCGCGCCGATGGCCGGAAGTAGCGCGCGCGGAAGGGCAAACACCATGGCGCACATGTCCACCAAAAATGTCATGCGCAGGTTATTCCGGGAGCCCAGGAACGCAAAGCCCTCCACCACAGATTTCAAGCCGGCGCGTTGCACCGTGCCGCCGTCCGTCCGCGCCAGGGGTGGCAGCGGCGGGAGCTTGAACAGCGCCCACAGCGATGCCGTAAACGTGAGCACGTCGATGGTGTAGGTCCAGCCGTAGCCCACCTTGGCCACTAAAACACCTGCCATCAGGGGCCCAATGGTGGTTCCCAGCCCCATGACGATCATGCTCAGCGCATTGGCCGAGGGCAGCAGTTCAAGGCGCACCAGCCGAGGCACAATGGCGCTGCGCGCCGAACCGTTCACCCCTGCCGCCCCGGACTGCACGGCGATGAGCCCGTAGAGCAGCCAGACGTTGCCCAAGCCCAGCCAGGCCTGCAGCGCGATGCAGATGGTGACAAGCCACAGGACCGTGGAGGAGCTCAGTGCCACCTTGCGGCGGTCGTGGGTGTCGGCGATGGCCCCGCCGTACAGTCCGGCAAACACCAGCGGCCCCAGCGCGGCCAGTCCGAGCATGCCCACGGACAGCGTGGAGCCGGTGAGGTCATAAACTTCAAGGCTCACGGCCACCACGGTCAGCTGCGTGCCAATGGAGGAGAGCCCGTTGCCCAGCCACAGCCGCCTGAAAGCCGGGCTCTCGCGCAGCGGGGTGATGTCGGCAAGGATTCTTGGCACGAATACAGCCTAGTCCTGGCGGGGAATCATCTCAGTTATGCTGGCAAGGAAGCCATCGGGCAAGCAGGAATTGGGGGACGTCGATGCCACAGCCACGCAGCCACCTGTGTTCCTCCACGTTTTGGAGTGTTCGGCGCCCCAAATTGACCTTGACCGAAGCACACTTTGTGCTTCGTCTCAATGATCCCTCACTCGCCTTTGACGTCGAATCGGCCACTGATCTGCTGCGCTGCTATGGCCATTTACGCAGTGCCCTGATCGAGCTAAGGGGCGCCACTGCCGCGCAGCTCTACCTGGCTTTGAATTGGCAGCCAGTGGGCGACGCCCTGGGAGAACCCGTCGCGGAGACATCCACCCCGTCCCTACACGTCTTCTTCACCCTGCCTGGAAGCACGACGGCGGCCTCCGCACTCTCGCGCCCTGCCCACGTACGCCCGGCGGCGGGGAACACCGAAGAACTTGACGAGCAGCTACGCCGCTGGCAGGGCGGTAAGGTCGCATCCACGCCCAGCCACGACAAAAGGCCGGAGCCTAAACCGGAACAGGGGCCCGAGCCGGAGCAACCTTCTGCGACCATGCACGAGCAACACCGGCTGGCGCTTGCGTGGGAGTCGCGCGCATTCCACGTCGAACCCTCACGCCAGCCACCCGGCACACCGTTCCGGGGAGGCCACTGGACGGGCGTCCCACGGCAGCCCGTCGCAAGCCTCGATGAGACCTCTCCTGCCGCCTTGCTGGAACTGGCCCAAGGGATGGCCGTTCTTGCCTCTCACGCCCAGCCCGCCTTCGCCGGCGTGACCGTGTGGGTCTGCGACGACTGGGATTCGGCGGCACAGCAGACCTTCCACATCTTCGGCCGCCGGCACGGCGATGCCACACACCAGCTCGCAGCCTTTGTGACGGGCGGTGGCCTGAATGTGCCGCTTCCGGCGTCCTGGCACGGAAAAAGTGACGGGCCATCGCCTATTGTGGAGAAATGACCAATAACGCATCCCTCAACGAAGAGCAGACTGCCGAGGTCCTCGCCCTGGCCATGGACCTTGCCCGCGACGGTAAAACCACGGAGCTTGCCGAATTCCTCGACCACGGGCTGGCGATCGACGTCCAGGACCCCGAGGGCAACACCTTGCTGATGCTTGCCGCCTACAAGGGGAAGGCTGAAACCGTGGCCTTGCTGCTGGAGCGCGGCGCCAACGTGGACATCCGCAACGGCCGCGACCAGTCCCCGCTGGCCGGCGCCCTGTTCAAGGGAGAGGACGCCGTCTCCGCCCTCCTGATCGCTGCAGGTGCAGATCTCGACGCCGGAACCCCCTCCGCGCGAGCCGCCGCCGCCATGTTTGGCCGCGAGCACCTGCTGGGATAGTTCCCACTCCCCGCCACTCCCTCTCCCCCAACCCCATTCAGGACTTAACCAACGACGGCGGCACCAGGCCCACGCTGAACGCGTGAGTCGGGTGCCGCCGTCGAACGTGGCTGTGGTACTTGCCTAAGGACTAGGCCTTGGACGCCTGGTGGGCTTCGATGGCCGCACGGACACCTGCACCGTAGGCCGGGTCTGCCTGGGTGCAGTTGAAGATGTGGCGCTCGATGGTGGCCTGTGAGGCTCCGTCGATGGCGCGGGCGGTGTTCTCGAAGAGCACCTGGCGCTGGGCGTCGTCCATCTTCTCGCGGAACAGGATGCCGGGCTGCTCGAAGTAGTTGGCATCGTCTTCGCGGAAGTTGAAACGGTCTGCAGTGGCGCCAATGGCCAACGCCGGATCGGCGTATACAGGCTGCTCGGCCCATCGGCCGTAGGAGTTCGGCTCAATGCCGGGGGTGCGGCCCTGGTTGCCGTCAACGCGGCCCTGACCGTCACGGTGGTACGTGTTGGCAGTGGGGTTCTTCGGTGCGTTCACCGGGATCTGGTGGTGGTTCACACCGAGGCGGTAGCGCTGAGCGTCACCGTAGGAGAACAGGCGGCCCTGGAGCATTCGGTCCGGGGAGAAGCTGATGCCCGGAACAACGTTGGCCGGTGCGAACGCAGCCTGCTCAACGTCTGCATGGTAGTTCTCAGCGTTGCGGTTCAGTTCCCACTCGCCAACCTCGATCAGCGGGTAGTCTTCCTTGCTCCAGACCTTGGTGAGGTCGAACGGGTGGTACTTGTAGGTCTCTGCATCTGCTTCGGGCATGATCTGAACCATGAGCTTCCACTTGGGGAAGTCGCCGTTCTCGATCGAGTCGAAGAGGTCGCGCTGGCTGGACTCGCGGTCGGCTGCAACAAGTGCGCCAGCTTCTGCGTCAGTCAGGTTCTTGATGCCCTGCTGGGTGCGGTGGTGGAACTTGACCCAGAAACGCTCGCCTTCGGCGTTGATCAGGGAGAAGGTGTGTGAGCCGAAGCCGTGCATGTGGCGGTAGCTGGCGGGGATGCCGCGGTCGGACATGACGATCGTGACCTGGTGCAGGGACTCGGGGAGGTTGGTCCAGAAGTCCCAGTTGTTCTCGGCGCTGCGCATGTTGGTGCGCGGGTCGCGCTTGACGGCGCGGTTCAGGTCGGGGAACTTCAACGGGTCGCGGAAGAAGAACACGGGGGTGTTGTTGCCCACCAGGTCCCAGTTGCCCTCATCGGTGTAGAACTTCAGCGAGAAGCCGCGGATGTCGCGCTCGGCGTCGGCAGCGCCGCGCTCACCGGCAACGGTGGAGAAACGAGCAAACATTTCAGTCTGCTTGCCAACCTCGGAGAAGATGTTCGCCTTGGTGTACTTGGAGATGTCATTGGTGACCGTGAAGGTTCCGAAGGCACCTGAGCCCTTGGCGTGCATGCGACGCTCGGGGATGACCTCGCGGCTGAAGTGAGCCAGCTTCTCAAGGAACCAGACATCCTGCAACAGCAGGGGACCGCGGGGACCGGCGGTGAGGCTGTCCTGGTTGTTGGCAACTGGTGCGCCTGCGGCGGTGGTCAGCGGCGCGGTGTTTTCGATAGTCATGTTTACTATTCGCTCCTTGCGGTAGTGAGATCTTGTTCGTTCAGAAGTCTTTTGCTTGCGCAGTCTGGGCAAGTTCCCCAGTAGATGACCTCGGCTTCATCAATGCTGAAACCGTGGTTATTTGAGGCGTGCAGACAGGGTGCGTGGCCGACAGCGCAGTCGACGTCGGCAATGTCCCCACAGGTTCGGCACACAACGTGGTGGTGGTTGTCCCCCACCCTCGTTTCAAAGCGTGCCGGTGATCCTGCCGGTTCAATGCGGTGCACCAAGTTTGCCTCGACAAGAGCCGCCAAGACGTCATAGACGGCCTGCTTGGAAACGCTGCCCAATTCATTGCGCACCTCACCAATAATGGTGTCGGCATCGGCATGGGGATTGGAGCTGACCGTGTCCAGAACGGCAAGCCGGGGTCGCGTCACGCGCAGTGACACTGCTCGCAACATCTCTTCCGACCGCTGTTTGGTGACCATGTGTCAATTATGCAAGGTTTTCTGGACTCAGTCCAATTAGGCCGGCCTAAGCGGACGCCTTCCGTCCTCCACAGGTAAGGCACTGCGCCCTCCTGTACACAGGTTTTGCTCTGGCCATAGCGGCGCGTCCGCCGTTTCCCTAGGCTCGAGCCATGAACACGTTTACCGGAATTCCACCCGCGGCCCTTGAGTTTTATGCCGCTTTGGAACAGCACAACACCAAGGCCTGGTGGCTGGAACACAGGGACGCGTACGACGCCGATGTGCGCCTGCCACTGTTAGCCCTTCAAAGCAGTTTGCTGCCCAGATTTGGGCCAGGCAAGCTCTTCCGGCCCCACCGGGATGTGCGGTTCGCTGCGAACAAGGCACCGTACAAAACCGCTCAAGGCATGTTCTGCTCCAACTATGGGGAGGTGGGGTTCTACCTGCAGCTCGATGCTTCTGGGCTCTTGCTGGGCGGGGGCTGCCATTCCTTCCCTCCTGCACAGCTGTCCCGGTACCGTGCGGCCGTGGATGCCGCTGCAAGCGGATCTGCATTGGCGGCCATCGTTGCGGAGCTGGCGGCTACCGGATTCAGCGTTGAGGGCCAAGCCCTGAAGACCGTGCCGAGCCACTTCTCCAAGGATCACCCGCGTGCCGGACTTCTGAAGCACAAGACGCTGAGTGCCTCAATCCGGCTGGAGCGCTCCGAATGGTTGCATACGGCGGAAGCCGCGGAGCGAATCTCCGTGCAGTGGGAACTGCTGCGCCCGCTCGTCGATTGGCTGCTGCGTTACGCCGCCCCGTAATGAGGCGGGAATGCGAGTCAGACTGGGATGCGAGTCAGGCTGGAATGCGTTTGAGGTAGTAATGCATGGGCGCATGGCGCACCTTCGTGGGCACGAGGGGAACCAGTTTGGCTGCACTTCCGAAGAAGAGCCGCAGGAGTCTGTCACTGCGCGACGACCACGGCAGGGCATACATCTGGCGCACTTCCGGTGGGAGCATGCCTGCAGTCAAGAACCGTGCCAGCGGCATGGCAGCCCTGATCCACCAAGGTGCGGCTCTGGCCGCCAACAGTTCAGCGGCCACCGCCCTGACGGTGTCATCCACGTGCAGCTCTGCCAGCTGGTCTTCCCAATACACGGCAAAGTCGGCTCGTGACTTGGGCCAGAGTTCCGCCGGCATGCCCAGCGCTGTTCCCAGCACCGCGTAGCTGCGGTACACGGATTCCGCGTCGCTCTCAGCAAGCGCGGGGAACACGACGTCGTACGTCTGGCAGGCTGATTCATAAAGTGTCGCAGCTACCCACAATTGAAGGTGCGGGTCGGCGGCACTATAGGCAGGCACGTCGCCTGACGCTGCCCCCTTGACGGGCAGATGGGATCGTTGGACCTGCCGTTGCACTGTTTTTCTCTGCCCTGCCGTGCCGTTGCTCAGCGCGTAGATGTAGGCCAGCGTGCCGTGAAAACGCTTGAGCGGATCGCTGGCAAAGTTTGAGTGCCCCGCCACCCCATGCCCCACGGAAGGGTGGGCAAGCTGTAGCAGGATGGCACGGCCAGCCCCGGCAAGCAGCACCGATTCCGGTGCCACGTCCGCCAGGGTCATGGGTGTTGCCTTGTTCGCGTTCACGCTGCCAAGAATCTCATGTCGGAGGAGTTGGGCCGGCACAGCTAGCTGTTCACGCTCTGCCTTCCGCCCAACTTGGACTACTTTTTGGAGATGTTCACCATTTGCTCGCGCTCCACAACCTTGATGCGCTCGCGGTTGACCTCAATGCCGGGTTTCGGCTCGTAGCTTGCACCCAAATGCTTCTCATGGGCATCGAGCTTGTTCCATCCCTCCCACGTGGTGAATTCAATGCCACGGGATTCGAGCAGTTCGAGGATTTCGCCCTCACCAGGATGTTCCGGGACGGGCAGGCTGAGCCTGTCTTCGAGGAGGCACCCGATGGTCTCCAGCGCATCACCCTTGGTGCTGCCAATCAAACCTATCGGCCCCCGCTTTATCCAGCCTGTCGCGTAGAGGCCCGGCACCTGGGTGCCGTCAACGCCCAGCACGCGTCCGCCGTCGTTCGGGATGATGCCGCGGCGGGCATCAAAATGCACCTCCGGCAACTCAGAACCCAGATAGCCGACCGCGCGGTACACGGCCTGGACGGGATAGTCGATGAACTCACCTGTGCCACGCGCATTGCCCGTGCCGTCGAGTTCGTTGCGTTCAAAGCGAATGCCGGAGACGTGCCCGTCAGTTCCGGTGATTTCCAGGGGCGTGTGCAGGAAGTGCAGGTGAAGGCGGCGGGACGCGGCCACCCGGTTCGGATCATGCTCCTCGGCCAGCCAGTTCGTGAGCGTATTGACCATGATCTTGACCTGGTTGTTGCTCTTGACAGCAGCATCCGACGCCTCATCGAAGTCGAAGTCGTCGTCGTAGAGGACAATGTCCACATCGCGAGACTGGCTCAGTTCACGCAGCTCCAGCGGGGTGAACTTGACCTGGGCAGGCCCACGGCGCCCAAAGATGTGCACATCCGTCACCGGGGACGATTTCAGGCACGCGTACACGTTCTCCGGAATCTCGGTCGAGAGCAGGTCATCGGCGTGCTTGGACAACACGCGCGCCACGTCCAACGCCACATTGCCGTTGCCAATGACGGCCACTTCCTTGGCCTCCAGCGGCCATTCCCGCGGCACGTCAGGGTGGCCGTCGTACCAGGAGACAAAGTCGGCTCCGCCGTAGGACCCCTCCAACTCAATGCCGGGGATGTTCAGCTCCGCGTCCTTCGTGGCCCCTGTGGCAAAAATGACGGCATCATAGAACGAGCGGAGGTCGGCCAGGGCAACGTCCCTGCCATAGGTGACGTTGCCGAAGAAGCGGATGTCCCCGCGGTCCAGCACCTTGTGGAGAGCGTTGACAATGCCCTTGATGCGGGGGTGGTCAGGCGCCACGCCGTATCGGATCAAGCCGTAGGGTGCCGGTTGAGACTCGAAGATGTCGATGCGGACTTGAACCTCACCGCCGGTGACTTCCTGGGACTTCGTTAAAATGTCTGCTGCATAGACACCTGCCGGGCCGGAACCAATAATGGCAACGCGGAAGGGGCGGGCAACGCTCGAGTTAGCCAAGAAGAAGGTCCTTTCGAACGGTGAACCGCAACATCATGGAACGATCGTTGCGTGCGGGACGCGAATTAAGCACTGTTTTCATAGTCTAATTGGCAACCCGCTGCACGGGTAAGGGCCCGCGATTGAAAGTGACGAATCACTCATTGCGGCCAGACAGCGGCACTACCGTGGCTTTTAACCTACATCAGTGTTGTTATGTAGTTTGTGACACTTCGCCAACCTCGAATGAATAGTGCCTCCGGCAATCAAAAGAAGGCACCAAAGCCGGCCCGATCCACTGCCGCCTCCGGTGTGCTCTATGGGGTGGGAGCCTACGGCATTTGGGGCATGCTGCCCATCTATTTCATCTTGCTCGCACCCGCAAACAGTGTGGAAATTGTTGCCAACCGTGTGGTGTGGTCGGTGATTTTCTGTGCCCTCATCATCACCGCCGGCAAGGGATGGGGGAAATTTGCCACAGCGGTGCGAAACTGGCGCATCGTGTCCACCTTGGCCGTCGCCGGCGTCCTCATCGTCATCAACTGGCTCACATATGTGTTTGCCGTGACCACCGGCAGCGTGATCGAGGCGGCCCTTGGCTACTTCATCAACCCGCTGGTCTCCGTGCTCATCGGGGTGGTGGTCCTCAAGGAAAAACTGCGCCCCCTCCAATGGATGGCCGTGAGTGTTGGTTTTGTTGCAGTTGTGGTGTTGACCGTCAGTTACGGCAAGCTGCCCTGGATTGCCTTGGTGCTGGCTTTGAGTTTCGGCAGCTACGGCTTCGTCAAGAACCGGATGGGTGGCCAGGTTGACGCCATCACCAGCCTGAGCATTGAGACGGCCGTGCTGACGCCCTTCGCCATCGCCGCGATGTTGGTGCTGGCCGCGATCGGCCAGACAACATTGACCGGCATGGGAGCCAGCCACTTTTGGCTGCTTGCCTCCTCCGGCATCATTACGGCCGTACCCTTGCTGTTCTTCGGCGCTTCCGCCAGCAGGCTCTCCATGACGGGGATCGGGCTGCTGCAGTTCATGACTCCGCTGATCCAGTTCGTCGTGGCCATAGTCGTGCTTGGTGAGCACATGGGTTTGGAGCGCTGGATTGGATTCGCCGTAGTTTGGTTGGCCCTGGCCATCCTCATCACAGACATGTTGTTGAATTTCCGGCGCAACGCGCGGCTGCGAAAGTTTGCCCTTCTCCAAGCTTAGGAGAAGGGCAACACCCTAGATCCCCTGCCGTTGGAAGTCTCGTGGGACAACCACCATGGGCACCGGCAACGCACGCAGAATCTTGTTGGCGGTGGACCCCAGGAAGATCTTCCTGTTTTCTGCCAACCTGCTGGACCCGACAACAACGAGTTCGCCGGATTTCCACCCAATCCCGTCGATGGCTTCCTCAATATTGCGTCCGTGAGCGAGCGTGACGGTGACCTTTGTGTCTGGCAGTTTCGCCGCTGCCTTCGCCAAGACTGTGTTCACATGTT
Organism: Arthrobacter sp. E3; assembly: GCF_017353415.1. Lineage (GTDB taxonomy): Bacteria > Actinomycetota > Actinomycetes > Actinomycetales > Micrococcaceae > Specibacter. The sequence continues at coordinate 56,708 of NZ_JAFMPX010000001.1, forward strand.
GCTTGGCCGGGCTCAAGGCATTGTCCAAATCAAAGTCGGATTGTTCCGTCTGGTCAATTTCGACTACCGAAACCAGCCGCAGTGGAACATGACGCCTGCCCGCAGCCGTGGTGCCCACGTCAAGCACCGCCTGCCACCCTTCCCGCATTCCTGTCATGACCGTCAGCCGGGTCAGCGGATCCCTGCGGTTGTATCCCCGGGGGGCCAAAGCCACCGGAACCGGCGAGGCATGCAAAAGTCCATTGGCCACCGAACCGACGGTAAACCGTTTGAAAAGACCGTTGCTGGCAGCACCGACCACAATCAGCGCCGCTTGATCCTCCTTGGCCGCGGCGATGAGGCCGTGAACAAAGGAATCCGCAACCCTGGTGGAAAATGTGGCGTTCACATCGTCGGGCACCATGAGCAGCGCCTGCTTCTCCATTTCTACGTCCGGAGACTTGCTGCCGTGAACAACATGGACAAGATGCAGCTCAGCGCCTTGGGTCCTGGCCACGACACCGGCGAGGGCAACGGCGTCGGCGCCTCGCTCATCGGGGCGGTATCCAACGATGTATTTCATGCTTTCAACCCTTCTTTGGGTGGCACGGCGCGCCGGATTCCCCGGCGTGCCGCTTGTACCACTGACTGTACAGCCCGGCCCTACTGCCGAACAGGGGCCGGTGGCTGCTGTTTCACGACCGGTGCCTACTCATTGGAATCCATGGCAAATTCAGATTCGGGGTCATTCCCAAACGCACCTCGAGGCGGTTTTGCGGCCATGACCCGCGCCGCCATCGCACACAACAGCGCAGCCGCAGCCACGGTGAGGAGCTGCGGTGAGGCCTGGTTCCAATATTGCATCCAGGACTGCAGCTGGATCTGTTGGTCCCCCTGCATGATGACGTCCGGCTGGCCTGTCGCCGGAAACAGCTGCGTCGAAAATGTGCCCAGCAGGCCCGCAACCAGCAGAACTGCGGCCGCACCCAGTGCCGCTGCACCCGAAGTTCTCCCGTTCGGGCGCACCACCACCAAAGCAGCGAGGATACCCAATGCAAGCAGGATCAGCGGATTGATGGACATGTTGAGAATGTATGGCCATTCAATGACAAAGTCAGCGTCATTGGACTGTTGGCTCTGCGAGTAGAACTGGTCCACAAAGAGGCGTGTTGACGCGAGAGCCAGCCACGCCAGCGCAGCCGCAACCAGACCCAGCACCAGAACTACCGCACGCAGCCAGTGCGACCACCGCGTATAGTGCCGGGCACCCATCATCAGCAGAAAGGCGAGCGCGGCAGCTCCGGGAACCAAGATCCACACCCCGGTGTCCACGAGGGCGATGCCCCAAGGCACCACCATCGGACCATGAAAATCATCCGAAGCAGTCGTTCTTGCCGTGGGCAATAGGAACTGCGCCGTCCAGCAGAACAAGCCTGCCGCAATGACCAGCACGGACGCTGCAAGTCCCTGCCGCCACGCCCTTCCGTTCCAATTGAGGCGAGGCCCTGACGCAAACCGCGGTGCATCCGGGGATGGTTCCGGGTCGACCGCAGGAAGGGTTTCAACGGATGTAGCGGCAGGAGGAGTCACTCTTTCTTCCTGCGCTTGCGCGGGAATGGATGGAATGGCCGGGTTGGCATCCTCCGATCCACGCTCAGGGATTTCAACTGGAAGTCTGTCTCCCCCTGGCTGAAACATTGCAGGGTACCGCTCATCAAATTCCAAGTTGCCCATCCCACCGTGCTGTCCGGTCCAAGAGAATATTGCTCCCAGCCTACCCAGCACAACATCCAAGCCGCGTCTGCATGGCTTGGGACCGGCACCTCCAATATCCCAACGCCAATACCCACCGTTCTCGGCAATGAAGGCGCTTTGAAACCGCAAAAAGTACTAGACGGCGGCGCGGATTGCCTCACAGAGGACGTCGAGGCCGTCTGCGAGCAGTTCCTCGCTGATGACCAGCGGCGGAAGCAGCCGGATCACATTGCCGTAGGTGCCGCAGGTCAGGATGATGACCCCGGCCTGAAGACAGGCGGCCGCGATCGCCTTGGCAGCCTCGGCATTGATTTCCTTGGTGGTGTTGGCGGTGCCGGGCTTCACCAGTTCAATGGCCATCATGGCTCCGCGGCCGCGAATGTCACCGATGATGCTTGCCTCACCCATTTCCGTCACGAGTGCCTCGAAACGGTCGGTCACGATCTTCTCGATGGTCTGGGCACGGCCGTTGAGGTCGTACTCCTTCATCGACTTGATCGCAGCCAGCGATGCAGCGCAGGCGAGCGGGTTGCCGCCGTAGGTTCCGCCAAGGCCACCGGGGTGCACGGCGTCCATGAGGTCGGCGCGGCCGGTGATGGCGGAGAGCGGCAGTCCTCCAGCGATGCCCTTGGCCATGGTGATGATGTCCGGGACCACTCCTTCGTGTTCGCTGGCGAACCATTCCCCCGTACGGCAGAAACCGGACTGGACCTCGTCGGCGATGAAGACGACGCCGTTTTCCTTGGCCCAGTTGGCCAGCGTCGGCAGGAAGCCGTCCGCGGGGACAATGAAGCCACCTTCGCCCTGGATGGGTTCGATCAGGATGGCGGCCACGGAGGCGGCACCGATCTGCTTTTCAATCATGCTGATGGCGCGGCGAGCAGCGTCCTGGCCCTTGATCTCGGATTCCTCGCGGTACGGGTAGCTCATGGGCACGCGGTAGATCTCAGGGGCGAACGGGCCGAAGTTAGTCTTGTACGGCATGGCCTTGGCGGTCAGCGCCATGGTCAGGTTGGTGCGGCCGTGGTAGGCGTGGTCGAAGGCGACAATGGCGTCGCGGCCAGTGGCCAGGCGCGCCACCTTCACAGCGTTTTCCACGGCTTCGGCGCCGGAGTTGAACAGCACTGTGCGCTTCTCATGAGTACCGGGGGTGAGAGCGTTCAGCTCTTCGGCGACTGCCACATAGCTTTCATAGGGGGTGACCATGAAGCACGTGTGGGTGAAGTGGCCCACCTGCTCACGAACGGCTTCCACCACATTGGCGTCGGAGGCGCCCACTGAGGTGACGGCGATGCCCGAGCCCAGGTCGATAAAGGAGTTGCCATCCACATCGGTGATGATGCCGCCGTCGGCGTCCGCAACGTACACCGGGACGCTGGAGGCCACCCCGCCTGCCACGACTGCCTTGCGGCGGGCGTCGAGGTCCACTGACTTCGGACCCGGGAAGGTCCCCAAAATCTGGCGCTTTTGGGCAAGACGGTACTGAATATCTGTCATGATATTCCTTTCAACGTGGTCAAAATGGGAACTGCTGAGTGGCAAGCTAAGGCGTTTTAGGCCTCCAGATTGCTCATGACGTGCTTGATGCGTGTGTAGTCTTCGACGCCGTAAATGGACAGGTCCTTGCCATAGCCGGACTGCTTGAACCCACCGTGCGGCATCTCTGCGGTGAGCATGATGTGGGTGTTGATCCACACGGCACCGAAATCCAGGTCGCGGGAGACGCGCATGGCAACACCGTGATTTGAGGTCCACACACTGGAAGCAAGGGCATACTCGACGTCGTTGGCCATCTCGACGGCTTCTTCTTCGGTCTTGAAGCTCTGGACCGTAATGACGGGACCAAACGTTTCCTGCTGCACAATGTCGTCGGTCTGCTTGACGCCGTCAACCACCGTGGCTTCAAAGAAGAAGCCCTTGTCGCCCACACGCTTGCCGCCGGTCACAACGGTTGCGTAGTCGGGGATGTTCTCGACAACCTTCACCACCTGGTTGAAGTGGTTGACGTTGTTCAGCGGGCCGAAGTAGTTCTTGGTGTCGTCCTCAAGGCCGGTTTCCAGCCCCTTGGTCGCCGTGGCCAGAGCCGAGACGAACTCGTCGTGGGCTGACTCTTCCACCAGTACGCGGGTGATGGCGGTGCAGTCCTGGCCGGCGTTGAAAAAGGAGTACTCGGCAATTTCCTGGGCCGTCTTGCCCAGGTTGGCGTCGGCGAAAACAATGGCCGGAGCCTTGCCGCCCAGTTCCAGGTGTGCGCGCTTGAGTCCCTTGGCTGCACCCGTGGCAACGGCAATGCCTGCCCGGACTGATCCGGTGATGGAGACCATGGCAGGGGTTTTGTGCTCAACCATGGCAGCGCCCGTGCCACCGTTGCCCAACACGAAGTTCAGCACGCCGGCAGGGACAATGCCCTTGGTGATATCGGCAAACACCAGCGTGCTTTCCGGCGTGGTGTCACTAGGTTTGAGCACCACGGTGTTGCCGGCGGCCAGTGCCGGGCCGATCTTCCAAATGAGCATGAGGAACGGATAGTTCCACGGAGTTACCTGGGCAATGACGCCCACAGGTTCACGGCGCACATAAGACGTGAAGTTTTCCATGTATTCGCCGGCGGAGCGGCCCTCCATGAGGCGTGCCGCACCGGCAAAGAAGCGCAGCTGGTCGGCGCCTGCTGCCACTTCTTCGGAAGCGATCATGGCCTTGACTTGGCCGGTGTTGCGGTGCTGGGCCTCCACGAGTTCATCGCTGCGCGCCTCCACGGCGTCGGCAAGTTTGAGCAGCACGCTCTGGCGCTGGCTAGGCGTGGCATGCTTCCACGTCTTGAACGCAGTGGCCGCAGCTTCCATGGCAGCATCCACATCCGCTTGGCTGGAGATGGGCGCCTTCGCCACAATCTCGCCATTGCTGGGATTGACCAAGTCAAGGGAATCTGTCCCCGTAACGGGAACGAACTCACCATTGATGAAGTTCTGCAAGGTTTGGACCACGGTGTTCAACCTCTTTAGCTCGATGTGGGCGCCGCGGATTCAACGCCGTACATGCGCTAGCCTAAGCCAGCACACCTGACAAAGAGAATGGCCAAGTGCACCATGGCAATTGTGTGCATAGTGCGTTTGTATAGTTGTGTCATGGCACTTTCCTTGGCAGACCTGCTTGTCACTCCCGGCTTGTCCCTGAAGAACATGGGCTCGGTGCGGACTCCACTCACGGCCACGATCGACTGGGTCGCCGTCACCGAGCTTGAGAATCCGCAGTCGTTCCTCAGCGGCGGGGAGCTCGTGCTGACCACCGGCGCTCGGCAGGGCACTGCCGACGCACAGCGTTCCTTTGTCCGGCAGATCAAGCGTGCGGGCGCCGTCGGCATTGGTTTTGGCATTGGGTTCGAGCATGATTCAGTGCCGGCAGCCCTGCTGGCCGAGGCAAACCGTTGGGCCGTTCCGGTGGTGGAGGTCCCGTACAGCACCCCTTTCATCGCCATTGGCAAGCTGGTGGCCGACGCCCGGTCATCGGATCACTTGACCAAGCTCGAGCGGTTGCTGCGCGAGCACCAGCTGCTGGCGCGGGCGCTGCTTACGGGCGGTGGGCTGCCGGCCTTGCTGAAAAAACTGGCCGCCATGGTTGCAGCAGATCTTGTGGTCACCCAGTATGGTGCCGAAGTTGCTGCCACAGCTCCGGGCACTACCCCGGACGACGGCGATTGGCATGCAGTTGCGCTGGCCACGGGCAAGCGCGACTCCAGCACGTTGTGGCTGCGCAAGCCCTTCCACGACGACGGGATTCTCGACTACGCACGCGGGCTCATCAGCATTGAACTGAACAACTTGGTGCAACGCAGGCAAAGTGCACGGCAGATCGCCGGCCAGGCCATCTCCGACATCATCCGCGGCACGCTGGACGCCGCAGACTCCGCTGCACGCCTGGAAAATCTTGGCATTGCCCCGGCTGCCAAGAATTTTGTGCTGCTGGTAGGCACCGACGAAGGAAAGTTTGCCACCATCTCCTCCATGCCGCTGCCGGCAGGGTTGGATTCAGCAGTAGCCGCCACAACCCACACGGAAGGCCGGCAGGAACTGCTGCTTGTAGTACCCACCCAGGCCGGTGACCCCGCCAGTCTGGGCCGGGCGTTGAGCCACCAGATGCACAATGTTGGCGTTTCCGCACCGGTCGGGATCGGCGGCTCGTATTCCCAAGCCAACGGCTTGCGTTGGAGCTACTTTGAGGCACGAGAGGCTGCCACACGGGGCTTGGAGGTCAATGTTCCGGAAAGGCTGAGCCTGACATCGCTGCTGTTGGCCAGCGAGGACGTGCCCATGGCTGATATGGCCGCTGAAGCCTTGGGTCCGGTCATCACCTTCGATGCAACCCACGGCGCCGATTTGGTAGACACCTTGGAAACGTACTTACGGCTCAATGGCTCAGTGGCAGCCGTGGCAGAAGCCCTGGCCCTGCACCGAAACACGGTCCGCTACCGGCTGACCCAAATTGCGGAACTCACCGGATACGACCCGGCGCTGACGCCTGACCGCGTGCAGTTGTGGCTTGCCTTGGCCGTGCGTAGATTGTCACCGCCAGCCTGAGCCACAAAGAAAAGAGGGCCGCAGCATCGTCGTGATGCTGCGGCCCTGTCATTGGAGCAAACTCAGGCCCCTACGTTGGCTCCACGGGAGACATTGACCATGTCTTCACGGGGCACTACCTTGACGCGTTCGCGTTGAACAGTGCCGGCCTCGGACGCGGCAGCACCCAAAGCCTTTTCGTGGGCATCCAGTTCCAGCCAGCCTTCCCAGGGGGTGAATTCAACACCGCGGGAGTCAAGCAGCTCCACCACTGCCTCCGGCGCCGCCTCGGCGGCCAGGGGCAGCTGGTGGCGGTCAGCCAACAGGTGGGTGATGGTCTCCAGGGCGTCGCCCTTGGTGCTGCCGATCAAGCCCACCGGACCACGCTTGATCCAACCAGTCGCATAAATGCCCGGCACATGGGCGCCGTCGGCACCCAACACGCGTCCGGCGTCGTTCGTGACAACACCTCGCCGGTGGTCGAACTCAACCTCGGGCAGGGCGGAGCCAAAGTAGCCCACGGAACGGTATACGGCCTGGACCGGGTAGTCGATGAACTCCCCCGTGCCCCGCACGTTGCCGGTGCCATCCAGCTCAGTGCGCTCAAACTTGATGCCGGTGACCTTCCCGTTGGTGCCGGTGATTTCCACCGGGTTGTGCAGGAAGTGCAGGTGCAGGCGGCGGGAGGCACCCGTGGTGGGGTCGGCGGCGTCGTCCTCCTGCTCCACCAACCAGTTGGTCAGGGTGTTGACCATGGTCTTGATCTGGTTGCTGGACTTCACGGCGGCGTCGGAGGCCTCGTCAAAGTCAAAGTCCTCCTCGTACAGGACAATGTCCACGTCACGGGAGTGGCTCAGCTCGCGCAGTTCCATCGGCGTGAACTTCACCTGGGCGGGGCCGCGGCGGCCAAAAATGTGCACGTCGGTCACGGGCGAGGACTTCAGCCCCTGGTAGACGTTGTCCGGAATTTCGGTGACCAGCAAGTCATCGGCGTGCTTGGACAGCACCCGGGCCACGTCAAGGGCCACGTTGCCGTTGCCAATGACGGCGATCTCCTTGGCGGTCAGCGGCCATTCACGCGACACGTCGGGGTGGCCGTCGTACCAGGAGACGAAGTCGGCGCCGCCGTGCGAACCTTCCAGCTCGATGCCGGGGATGTTCAGGTCCGCGTCCTTGATGGCGCCAGTGGCGAAGATCACGGCGTCGTAGTGCTTTTGCAGGTCCTCCAACACCAAGTCGGTGCCGTATTCCACATTGCCGAAGAAGCGGATGTCGCCGCGATCCAGCACCTTGTGCAGGGCGTTCACAATACCTTTGATGCGGGGATGGTCCGGTGCAACGCCGTAGCGGATCAGGCCGTACGGCGCCGGGTAGCGGTCGAAGAGGTCAATGCTGACCTCCAGGCCTGCCCGTACTTCTTCGCTTTTCGTCAGCATGTCTGCTGCATAAACACCCGCGGGGCCTGAGCCAATGACGGCGATGCGCAGAGGGCGCTCCGGGGTTCCAGGCGCTGCTGGGGAGTTTGATGACACAGCTGTGCTCGTTTCTTCGATGTTCAAGGGCTTGTAGGTAAGTCTAAGAGATGGTGCTGATAGTTTCCCGCGTACCGTAATGGGCGGTAGCGAGTTCTGCAGGTGCCAGCGGGCTCACGCGCACCACGTCACCGACGACGACGACCGCCGGGTTGCGTACTTTGCCCGCCTGGGCGAGGGCGACGATGGTGCCGAGGGTGCCGATGGTGGTGCGCTGGTCCTTGCCGAAACCGTTTTCAATGATGGCCACGGGGCAGTCGCTGCCGCGGCCGGCGGCGGCCAGGACGGGAACGGAACGGTTCAGCGTGCCGACCCCCATCAGCAGCACCACGGTGTGATCGTTGCCGTGGGGCACATTTTCCAAATCGTCGTGGCCACTGATCATGGTGAAGGCCTTGGCCAGTCCGCGGTGCGTGACGGGGATGCCGGCAGCTGCCGGGACACTCACCGCACTGGTGACGCCCGGAACCACTTGAACGTCCACGCCGTTTTCACAGCAGGCGATGGCTTCCTCGCCGCCGCGGCCCAGCACGTACGGGTCCCCGCCCTTGAGCCTGACCACCCTGTTCCCGGCCAGTGCTTCACGGACCAGGATGGCGTTGATTTCAGATTGCGGCACGGGGTGGTGGCCGGGGGTTTTGCCGACCTCGATGATTTTCACATCCTCGCCCAGCGTTTCCAGCAAGCCACGCGGGCCAAGCCTGTCAGCCACGACCACGTCTGCTTCGGCCAGGAGCCTGCGCCCCCGCACCGTAATGAGGTCCTCGGCACCGGGCCCTCCGCCAACGAGCGCCACGGATCCCCGGTGCTCCAGCGTGCCGAGACCGCGGCGCTCAAGCCGGTCCGCTCCCCTGCGGTAGACGTCCAGCGGGAGGTCGCCGCTTTCGAGTGCGGCGGCGATCGCGTTGCGGATGGCTGCGGCGCGCAGCGGGTCTCCCCCGGCGTTGACGGCCACCTTGACGTCCTCCACAGTGGCTACTGCCGGCGTCCACGCTGCGGAGTCCTGCGCGTTGGAGTGGTTCACGCACCAAGTGCGGTTATCCTCAGCATCGCTGGCTACCCGGGCATCGACCACGGTGTTGTTGCTGGCGGCCACCACATACCAGGCGTTGGCCATGTCGGCGCTTTCGTAGCTGCGGGCGTGCCAGGTGAGCAGACCCGCGTCGGCCAGCGCCCGTGCCGGGGCGCTGAGAACGGGAGCCACCAGCTGGACGTGCGCTCCGGCGTCGAGCAGGGCCTTGGCACGACGTGCTGCGACGGTGCCGCCGCCGACCACTAGGACGGGACGGCCCAGCAGCCTCAATGAGGTGGGGAAGAGATCAACAATTGCCATGAGATGACCTTAGGGAAGGAGGATATTTGCGTACAAGCGGGGCGTTACACCCGTTCACGCAAGGTCACGGGGGGACATATTTCAGCCGGTTGGCCCCTAGCGGGTGCTGCCGGCGAGGAGGCCGCGCCCGCGCAGCAGCCGCTTCTCCACGGGGGCAAACACCAGCAGTTCAACGGCGATGCCCACGAACAGGATGATCAGGATTGCGGACATCACGATGCCCATGTCGGAGAGCTGCCTGCCTTGTTCCAGCAGCGAGCCCAGTCCGAAGCCCAGGCTGCCGCCCATCGCAATGATTTCCGCCGCCATGAGGGAGCGCCAGGAGAAGGCCCAGCCCTGCTTCAGCCCACCGACGTAGCCGGGCAGTGCGGCCGGGAGCACCACGTTTACTGCCATTTCCCACCGCGATGCGCCAAGGATCTGGCCCATGCGGCGGAACTGCGGCGGGATCTGGTCCACCCCGGCGATGAGGCCGTTGATGATGGTGGGAATGGCCCCCATGAACATGACGAAGTACACGGTGGCATCGGTCAGGCCAAACCAGATGATGGCGGCCGGAACCCACGCCACGGAAGGCAGCACCTGCAGGCCTGAAATGAGCGGACCGAACGCCCGGCGCAACAGGCGCACCTGGGAAAGCAGCAGCCCGATCGGTGTGGCCACCACAATGCTGATGGCGAAACCGGAGAGGCCGCGCTGCAGCGAAGTCCATACGGCTTCCTGCGCGGTGCCTTCCCCCCAAAGCGTGCCCAGCGAACCGAACACATCCAGTGGACCTGGCACCAGGTCGCGGCGGCGCAGCCCCAGCGATACATAGAACTGCCACGCGAGCAGCAGCACTATGAACGCGGCAAGTGGCAGCAGCAGCCTGGACCAATCGATGCCCCGGCGCTCAACGGACTCGGATTGCAGCGAGTCCAGCCCGGCTTCCAGAGAGCGCATTTCCTCGGCACTGCCGCTCTTGAGCAGCGGCGACGTAATTGTTTCAGGCATGTCGGCGGATCTCCTCGCGCAATCGGGCGGTGATGTCGCCAGTCAGTTTTCCGGCGGCGCCGGCGTTCGTTCGGTGTTCTTCACAGACATCCCATTCGGCCACCACGCGCCCGGGCCGGGAAGAGAGCAGCAGCACGCGCTGCCCAAGCCGCACGGCCTCGCGCACGTTGTGGGTGACGAAAATGATGGTTCGCCCGGTTTCCTTCCACACCCGTTCCAGCTCGTTGTGCAGCAGGTCCCGGGTGATGGCATCCAGTGCGGCAAACGGCTCATCCATGAGCAGCAGCGGCTTGTCCTGCGCCAGCGCCCTGGCCAACGCCACCCGCTGGCGCATGCCTCCGGACAGCTCGTGCGGACGTTTGCCTGCCGAGTGGCCCAGATTCACCAGGTCCAGCAGTTCGGTGGCGCGCAGCTTGCGTTCGGCCCGGCCCACACCGCGCAGCTTCAACGCCATTTCGACGTTTCCGCGTGCACTGAGCCAGGGGAACAGGGTCGAGTCCTGAAACATGAACGCGGCACCGTCTTCCGGGACTTCCAAGGCGCCGGCGGTGGGCACGTCCAGGCCTGAAATGATGTTCAGCAGCGTTGATTTGCCACAGCCCGAGGCACCCAGCAGGGCCACGAACTCGCCCTGCCTGACCACGGCGTTCACGTCCTCCAGCACCGGAGGCCCGGCTCCAAAGCGCTTGCCCAGGTTTTCAAGGACGACGGCGGGTTCCCGGCCGTCGCCGTCGGCCTCCCCTTCCGCTGCGAGCAAAGGCTCGACTGTCAGCAGGTCAGTCATTCCGTCCCCAATCCCGCGGCTGAGACGGGTTTTTCGCCTGCCGCTTTCAGTACGTTGTTAAGCAACGTCAGGTCAAAGAGCCCGTTGAGGTCCGCCGGTTTGGAAACACCGGCGCTGACACCGTGGGCAAGCAGCGTGGGGAACGTGGCGGCCAGCGGGTCCGAGGTGAATTTCAGCTCGGACAGTGACCGGGCAATCACATCCTCTTCCAGCGGCTTCCCAATTGCCACTTTCAGGGCCTCGTTGATCACCGTTGCGGCGTCATCCGGGTTTTTATCCAGCCAGTCCACCGAGTCAACGTGGCCCTTCAACAGGGCCTGAACGGTTTGGGGGTGCTCATCGAGAAAGCTCTTGCTGACGGCCAGAACCGTGGTGCTGAATTCTCCTTTGTCCCAGAGGTCGGCCTCGTTGACAAGGACTTTCGCCCCTGCCTGGAGCACCAGACGGGACGTCCACGGTTCGGCGACCCAGGCGCCGTCGATCTTTCCGTCTTGGAACAACCGCAGGGTCTGGGCATTCGTGGTGGGTGTGATGGTGACGTCGCCGCCGCCGGAGGTGTTGGTGACCAGTCCGCGATCGGCCAGCCATTTGCGCAGTGCCACGTCCTGCGTGCCGCCCAGCTGTGGGGTGGCAATGGTCTTGCCCCGGAGATCTTCAGCGTTGGTGATGGAGGGCCGGACCACAAATTGCGCTCCGCCGGCGGCAACCCCGGCGATGATCCGGATGGACTCGCCGCCGCTTTGCACGAATGAATTCAGGGCGGGGTTGGGGCCCAGGTAGGCGGCATCGATGGCGCCGGCGTTGAGCGCCTCGACAGTTGCCGGCCCGGTGGTGAAGACCTGGGTTTCCAATGCGGTTGCCCCGAGGTCCTTGGCGAAGATGCCCTTTTCCACGCCAGCGAGTGCGGGGCCATGGGTGATGTTGCCAAAGTAGCCAAGTTTGAGGACGGCGGCCGGGGCGGTATCCGCGGCAACGGTTTCTTGACTGCCTTGGGAGTTCACACTGGCCACGGCCGCACCTGCCCCAATGAGGCCAACAAGTGTGGTCAGCACCATGATCTCCAGTCCGTGTCTGGTGCCTTTGGGTTTTTCACCGGCAACGATGCGAATTCTTTTCAACGGTGGTTGAACGGCAGCCTGCGGTGTCGGCTGCGGGTCGGCCGCGGGTCCCCTTGTAGTCATGGATTAAACGGTAGGGAACGCGCCCGGGCCTGTTCAACGATGCGGACTCGCTAGGTCACAAGACGACACGCAGCGTCACATGGGCTTAACGGTGAAGTTGCCGTGCGTTATTCGTCGTCCTGGACTGCGCGGAGCTTGCTCAACCGCGAGCGCAGCTTTGTCTCTCGGTTGCTGTCATTGCCCAGTTCCTTCGTTGCCTGCACGTAGGACTCCCCGAAGGACTGCAGCAACAAGTCATCCGCCACGCGAACCTGGCCCGGGGAGAACCGGTATTGCATGATTTCCGCCATTTTTTCCGGGTCAAGGGCCTTGAACCAGTCGTCCGCGGCGTTGACGGTGTCGATGCCGTTGGCAGCGAGAACCTTGACCATCCAGCTGTACTGGTTTTCCTTGCTGCTGGGGTACCCAGGGAAGGCACGTGCCAGTACCCCTTGGAGGGACCCGGCGTCGAGCTTTTGCGTTTCATGCTCCATGGCAGCTTCGGACTGGATTCGTTTCAAGATGTCGCTGATGTTCACAAACTGCTGGTCGGCCAGTTCTATGAGGGTGGAGGCCATGGTGAAGGCCCTGCTAATTTCTGCGTTGCCACCGCTTGAGCCCTTGAAGCGGATGTCGTGTTCAAATTCCGCCCATGCGTGCTGAAGGATGGTGCGGATCTGCACCTCGAAGCGTTGGCCGGTGAAGTCCCTGCAACCGCGCGGCGGGTTGACCGCCGGAACTTCCAGGGTCAGGTGCCGTCCCGCGTAGCCAATACCTCCGTTTTTGCGCATCATGGCGGTCTTGTCTTCATCCTCATGGCAAATGAACTGGCTTGAGAGCGCAATGGCCACGGCTTCAATGTCCGACTCCACGAACAAGATGACGCGCACACCGATCAAGTCATCGAGGTGGTCCAGACCTCCAGGGTACTTCAGCCGACCGTCTGTGCAGCGGCGTGTAAGTTTCTCGGCAACCGATGCTGGTGACTTGACTCTAAACTGCACGTCGTGGTGGTTGAGTCCGTCGTCGTGAAGCCTGCTGACGATCGCGTTGCGGATTGCCTGCGCCGCGTCGTTCAAGGCCTGCTGTTGGAAACTTTCCTGCTCCACTGCCATTTCCGCATCCTTCACGGCCTTCGTCACGTTGGTGTCCCCCTGACCACGTCCGGCCGGGTTATGCGCCCGGTCCTTGCCTCAAATTCTCCCACCTTCGTGCGGCTTGTCCAGCTCTATTTCCACACCCTCCAACTCTTCAGCGACGCGGTCTGGCCAATGGTGGGCTGATCCAGTCACTGCCCACCGTGAAGAGCGACGCCGGAGCCCCCACCCCCTGCACCTTTACTCCGGTCGAGGTCAGCGATGGGCGTATTTTCCGGGTGAAGTTTCCGGCCGGAAGTTCCACCTGCCAGACGGCGCTGTAGACATCACGCAAGGCCGAGATAGTGAATTGTGCGGGCAGAAGGCGTGCGCCAATGGTGGTGTATTCCATTTTTCCCGCCAGCCGCTCCATACCTTGGCGCAGAATCTCACCGTGGTCAAAGGCGAGCGCTGGCGTATCCAGGGTGTGGACAGGCACCCACTGCGCGTGGGCTGCGTCGCTGCCGGCACACAGCGGCGGGACGATCCCTCCTTCGGCTGCCAAAAGGACGACGTGCGCCACCGAAACGACTCGCATTCTCGGGTCCCGCCCTGGATCGCTGAACGTTGCCAGTTGCTCCACAAACACTCTGTGGGAGCCCAGATTCAGTCCGGTTTCCTCCTCCAGTTCTCTGTGTGCGGCGGCCAACGCGTTTTCGGTAGGGCCCACAAACCCGCCCGGCAGTGCCCAGCTGCCTAGGAACGGATGGGCGCCGCGTTTCACCAGTGCGATGTGCAGCACCTTGTGCCGCACGGCGAATACCACCAGGTCAACCGTGAGTGCCACCGGCAGGAAATTCGACGGGTTGTAGCTGGCAAGGAAACTGGCCTCGTCGGGCATTTGGTTGTTCATGGTGTTCATTCGGTGGCTGCCAAGCTGGTGCGGCCGGCCCACCCAGGCGAAGTGAAGGCTGCTTGTTGGGCCAGCATGGCGTCAATGACTGCGGTGGCGGTGGCCATGCGGCGTTCGTGGCTGCCCGTGAGTAGAATCCACGAGTGGCCCGCCTCTACGAGTGACTCCTTGAACCATTCGGTCATCTCGGCACGGCGGTGTTCGCCTTCGCGCCACCCGTCGTCTTCAAAGTCGACGCCGTTGTGGTCGGTCAGCAGGTAGATGTCGCGGCGGGGCAGCTGGCCGACGGCGGCGAAGGATCCGTAGCTGCCCTCCCCGAGATAATAACGCTCCCACAGCGTCGTGGCCAGTGCGTCGGTGTCGGCGATGACCAGCGGTGAGGCTTCCGCTGCGGCCTGCTCAAGTTGTGTCTGCCGCTCTGCGATCAAGCCGAAATCAGCGGCAGTCCAGACCAAGTCCTCAACCCTTGTCTGCGGCGCGGAGGCTTGGCGTGCGGCAAGTTTTTCATACGTGAACTGACGGCCGTATTCCACCACGTCGTGCAACTGCGGAAACCGCCGACGATAGTGGGCGCTGAGCGCTTCACTCAAGGTGGTGGTGCCAGTTGATTCGGCTCCCACCACAATGATGCGCACGGCCATTCCGCGACGCGCAGCCGGCACCAGCAGGGGCCACGCTGTGGCGAGGTTCTCGCGGCACATCGTCCCGCTGACGGGATATGCGCTGCGTCGCGGGTCCACGGAGATGTGAACTGCCGTAAACGCTTGTGCGAGGCGCTCGCCGTAGCTTTCTGAGCTGAAGAGGACATCAATGCTCTCCACACCACGCATTTTCAAGGCGAGGCGCATGTTTTCCAGCTGCGCCATCCAGATCTCGTCGCTGAAAAAGTCTTCGGGGCAGTCGTTGCGCACAGCAATCACGGTCACGTTCCCGACGGCTGCGAATTCCTCAGCCAGCCAGTCAGCCCGCTGCTGCGCCGTGAGTGATTCAAAGCGGCTGCCCTGCACAAGCACCCATACCGAGCGGGCGCCTGCAGCTGCTGTTTCGATCAGGTGGCGGTGGCCCGCGTGCGGCGGGTAGAACTTGCCAATGACCAGTGCGTTCTCAAACATCTCAGACTCTTTCCAGTACAGGTTCAGTAGTCGCGTCGCGGAGGTGTTTCCAGCCCACTAGGCCATAGACGCACAGGGCCAGGAAACCGATATACAAAATGGCTGTCAATGCCAAGCCACGGCTGAAGTAGAGCGGAATCGATACCAGGTCAATCACAATCCACACATACCAGTGTTGGAAGATCTTCTTGGCTTGAGCGTACGTTGCCGCCAGTGACGCCGCCAGCACAAACGCGTCGGGGACTGGAACTTGCGAATCGGTGCCCGCGTGCAGCAGGTAGGCGATAGCCGCAGTTGCCAGCACGACGGCGGTCATTCCCGCCCCAACTTCTGCCGGCGTGGCGTTGCGAATGGGGAGGTCGTTGCTGCCGGCATTGCCGCTGGCGCCGCGCGACCACTTGATCCACCCATAGACCGCTATGGCCGCGAAACAGATCTGCAGTAACGTTTCGCCGTACAGTCCTGCGCCGAGGAACAAGATGATGAAGGCCAGGTTGTTCAGAATACCAAGAGGCCAGTTCCAAATCTTCTGCCGGGCCACTCCCCACACGCAGGCGGCCCCCGTGAGAAAGCCGATGGCCTCAACCCAGCTCACGGGATTGTTGATGAGGGTGAAGGCTGTGTCATTCAGCCAGCCGATGAACACTTCCATGATTCCTCCGCGTCGCATTTATTATTATTATCAAATTGATAATAACTCTAACACGGCTTTGTCGTGAAAGTCTTTCAAAGCGGTTCAGCTGCGTTTGATGCCAGGGATGAAGTGACCCACGGACAGCAGTATCCACGTGGTGAGCACAAAAGGCCATGTGTAGACGCCGTCCCAATCCTGAATGGGTATCCGCACAACGCCCACCAGCAAGGTTCCTGCGATGGCCATGACCCATGGCTGCCAGCTCCCTTTCAGGAACACGGCAGCCAGTGCGATGGACACCAGGACTTCGGAGTAGCCCAGCATTCCGTGCCCCAGCAGCAACTGGTCTTTTCCTGTTGAGACAGCCAAAACGCTCAGCACCACGCTGCCCAGCACGGCAGCCAGCCCCACCTTCCAGTGCGACAGGAACAAGGCCAGCAGAATCAGCACCCCGACGACGACGCTATCGACGAGGACCACCTGGGACACGTTGCTCAGGATGGAGCGGAAGAACAATGATGTCAGGCTCTCATTCAAGACCACCGGCTCGCGGGCAACGTGGTGGCCGGAGGTGGCAAAGAACATCAAACTCGCGACGATGCAAAATGGTGCCGTCAAGTACGGCAGCTGCAATGCTTTCAGCGGCGCAGAGCTGAAGGCCTTCACCAGCAACCACGTGATGGGCCCGCACAGCAGTCCGCCGATCACGGTCGCAACTACGCCCAACCATCCGCCGCCCAGGGCGGCGAATGCTGCGGCTCCCACCAAAGCACCGCAAAATCCGTGGTGGCCCGTGCGCACCGTGCTGGGTGGAAACCGCAGCAGCACCCCGGCAACGGTATTGCTTGCCGCACCTAAGAGAACAAGGAGCGCCATCCGCCAGTCGGCAATGACGAAGGCGATGAGGATGAGCAGCCCGGGGACTACCTTCGCTTGAAAGAAAATCTGAGACATCCCCAGCAACAACACCGTTACGGCGTTGCGAGGACCGGTCCAGCCAGACCGGCGCACAGGCAGTTGATTTAGTTGCACAGGGCGATAGTATCCTGCCGCCGCTGATCGAGACCCCGCGTCGCGACTCTGTGGCTGTCTATATGGGACATAATGCGGGTGCCCGGCTCAATTACCCGCGTTAGCTGCCATATCGATGGTGGTGGTCGAAGCTGCCGAGACGTGGACCTCGACAGGCTCGACCACCAGACACGTGAACTTAGATGCTGTAGCGCTCATCTTCGTGATCGCCGGGGTGGTCCCTGACCAGCCCGGCAGCCAGCGTGTTGCCGTCTTGCGGATCGATGACCAAGAACGCTCCGGTGCGGCGGTGCAGCGCATATGTCTCGACAGGCAACGCAGACGCTAGCCGGATCTGGGCTGTGCCAATGTCATTCAGCTCCAGCCCGGACGCCGCTTCATACGCGAACGACTCCAGGTCGAGCTTGCCTGTCACTGCGCGGATCAAACCCTGCACCGTCTTGCTGCCGTGCTTGATCAGCACTTTGGACCCTTCACGCAGCGGCTTCGTGGAGAGCCAGCACAGCTCCGCATACAGGTCTTGGCGCACTTCGCCAAAGGTGCCGGTCTGCGCAATCACGTCGCCGCGGGCAATGTCGATCTCCTCGCTCAGGCGCAGTGACACCGACTGCGGCGCCACCGCCCGATCCAAGGATCGCCCGGCAAAGTCAATGCCCGCCACTGTTGCAGTGCGGCCCGAGGGCAGTACGGTGATGTCATCCCCCACGGACACCGACCCCGAAGCCACTTGTCCCGCATAGGCGCGGTAGTCGCGGAAGGAGGATCCGGCGTCGTCCGCGTCAGCGAGCTCAGGCGCCAGCGCACCCTGGGGGCGGACCACCAACTGCACGGGGAAGCGGAATGGTTCCAGCCCGCGCTCCAGCTCATCGGTGCTGGGCAGCGTCTCCAAGATGTCCAGCAGACTGGGGCCGGTGTACCAGGGCGTGTGCGTGGACGGCTCCACCACGTTGTCGCCTTCAAGAGCGGAAACCGGCACCACCACGACGTCGCTAAGGCCAATTTCCGCGGCCACCTTGTGCAGATCAGTCTCAATGGCGCGGAAGATGTCCTCGCGGAAATCGACCAGGTCAATCTTGTTCACGGCCACAAGCACGTTCGGCACCCGCAGCAGGCGCAGCACCGACAAGTGCCGGCGCGTCTGCTCCAGGACCCCCTTGCGGGCGTCGATAAGCACGACGACGGCATCCGCAGTGGACGCGCCCGTCACCGTGTTCTTCGTGTACTGCACGTGCCCGGGGCAGTCGGCCAGGATGAAGCTGCGGCGGTCCGTGGCGAAGTAGCGGTACGCCACGTCGATGGTGATGCCCTGTTCACGTTCCGCGCGCAGGCCGTCGGTGAGCAGCGCCAGATCGATCTTCTGCGTGCTGCCGTTCTCCCCGCCAAAGCCGCGGTCGGCCGAGGTGCGGGTGACGGCGTCCAGCGTGTCGGCCAGGATGGCCTTGGAGTCGTGGAGCAGGCGGCCCACGAGGGTGGACTTGCCGTCGTCCACGGAACCGGCCGTGGCAAAGCGGAAGAGTGTTGATTGCGCGAGGGGCGCTTCGGTGATGGTGCTCATTAGAAGTAGCCGTCTTTCTTGCGGTCTTCCATGGCTGCCTCGGAGATGCGGTCATCGGCCCGGGTGGCGCCACGTTCGGTCAGGGTGGACGCGGCAACTTCACGCACCACGTCGTGGACGGTGGTTGCGTCGGAGGCCACGGCGCCGGTGCAGGACATGTCCCCCACCGTGCGGTAGCGGACCTGCTTGAGCACGACTTCCTCCGTGGGGCGCGGCTTGGAAACTTCGCCCACCGCCCGCCACATGCCGTCGCGTTCAAACACTTCCCGCTCATGGGCGTAGTACAGGCCCGGCAGCTCAATGTTCTCGCGGGCGATGTAGCGCCACACATCCAGCTCGGTCCAGTTACTGATGGGGAACGCCCGCACATGCTGGCCCACCGTGTGGCGGCCGTTGTACAGGTTCCACAGTTCCGGGCGCTGGTTGCGCGGATCCCACTGGCCAAACTCGTCGCGCAGGGACAGGATGCGCTCCTTGGCCCGGGCCTTGTCCTCGTCACGGCGACCGCCACCAAAGACGGCGTCAAAGCGGTTCCGGGCAATGGCGTCCAGCAGCGGCACGGTCTGTAACGGGTTGCGGGTTCCATCAGCCCGTTCAGCCAGTTCGCCGCTGTCGATAAAGTGCTGCACCGAGCCCACTTCCAGGCGCAGGCCCAGGCGTTCCACGGTGCGGTCACGGAATTCGATGACCTCCGGGAAGTTGTGGCCGGTGTCCACGTGCAACACCGGGAACGGGACCTTGCCCGGCCAGAACGCCTTCGTGGCCAGGTGAAGCATCAGGACGGAGTCCTTGCCGCCGGAGAACAGCAGCGCCGGGCGTTCAAACTCGGCCACCACCTCACGGATGATGTGGATGGCCTCCGATTCAAGAATGTCCAGGGAGTTCAAGGCGGGGGCTTCGAGAGTCTCGAGCGCTTCAACCGCCAGAGGGGTTTCAGTAATTTGGGTGCTCATACGTGTAGTCCGCATTCTGTCTTGGAGGTTCCGGCCCAGCGTCCGGACCTGGGGTCGGCGCCGGGGGCCACTTTGTTGGTGCACGGTGCGCAGCCAATGGACGGGTAGCCTTGGCTGAGCAAAGGATTCACGGGCAAAAGGTTGTCATCGGAGTAGCGCAGTAGTTCTTCATAGCTCCACGTGGCTACCGGGTTGACCTTGATCAGCCCGTTCTTTTCATCCCACACCACCAAAGGCGTGTTGGTGCGGGTGGGGGCTTCGTCGCGGCGCACTCCGGTGAACCACAACTCGTAGCCTTGGAGCGAGCGGTGCAGCGGTTCAACCTTGCGCAGCGCACAGCACGTGGCGGGATCCCGGGAAAAGAGGTCCGTGCCCAGCAGTGAATCCTGCTCAGCCACGGTGTGCACCGGCTTGACGTCCACCACGTTGACCCGCAGGTTCTCCGCAACCTCATCCCGCGTGGCGTAGGTTTCGGGGAAGTGGTAGCCGGTGTCCAGGAACAAGACGTCCACCCCTGGCAGCTGCTCGGCCACCAAAGCCGGCAGCACGGCGTCGGCCATGGAACAGGCGACGGCGGATGCTTGCGTTGTGAAGTTCCGCGCCACCCAGGCGATGACTTCCTGCGCGGACGCGTCCCACGCCAGTTCCGCTGCGCCGGATTCGGCCAAGGCTTGGAGCTCGGCCTGGGATCGGAGCGTTGTCACAGTCATTTGAGCAACTCCTCATCAACCCGGTGGGCGAACTCGGCAAAGGTCTCTTCGGCCTGCTTGTTGGCCACGTAACTGCGAATGACTCGCTCCACGTAGTCGGGCAGGTCGGGGATGGCCACCTTGAGTCCTCGAACGGTGCGGCCCAGGCCAGCCTCCTCACGGTTGTGCGAGGACAAGCCGCCACCCAGGTGGACCTGAAAACCTCCTGTTGTGCCGCCGTCGGCCGTGGGAACAATGATGCCTTTCAGGCCAATGTCCGCCGTCTGGATGCGGGCACACGAGTTGGGGCAGCCGTTGAGGTACAGCGTGAGCGGCTCATCAAGTTCCCCGGCGTCCACGAGGTCAGCCAGCCGCTCCTCGAGCTCACCAATGATGTTGATGGCCGTGTCCTTCGTGTTCACGATGGCCAGCTTGCAAAACTCGACACCGGTGCACGCCATGGTGTTGCGGCGGAAGACGGACGGCCGGGCGGACAACCCGATCTCATCCAGCCCGGAAATCACTGCCTCAATGTGGTCCTTGGGAATATCCAGGGCGATGATTTTCTGCAGCGGGGTGGTGCGCACACGGTGGGATCCGTGCGCTTCCAGCAGATCAGCCAGGGCCAGCATTCCGGTACCGGAGAAACGTCCCACGCACGGGGCTGCGCCGATGAAGAAGTTGCCGTCCTTTTGCTCGTGGACCCCAACATGGTCACCGTTGACTTTCGCCTTGGGCGGGACCACGCCGTCGGGCAGCTGGTGGCCCAGGTATTCATCCTCGAGGACCTGACGGAACTTCTCCGCACCCCAGTCCTCCATCAGGAACTTCAGGCGAGCCTTGTTGCGCATGCGCCGGTAACCATAATCACGGAAGATGCTGGTGACGCCCTCCCACACTGCGGGGCCTTCTTCCGGCGGCACAAACACGCCGACACGCTGGGCCAGCCGGGGTGCGGTGGAGAGCCCGCCGCCCACCCACAGGTCGTAACCGGGACCGAATTCCGGATGCCGCACGCCAACAAAGGAGATGTCGTTGATTTCGTGGATGGTGTCATGGTCCGGGTAGCCGGTGATGGAAGTCTTGTACTTGCGCGGCAGGTTGGAAAACTGCGGGTTGCCAATGAACCGCTCGCGCAGTTCCAGCAGGAAATCGGTGGGGTCAATGATCTCCGCTTTAGCGATGCCCGCCACGGGTGAGCCAAGCATGCCACGGGGCACATCACCGCACGCCTCGGTGGTTTGCAGGCCGGCGGCTTCGAGGCGGCGCCAGATCTCAGGAACGTTCTCGACCTCGATCCAGTGGAACTGGATGTTCTGGCGGTTGGTCAAATCCGCCGTGTTGCGCGCAAAGTCAATGGAAATTCGGCCAATGACGCGCAGCTGCTCGGTGGTGAGCTTTCCGCCGTCGGTCCGCACCCGCATCATGAAGTAGCTGTCCTCGAGCTCATGCGGTTCCAGCGAGGCCGTCTTGCCGCCGTCGATCCCCTGCTTGCGCTGCGTGTACAGCCCCCACCAGCGGAAACGGCCGTGCAGATCATCGTCGGCGATCGAGTCAAAGCCCTGCTTGGAGTAGATGGTCTCAATGCGGTGGCGCACGGACAGTCCGTCGTCCTCCTGTTTGAAGACCTCCACCGGGTTCAGCGGTTCCTTGCCGTCCACCTTCCACTGGCCGTGCGGTTTGGCGGCCGGACGTGTGCGGACCGGACGCGAGGCAGGGGTGGCTTTAGTGTCTGGGGAGGTGGCTCCGGCTAGAGCTGTCTGTGTCATGAAACGAGCGTAGGTTGCCACCGAGCCCGCACCAATCACGATTGCAACGCGGGTTCACCTTGGGCAATATTTCGTCACACGCACCATTTACCGCGGCTCTGTGCTTGCCCGGCGGATCGGCTTTTCCTGCCACGCACGGCTCCGGGCCTCCCCTGGCGCGCAGAACTGTAAGCTTCTACGCGGCGTTGGGCTCTAACCATGCGCATGAAGGCGCATGCGCATGGTTGGCGCCGGGGTGTGCGCAGAAGCCGACAGCTCCGCGGCAATCAGGCCCTCGGTACTGCGGAAATGGCTGCGTCGAAGTGCTCCAAGGCCAACTCGGCCAGCAGTTGCGAGGGCAGCAGCGGTTCAGACACCAGGTCTGCTCCGGCGTTGGCCAGTTGGTCGTGAAAATAGCCCGGCGCCAAGAGATAGGACGCCACGGCAACCCCGGCCGCACCCTCGGCCCGCAGCTGTGCCACGGCTTCCGGTATCGAGGGGCGCGCGCTTGCCCCGTAGGCTGCCACGATCCGCTCCGGGCGGCGCACAGCCAAATCAGCGGCCAGCACTTCAATCTGCTCGGCGGCTTCCGGGCGTGAAGATCCGGCAGCGGCCAGCACAATCCCCCAACCGTGCGGTAGTTTCCCGAGCCGCTCATCCAGTAGTTTGGCCAGGCGGGGATCAGGCCCCAGCGGTGCGGCGGCCACCGTGTCCGGACGGCTGGCAACGGCTTCGGCAATGTCCACTTGCACGTGGAATCCCACCGTGAGCAGCAGCGGCACGACGACGACGCGCACCTCACGCGCCACGCTCGTCACCACGTCGGGGAGCGCAGGCTCCTGAACGTCAACGTATGCCTCAAGGACCCTCAGGCCCGGCCGAAGTTCAGCAATTTCTTCCCTGATCTGATTGATGCGCTGCTGGCCCTCAGCGTTGTTGGTGCCGTGGGCGCACGCGATCATGACAGTGTCCGTGCTTGGTGGGGCTGCATCGACTCTTGACGGGTTCATGGGCAAACTCCTTCTGGCCGGGCTGCCGGCGTGCGGGCTGATCTTGCTGCCAATGTACGTTAGTTGGGAGCCTGGCTGCCGTCCGGTTCGGCTTTAGAGTATTATCCGCATCGGGTCCTCCAAGATCTGCTTGAGATTCTGCAGGAACGCGGCCGCTGTGGCGCCATCGAGAACCCGGTGGTCCACCGTCAGCGTGAGTTTGAGTACTTTCCGTGTGGTGAGTTCACCGTCGCGCACCACCGGCTCCTCCGACGTTGCACCCACGGCGAGGATCGCTGCTTCGGGCGGGTTGATGATGGCCGTGAAATTGTCGATTCCAAACATGCCCAAGTTACTGACCGTAAACGTCCCGCCGCTGAACTGCTGCAGTGTCAAGGCCCCTTCCCTGGCCTTGCTCGCCAATTCACGCGTCTCCATGGCGATCTCCGCCAGGCCCTTCCGGTCCGCACCCCGCACCACAGGCACAATCAGGCCGTCCGGTACCGCAACGGCCAGGCCCACGTTGACGTGCCGATGCTGATAGATCTTGTCACCGGCCCACGACGAATTCACCACCGGGTGTGCCCGCAGCGCCACCGCACAGGCGCGCACCAGCAGGTCGGTGACGCTAGCCTTGACCCCCACATCCGCAAACCTCGCATTGATTCCACTGCGGAACTCCAGCAGCGCATCCATCTGAACCACGGCCGTCAGGAAGAAGTGCGGCACCGCGGCGCTCTCGGTCAGCCGTTTGGCCACGACCTTGCGCATCTGCGTCAACGGGATCTCAACCGAATCCTCCTGTGCAGCAGGTGCAGAAACAGTTGCCGGTGCAGGCGTGGACGACGGCGAGGGGGCCTTCTCATTCTGGCTGGCAGCAGCGGCATGGTCGCCAGAGGCGTGGTCACCAGGGGCGTGGTGTTCGGCGGCCAGAACATCCGCCCTGACCACCCGGCCTCCGGGACCGGTGCCCTTGATGTCCGCAGGATCAAGGCCCCGTTCCACCGCCATCTTGCGCGCCAACGGAGATGCGAACACCCTGCCATCGGCATGACCGTGGGGGTCGGCATCGGGGTGGGCATCACTCTTCGGGGCAACGTCTCCGATTTCGGGCGTCGCAGTCTCTGCCGAACCGCCGCCTTCCGGAGCAGCGGCGCCCGGCACATCCCCGCCGTCGTCCTTCTTTTCCGCGCCTTCACCTCCTTCGCCGCCGGAACTGGAGCCAGACTCAGAGTCAGCACCGGAGCCGGTACCGCTGCCGTCACCAATGAATGCGACAGGCTGGCCGATGGCCACAGTGGCGCCCTCGGCCACCAGCAGACGCTCCAGCACGCCGTCGTCAAACGCCTCCAAGTCCATCGTGGCCTTGTCCGTTTCGATCTCGCCGATGACGTCGCCAGCCTTGACTGTGTCGCCAACGTGTTTGAGCCAACGGCCCAGAATCCCTTCCTCCATGGTGTCGGAAAGGCGGGGCATAATTACCTCTGGCATGGGGTCCTCCTAGCTTTCGAAACTTGTGTCATCGAGCAGTTCAAGGATCACGCGGCGCAGGTCCCCGGCATCGGGCAGGGCGCGGCGTTCCAAGGGTTTCGCGTATGGGAGCGGGACTTCGGCCGCCGCCACCCGGCGCACGGGCGCGTCCAAGTAGTCAAATGCACCCTCCATCAAAGTGGCGGAGATTTCAGCACCGATCCCGTAGCTGAGCCAGTCGTCCTCCAGCACCACGGCCCGGCCCGTCTTGCGCACCGAAGCACAGATGGTGGGACGGTCAAGGGGGCGCAGGCTGCGCAGGTCCACGACCTCCACGGAGATGCCTTCCTCCGCCATTTGGCGGGCAACCTCAACGGCGATGGTCGTGGCCCGCGAGTACGCGATTACCGTCAGGTCGGTGCCCTCCTTGACGACGGCGGCCCGGCCAATTTCCGCCGGCACGTCACCTGCGGGAACCTCACCCTTCGTGTTGTACAGGGCAAGGTTCTCCAAGAAGATGACGGGGTCGTCGTCCCGGATGGCCGCAAGCAGCAACGCCTTGGCGTCGGCGGGGGTGGAGGGTGCCACCACCTTGAGACCGGGCACGTGCGCGTACCAGACCTCTAGATTTTGGGAGTGTGTGGCTGCCAGCTGCTGCCCGCCGCCGCCTGGCATTCTGATCACCATGGGCACGCTTTGTTGCCCACCGAACATGCCGTAGATCTTCGCTGCATGGTTCACGATCTGGTCGATGGCGATCAGGCTGAAGTTCAGTGTCATGATCTCCACTACCGGGCGCATGCCCAGCATGGCGGCACCGATGGCCGCCCCCACGAAGCCTTCCTCCGCGATGGGAGTATCCCTGACTCGTTCCGGGCCGAACTCGGTTAGCAGCCCTGCCGTGATTTTGTAGGAACCTTCAAAGATGCCGATTTCCTCACCCACGAGGATTACCTTGTCATCGCGGCTCATCTCGCTCCGGAGGGCGTCGTTCAGGGCCTGCCGGTAAGTGACCAGCGTTGTCTTGTCTGCTTCTGTGCTCATGGCAGCACCACCATCCTTTCGCCGGGAAGTGCCGTGGGCGCATTGGGCACCGGGGTTGCATACGCATAGTCAAAGAGTTGATCAGGGGTGGGGTCCGGTCCCGCGTCCGCAAATGCCACGGCCGCCGCCACCTCACCGTCCACCTTGGTTTCAATGGCCGCTGCCTGCTTTTCGGTGAGCGTGCCATCGGCAATCAGCTGGGCACGCAATGCCGGCACCGGATCCGCCTTTTGGGCAGTTTCAACATCCGCCGCAGAACGGTATCTTGCCGGGTCAACCACGGAGTGTCCGCGCAGCCGGTAGCTCATCAATTCCAGCAAGGCTGGCCGGCGTTCCGTCCGGGCTTGGTCAAGCGCTTCTGTGGCTGCTTGGCGCACAGCCAGGACGTCCCCGCCGTCGGCCCTGACCCCGGGAATCCGGTATGAGGCACCGCGCTTGTACAGTTCCGGCTCCCCTGCCGCCATCTCCACGGTGGTGCCCATGCCGAGCCTGTTGTTAATGACCACATAGACAATGGGCAGCGACCACACAGCCGCCAAGTTCAGGGACTCGTGGAATGCGCCGATGTTGGTGGTCCCGTCCCCCATCTGGCACATGACGGCCTCAGCGTCCGGTCCCGGTGCACCCCGGTACGTCAATGCCAGCGCCGCGCCAGTCGCCGGGGGGATCTGGCCGCCCACAATCCCATATCCGCCGAGCATCCGTTTCTCGGTGTCGAACAGGTGCATGGACCCTCCCCGGCCTTTGGAGACGCCGGTGGACTTGCCAAACAGTTCAGCCATTACCTTGCCGGTGTCCATGCCACGCATCAGGGCGTAGCCATGGTCCCGGTAGTTGGTGAAAAGGTAGTCGGTGGGCCGCAACGCGTCCATCAGCCCCACCACTGACGCCTCTTCGCCCAGGTTCAAGTGGCAATAGCCGCCGACCTTGGCGCGTTTGTACATCTGGTCCGCGCTCAATTCGAACTTGCGGATGAGTACCATCCGCCGGTAAAACTCCACCAACTGGTCGGCTTCCGCCGTCCTCGACTGTTTCATTGTGGTTCTCCTTCAAGCCTGCATAGCTCTGGCAGTGCTGTGGTGAGTGGTGCCCGGTTGCCGGGCCTGCTGTGAGGGGATTCTCAGGTCCCGGGCGACTGTTCATGAAGTTCAAACCGGCTGCCGTCGGCTTGGCACCGGGGGCATTTATCCGGCGGGGTGGGCCCGCGTACTGGTTCCCCGCACACCGCACACACCCATTCCGTGGCAAGCAGCGAGACAATGTCTCCGCGGCTCACGATTCCCACGACTCGACCATCCTCCAGAACCGGGAGCCGGCGAACTCGCTTTTCGATCAGCAGGTGCCGCAAGTCTGCGATCTTGGTTCCCGCGCTGACGGAAATCACGGCGGTGGTCATGAGGGACGCTGCCGTTGTGCCCTCTTTGGCGAGTAGGTCGAATTCGCTCACCAATCCTAAGACGTGACCCGAGTCGTCCACGACGGGCACGCCGCTGATCCGGTTGGCCCGCAGCAAATCCGCGATCTCGGCCACTGCCGTGTCCCCGGGAATGGCTATCACCGGGCTGCTCATGATGTCTGCCGCCGTAGCGGGGATTCTGGCGTCCATGGTTTCTCCTAAGGTGCTTGTAACGGTCCGTGGCGGCCGGACCTGTGTCCGGCTGCCCCAAATTTTGCGGCGTATTGTCCTTTGCGCGGCTGCCCGAAGCCGCTCTGGCCGGACCCGGCGGCGACAGCTCCGGGAGTGGTCTTGTCCTGGCAGCAGGCAGCCGATTCGTCGGGTATGAAGCCACCGGCGTCCTTGTTGGTAATGCCGACGGCGGAGATGGCACCTCCGATCACCAGCAGTACTGCAACCACCGCCATGATGCGCCGGAACGAGTCAATATCCAGCGCTGTACCAACGATGATCCCGGCCAAGGCGATGGCGACCAGGCCCGCCACCCGGGAGACTGCGTTGTTCACTGCCGAACCAATGCCGCTTTGCAGCGGAGGGACCGCACTGAGAATGGCTGAGGTCAGCGGTGCCACCGTCACGGCAAGGCCAAGGCCGTACAGAACCAGGCCGGGAAGCATTTGCAGCCAGAAATTGAACGGCTCGCCAGCTGTCATCATCAACAAAAAGCCGATGCCGGCCACAACCGGGCCCACCGCCATGAACAGGCGCGGGCCGTACCTCCCGGCCAACCCTCCAAACACGCCTGCAAGGAACATGGAAAGCACCGCCACCGGCAGTGTTGCCAGCCCAGCCTGCGCGGCCGTGAATCCAGCAACCTCCTGCAGGAAGATCACCACCATGAGCGGACCCAGTGACACTCCCGCATAGACAAATGCCGTGGCCAGATTGCCGACACCAAAATTACGGGCCCGGAACAGGACCAGAGGCATCATGGGGTGCCGTGCCTTGGCCTCCCAAACCAGGAACGCAACCAGCAGCAGTATCCCCACCACGAACGGAAGAAAGACGGCGGGGTTCTGCCAGCCGAGGCGTTGCTGCTCAATCAAGGCAAACACTGTGCCAGCCAGTCCCACCGCCGCCAGGACTGCACCGACGACGTCGACCGGCGGGTGTCCTTTTCCGGCGTCGAATGGTCCTACGGCCAACGGTCCGGAGGTGAAGACTGCCCCCGTTTGCTGCGGGGCAGCCGTGCGGGTCCGCCCCAAACCCATAAGGAGCACCAGCGTGATGGTGATGGGAATGACATTAATGGCAAACACCAGCCGCCAACTGATGTACTCCACCAGCACCCCTCCAAGCAGGGGGCCGGCAACGAACGCGGTTCCAGTCCAGGCGGTCCACGTGCCTATGGCTTTGGCTCTGCCCGGGCCGGTGAAAATGGAGGTGATCATGGCCAGCGAGCTGGGCACCAGGAGTGCGGCCCCGGCACCCTGAACGGCACGGGCAGCAATGAGGAGCCCCCCGGTAGGTGCCACCGCGCAGGCCAGCGACGCGATACCAAAAATGGCCAACCCCAGACGAAGTATGCGGATCCGGCCAAAGTTGTCGGAGAGTGAACCTGCCAGGAGAATCAAGGCCCCCAGGGTCAGCAGGTAGGCATCAACCACCCATTGTTGGGTTGGCAGGCCACCACCGAGATCATCTTCGATGGCAGGAAGTGCCACATTGACAATGGCACCGTCAAGAAACGCCACGAAAGACGCGAGGATGGCCACCCACAGAACCCGGCGCTGCAACGGCGTCATCGGAGGATGTGCCGGCGGTCCGAAAACTGGCAGGATGGAGGCCACGCGGGCCGATTCTCCCCTACGCGGCCGGTCCGTTGGACCGTTACCTTTGCGCTGCCTCCCCATGTGGCCATTAGAGCCCTGTGAGGCCAGCGCGTCAAGGGCACGGGACGGCCGGTCATTGACGTCCGTGCTCAACAGGGCGATCGTGGAAGGGAAGGCAGCCGAACGGCTACGGTGAACAGTCAGCAACCAGGAGCGGTCATGAAACCCAAGCAGTCCCCTCACATCCTTATTCTTGGCGGCGGATACGTCGGCCTCTACACCGC
This sequence comes from Arthrobacter sp. E3, assembly GCF_017353415.1. Lineage (GTDB taxonomy): Bacteria > Actinomycetota > Actinomycetes > Actinomycetales > Micrococcaceae > Specibacter. Next base: position 85,524 of record NZ_JAFMPX010000001.1, read on the forward strand.
TTGGGGGCTGCGCCGAGCACTTCCCCGAGGCAAGGCTCGGGTCACGGTGGTTGAACCCAACCCGTACATGACGTACCAGCCTCTGCTGCCGGAGGTGGCTGGGGGCGAGCTTGACGCCCGCAGCGTTGCGGTGGATCTGACCCGTGCGCTGAAGGGCATGGACCTGTTTCGCGGACGGCTCCTCTCGCTGGACGTGGCAGCACGCACTGCCCGCCTTGAATCACTCAGCGGCGAAACCTCCACTGTGGCTTTTGACCACGTAGTCCTGGCCATGGGCGCAGTCAGCAGAACCTTTCCCACCCCGGGCTTGGCCGATCACGGTATCGGTTTCAAGACCCTTGCGGAAGCCGTCCACGTACGCAACCAGGTGTTGGGAAACATTGCCCTTGCGGCAGCAGCCACCGACCCGGAAGTGCGGGCGAAGGCCTTGACGTTCGTCTTCGTGGGTGGCGGATACACGGGGGTGGAAGCTCTGTGCGAGCTCAGTGACCTGGCCAAGCTCGCAGTGGATGAACGCCCGTCGCTGAACCGCAGCGAACTGCGTTGGGTGCTGGTGGAAGCCTTGGACCGGGTGGCGCCGGAGGTAGGCCCTAAACTCTCAAAGTTCACTCTTGCCCAGCTGCGTGAACGCGGTATAGAAGTTCGTTTGGAGACCACCATGAAGTCCTGCGTGGATTCGCAGGTGATCCTCAGTGACGGCAGCACCTTCACCACGAACACCATTGTCTGGACGGCGGGCGTCAAGCCCAACCCTGTCTTGGATGACACCGACGTTCCCCGCGGCCCCAAGGGGCATGTCAGCGCCAATTCCAAGCTGCAGGTCATCGACGACGACGGCGTACCCGTGCCAGGCGTCTGGGCGGCCGGCGACAACGCTCAAGTACCCGACACAACTGCCGAAAAGCAGCCGGCGTTCTACGCGCCAAACGCACAAAACGCCATGCGCCAGGCGAAAGTGCTGGCGCAGAACATTGCAGCGGACTTGGACGGCAGGCCCCTGACAGAGTTCAAGCACAAGTCCCTGGGCACCTTGGCGAGCTACGGGGTTGGCCGGGGTGCCGCCGTCGTGCTGGGCATTGAACTGAAAAACAGGCCCGCCTGGATCGTCGACAGGATGTACCACGGCCTGGCCGTGCCAACGTTCAACCGCAAGTGGCACGTGTTCTCGGCGTGGATTGCCGGCGCCCTCAGCAAGCGCGACCTCACCGCACTGCCGGGCATCGAACACCCCCGCCGGGCGTTCCTGGAAACGTTCGAGAAGAAGGATTAGCGTCGCTCAGCCCTTTTTCGTGAAGGCCCTGCGCAGCGAGAGCTTGCGGGAATACTCAATGGAGCCGTAGCGGAACAAGTGCACGGCAACGCGCAGCGCCAGCAGGCCGAATACAAATAGTTCCGCAATCACAATGACCGCTGAGACGCCGTTGAGCGAGCCAAACGCGTTGCGCAGAATGGCGGTGATGGGCGCCGTGAAGGGGAAGTACGTGAAGACTTGCACAATCATGGAGCCGGGGTCGCTGACCACCAGGGTCACAACGTAAAACGGGACGAACATCATGATCATGACCGGGGCAAACACGGAAGCCGCATCCTTGGCCGTGGGCATGACGGCCCCAATGCCCACCAGCACGCCGGTAAAGAGGATGAAACCGCCAATAAACAAAAGCGCGCCCACCAGCATCGGCAGGAACTGGAATTGCAGCGCGGAAAGGTCAAAGTCCGGGATGGCCAGCTGCCCGCGGAAGAACACATAGCCCAGCAGCATGGGAGTCGAAAACACCAGCGCCTGCACCGCACCGACAAGGAACAGCGAAATCACCTTGCCCACCACCAACGTTGTGGGGTCAAGGGTGGTCAGGATCATTTCGGTGACCCGGTTCTCCTTCTCCTCCAGCGTTGAGGCCAGCATTTGATTGGCCAGCAGGATGATGACCACATAGAACAGCACCAGGAACAGCAGCGGCGGCACCACGGTTTCCAAGCCGCCGGAGGGTTGGCCGTCCTTGAACGTTTGCGCTTCGGTGCTGAAATTTCCCTGCACGGCTGCCGTCAGTTCAGCCGAGCCCACCTTTTCCTGGGCCGAAAGAATGACGAGCTGCTTGGCCACGGCATCGTATGTGCCGTTCTTGAAAATGCCCTGGTCCGTGCCATAGACCAGCACCGGTTCCTTCGTGATGGTGGCCGGGAAACTGAAGTAGGCATTGAGTTTGCCTTCCTTCACGCGTTCGACGGCGGTGCCCGGGCTGGTCTCGACGCGCCCGCCCATCGCTGTGGCAACGGCCGGATCAATGAGCTGCGAAGCGTCAGTGTAGCTGAAGTCGAGGCTCTGGTTTTTTTGTTGTTCCGTGCGGTTCTGTGCCGAAGAACTGCTGACAAAGACCAGCACGAAGACAATGGCCAGCAGCACCGGAATGGCCAGTGTCGCAATCCAGAAGCGGCGTTTTTTCACGGTCCTGGTAAATTCAAATTGCACTACCGTGCCCAGGTTATGGCGGGCCATGTCACTTCACCGGACCTTGGGTGTTGCCGGCGGGCGCGGTGCCGGTGCTTCCAACTGCCACCTCTTCGCCGTAGATCTGGATGAAGATGTCATCCAGGCTGCGTTTGGCTGCCACAAATCCGCGCACCACCACGCCAGCCAGCACCAGTTCCTTGAGTATCTGCGCCTCGTCGATGCTCTCATCCACGGACAGCTCCGCATAGTTCGTTTCATGCAGAGCCACCTTGTAGTGCGACGAGGTTGGCAGGTTCCCAGAGTATTTGAGTTTGATGGTGCGCCCGCCAAACTGATTCTGTACCTCGTCGATGGTGCCGTAGGCCTCGGCCCTGCCGTCCTTGAGGAGGATGATCCGGTCACACAACCGCTCCACCTCCTCCATTTGGTGGGTGACCATCATGACCGTGGCACCGGCTTCCTTGCGCTCTTCGATGATGTCCATCAGGAGCCGCCTGTTGACAGGGTCAAAGCCCTTGGTGGGTTCATCGAGAATGAGCAATTCGGGTTCGTTCATGATGGTCACGCCCAGCTGGATCTTTTGCTGCTCCCCGCCGGAAAGCTTGTCCACGCGCACATCGGCCTTGTTCACCAGATCCACCCTGTCCAGGTACTGCCGGGAAAATGCCTGTGCGTTCTGTTTCGACAGGCCCTTGAGCCGGCCGAAGTAGGTCATGACGTCAAGCACCGACTCTTTCTTGTACAGTCCCCGCTCCTCCGGCAGGTACCCAAGCCGGGAGCCAAAGTCGTCACTGAACACCTTCCCGTTGATCTCAAGGGTTCCCGAGGTGGGACGGTAGATACCCAGAAGTGCGCGGATCGTCGTCGTCTTTCCACTGCCGTTGCTACCCAGAAACCCGAAGGTCTCACCTCGGGCAACGTCAAAACTCAGCCCCTCAATGACCTTCTTGGAGCCAAAGTGGATGTGGAAGTCATGGATGTGGATGAGCGGCGCTGCAGCATTCATACAGCCACACTAGTCCTTCGGGTTTCGATGGGTTAGTAGTCCGGAACCAGCAGCGGTCCCCGGCCGTGGATCTGGCCGGGGACCGTTGCAGTTAAGCGTTGCAGTTAAGGAAGGTTCGCAGAAGCCGCCTTTCTATCAGTTCCTATTCTTACTCCGTTGTTGCAAGTTGTAGTGATCAGGCATTGATGGCTTGACGTTCCCCCTCCTTCTGTTGCGTGGTGATGGCGATCTTGCGCGGTTTGGCCTTTTCTGCCACCGGAATGCGCAGTCGCAGCACACCGGTGTCATAGCTGGCTTGGATATTCTCCGTATCCAGGTTCTCCCCTAGGACCAACTGGCGGTTGAATACTCCGCGCGGCCGCTCGGCGGCCAACATTTCCCTGTCCCCGTCCAGGCCCTCGCGTTCGGCCCTGACGGTGACCACGTTGCGTTCCACATCCAGGTTGATCGACTCCGGGCTCACTCCAGGCAGGTCGAACTCCACCTCAAAAGTGTCACCTTGACGCCACGCGTCCATCGGCATCGCCGCTGGCCGGGCTGCTGTGCCGAGTACCTGCTGGGCAAGGCGGTCAAGTTCACGGAACGGGTCTGTACGCATCAACATGGCAATTCACTCCTTTTCAACGCCACTGGATCTCAGTGGAACTTGGTGCCATTTTTATTTGTTGGTCCCCTCCACGATCTGTTGTGGAAGGTATAGATTTTTTATAACACAGATGAAGCATTGGTGCAAGAAGTTCTTCCGAAACTTCGTGACGAAATTAAGATAGAACGCAGACGCAACATAGTCAAGACACCGAAGCAGCTGGTGCTGGCTCTGGAAACTGAAAACATGCAGCTGAAGGCAGCACTGGCCAGCAGGTGCCCCGCCCGAGTCCTAGAGGATTAGCCGCACATCTGCGGCGCCGCGTAGGCTTGATGCGGCCTCCGCCATTTTGCCACCCCCTATCGAATGCACTCATGACCTTTGACCTTCCGCTCATGCTCGACCTTTTGGGCGTCTTCTTCTTCGCCGTTTCCGGCTGCCTGCTCGCAGCCCGCAAAGGCTTCGACCTTGTGGGCTCGGTGCTGCTTGGCTCCATGGTTGGTTTGGGTGGCGGGGTGGTCAGGGACATCATTCTTGATCAGGGCCCGCCAGCCGCGTTCACCAACCAGCTGTACTTGGTGCCTCCCGTGGCTGCCGCCCTCCTGGTCTATTTCACGGTCAAGAACGTCAAGCGCAGCGGCCGCCTCTTGTTCATGTTCGACGCCGGAGGGCTGGCTCTGTTTTGCATCACCGGCACGCTGAAGGCGCTGGAGGCCGGGATGAATCCCGTCGCTTCGATCCTGTTGGGCGTCACCACTGCTGTGGGCGGTGGCATCCTGCGTGATATCACAGCCAATGACGTACCGAAGGTCTTTGATCCCAAGGATCTTTACGCCATCCCGGCCTTTGCCGGCGCCGCCTTGGCCACTGTGCTGTGGCATGTTGGATGGCTGAACCTGGCAACCGGAACCGTTGCCGCCGTCGTCGTTTTCACGTTCCGCCTGCTCAGCCTCCGGTATGGCTGGCATGCTCCCTTGGCGGCTAGAAGTTGGGCGGCACGGCGGCCCCGCCGCAGCTAGAATTGTCCTTGGAGCAGTGCACGCCAATTTTCGGAGATTTGAATGTCTGACATGTTCGTAGAGAAGTTCCGCGGCCTGGTGCCCTTGTACCTGGCGGAGCCGTGGCAGGAGGCCGACGGCATCACGCTGTCCGACCTTGACACGGTCTTTAAGGAACTGCAGATCAAGGTGCCGCTGGTTCTGCGTGAATTTCTGCACGCCTTGGGCAATTGTGAAGAGCTCATGGAGGCGTACTACTACTTTTGGGATCCCGAAGAGCTTGAAATTGAGGACGGCTACCTGTTGTTCCTTGAGGACGAGGACGAGGCCTACACGTGGGGCATGCTGGTGGATCAGGCCGATGTCCCGGATCCCATCGTATGGCGGCGGAACAATGCCACGGGTGCATGGGTCAACGAAGAAGGCACGTTCAGCGAGTTTGTGTTTGACATGCTCGACTGGGTCTTCACCGACGAGGACTAGTCCAGGCGAACGGATGCACGGATAACTATAAGGTTGCGGCTATGGGAATATTCCTCCGGTGGCGGTAGCGTTGCGTTTATGGACGCACAGCAGCCTTTGACAACGTTAGTTCCCGATCCCGCTGAGATTGTGGGCCTTATTGAAAAGTTGGTCGAGGGCCGCTGGCCGCGCTCTGAATTCGACAGAAAAACGTTGTTCTTGGATCTGGGCTTCACCTCCGGGGCCAGCTGGGATGATGCCGTCACTGCCACAGAGACGCATCACTACTCGCTGGGCATCGGGGAGAAGCCGCGTGAGATTATGTCTTCTTGGACCTCCCACAACGGGCGCTTCGTGGGCATCAGCATGCACCTGTACTCGTCCATGGACACGGACAACCCTTCCACGCGGCAGGGCTTTGAGGACTTTCTCCAGCGACTGACCGCACTCTACGGTGAGCCGACCAACCCTTGGCATGACCCCGTGGTGCCCGCCTGCGTGTGGAGCGTCAATGGCCGCCGGATTGTGATCCGTTTCTTCAACCTCCAACACAGCAGCATGATGCTCAGTGTTGAGGACGCCGGCCTCGCCAGCGCGGCCGAGGCTGCCATGCGACGCAACAGCACTCCAACTCATTGGAACAACAGCGAAGAAGGTGCCAGCCCCTTCTTGCTCCCAAGGATCGGTGGACGCACCGGCTGACTGCCGCACGCCCCCACTTAGAGGTCGCGGTCTACCACCGCTTCAGCAAAGTAGGAAAGAGCCGTCTTCACGGTGCCTTCGGGCATGGGTGCCAGCACCGCAATGGCCGCAGCCGACCATTCCCGGGCCACAGCCCACGATTCAGCGGTGACTGGGTGCTCACGCAGCGCCGTCACGGCGGCTGTCAATGACTCGTCACTGTCCAGGTCGCCGTCAACAAGTGCAAGCACGGCAGCAGCTTCGGCATCCCCGGCTGCCGCAGCGTTGCGCAGCAACAGCACCGGCATGGTTGGCACGCGCTCGCGCAGGTCCGTGCCGGGGACCTTCCCGGAAACCTGCTTCAATCCTGTGACATCAATGACGTCGTCGGCCAGCTGGAAAGCCACGCCCACCTTTTCGCCGTACTCCAACAGCACGTCCTGAATTTCCTCGTCGACCCCGGCGAAGATCGCGCCAAGCTGCCCCGACGCGGCCACGAGCGATCCGGTTTTGTCTGCGATGACGGACAGATAGTGCTCAATCGGGTCCTCGTCGTCGCGCGGCCCCACGGTTTCATGCAACTGGCCCAGGCACAGTCGTTCAAATGTGCGGGCCTGGATGCCCAACGCCCGGCCGCCAAGTTCCGACACCAGAATGGAGGTGCGGGCAAAGATCAGGTCCCCGGTCAGGATGGCCACGGTGTTGCCCCAAACCTCGTGCGCCGTGGGTGCGCCGCGGCGGAAGGGAGCGGAATCCATGACGTCATCGTGGTACAGGGTGGCCAGGTGCGTCAGTTCAACCACGACGGCGGCCTGCACCACTTCGTCCCGGTTCGGGTCCCCGAGGTGGGCGGCTAGAAGTACCAGCAGCGGACGGATCCGTTTGCCACCAGCTTCAACGAGGTGACGGCTGGTCGCATCGGCCAACGGGTCGGAGTGGGCAATCGCCTCGCGCAGCCGCTTCTCCACCCGGGCGAGGCTCATGGCAATCGAGGGTCCCAGCTCCGGATCGTCAGCAACGGCTGAAAACCCGGACGGCAGTTGCATTTCCGTGGCGATGGCCATGGTGCTGGGATTGGGGTCGTGCGATTCAGGGCGTCCTTGACCAGCGGGGGCCCAGCTGTGGTTCGCAGAAGTAGTCACTACTTAACACTAACTAGTGGAAGGGATTGTTGCTTGGATGTGCCGGACATGTCCTGATTTCCGGTGGCGGGAACCATTTTTTCCAGTAAATGAATCACTCTATCTTCAAGACCTCGTTCGTTCTTGTCCGTGAGGTTTGCCATCAGGCGCACCACGAATCGCATCAGCACGGGCAGGGGCATGCCTGTGCGCAGCGCCAACTTCATGATGCTCGGTTTGCCGATGAGTGAGGCGAATGCGCGCCCCAGGGTGAAGTGGCTTCCCCACTCATCGCGGACAAAGTCGCTGTAGCCGGAGAGTGCGTGGTTGGCGGCCAACGCAGAGTTGGTGCCTGCCGCCCGCACAATGAACTCGGCTGCGAACCGGGCGGATTCCATGGCGTAGGAAATACCTTCGCCGTTGAACGGGCTGACCATGCCGCCAGCATCGCCCAGCAGCATCAGGCCTGCGGAGTAGTGCGGCGTCCGGTTGAACCCCATGGGCAGCGCGGCACCGCGGATGGGGCCCACCTGGTTTTCGGCTGTGAAGCCCCACTCAGCGGGCATTGCGGCAGTCCAGTCGCGCAGCACCTGGCGGTAGTCCAATTTTCCGAATTCCTTGGAGGAGTTCAAAATGCCCAGGCCCACGTTGGAAGTCCCGTCGCCAACTCCGAACACCCAGCCGTAGCCGGGCAGGATCTTGCCGTCGGGAGAGTTCAGCTCCAGCCAACCCTCCATCCAGTCGTCATCGTGGCGCGGGGAGGTGAAGTAAGTGCGGTACGCGACGCCCATCGGCCTGTCGTCACGCTTCTCATGACCCAGGGAGACGGCCGTACGAGTGGAGTTGCCGTCAGCGGCCAGCACCACATCGGCAAAGAAGTCCACGGATTCGCCCGTCTTCCTGCCCGAGTCGTCCAAAAGCGACGCCCTGGCACCCACCACGGTTCCGGCGTCGTCCGTCAGGGCAGTGGAGACGGAGTGGCCCTCAAGGATGACGGCGCCCGCGGCCCGGGCGTGCGCGGCAAGGGCCTCGTCGAAGCCCAGACGGGTGCGGATCAGACCGTAGTCGGGGAAGTTACTCAGCTCCGGCCAGGGGACCTCGATTTGGCGGCCGCCGGCGATCAGGCGCAGGCCTTTGTTGCGGCGCCAGCCTTCGGTGGGGTCGTGCGGCAGGCCCATGAGCTGCATTTCGCGCACGGCGCGCGGCGTCAGGCCGTCACCGCAAACCTTTTCGCGCGGAAAGCGGGTCTTTTCCAGCACGGTAACGTCAATCCCGGCTGTTGCCAGGTGGTAGGCGGCTGTGGATCCGGCGGGGCCGGCCCCCACGATCAGTACCTTCACAGTGTGCGGAGTTCCTTTAGTTAGTGGAGCGGGCGCTAGTTGGTCGGCAGCGGCTTGGTGGCGCGGTGGACGGCCACAATGCCGCCGCTCAAGTTCCGGTAGGTGACATCCTGCCAGCCTGATTCGCTGAGCCAGGCGGACAGACTGTCCTGGTTGGGCCACGCGCGGATGGACTCGGCCAGATAGACGTAGGCGTCCGGGTTGGAGGCGACCGTTCTCGCAATGGGCGGCAGTGCACGCATCAAGTATTCGGTGTAGACGGTGCGGAACGGGGCCACCGTGGGGTGTGAAAACTCCGCCACCACAACCTTGCCGCCGGGTTTGGTCACGCGCAGCATCTCGCGCAGGGCCTTCTTCGGGTCCATGACGTTGCGCAGGCCAAAGGAGATGGTGGAGGCGTCAAAGGAGTTGTCGGCGAATGGCAGGTTCATGGCGTCACCGGCAACAAAATCAATGTCGGGGCGTCGGCGCTTGCCCACCTTGAGCATGCCTATGGAGAAGTCGCAGGCCACCACGTGGATGCCTGCGTCGGCATACGGTTCGCTTGAGGTACCCGTGCCAGCAGCCAGGTCTAGGACTTTTTGTCCGGGCGCGGCGCCTACCGCGTCAACCACAACGCGACGCCAACGACGCGTCTGTCCCATGGACAGAATGTCATTGACGATGTCGTATTTAGGGGCCACGTCGTCAAACATGGCGGCCATTTCTTCCGGACGCTTCTCCAAGGATGCACGCTTCACCCCCATAGTCTCTCAAACTTTGCTGTACTTCGCGCGCGCTTGCACCCCACTTGTGGGCCATCACACCGCGCTGGGGCCGGACTTTGGCGCCCGGGCGAGTAATCTTGACTCATCATGACTGCTTCCTTGGGCACCCATTCGCTGCGCACCCTGACCATGGCCCTGGATCCGGCCATACTCTCAGGCCTCAACGTGTCCTCCGCCGACAGCTTGTTGGGCGCACTGTCCACCGATGATCCGCTGTGTTGGCTGCGTCGGGGTGAAGGACTTGTGGGCCTCGGCGAGATCGCGATTTTCAAAGGTATCGGCCCCAGCCGCTTTTCTGACGCAGAACGGTGGTGGCGGAAGCTGCTGCTCTGGGCTGACGTCAACGACTCCATACGCATGCCGGGCACCGGGCCCATGGCTTTTGGCTCCTTTGCCTTCTCCAAGACGAGCTCATTTAAATCCGTGCTGATTGTGCCCGAGCTCGTGGTCGGCTTCTTCGGCGGCACTGCATGGCTCACCCAGCTGACCCTTGACGGCGCCGCCCCCACCGCCGATTCCGCCTTGGCCCTCCTGCGCGCAGAGCTGGCCGGCTCCGCAGCGAGCACGACGCCGGGCCCCGCCTCCGCAGGCACCGTCCAGTCCGGGGCGCTCACCGAGGCGCAGTGGAAGGACACAGTGTCTGCCGGAGTGGCTGCGATAGCTCGCGGAGGCTTGGAAAAGGTCGTTTTGGCCCGCGATGTGGTGGCCACGTTCGATGATCCGGTACGCAGAGTTTCAATTCTGCAACGATTGCTCGATCTTTATTCGGAGTGTTGGACCTACGGAGTGCGCGGCTTGGTTGGCGCCACTCCTGAGATTTTGATCAAGGTGGACGGCTCCACGGCCCAGGCCCGCGTGTTGGCTGGAACCCTTGATCGTGAGGATGAACCAGCCGGCTCCACGGGCTTTGCCAGCACTGTTCTGGGCGGGTCGATCAAGCAGCGCCAAGAGCACGACTTTGCCGTGCGCTCGCTGGTTCGCCAATTGACCCCTTTCGCTTCCGATCTCTCATTCCCCTCCGAACCGTTTATTCTCGAGCTGCCCAACGTGTGGCATCTGGCCTCTGATGTCACGGCTGAGCTGGCCAGCTCCAACGGGCATCTTCCCAGCTCTCTGGCCTTGGTTGAGGCCTTGCATCCCACGGCTGCAGTCTGCGGGACCCCCCGTGATGACGCCGGACGGCTCATCCTGCAGTTGGAAAAGATGGACCGCGGCCCCTATGCCGGGCCAGTTGGCTGGATGGATGGGGCCGGCAATGGGGAATGGGGCATCGCGTTGCGCGGTGCCGTCCTGGAAGACTCCCGCCATGCGCGCCTATATGCGGGTGCCGGCATTGTTGAGGCTTCTGATCCTGAGGCGGAACTGGCCGAGACGTGGGCAAAGTTTCGCCCCATGCTGCAGGCATTCAACCTGCATACCCACCCGTAAGACCATTCATCCCGTCTGGAATTCCAGACAACAGTCTTTTGCGGAGTCTTGCCTAAGACCCAATAAAGTTGTTCAATAGCAAAATATTGTTTACCGTGATGCACATCACTGCAGGATAGACTATTTTCCATTGCTCGCATCTCACAACGAAACAAAGGGTAAAAATGCGTAATCCAACTAAAATGGGGCTGCAGTTTGCAGCTGTCCTCGCTGTTTCAGCCATGGCACTGACCGGGTGTAACAACGCCGAGGTGACCCCCAACAGCAGCAGCGGCAGCGCCACCTTTGATCCTTCCACCGTTGCCAAGGACGATGCGCTGATTGCCATGCTGCCGGGTGCACTCAAAGACAAGGCCACCTTGGACGTTGGTTCTGACACATCCTATGAACCGGCTGAGTTCCTGGCGGCAGACGGCCAGACTCCCATTGGCTACGACGTTGACCTTGCCAAGGCCATTGGCGCCGTCCTGGGTAAGAAAGTGGACGTGCACACGTCCGAATTCTCCACGATCCTGCCGAGCCTGGGTTCCAAGTACGACTTGGGCATCTCCTCGTTCACCATCAACCCCGAACGCTCAAAGGCCGTGAACTTTGTCAGCTACTTCAATGCTGGTGTTCTCTGGGCCGTCCAGAAGGGCAACCCCAAGGGCATCTCCCTGGACGACCTCTGTGGCAAGAAGGTGGGCGTCCAGACCGGAACAGTTGAAGAAGACCCTGATGTTTCCGATCGTTCCAAAGCCTGCGTAGCCGCTGGCAAACCTGCCATTGAAGTTATCTCGCTTAAGAACCAGACTGATGTGACCACACGCCTTGTCAGCGGCAGCATCGATGCGATGAGCGCCGACTCGCCCATCATTAAGAATGCCCTGCAGAAGACCGGCGACTCGCTGGAGACGCTGGGCGACGTGTATGACGCGGCTCAGCAGGGCATCGCCATCGCGAAGGATGACACCGTCTTTGCGGGGGTCATTGAAAAAGTCTTGAACAAGCTCATGGCTGACGGCGTCTACACCCAAATTCTCAAGGACTGGAACAACGATGAAGGTGCAATCACCAAGGCTGTGCTGAATCCGACGGCAAGCAATTGAGTGACCGCACCGTGCGCGAGGCGCAAGCCGGCACGGATGGCGGCCTTGACCTAATCAAGGCAATTCCTGTTCGTCATCCAGGTCGCTGGATTGGTGCCGCAGTCATACTGCTCGTCGTGGCCTTGATCATCCAGAGCCTTGTCACCAATAAGAACTTCCGCTGGGAGACGGTCGGCAAGTACCTCTTTGACATCTTGGTGTTGCAGAGCATCGGCTGGACGCTGCTCTTGACAGTTGCGTCCATGATCATTGCGATTGTGTTGGCAATCTTGTTGGCCTTCATGCGTCAATCCGAGAATCCGCTATTCAGGTACGTTTCCTGGGCATGGGTCTGGTTTTTCCGCGGCACGCCTGTCTATACGCAATTGGTCTTTTGGGGACTTGTCTCCGTGCTGTATCCAAAGATCGTCCTTGGCGTTCCGTTCGGGCCCGAATGGCTCTCCTTCGACACCCAAACCATCATCACTGCGCTGGTGGGTGCCATTGTTGGCCTGGGCCTGAACGAGTCGGCATACTTGGCTGAAATCTTCCGCGCCGGCTTGAAGTCCGTCGACAGCGGTCAGATGGAAGCTGCGGAAGCACTGGGCATGCGCCGCTCCAAGATCATGTGGCGCATCGTCCTTCCTCAGGCCATGAGGGTCATTGTCCCGCCAACCGGCAACGAAACCATTGGCATGCTCAAAACAACCTCACTGGTTTTGGCCATCCCGTTCACTCTGGACCTGACGTTCGTCACGAACACCATTGCCAACCGCACGTACCTGCCCATCCCCCTGCTGATAGTGGCCGCCATCTGGTACCTGGTGATCACGTCATTGTTGATGGTGGGGCAGTTTTACATCGAGCGGTACTACGGCAAGGGCGTTGACAACATCACGCACAAACCCGTCAAGGCAACCGCCGCAGCTGCGGCCGCGCATGCCGGGGGCACACCCAATTCCAGCGGGACCGTGAAAGGCCAGCAGCCATGACAGAAACTTCGGCAACTCCCCAAAAGCAAGGCGCTGCTGTCAAGCCGTTGGTGTCGATTGAGAACGTGCACAAATTCTTCGGCGACCACCATGTCCTGCAGGGCATAGACCTCCAGGTCAACCCCGGCGAAGTCTCCGTCATCATCGGCCCATCCGGTTCGGGCAAGTCGACGCTGCTGCGCTGCATCAACCTGCTGGAAACCATCAGCGCCGGGCGGATCTACGTTCACGATGCACTCATTGGCTACCGTGAACGCAACGGGCGCCTCCACGACCTGAGTAGCAAGCAAATTGCCAACCAGCGCCGGGAGATCGGCATGGTATTCCAACGCTTCAACCTGTTCCCACACAAGACTGCCCTGCAGAACGTCATCGAGGCGCCCACGCAGGTTAAGCACCAGTCCAAGACGGCCGCCAAATTGAAGGCACACGAACTGCTGGAAATGGTTGGTTTGTCCGACCGCGCGAACTACTACCCGGCGCAGCTTTCCGGTGGGCAACAGCAACGCGTTGCCATTGCCCGGGCCTTGGCCATGGAGCCAGAGCTCATGCTCTTTGATGAGCCCACCTCGGCCTTGGACCCCGAGCTGGTGGGTGACGTTTTGGAAGTCATGAAAAACCTTGCCAAATCGGGCATGACCATGATTGTGGTAACCCACGAGATCGGTTTTGCCCGCGAAGTGGGTGACACGCTGACGTTCATGGACGCCGGCCAAGTGGTGGAAAGCGGCAATCCGCGCGAGATCATCGCCAACCCGCAGCACCACAGGACGCAGGAGTTCCTCAGCCGCGTGCTGTAGCGCGGCTAGACGGCGGGGCAGATAATATCCTCAGCGACTTTCCGGCCAATCGGCCGCGGGCGGCCTCGGCCTCCCTGACGTCGCCTGCGGGCTAATCTGCCCCGCCGCCAATTTTTGGCAAGATTCCCAATCGTCCTAGACCGCCAGCGCCTTGCTAATCCGCGCATGCAGTTCCCGCAGGCCTGCCCGGCTTGCCGCCACCTCAATGATGTGCCGGCCATGGACCGGCGCGGCGAGCGCGGCATCCAGTTCCGCAGCGGTGTTCACCAGCGTGTGCTCCCACCCGTAGGCTGTGGCGAGCGCAGCGAGCTGCACCGTATGTGGAGTGCCAAAGAAGCGTTCGACGGCGGAGGCGTAGTTGGGTGCCTGCGCCAACCTGCCATGTTCCAGCACTGAGAAAATCCCCCCGCCTGCGTCGTTGAGTACGACGATTTGCAACTGTACCGGCTGTTCGGCAGGGCCGGTGGCGAGTGCACCGGAATCATGTAGGAACGTCACATCGCCGAGCAGCAAACGCGTTGGCCTGTTCGTGGCCAATGCCAGTCCGCTCGCTGTGGAAACGGTGCCGTCAATGCCGGACAGTCCGCGGTTCGCGTAGACGTCCACCCGATTCTCAGCTGTGGGCCTGCCAGCGAGGTCGACGTCGCGGACCGGGTTTGAAGAACCCAGCATGAGATTGCTCCCCGGATCCTGCTGCGCCCTGGCCCACAGGGCACGCGCCACTCGGGGACCAGTCAGCACCCCGCCACTGAGTCCCGGGTCCAGTGCCGTGTCCAGTGCAACTTCTGCCTTGGCGGATGCTCCCTGCCAAGCCTGCAGCCAGCCTTCGGGCCCGCGACCGGCAAAGCCCATCAGCTGATCCCACTGTGTCAGGATCAATTCAGTGCGGCGGCCTGCTTCAAACCACGGGACCGGGGTGGGAAGGAATAGGGCACGTTCCAAGGACGTATCCGCCAACAGTGCACTGATCTGCCGCGACAGGGTGGGGCGGCCAAAGAGCACCGCCCGCTGGATAGGCTGTGCGCTGTCCGGGCCGAACTGCTCCAGCAGCAATCGGTAGGGGCCTACTGCGTTCGGGCCGAAGCGGGCGTTGGAAGATGGCTCGGCCAGCAGTGGCAGGCCCAGGAGCCGGGCAAAGTACTCAGCCTCGGGTCCGGCACCGTGCCCCGCCACAACAACAGTCCGGTGACTCGAGGAAGGCAGCGCCTGCGCTGGTCGAGCTTGCGGAGCGGTTGGGGAGCGAGATCCAGTGGTTTCGATAGGCTCAACCGCCGAGTCCTCAACCACCGAGCCTTCAACCACCGGCAGCAGGCGCTCCCATTCTGAACCGTCAAGGGCAGGTGTCAGCGGGTCGCGGAAGGCCAGATTGACTTGTGCGGGTCCGGCTGGGATACCTTCGAGCCGTCCTCGGGCGGCGCTCATTGCGGTGGAGATGGCGCTTGTGGGATCGGTGCCGGCGGGCACGTCGGTGGCAAAGCGCACGTGCTCGCCAAAAAGATCGAGTTGCTGCGTTGTTTGGTTTGCCCCGGTGCCGCGCAACTCCTCGGGGCGGTCTGCGGACAAGACGATCAAGGGTATGCCGGCATGATTGGCTTCCATCACGGCGGGCATCAGGTTCCCCACAGCAGTTCCGGAAGTTGTCAGCACTGCAACGGGGGAATTGGAACCCAATGCGAGCCCCAGCGCCGTAAATCCGGCAACACGTTCGTCAATACGTACATGCACGCTGAGTCTGCCGTCTGCTTCGGCCTCCGCGAGGGCGTACACCAAAGGGGCGCTACGGGAGCCGGGCGCCACCACCACATGGCCAACCCCTGCCCGTTCCAAGGCATCCACAACATAGCGGGCAGCATCCATCGAGCTTAGTAAAGTCACGCCACTACTCTAGCCATCCGGCGCAGGTAATGGTTGAGCGGGTATGGGCTCTCACCATTCGGATGGTTGGCGAAGCAAGGCGTGGCAGCGGCGCAGGCGCTCCAGCCACCAGTCACGCCGTTGCGCCGGAGCGGCAAAGTGGGCCAGAAGGTCCGGATCTGCCACCACCTCACGCACGTGCATGCCGCCATTGAGGGCGACCAGGCTCGGTGTTGTCACGTCTCCTGCCATGAGGGACACCGTGCCCAAACCGCACGCGTACGGCAGTTCCGGCAGCGCTGCGGCCAGTGCCAATCCCGTGCTGATCCCCACGGAGGAATCCAGCGCGGAGCTGACCACCGCAGGCAGCCCGGCTTCTGCCACGATCTCCAGTGCACGACGGACCCCTCCCAGCGGCGCTGCCTTGATGACCAACAGGTCGGCCGCTCCGGCACGGGCCACCGCCAGCGGGTCGCTGGCTTTGCGGACACTCTCATCGGCAGCAATGAGCACCGAGCCGTTCAGCGTACGCCGCACGGCCGCCATTTCAGCAATGCCGGCCACAGGCTGCTCGGCATATTCAAGGCCAAATACGTTCAACATGCGCAGAGCGGCGATGGCCTGCTCAACACTCCAACCACCGTTGGCATCCACCCGGATTTTCGCATCAGGCAGCAAATGTCGCACAGCCCCAACCCGTGCCGCATCATCAGCCATCGACTGCCCGGCCTCGGCCACCTTCACCTTGACGGTGGCCAGACCATCAAAGGAAGCCAACACGGCTGGAACCTGCTCGGCGGACACGGCAGGAACCGTCGCGTTCACCAAAACCCGGCTGCGCACCGGCTCGGGGTACCCCAGCCAGCCAGCCTCCAAGGCCGAGGCCAGCCAGCGGGAGGATTCCTCGTCGTCGTACTCCAGAAACGGGCCAAACTCGCACCAACCGGCAGGACCTTCGAGGATCATGACTTCACGGACCAACACGCCCCGGAACTTTACCCGCATGGGCAGGGCGACAACGTGGGCGGCGGCAACAAGCTGCTCCAGGGAGGGAAGTGAAAACATGCCTTCACTGTAGCCCCAACCCATATTGCCCGAGCGTCAGCAAGCTCCCATGAATCTGTGGGAACCTATAGGCGATGAAAAATAGTTCCCCACATCACCGAACCGGGCCCCGCGGCCGCACTGCCGCGCGCGTCGCCGCTTGGCCATTTCTGGGCGCGGCACTCATCGCCCTGGCCGGATTGCTGCTGAGCTACCGTTTCTTCATTGAAACCACCACTGGCCAGTTCATTGACGAGTCAGCTCTGGTCGAGGCGGCCGTGGTCCGCCGGCGGATCGGTGTCCAGATCGCGCAGGTGCTCGATCTTCTGCCAGTGACCTCAGTGGTCATTGCCGCCGTGGTGGTGCTGTTCGTGACCCTTGCCCGGAGGCGGTGGAAGGCGGCTGGAATCGCGCTTATCGCCATGGCTGCCGCTAACCTCACCACACAGGTCATCAAAGTTGGGCTGCCGGACAGGCCCGCTCTTGGCATCAACACGCTGGCGCTGAACTCGCTGCCGTCGGGGCACAGCACGCTCGCTGCCAGTGCGGCGGCCGCCGTGTTCCTGGTGGTTTCCCCGCGCTGGCGCCCCGCTGCGGCTTTCATGGGTGGAAGCTACGCCATCATTGCCGGGATTTCGACGCTGATCAACCAGTGGCACCGCCCGGCCGACGTCGTGGCGGCATTCTTCGTCGTCGCGTTTTGGAGCGTGCTTGCCGGTCTGCTCGTGCTGCGTTCCGGCCCGGGGTGGAATGTGTGGCTGGGCTCCAAACAACATTGGGCGTCCTCGCGGGGTTGGACCGCTCTGGCTGTGGTTGCCGTACTGCTGGCCGGAGCTGCCGCCACCTTGGTCCTGCGCCATGTTTCAGCCAATGGAGGCGCCAGCAGCGTCAGCTACTTCCTGGTGGGGGTTGCCCAGATCGTGGTGGCCGGGTACGGGCTGACCATTGCCGGCACGCTGCTTCTGACCCTGCCCGTACGACGGCGCTCCTCACGTTAGTCTGTTGACTTGCCTGAGTCCTCCTCGGGACCGTTGCCTTCAATGCACTCATTGCACTGTGACCTTGTTGCGCGGGATCCAGTAGCCCAGCACGGCGGCTGCTGCCAAGCCGAGGAACCCTGTAGCAGCAATGCCAAATGACAGGGTGACCACGGCTGTCAGCCCAGCCAAAATGGCAGGACCACCCGAACCTCCGATATCCGAGAAGAAGCGCCAGATGCCCAGGAACTGGGCCCGGCCGCGGCGAGGGGCATAGTCAGCACCCAACGTCATGATGAGCCCCGAGCTGATTCCGTTACCAAAGCCAATGAGCAGGGCGGCCAGCAGCAACGTCGCCGCCCCGGTTGTCAGCGGAATGAGCAGCAGTGCGATCCCCATGAGGACCATGGAGGGCACGGCCACGGCCCTGCGGCCCTGCTTGTCCATGATCCTGCCGGACGGGTAGAAAATGAGCATGTCAATGGCCCCTGAGAGTCCATAAATCAGCGACGTCGCTGCCGGGCTCAGGCCCAGGTTGTCGGCCCAGAGCGGCACCACCACCTGCCGTGAGGACCGTACTGCGCTGACCAGCAATATCCCGACGCCAACCGTCAGAAACACTCTGCGGTGTGCCATGACCAGGGAACGAATGGTCGGGGCAGGGCCCTTGACGGGACCGGAGGTGTCGCTGACCAGATCTGGCAGCCATCCGGCCAATGTTCCGGCTGCGGCTATGGCCACGGCTGCCACCCAATAGGCACCTGTCAGGCCCACCAGGTGGATCACGAACGCACCAATGAAAGGTCCGGCGAAGAGTCCGATCCGCCCCACGCCTCCCAGCGTGGACATGGCCCGGGCCCGCAGGAACGCGGGAACGGCCTCTGTCAGGTAGCTTTGGCGGGCTAGGTTGAACACGGCGGCTGCTGCGCCGATCAAAAACACACCGGTACCGAATTGCCACAGATTCGTGGAGAACACGCACATCAACAGGGCCACGAGGCTCAGTCCTGCTGCACCCATCATGCCCCGGCGTTCACCAAATTTGGCTGTGATGATCGACGCCGGAATGTTGCTGACCAGCGATCCGATGCCGATCAAAGCCACCACCAGCGCGGCACCGGCCAAGGAGGATCCCATGTCGCGAGCGCTCAGCGGAATGATTGGCAGGATGGCACCTTCGCCAACCCCAAACAGCAAGGATGGTCCAAACGCCGGAACGGCTATGGACCACAGGCTGAATTCGCCTGGCTTCGAGTTCTTGCTCACCGTCTCAACACTACGCCCGCAGTTCTCCGGGCTGCCGTCACTCAGCCTGCCGGCACGAGCCCACCTGTTTTGCCCGGGCCACCTGTCTCCATAATGTCCGCCATCGCTGCGGCAAACGTGGCGTCAACGGGCCGTCCGTGACCGGGAATCATGACGGGGTATTTTCCGCTCATGCCTGCCAGGCGCCGCAATACAGCAACCCATTCTGCAGGGTAGGAATCGTCAAAGGACGGCGGCGCACCTTCCTCCAATACGTCTCCGGCGAAAAGAACGCCGGGTGCGCCCACCATGAGATCGCCGTCGGTATGCCCCCGCCCAAGCGTGAACAAATCCACGACGATCCCGCCAAGATCCAGTTCTACGGACGTCTCGACGCGCCCATCCGCGCCTGGCCTTTCGCCCACCAAGAGGGATGGCACCACAATCTCCGTTCCCACCCCAACCCCGGCAGCCATTTCAGGTTCCGGCCCGCCCACAAACACCCGTTGCGACTCCCCTGTCTCAGCCATCGTCCGCGCTGCGGCCGCGTGCGCCCAAAAGTCCGGACCGCCGCGGTGCCTCTCACCATCGTGCTGGGCCTCTGACGGATTCACACCGTCCTGCCGGAAGACCGCGTTGCCAAAGAAATGGTCCCAGTGCGCATGCGTGTTGACCACCACCAGCGGCAGGGCTGTCACGGCGCGCACCGCCGCCAGGATCTCGGCGCCGTGGCGGGGCCCGCAGCCGGTATCGATCACAAGCGCCCGTTCGGATCCCACCACGAGCCCAATGTTCACCAGTGCCCGGGCCGCACTGCTGCGCAGCACGAAACTTCCCCCGCCCAACGCCTGCCAATCGTCAAGGTCTTGCCCCACCATGAGTCCTTTCGAATCCGCACGTCCTCGTTGTCCCCGTGCCGCTAGCCTAGAGTTCGGCCAGCACACCCGCCGGATTTTCCATGGCATCGGCCACGAAGCGCAGGAACCCGGCAGCGACGGCTCCGTCGCAAACACGGTGGTCGAACGCGAGCGTCAGCTCCGTCATTTTGCGCACGCACAGCGCCCCGTCCACCACCCATGGCTTGTCCATGATCCGCCCCAGCCCCAGCATCGCCGCTTCCGGAGAGTTGATGATGGCGGCCGAGCCGTCCACGCCCAACACACCGTAGTTGTTGATGGTGAACGTGCCCCCCGACAATTCCGCAGGGCCGGAATGTGCACCCAGCGCGCGTTCGGTGAGCGCGCCGATGGCCTCGCCCAACTCCCTGGCAGTTCGTCCCTGCACATTGCGGAGCACCGGCACCACCAGTCCGCGCTCGGTCTGCGTGGCAAAGCCCAGGTTGATGCCGGCAAATTCCACCAGCGAGTCCTGCCCGTCACCGCTCACCAGCTGCATGTTCAGTTCCGGGAACCGACCCAGGCCCGCGACCGCGAACCGCGCAATGAAGGCAAGCAGGCTCGGCGCCACACCCTTCGCCTTCATCCCCCGACGCAGTTCCACCAGGAGCGTCGCGTCCACGTCCACCCAGACGGTGGCGTCGGGAATCTCCCTCCGGCTGCGCACCAGCGCCGCTGCTGCCGCCTTCTTCAGGCCCGTCAGCGGCCTCCGACCCACCACGGTCAGTCCCGTGCGTTGATCGACGACGCCGGACATCTCCCCCGCCTGCTCCCGATCTGTTTCCGAGCCCGCGGCTGGTTCCGAGCCCACGACAGCTTCAACGTCGGAGCGCAGAATCAGTCCGTCGCTGCCCGATCCGTGGATTTCCGACAGCGCGATGCCGTGGTCCTGGGCGAGCTTGCGCACCAGCGGCGAGACCACCAGGGGCGCTTGCCGCACGGATGGCCGGCTGCGCCCCGGCCCCGAGGGTTCTGTAGACCCGTAACCGACCAGCACATTTCCGGACCCGCCTGACTCCGGATTCGGCGCCGACTCAGCGGCCGACTCAGACGCCGGCTGGTCCGCAAGCTCCCCGGTCTCCGCAGGCTCCGCCGACTCCCCCGTCCCAGCGGTGGCGATGGTGATCAGCGGCTTGCCAACTTCCAGGGAGTCTCCCTCGGCACCGTGCAAGATGGTCACCGTGCCTTCATAGGGCGAAGGCACCTCCACCACGGATTTGGCCGTTTCAACTTCAGCGATGGGCTGGTCAATGTGCACGGTGTCCCCAACGGCAACCAGCCAGGAGACGAGCTCGGCTTCCACCAGCCCCTCGCCCAGATCCGGCAAAAGGAAGACCTGTCCGTTTGCCTGTACCTGCCCCTGGCTGTTCATGATTCCTCCCATTGAAGTTTGTCCACGGCATCCAGAATCCTGTCGACGCCCGGCAAATAGTGCTGTTCCAGCTTCGGGGCTGGGTAGGGAATGTCGAACCCCGTCACCCGCAGCACCGGTGCGGCCAGCGAGTGGAAGCAGCGTTCCTGGATGCGCGCGGCAATCTCGGAGGCCATCGAAGCGAATCCCGGCGCCTCCGCAATGACCACCACCCGCCCGGTGGATCTGACGGCGGCACAAATGGTGTCGTCGTCGAACGGGACAAGGGACCTGACATCGAGAACCTGCAGTGACCGGCCCTCGGTGGCGGCAGTTTCTGCGGCTGCGAGCGCGGGCGCCACGGACGGGCCATAGGCGATGAGAGTTGCATCGGTACCTTCACGGATGACGGCAGCGTGCCCAATGCTGGACGGTGCGGTGGTGGCTCCGCCGCGCTCCGAAGCAGGGGTGTACCTGGCGCGCAGTGCGTCGAGGTCCACTGTGCCTTTGGAGAAGTACAGTTTCTTCGGTTCCATGAACACCACCGGGTCTGGGCTGGCTATGGCGTCGCGGAGCAGTATGTAGGCGTCTTCAACACTCGACGGCGTGAGGACCGTCAGTCCCGGAGTGTGGACGTAGTAGCCTTCCGAGGAATCGCAGTGGTGCTCCACCCCGCCAATGCCTCCTGCGTAGGGGATGCGGATGACCAGTGGCAGACGGATGTTTCCCCGCGTGCGGTTGCCCATCTTGGCCACGTGGCTGACGATTTGTTCGAACCCCGGGAAGGCGAAGGCATCGAACTGCAACTCCACCACCGGGCGCATGCCGTTAATCGCCATGCCGGTGGCCATGCCTACAATGCCTGATTCGGCCAGCGGCGTGTCAAAGCAGCGTTCCTCGCCGAACCTTGCACGCAGTCCGTCCGTCACGCGGAACACCCCGCCGAGCGTTCCCACATCTTCGCCAAAGACAATCACCGAGGCATCGGCGACCATGGCATCGTTCAGAGCCAGAGTGAGTGCCTTGGCGAAGGTCAGCTGCTGGACTCCGGCCAGCTCGGCTTGGTTCACCGCCGTGACAGTCATGACGCCCCTCCTTGCTGCGCCGCGGCAAGTTCGGCGGCCAACATATTGCTTTGTTCGCGTAGCTGGGAGGTGGGCTTGCTGTAAACGTATCTGAACATGTCCAGCGGATCAGGATTGCTCTTCGTGTTCATCCCGTCGCGGAGTGTCTTGGCCACGGCATCGGCAGCATCGGCGAAACGTTCGGCATCGGCGGAACCCAGGTGTCCGGCGTCGTGCAGGTATTTCTTCAGGCGCAGCAGGGGGTCCTTGGGTAGCCATTGCGCCACTTCCTCCGAGGAGCGGTAGCGCGTGGCGTCGTCGGCGTTGGTGTGTGATTCCATCCGGTACGTGTGCGCCTCGATGAGCGCGGGGCCGCCGCCGTTGCGCGCCCGCTCCACGGCACTGCCCACCACCGCGAGCAGCGCGGCCAGGTCGTTGCCGTCCACGCGCTCCCCCGGCATGCCGTAGCCAATCGCCTTGTGTGCCAGCGACGGTGCCACGGACTGGTGGATGAGGGGAACCGAGATGGCGTATTGGTTGTTTTGGATCAGGAAGACGACCGGCACATGGAACACTGCAGCGAAGTTCAACGCAACGTGGAAGTCGCCCTCGCTTGTGGCACCGTCGCCGCACAGCGCCAGCACCACGGTGTCCTCGCCGCGCAGCTTGGCCGCGTGCGCCACACCAACCGCGTGCGGCAGCTGCGTGGCCAGCGAAGTGGTGGGCAGGGCCGTGTTGTATTCGTAGGGGTCGAAGCCGCTGTGCCAGTCTCCGCGCAGGGATTCAAAGGCCTCCATGGGCTTGACGCCACGGCCCATGACGGCCACGGTGTCCCGGTACGTGCCGAACAGCCAGTCGTTGCGGCGCAAAGTCATGTAGGCCGCCACTTGGCAGGCTTCCTGCCCGAACGACGACGGATACACCGCCATCCGCCCCTGCCGCACCAAAGCACCGGCCTGTTCATTGATCCGCCGGCCCAGCACCAGCTGGCCGTACCCTTCCAGCAGGGTTGCGGCGTTCGGCAGAGGGTAATCTTGCTTGTACTTTCCGACCGTATGGGCAGTGCCGTCCGTGGTGATCAGCTGAACGGGCGCGGCGGAAGGCAGCAGGTACTCGCCCTGGCGCCCGGCCAACAGTGCAGCATTTCCCGGGTGGTCCAGGAATTCCGGATGGTTCGTCATTGAACACTCATTCCTTCCAACGGGCGGCAGGACGGCCAGAAGTGAAACAGGCCCACCGATTCCTTACAGCAACAAAGATGTTCCGCTAACCTCAGTATGTGTTTTCTTGCGGAACGTCGCCATAACTCTAGAAAAGTCTGGAATTTTGCGTCGATTCTCCATACTCTGGAAGACACAACCACGACCGTAGGCGCGTTGGCCGCCCAAGTTGTTCCCGGCGTCGGGCCTTCCCGGCCTCCGTCATCCCGGCATGTGAAGGAGCATCATGGAGGAGC
Source organism: Arthrobacter sp. E3 (assembly GCF_017353415.1). GTDB lineage: Bacteria > Actinomycetota > Actinomycetes > Actinomycetales > Micrococcaceae > Specibacter. The sequence goes on from NZ_JAFMPX010000001.1 coordinate 109,111, forward strand.
ACCTTCCCGAGCCGCTGGACGAGGTGGACAGGCGGATCATTGCCGAGCTCACCCGTGATGGCCGGATGTCTGTCAGCGTCGTGGCCGAGAACGTGCACATCTCCCGCGCTCACGCGTACGCCCGGATTTCCAAACTCACCTCCAGCGGCGTGCTGACGAAGTTCACGGCGCTGGTGGATCCGGTGAAGGCGGGGCTGAAATCCTCCGCCTATGTGACGCTGAAGGTCAGCCAGCACTCGTGGCGGGAACTGCGTGAGGAATTGCGGGCCATCCCCGAGGTGGCCCACATTGCGCTGGTCGGTGGCGACTTTGACGTGATTTTGCTGGTGCGGGCCGAGGACAACCAGGGACTGCGCCGGGTGGTCTTCGACCAGCTCCAATCCATGGCCGGGGTGCTGGACACGCAGACATTTTTGATCTTTGAGGACGTGGATAACCGCTAGCCGGCCGCCCGCTGGTCCGCCCGCTCCCCGGCGGCGTAACCCTGTTGGAACTGCCCTGTTGAAACCGTTGTGCCGGAACTACGCTGAATCCATGAACACTGCAGCCAAGGCAACTGAACTTCTCCGCCTCCACCATGCCCCGGACATCCTTCAGCTGGCGAATGTGTGGGATGCGATCAGCGCCAAGGTGGTCGCCGAGCTTCCCGGCACCACGGCACTGGCCACGGCCAGCCATTCCATTGCGGCAGCCTATGGATACGAGGACGGCGAGCACATCCCTGCCGCCACCATGATTGAGGCGGTTGGCCGGATCGCCGCAGCAACGGTTTTACCGGTCACAGCTGATCTGGAACGCGGTTATGGAAGCCCGGGCGAGACCATCCGCAAGGCGGTCGGGGTCGGGATTGTCGGCGCCAACATCGAGGATCAGATGCTGCCATTCCCCGAAGCCGTTGCCCGCATGAAATTGGCTGCGGACGCCGGAGCTGCAGAGGGGATTGACTTTGTACTCAACGCGCGCACCGATGCTTTCCTGCGCGGAGCGGGCCGCGAGCCGCGCGAGATTCTTGAGGCCGCCGTCGAACGTGGCCGTGCGTATCTGGAGGTGGGGGCAGCCTGCATCTTTGTCCCGGGCAAGCTGGATGAGTCAACGGTGACGGCCCTCGTGGCAGGCATTGGGCGCGGACTGGTCAGCGTCATGGGCGTGCCGGGGTCCTTGGCTCCGGCGAAGCTTCAGGAATTGGGCGTAGCGCGCATTTCCTACGGGCCGTGGATGCAACGGGTTGCCTTGACCGCCATGGCCGACGCCGCCACGGCGCTCATGAAAAACGGCGCCCTGCCAGAAGGCACCCGCATGCTGAACTGATTGCTGGCTGTTTCTGCCCCTGTGGGCGGCGACGGAACTGAACCGCTACAGATCAGAGACAAGGATGTTGTCCGCGATCTTGATCCAGCCACTTGATTCCAGCGTTCCGGAGTCAAATCCATCCGCGACCAACTTCGTGGGCACCGCACCCTCGTGTCCCCAAACCATGATGATCTCACCATTGTTGTTTCCACCATTGCACCCGGTAATCCAACCGTCGTTGCCTCCCACAGGAACCACTGCCAGGCAGGCCTTTGTCGAGTCATCGCTTTCAGTTACGAAGTACTGCACGCCTTCATGGGTGACGAGAAGGCGCGTAGTTTCAACGTTCACATCCTCTGGCAATCTGACCATGGCCGGCAGCGTGTCCTCAGCCGTGGCGGGGCGGTCCAACGCCTTGAGCTCAACCTGTCCGGAGGGTGCCGTCTGTTCTGCGGGCCCGGTCTGTCCCGAACAGCCGCCCAGTAGAAGAACTGCGACGCCCGCCGCGGCAACAACTGGAAGTGATAAACGTTTCATTGCTCTCCCTCGAGTATCGATTTCAATCGAGGCTACCGCACTCACAAAAGACGAGGCCACCCTCGGCGAATGCCGCCCGTCAGACCACCAATGAATCTGGCCGGCTAGCCAGGCTCCATTCAAGTGGTGGCTCTGGTGAATCCTCTCGGCACTCTCGGCCGGGCCGCTGCGGCACTCATCCTTGTTCGTGTCACGGAAGGCCAGCCGGACGTCAGGCACTTTTGGGCGAACGTCACCAGCCTTCGTATCGGGCTGCTGTGGTGGGGCATAGCCCGGCTTGGTATTCCCGCACTACTGCTGATCGGCGTGCTGTTTCTGCCAAGCACACTGGACTCGTTCACGAGCGAGAGCTTGGCCGGAGCCCTGAGGCTCTATCAAGTCCAACTCCTCGGGATCGTCTTCTTGGGCGGCGGTCTTGAAGAAATGGGCTGGCGTGGATTCGCCATGGCAGCGGCAGCGCTCTTGCTGCGATTTTGGCTCACGCCTCTGTCAACGGCGCCCTGGGGATCCTGATAGTAGCGTTCCCCGGCTCCTTGGTCGAGACCACCAACTGGTGGGGGCTCGGCATCATATTGGCCGCGGCGGCCGTTGCTTTGGTGACGCGAGGCCAACTGGGGATGGCAATCGAAAAGAGTGCGGCCATTGCCGGCCTACGGCCCAACTAACTACCGGCGTGTCGGCAGCTGTTCCCCTTCGCACACCTGAGCACGGCGACTTCAACGATTCCTTGACTGGCTCCTGGCACAGGGGCAAAGTTGAGTTTAGGAGTTCTATCGGATTGGAGTCCACCATGGATACCACCGCACTGAATGATGCCTACCGTAACTTTCTCACCGCCATAGCCTTGGCCGGATCATCCACCAGGGCGGTGATCTGCTTTCCCTGGTTGAACTCGCCCGCGGGCGTGGCTGGTTGCTCTGCGGCGTCGCCGAACAACTCGCCGCTGCTGAACTGAACCACTGGCTGGATCTGCCGCGGCAGATGAACACTTCACGGCACCTACAGGACCATCATCAAAATTGATTGAAGGCAGGGGAATTACATGCGCGCTAAACGCATTACGGCCAACCTTCGAGTGGCTGACATTGAGGCGGCGAAGAGCTTTTATACCAATTTTCTTGGGCTGAGCACCGAGGAGTTCAACATGGGTTGGGTGGCCCGCTACACCTCTCCTGACACTGGGGTCAACGTCCAACTCGTCACTGGCGACGCCACCGCAGCCGAAGACGCAGTGATCTCTGTCCACACGGACGACGTTGAAGCAGCCTACGAAGAAGCTCAGAGACTCGGCTATGAGATTGTGCTGCCACTAACTACAGAACCATGGGGTGTTCGCAGGTTCTTCGTCCGCGCTCCGGACGGCAACGTGCTGAACATCGTGTTCCATCGGGATTGAAAGACCGCCACTAGCGGCTCCAGAGCACACTTGACAAGGCGGCTGAAATCCTGCGCAGCATTAACCTGCGACGATTGAACCATGACGTCTCTCCCCGCTGACCAGCCAGTTACTGACCCAGCCGCCATCGCGGCCCAAGAGGCACCCGCGGTGAATCGGCTGGTCTTCATGGCCGCCGGCCTCGGTGCACTACTCTCGGCCTTGCTGCTTTTGCTTGGTTCAGGGGACCCCGCCACCATCAGCATGCCCGTATTTGTCATGACCCCGCTAATCCCGGCCACCTGCGCCGCACTTGTATGGCTGCCACTGTCCCTCACGAAGGGGACCGAAGCCCGCCGCCAAAGCATCTCTGCCGCAGGCGTCCTGGTCGTGGTGGCCGCGATGTTTTTCTTCGTCGAATGGTCCGCACGCTTCGAACTGAGCGTTTACTTCGCACTCATGCTCTTTGCCTGGGGCAGCCGGCTGAAGCACACACCGCTCAAATGGGCAGCCCTGCCGTATTTGGCCGCAGCCATCATCCTGCGCGTATTCGACTTCCCCGGCGAAACACTCGTCCTCGCCCTTCTCGGTGCACTGACGATCGCGTGGCCGTTCATCGCCAGCCGCCGCACCGCCGGGGCTGTCACTTCCCCGTAAACGTGGGCTTCCGCTTCGCGGTGAAGGCGGCGAAGCCTTCCGCGTAGTCGGCCGTGTCCGACAGCGCCACTTGCGCTTCATTTTCAAGCACGACGGCGTCCCACAGTCCCAGCCTCTCCCTGCGGATCCCTGCCACCAGGGTCTTGCTGGCGTTGAAGGCGAGCGTTGGGCCTGCGGCAGCCTTGGCTGCTGCGGCTCGGGTGAAGCCCAGCAGGTCCTCTGCTGGCATGGCCCGGCTAAACATCCCGGCAGCCACGGCTTCGGCTCCGCTGATCAAATCGGAGGAGTAAACAAGGTCAAGCGTGCGGTGTGCGCCGAGCGTTTCGGTGAACAGCCAGTGCCCGCCGGAATCCAGCGTGGCGCCAAGGTTGCCAAACGGCGAACCAAACTTGGCATTCTCAGCCACGTACACCACGTCCGTGGCGATCAGCAGCCCCAACCCCACGCCAAGGCAGGCACCTTGCGCTGCGGCAAACGTCGGTGCCGGAAACGCTGCCATCTTTTGTAGCAGCGGCGTCAAGAGCCCTTCAAGGTAACCGCGCGCATCGTCGTTGGCGCCGTCCACCCCGGCGATGTCGCGGCCCGCGCAAAACGCACGTCCCTCCCCCCTGATGAGCAGCGCCCGGACGCGGCCCGCGGAGGCGGCGGCAGCAGCGGCGTCGTACGCGGCATCCAGCTCAACCAGCCCAGCCTCGTTGAGCGAGTTCAGCTTTTCCGGGGCGTTCAGCACGATCTCGGCAACGCCGTTGTTGCTGGACAACTCAATCACGGTGACTCCTTGCGGTGGGTGGCTGCGGTTGGTTGGGCCCTACCCGTCGTAGTCAACCTTGACCTCCGGCGTGGTGGGGTGGGACTGGCACGTGAGGATGTAGCCTGCTTCCAGTTCTTCCGGTTCGAGCGCGTAGTTTTCATCCATGTGGACATCGCCCGCAACGAGCTTGGCCCGGCACGTGCCGCATACCCCGCCTGCGCAGGCGAACGGCACGTCAGGGCGAACGCGCAGGGCGGCGTTCAGGACGGTTTCGCGGGCGTGGACGGGGCTGAGAATGTCAGCCCTGAGCCCGTCCAGGGTGAACGTGAGCTTCCATGTTTCCTCGGAGGAATCAATCAGAACGGGACGTCCTCGTTGCCCTTCCGGATGGTCTGGGCGCCCGGTGGTGAACAGCTCAAAACGGACGTTATCCCTCGGTACGCTGCGGGCTTCCAGCACATCCCGGCACAGTTGGACCAGTTCGAAGGGGCCGCACAGAAACCATTCGTCGACGTCGTCCGCGTGGATGGCCTTGCCCAGCAGCACCTCCAGCTTCTCCGCATCCAGCCGCCCGCTGAGCAGCGGGGAAATGCGTTGTTCGCGGGAGAGCACGTGGTGAAGGGCGAAGCGTTGCGGGTATCTGTCCTTGAGATCGGCCAGCTCCTCCAGGAACATCACGTCCATGGCGGCCTTGTTGGCATAGACCAGATCGAGGCGGGTGTCTGCATTTCCGGCCAGGAGCGACTTGGCCAGCGCCATGACGGGCGTGATGCCGGAGCCCGCGGCGATGGCCACATACGTTCCGGCCTGGCGGGCAAGCTCTTCAGGGTGGTTCATGCTATTGAGCACGTTCAGCGCAGGGTCCGGCGGGGGCGCGTCTCCGGAATGCCGGGAGATGAACGCGCCCTGCGGGCTCATGACTTCCATGACTGCCCCGGCGGCCAGCTCCGCATTGGCCCAGGTAGAAAATTCGCCGCCGATGTCCCGCTTGATGGCGACCTTCAACTCTGAGCTGCCGCCGGGGAACTGCACGGGCACGGCGCATAGTGAGTAGCTGCGGCGTAGTTCTCGGAGCACCCCGTCGGGATCCGGCATCTTCAGGCGCAGCGCCACGTACTGCCCGGGAAGGTAGTCGTAGAAGCCGGCCAGCCGGGCGGGCACGGCGAAGGTGACCTCGATGGCGTCCTCCGTCAGCCGCCGCACATCGGATACGGTGAGCTTGTGGAACGACACCCTGCGCCGGGCCGCGGCATTGATGGGGACGCTCATCAGAGCACCTTGAAGTAGTCGAACGGTTCCTTGCAGTCCCCGCACACATAGAGCGCCTTGCAGGACGTGGAACCGAACCGGGAAAGTTCCCGCGTGTTCAGCGACTGGCACTGCGGACATTTCACCTGCATGGCCAGCCGGACCGGGCCGCTGTGCCCACCCGCTGGAGAATTCCCACTGGGCGGGGCAATGCCGAACGCTTCCAGCTTGGCCCGGCCCTCTGCACTCATCCAGTCGGTGGTCCAGGCAGGGGCCCACACCGTCACCACTTCAACTTGCGGCAGGCCAGCCCTCTCGAAGGCCGCGCGCACGTCGGTGCGGATGGTGTCCATGGCAGGGCAGCCCGAGTACGTCGGTGTGATGGTCACCCGGACCACCGGTTCGCTGCCATCCTTTGCCGGGCTGATCTCAGCCGGGCTGATCTCGACCGCGCGCAGGATGCCGAGGTCTGCGATGGTTAGGACGGGCAGTTCGGGGTCGCAAACAGATGCGGCAATATCCCAAGCTTCCTGCTCCGAGATTTCGGTTCTGGCCCTGTTCGTTTCAGCCACGGCGCTCACCAGCTTGCCCCGGGAAATTCGCGCGCCAAAACCTGCATTTCCGCCAGCAGATAGCCCAAATGTTCCGAGTGCCGCCCGTGACGGCCCCCGCCGGTGGCCATGGGATAGGTGGGCACTTCCAGCTCCGCCTGCACCAGAACCTCCCCGGTGCTCTGATCAAATTCATCCTTCAGACTGGAAGGCACGACGCCGTTGTCCCCCACTTGGGCAGCCAGCGGATCGTCCTCGAAAAGTTCGCCGACATACGGCCACATGTTCTCCAGCCCCGCGATCATGCGGCGTCGGGATTCATCAGTTCCGCCGGCCAGGCGCAGCACCCATTGCGTGCTGTGGTCAAGGTGGTAGTCGACTTCCTTCACCGCCTTCGCTGCGATGGCTGCCAGCATCGGGTCACTGGAACGGCTCAGTTCCCGGTAGAGAAGGAATTGGTAACTGGCGGCGATGAACTGGCGGGCGATCGTGGCGGCAAAGTCGCCGTTGGGTTGCTCAAAAAGATGCGCGGAACGGAATTCTGGTTCGCTGCGGAAGTAGGCCAGATCGTCCTCTGTCTTGCCCCAAGCTGCGCCGGCATAGCTCAGGAAGGAGCGTGCGTGGCCCAGCTGGTCCAACGCGATGTTGCCAAGCGCCACGTCTTCTTCCAATTCGGGGCCGCGGGAGATCCAATGGCCCAGGCGCTGGGCCAGGATCAGCGCGTCGTCCCCCAACCGAAGCGCGTATTCGGCCACTTCCGGGCTTGGCTTGGCCGTCCCGTCAGCGGCCGCGAGCGCAATGTCTTCCGGGCGCAGAGCGTTCCCTGGTGTGATCCTGGTGGCCGAAGCGGCACTGTCACCCTGCGAGTAGGGCGTGGGGTTGCGGTGTTGGCCGGCGAAAGGGCCCACACCGGCGAGGGACCCGTCGCGAGCTTGCGAGTGAGGGGAGCCGGTGGGGATCACAGGTGTTTCACCCCTTCGCTTTTCACGTAGTACGTGGCGTGCCGGTAGTCCTTGCCCTGCGGGGATTCGAAGAAGGAGCCCTTGGCGTCAGGGTCGGAGGCGGCAATGGCGTCGGAGGGAACCACCCAGATGGACACGCCTTCGTTGCGCCGGGTGTAGAGGTCGCGGGCGTTGCGCAGCGCCATGGTGGCGTCCGGCGCGTGCAGTGATCCGGCGTGGACGTGACTCAGGCCCCGGTTCGAGCGGACGAATACCTCCCACAAAGGCCAGGGCGGGGCACCCGGGGCAGTATCCGGCGTCGTGCCTTCAGGTTCGGGACACATGGCTACGCAGCCTCCTCTTTGGCTTTCGCTTGTGTCGCGGACTGTTTCGCGGCGTAGGCCGCGGCCGCCTCGCGCACCCAGGCTCCGTCGTCGTGCGCGGCGCGGCGGCGCTCCATGCGCTGGGTGTTGCAGGGGCCGCGGCCGGCCAGGACTTCCTTAAACTCTTCCCAGTCGAGGGGGCCATGTTCCCATTTTCCAGTGTCCTCGTTGAAGCGGACGTCGGGGTCGGGGAGGTTTAGTTCGAGGACTTTGACCTGTTCGGCGAGCATGCCCACAAAGCGGTTGCGGAGTTCGTCGTTGCTGAAGCGTTTGATGTTCCACGCCATGGACTTGCTCGAGTTCGGCGAATCAGAGTCCGGCGGGCCGAACATCATCAGCGACGGGGCATACCAGCGGTTGACCGCGTCCTGCGCCATCGCCTTCTGTTGGGGAGTGCCGTGCGAGAGCTCCAGCAGGATCTCAAAACCCTGCCGCTGGTGGAACGATTCCTCTTTGCAGATCCGTACCATCGCGCGGGCATACGGCGCGTACGACGCCCTGCACAGCGGGACTTGGTTCGTGATGGCCGCGCCGTCCACCATCCAGCCGATGGCGCCCATGTCGGCCCACGTCACGGCCGGATAGTTGAAAATGGAGGAGTACCGGGCCTTCCCGGCCAGCAGTTGTTCCGTCATGGCGTCTCGGGTGGTGCCGAGCGTTTCCGTGGACGAATACAGGTACAGCCCGTGCCCGGCCTCGTCCTGCACCTTCGCCATGAGGATGGCCTTGCGTTTCAGGCTCGGGGCGCGGGTGATCCAGTTCGCTTCCGGCTGCATGCCGATGATCTCCGAATGTGCGTGCTGGGACATTTGCCGCACCAGAGCATGACGGTAGTCCTCCGGCATCCAATCCGTCGGTTCAATGCGGGAGTCCTTGGCGATGATCGCATCAAAGTTGGCCTGCCCGGCGGCGTCCTGAAGTTGTTGGTCGTTTGCCATGGTTTCTCCTTCGGCGCAGTGCCCGTCGACAGTCGCAAAATTAATTACCGACCGTTCGTTCAGGATATAGTGGCTTGCATACCCCGTCAATGAATCAGCGCCACGAAGAGCCACGGAAAGCAGGGCCCATGTCCATCAGCACGGCGAAGCGCGGACGCCCCGGGCATGACCAGGCCTCGGTGCTGCGGACCGCCGTCGATTCCTTCAACAAGCACGGCTACGAGGCCACATCCATGGGTGTCCTGGCCGACGCGCTGGGCATCTCCAAATCCGCCATCTACCACCATGTCACTTCCAAGGAGGAGCTGCTGCGGCGGGCATTGGAGGAGGCTTTGGGTGGTCTTGAAGGAGTCTTGATGCTCGACGGCGCGACGTCTGGAGCACCCGATTCCCGCCTGGAGTTTGTGCTCAGGGGAACCATCGCGGTGCTCGTGGACCGGCTCCCGTTTGTCACGCTATTGTTGCGGCTGCGCGGAAACACGGAGATGGAGCGGGAGGCGCTGGCCCGCCGCCGCGCCTTTGACCGCACCATCACCGGGCTGGTTTCCGAGGCTCAGGCGAGTGGGATGCTGCGCGACGACATTGCGGCCGCGACCATCACCCGACTGCTGTTCGGTACGGTCAATTCAATTGTTGAGTGGTACAAGCCCGGTGGCGACTTGTCCGCAGAGAAGCTCGCGGATGACGTCCTGGCCATGTGCTTTGAGGGCCTGCACCGCTAACGCTGGTCGAGCTATCGACAAAGCACTCCCCCAGGGGCAGGCTTTAGACATGGCGACCATGATCTCAGCTTCCCTTCGAGCACTCTCCCACGAACTTCGCTACGAACCAACCACCAAACACATCCGGGCACTGCTCGGCGGCGTGCCTGTGGTTGACTCCCGTAGGGCCGTTGTTATGTGGGAACCCCGGCGCATGGTGCCCTGCTATGCGGTGCCGACGGACGGCGTCGTCGGTGTCCTGAGTCCGGCGAAACCTCCGGAACCTACCCCTCCTGGAACGCACCCGCTGCACCCTGGAATTCCGTTCAGTCGGCACAGCACTCCGGGGACTGCACTGGATGTGTCGGCCGGCGGGCAGACTGCCCCGGGCGCCGCGTTCCGCCTCGATGACCCGGACCTGCAGGGGTATGTGGCCTTCGAAGCCGCCGCTTTTGACTGGCTGGAGGAAGATGACCCCGTCCAGTCCCACCCTCGCGATCTGTTCCATCGGGTGGACATCCGCCACAGCTCACGGCACGTCCGGGTGACTGTGGACGGGGAGGTGCTGGCGGAGTCCAGCACACCGCTGATGGTGTTTGAAACCGGCATGGCGGACCAGATCTACCTTCCCCCGGCTGATGTGAATTGGGATGCCCTGGTCGCCACCGAATCCGTCACGCTGTGCCCCTACAAGGGCACGGCCAGCTACTGGCGGCTGGCCGGTGGCCCCGGAGACGACGTCGCGTGGAGCTACCAATCCCCTCTCCCGCTGGCAACCGAAATCGCCGGATACGTGGGTTTCTACGACAAACTGGTGGACGTCGTCGAACTCTGAATGGAAACTTCAGCAGTTGACTAGTGGGCGGCGGCGAAGGCGGGCGCATCGGTCTTTTCGAGGCGGACGACGACGGACTTGGACACCGGGGTGTTGCTGCCTTCCGCCGTGTCATCGAGGGCAACAAGGACGTTCGCTTCGGGAAAGTATGCCGCCACGCAGCCGCGTGCTGTGGGGAAGCTGATGATCCGCTGCTGGCGCAGGACCCGGTCCACGCCGTCGGCCGATTCGCTGTGGATGTCCACGTAGCTGCCGTTGGGAATGCCGAGCTCGACCAAGTCGGAGGGGTTGACGAACAGCACCTGCCGACCCTTCTTCACTCCACGGTAACGGTCGTTGAGGCTGTACATGGTGGTGTTGAATTGGTCATGGGAGCGCACTGTCTGCAGCAGCAGCCTGCCCTTGGGCACCTGAACGGTTTCAAGCTCGCCCACGCTGAACATCGCCTTGCCGGTCGGGGTGGGGAACGTGCGGCTGTCCCGTGGCGGGTGCGGCAGCACGAATCCGCCCCATTGGCGGACCTTGGCGTTGTAGTCGCTGCATCCCGGAACTACATGACTGATGTGCTCGCGAATGGTGTCGTAGTTGGCCTCGAATCCGGCCCAGTCGATGGGATGGTTCTTGCCCAGGACGGCGCGGGCCAGGTGGCTGACAATCGCCATCTCGGACAGGATTCCCACGGCCACCGGCTCAACCTTGCCGCTGGAGGCATGGACGGCGCAGACCGTGTCCTCCACTGTGACGAACTGTTCGCCGGTGGCTTGCCTGTCAATCTCGGTCCGGCCCAGCGTGGGAAGGATCAGCGCCTGATCGCCCACAAACGCGTGGGAGCGGTTCAGTTTTGTGGAGACTTGGACCGTTAACTTCAGCTTTTGCAATGCTGCCTCGGCTACGGCCGTGTCTGAGATGGCCCCGACCAGGTTGCCGCCCATGGCAAAAAGCACTTTCAGCTTTCCATCCCGCATGGCACGGATGCTCTGGACGGCGTCGAAGCCGTGGACCCGGGGCGGGTCAAAGTTGAATTCCTTGCCCAGGGCGTCCAGAAAGTGGTCGGGCATCTGTTCCCAAATGCCCATAGTCCGGTCGCCCTGCACGTTGCTGTGCCCGCGGATGGGCGAGGGGCCTGCGCCGGGCTTGCCAATGTTGCCGCGCAGCAGCAGCAGGTTGATGACTTCCTTGATGGTGGGCACGGCCTTCTTGTGCTGGGTCAGTCCCATGGCCCAGGTGACGATGACCTTGTCAGCCTTCAAGTAGCGGCTGGCGAGTTCGTCAATCTCGGCTGTGCGCAGTCCGGTGGCTTCCCGGACCGCCTTCTCGTCCACGTTTTCAATGTGTGCCCGGTATTCCTCAAGCCCCTGGCAGTGCTCTTCCAGGAACGCATGGTCCAGGACGGCGCCGGGTGCGGCCGCCTCGGCGGCGAAGACGCGCTTGGCCACGGCCTGCATAAGGGCCATGTCACCGGCGAGCCTGATCTGCAGGAACTGGTCCGCCAGGTCGGTGCCCTTGCCCACCAGACCGCGGGGGCGCTGCGGGTTCTTGAAGTTGATCAGCCCGGCCTCCGGAAGCGGGTTGATGGCGACAATGGTGGAGCCGGCCTCCTTGGCCTCCTCCAATGCGGTGAGCATGCGTGGATGGCAGGTGCCCGGGTTCTGTCCCATGATGATGATCAGGTCCGACTTTTCAAAATCCTCATAGGCGATGGCTGATTTGCCGATGCCGATGGTCTCCTCCATGGCCTTGCCGGTGGATTCGTGGCACATGTTGGAGCAGTCCGGCAGGTTGTTGGTGCCGAACGCACGGGCGAAGAGCTGGTATTGGAATGCAGTCTCGTTGCTGGTGCGCCCGCTCGTGTAGAACGTGGCCTCATCCGGGGAATCAAGGCCGTTCAGCTCCCTGGCCACAATACGGAAGGCGTTCTCCCAGCTGATGGGCTGGTAATGATCCGACCCTGCGGGTTTGTACATGGGTTCCACAAGCCGCCCCTGCTGTCCTAACCAGTATTCGCTGCGGCTGCGCAGCGAAGAGACGGAATTGTTTTCCCAAAAGTCCCGCCCGATGGTCAGCAGCCCGGCCTCCCATGTGACAGCCTTGGCGCCGTTCTCACAAAATTCCGCGGTCTTGCGCTCGGGCGGGTCCGGCCACGCGCAGCTCATGCAGTCGAAGCCGTCCTTCTGGTTCATGGCCAGCAACGTCTTCGCTGACCGCATGACGCCCATCTCGGCGACGGCTTGGGGCATGGAATACTGCAGGCTGGGCAGTCCTCCGGCCGATCGTTTGGGCTCGCTGACCTGCAGCTCGGCATCCGACTCATCCTGGACTGGGGGCTTGATGCTCATTGCGCACACAACCTTTTGCTTGAAGAATGAACTCTCCGGGCCAAGTGGCGGCGGCCAGCGAGTCCTGATCCGCGAACGCCGTCATGCAGGCTGTCCCCAACACACACCACAACGAACGCGACATTGGCGGTTCAATTTGTTTAGCACCCCTCGTCGGCAAAGGCAATGGAACTTAGGTCCGGCATCACTGGCCCGTCCGCGTCACTTGTAGAGCGTGTTTTCCTTTTCAACCAAGGTCAGGACGTCGTACGTGGCCACGACGTCGCCGTTTTGATTGTGCAAAACAGTGTCCCAGCAGACCTCGCCATAGTCGTCAGTGGTGCGCGGAGTGATCTGCTTCGCCGTCAACGTCACACGGATCGAATCGCCCGCCGCAACAGGCGTGAGGAAGCGAAGGCTTTCCAGCCCATAGTTAGCCAGCACCGGTCCCGGAGCGGGCTCCACAAACAGTCCGGCCGCCCACGAGACCAGCAGGTACCCATGAGCCACTATGCCCGGAAAGAACGGGTTCCTTTCGGCGGCCGCCGCGTCCGTGTGGGCATAGAACGTGTCGCCGGTGCTCGTTGCGAATGCCGCAATGTCCTCCAGCGTGACCTGGCGCAGTCCCGAGGCAAACGCATCACCAATGTGCAGCTCGGCCAGGGACTTCCGGAACGGATGCACCGCCCCCTCCACCCCGCCAAACTCCGGCACCCCGGCCATCACGCGGTCCGCGCCCGTGTGCCACACTCCGGTCACGGCCGTGAGCATGTTCGGCGAGCCCTGGATGGCCGTGCGCTGCATATGGTGCTTGACCGAACGGATGCCGCCCAGCTCCTCACCGCCACCGGCACGCCCCGGCCCGCCGTGCACCAGGTGCGGCACCGGCGATCCATGGCCGGTCGAGGAGCGCGCATCTTCACGGTTCAGCACCAGCACCCGCCCGTGGTGGGAGGCAATTCCCATCACCACCGCGCGCGCAAAGTCGGGGTCATTCGTGCACACGGTTGCCACGAGAGAGCCAGCCCCCAGCGCAGCGAGCCGGACCGCTTCGGAGGCGCCGCCGTCGTGTGTGGAAAAACCCAGCACCCCGCACACGGGGCCAAACGCCTCAAGGGTGTGCACGGCGGGAGCTTCGGAATCGGCCCAGTCGAGCAGTACCGGGGACATGAACGCGCCATGTTCGACGACGGATGCCGGGCTCTGAGTGTGCCTCACCTGGGGCGCGTCCAGGGTTCCCCAGGCGAGCTCACCGCCCGCCGCCATCATTGATTCGACGGCAGCGCGGACGTCGGCCAGCTGTTCCAGCGAGGCAAGCGCACCCATGGTCACCCCCTCGGTGCGGGGATCACCCACCACCACGCGTTCGGTGAGCCTGGCGCCCACGGCCACAATGACGTCGGCGCGCAGGTCTTCGGGGACGATGGCGCGGCGGACGGCCGTGCACTTTTGCCCCGCCTTGACGGTCATTTCCGTGACCACCGATTTGATGAAAGCATCGAATTCCGGCGTTCCCCGGACCGCGTCGGGGCCAAGGATGGCAGCGTTAAGCGAGTCTGTTTCGGCACTCAGGCGTACGCCGCCGTGGGCAACGTTCGGGTGGGCACGCAGAAGGTTCGCGGTGCTGGCGGAGCCGGTGAAGGAGACCATGTCCCGGTAGTCGAGCTGATCCACCAGCTTGCGGGCCGAACCTGAAATCAGCTGCAGCGACCCGGGCGGCAGGATCCCGCATTCGATCATGACGCGCACGGTCGCCGCGGCGAGGTACCCGCTGGGCGTGGCCGGCTTGACGATGGTGGGCACGCCGGCAATGAATGCGGGGGCAAACTTTTCCAGCATGCCCCAGACGGGGAAGTTGAATGCGTTGATCTGCACGTCCACGCCGGGGATGGGCGTGTGGATGTGCTCACCGATGAATGAGCCGTCCTTGCTGAGTACCTCCACCGGGCCCTCCACAATGACGTTGCTGTTGGGCAGTTCGCGCCGGCCCTTGGAGGACAGCGTGAACAGCACCCCGATGCCGCCGTCGATGTCCACCATGGAGTCAATTTTCGTGGCGCCGGTTTGAGCAGAGACCGCGTACAGCTCCTCGCGGCGACCGTTGAGATAGCCAGCCAATTCACGCAGTTTCAACGCGCGCTCGTGGATGGTCAACTTGCCCAGTTCACTCCGGCCCACTGTGCGCCCATGCTCCACCACGGCGGCCAGGTCCAGCCCGTCCACGGAGACCCGGGCCAACACCTCCCCAGTGCTGGCGTCCCGCGCGTCGGTGCCGCGGACGTCTGCATCCGGCGTCCACCAGGCATCTTGGACATAGCTGGGAACAAACTCTATTTTCGTTGCGGTGGCCATCGCCAAACCGTCCTTTCAACGTGCCTCAATGTGCCGTGCGGTTTACTGTGCTGCTGTGTGGGCAGTGTTGGTGCTGCCGCCCGGGTGCATCAGTCCCAGTCGAAGAATCCCCTGCCGGTTTTGCGTCCCAGCTCGCCGCGGGCCACCTTGTCACGCAGGATTTGCGGTGGCGCAAACCTCTCCCCCAGCGTCGAAGCGAGGTATTCGGCAATCTCCAGCCGGACGTCCAGTCCCACCAAATCGGTGGTGCGCAGCGGACCAGTGGCGTGTTTATAGCCGAGCACCATGGCTGCGTCGATGTCCTGCGCACTGGCAACACCGTCCTCCAGCATGCGCATGGCCTCCAATGCCAAAGCCACTCCCAGCCGAGACGATGCAAAGCCCGGGGAATCCTTGACCACCACGGCGGTCTTGCCCAACGCGGACACCCACCCCCTGGCGGAATCCACCACCATCGGCAGCGTGCGGCTGGCTACCACCACTTCGACGAGGGTGGACGACGGGACGGGGTTGAAAAAGTGCAGGCCAATGAAGTTTTGCGGGCGGGCCAGCTCGGCAGCCAGCCCGGTGATGGACAGCGAGGACGTGTTTGAAGCGAGGAATGCCGTGGCGTGGAGATGCTTTTCCACGCGTTGCAGGGAGGCAACCTTGAGATCTAAGATTTCCGGGACGGCCTCAACCACCAGGTCCTTGTCAGCGAAATCTGCGTAATCGGTGGAGACTGCCAACCGGTCCATGAACTTACCGGCCCCGCCAATCTGTCCGCGTTCCAAGGACTTCGCCACGGCGGATTCCACCCGCTCACGTGCGCTGGCGGCTGCGTCGCCGTCGCGCTCCACCACCAGCACGTCACAGCCGGCCAGCAGAAACGCGTGTGCGATCCCGGCCCCCATGCGCCCGCCGCCCAAAACGCCCACTAACTGCGGAAGGGTTGCTGAAATGACCCCTGAAAGTGCAGGAGCGTCGGGTTGGGTGGGGGTCATGTCGGCTTCCTGTCCTGCTTTTTGTCCAGGAACGCCTGCATGCGCTCGAACTTGGCTGGGGATTCAAACAGTTCCGCCTGGGCGAGGTTGTCCACCGCCGGATGGGCCTCGCGTGGTGCGTGGAACACCCTCTTCGTGGCCTGCAGCGCCATCGGGTCTTGCGCACAGATCCTGTCCGCGAGCCCGTGGGCCGCATCCAACAGCCCCGCCTGCTCCACCAGCTCGGTAATGAGCCCGACTGCGAGGGCGCCCTCGCCGGTGAGGATGCGTCCGGCCAGCAGCATCGCCTTGGCGACGGGCTCACCCACCAATTCCTTGAGCCGCCACGTGGCACCGGCAGCGGCCATGATGCCCAGGGACGTTTCCGGCTGGCCCATGCGCAGCGCCCGGGTGCCGATTCTGAAGTCAGTCGCATACGCCAGCTCGGCACCGCCACCGAGCGCGTACCCGTCCAGGGCAGCAATTACCGGCATGGGCAGCTTGGCAATCCGCTCGAATAGGCCGGAGTTGATGCCGGCCAGCGCATCCTGGCGCCGACGCCCGCGCAGTTCGGCGATGTCGGCTCCCGACGCAAAAATGCCCTTGATGCCAGCCACCTCATCCCCAACAGTGCCGTGAAGAATGAGCACTTTCGGCTGGGCCTCCAGCAGCTCACACACAGCGTGGAGTTCCGCGACCATGCGGGCGTTGATTGCGTTGCGCACCTCCGGCCGATTCAGCTGCACCACCACCCGGTCCGCCGCATCGGTGACCAGCAGCGTGGCAAAGGCCTCCTGTCCAGGGAGGTGTCCGGCGTCGTCCGTCACGGAGCCGTCCATCACAGGCCTTCCACCAGCAGTGCGGCGCCTTGTCCCACGCCGATGCACATGGTGGCCAGGCCCAGCCCTCCCGGGGATTCCCGTTCCAGGCGGCCCAGTAGCGTGACCACGAGCCGCGAGCCGGAGGAGCCCAGCGGGTGCCCCAGGGCGATGGCGCCGCCGTCGAGGTTGACTGTGCCCGGGTCCAGGCCGAGTTCGCGTATGCTGGCCAGCGACTGCGAGGCGAACGCTTCATTGAGTTCGACGGCGGCCAGTTCGCCCACGCTTCTGCCTTGCCGTTGGAGGACCTTGGCTGTGGCGGCAACCGGGCCCATGCCCATGACTTCCGGGGCAAGGCCCGCGGCGGCCCCGTCGATGATGCGGGCGCGCGGGGTCAAACCGTACTTCTGGAGGGCGGCTTCGGAGGCGACGAGGATGGCGGAGGCGCCATCGTTCAATGTTGAGGAATTGCCCGCCGTGACCACAGTGCCGCCCTTCACCACCGGGCGCAGGCCGGCCAATACATCCATGGTGGTGCCGGGGCGCGGACCTTCATCGTCGCTGACCACGGTGTCCGGATTGCGGCCGTGGACCGTGACGGGGACAATTTCTTCGCGGAGCCGGCCCGCGGCGATGGCAGCCAGGGCAAGTTCGTGGGAGCGCACCGAAAACGCGTCGCAGTCCTCCCGGGACGTGTTGTAGCGCCGGGCTACCTCTTCGGCTGTCTCCGTCATGGAGAACGTCATTTTGCCGTCACGGGAGAGTTCGCCGGAGAGGAAGTTCGGGTTCGTGAACCGCCAGCCGATGGACGTGTCGAAGCTGGCTCCAGGCTTGGCGAAGGCCTTTTCCGGCTTGGCCATGACCCACGGGGCGCGGGACATCGACTCGACGCCGCCAGCCACCACCAGATCCGCGGCCCCGGCCTTGATCATGTGGGAGGCCATGGTGATGGCGCTCATTCCGGAAGCGCACAGGCGGTTGACGGTGATACCGGGAACCGTGTCCGGGAAGCCTGCCAGTAGCCAGGCCATGCGGGCCACGTTGCGGTTTTCCTCACCGGCGCCGTTGGCGTTGCCCAGAATAACCTCATCCACCATGGCCGGGTCCACTCCGGTTCTGTCCACTAGTTCCTTCACAACCAGTGCGGCGAGGTCGTCGGGACGGACTGTTGAGAGGGCACCTCCGTAGCGTCCCACGGGTGTTCGGACCCCGCCCACCAAAAACGCCTGCGGTGCCTTTCCCGACATGGCCACACCCTTCTCCCGCAAGCGTGCAGAGCGGCTGGACCCTCGGCACGCGACAGTCCAGCAAATTACCGACCGTTCGTTCTATAAATATTCCATGAGGTGGGCAGGTGGTCAACCATTTAGCCTGGCCGGGGCCGGACGGAGCTCCCTCCGTGAGAACGGGGCCAACACGCGAGAACGGCGTTTCAAATCCGTCATGTCGCAAGCTGGCCCCTTCCTCGGCGCAGCAGCAGAGCAAAGGGTCGACAACTACGTGGGTTCACCCCTTCCTCGGCGCGGCAACTTCGGCGCAGCTCGGCGCTGCGCTGTCGGCATACTCCTCCCCTCTGCCAGTCCTATCTCTATACAGTGGATTCCATGAGCACTTCCGACGCCGCTGCAGCCCAGTCCGCCACGATTCCCGCCGCCGAGGCCACCATCAGGCCCCCGGTTGCGAAGAAGGTTCCCACCAACAGGACGCACCACGGGGACACGTTTGTGGACAACTACGAGTGGCTGCGGGAGAAGGAAAACCCTGAGGTTCTGACGCATTTGAACGCCGAACAGGCCTATACGGACGCCCTCACCGCCAACCAGGAAACCCTGCGGGACGATATTTTCAACGAGATTAAGAATCGCACTCAGGAAACCGATCTGTCCGTTCCCAGCCGCAAGGACGGCTGGTGGTACTACGGGCGCATGGTGGAAGGCCAGTCGTACGGCATCCAGTGCCGGGTCGCCGCGGAGAGCACCGGCGGCCTGGCGGACTGGACGCCGCCCGTCATTGAGCCCGGCGTGGACGTGCCAGGTGAGCAGGTCCTGTTGGACTGCAACGCCGAGGCCGAGGGCAAGCCCTTCTTCTCTCTGGGCGGAGCGTCCGTCACCCGCGACGGCAATTTGTACGCCTATGCCGCGGACTTTGCCGGCGACGAGCTTTTCACCATCCGCATCAAGGATCTGCGCACCGGCGAGCTGCTGCCGGACACCATTGAAAACGTGTTCTACGGGCTGACGTTCTCGCCCGACGGCAGCGCGCTTTACTACATGCTGGCCGACGACTCCTGGCGCCCACACCAGGTGAAATCCCACATTTTGGGCACTCCCGTGGAAAGCGACAAGGTCCTCTACCAGGAGGACGACGTCGCCATGTGGACCGGTTTTGAGCTCTCCGCCGACCGCCGCCACCTGGTGATCGGCATCGGCTGCTCCGAGTTCAGCGAAACCCGCATGCTGGACTTCGCGGCCCCCGAAAAGGGCCTGCAGTTGCTCATCCCCCGAGCCGCCGAGATCCTGTACGACGCCGAACCCTTCCTTCAAGACGGCATCGAAAAGGTGCTGCTCACCCATGACCGCGACGCCGTCAACTCCATGATTTCCGTGGTTGACGTGGCGGAGTTCAGCAAGCCGGTGGCCGAACAGCACTGGGACACTGTGGTGCCCCACGACGATTCGGTGCGCATCAACGGTGCTACCGTGACGGCCACCCACATGGTGGTTTCACTGCGCAAAGACACCATAGAGCGCATCCAGGTGACCGCGCTGGAAGGCTTGGGAACGCCAGGGCAGGGCGCCGCCGTCGAGCCTGTCTTTGACGAGGAGCTGTACACGGCCTCGATGGGCGGGAGCGAATACGAGTCACCGCTGATCAGACTCATCTACACCTCGGATTTCACGCCGCCGCGCGTTTACGACTATGTATTGCCGCTTGCCGGGGCGGACGGCGAGCTGCTGTTGCGGAAGGAAACACCGGTGCTGGGCGGCTACAACCCGTCCGACTACGTGGCCGAACGCGTGTGGGCCACGGCCGACGACGGCACGCAAGTTCCGTTGTCGGTGCTGCACCGCGCGGATTTGCCCCGCGATGGTGGGAACGCGGGCGTGGTGTACGGCTACGGCTCCTATGAGATGAGCATGGACCCCGGCTTCAGCGTGGCACGGCTCTCGCTTTTGGATCGTGGCGTGGTGTTTGTCGTTGCGCACGTGCGCGGTGGCGGCGAGATGGGCCGGCACTGGTATGAGAACGGGAAGAAGCTGAACAAGAAGAACACGTTCACCGACTTTGTGGCGGCTACGGACTGGCTCGCTGCCTCGGGCTGGGTGGACCCCGCACGCATCGCGGCCATGGGCGGCTCGGCCGGCGGGCTGCTCATGGGCGCCGTGGCGAACCTGGCACCGGAAAAGTACGCGGCCATTGTGGCGCAGGTGCCGTTCGTGGACGCGCTGACCACCATCCTGGACCCGGAGCTGCCACTCTCCGCGCTGGAGTGGGAAGAGTGGGGCAACCCGATCACCGACCCGGAGGTGTACAAGTACATGAAGGAGTACACCCCGTACGAGAACGTGCGGCCCGTGGCATACCCGAAGATCGCGGCCGTCACCAGCTTCAACGACACCCGAGTGCTGTACGTGGAACCGGCCAAGTGGGTGCAGGAACTTCGTGCCGTCTCGACCGGCACGGAGCCGATTGTGCTAAAAATCGAAATGGACGGCGGCCACGGCGGCGCGTCCGGCCGCTACGAAGGCTGGAAGACGCGGGCTTGGGACTACGCGTTCCTAGCCGACGCTCTCGAGGCTACGCAGCTACGCTGATTCGAAGAATCGAGACGGGAGCCGTTGGCAATGTCTTGGAACAACATTGCCAACTGCTCCCGTCTCAAAAGGCTTGATGAACATCGCACTGAAAGCGCACCGCCTAGAAAAGGATGGAGAAGCCCTGCCAGCCGTGGCCAATCTGCGACGGCGACAACCAGCCCCCACGACCGTTGCCCGGGTACAGCCACAAGTTCCCGGCACCGTTCCGCGCCAGCACGTCGGCATTCCCATCGCCAGTGAAGTCCCCGGGACTGAATAGCATGTTGAACCCCTGGAAACCGTGGCCAACCTGCGACGGCGGCAACCAGCCCCCGCGACCGTTGCCCGGATAAAGCCACAGATCCCCAGCACCGTTCCGCGCCAACACATCCGCGGCACCGTCACCGTTGAAGTCCCCCGGGCTGAAGATCATGTTAAGCCCCTGCCAGCCGTTGCCCACCTGCCTTGGCGACAGCCAGCCCCCGCGACCGTTGCCCGGATAAAGCCACAGATCCCCGGCACCGTTCCGCGCCAACACATCCGCGGCACCGTCACCGTTGAAGTCACCTGGACTGAGGATGGAAGTGAACCCCTGCCAGCCGTGGCCCACCTGAACCCGGGGTAGGAAGCCGTTGTTCCCGGCCCCGGCATAGAACCAGAGGTTCCCGGCGGCATCTCGTGCCAACAGGTCTGCCCTGCCGTCGCCATTAAAGTCGCCTGGACTGAACACCAGATTGTAGATATTCCACCCGTAGCCGATCTGCACCCGCGAGAGCCAGCCGCCGTTGCCCCTTCCCGGGTACAGCCACAGGTTCCCGGCCCCGTCCCGCGCCATCACATCGGCGTTTCCGTCGCCGTTGAAGTCCGTCATATATTCGGCGGAACCGGGGCCGAAGGCGGATGGGATGGCGGCGGCCTTGAGCTGGAGCACCTTCAGCGCAGCGGCGTTGACCACTGCAGCGAATGCGGAGCTGGATTGGGCCTGGCCCAGAACCGCGTTGTACATAGCCGGAATGGAGACCGGGTTGGCGCACAGGAGCATGCTCCCACCTGCGTTGAAGAAGCTTGTGGCCCGTGTGGCCAGCGACCAGGGCGCCAATTGTGCTGCGTTGCAGAGGTCGTCGGAGAGGATGACGCCGTTGAAGCCAAGGTTGCCGCGCAAGATGCTCTGCATGATGGTGGCAGAAAATGGGCCGATGTGAGTGGCGTCGATCCTGTCGTAATAGGCGCTGGAGACCATGACGATGCCGGTTCCGGCCGTGACGGCTGCCTGGAACGGCTGCAGGTAGGCGTCGTTGCTGGTAGTGACTGTGTCATGGACGTTGCCGCTGGTGTCCGTGTTCGCCGTGACCCGACCCAGCCCCGGGAAATGCTTCACGGAGGTGACAATGTTCGCCTGTGTCATACCTGCCGCAAAGGCCAGTCCGTGGCTTGTGACCGTCTGGGGTGTGTAGCCGTATTCCCGCTGGTAGAAGCCGATGGGGGCATTGGACGGGGCGAAGGCGGCGCTGGGCACTGTGTCCAGCACGGGCGCCAAGTTCAGATTCAGCCCGGTGGCCGCCAGCTGGCTGCCCCACACGAGCGCATTGGCCCGCAGGGTCGCGGGCGCCTGCGAGCCCTGGGACAGTGCCGTGGGGATCGTGGAGAAACCGGGCCCGCTGAGGACCTGAACGTAGCCGCCTTCTTGGTCTGTGCCCACCAGCATCTTGACGTTGCCCGTGGTGCCGGGCGAGACCCCCTGCGTCATCGCCCGCACGACGGCGGCCGTCGCGCCAGTGCCGGCGGCGCTGCGGCCGGAGAGGTAGACGTTGCCCACGTGGTAGTTGGACAGTGCGGACATGGTTGCGGTGGAGGCACCTGTGGCGGCCGCGGCCACCATGAACAGCTGCCCGACCCGCTGCTCCATGGTCATGCGGGACAGCTGGACCGACGGCGACAATGCTGCTGCAGCCATTGCGCCGGCCACTTGCGTGACCGGGGCCGGTGCCGCCGGTGCCGCGCCAACCCCGCAAAAGGCGGCGACAAGTGCGGTGGTTGTTGCGCAAAGCGTCAAGCGGCTGAGGATTTTTCGCATGGTTCACACGGCTTCGGGTGGCGGTTTTTCCTTGCATTCCACCCTACGACGGTCCAGCCCAAATGGCTATGCTGCTGATGTCCCCGCAGCTGCGCTGATTCGCCCGCGGGCCGTTAGTTGCGCACCGCTAGTTGCGCACTACGGAGTAAATGGCCTCGGACGTCCATTCGCCCTTGAGGTACATGTTCTCCCGCAGCACACCCTCCAGCTGCATGCCGAGGCGTTCACAAATGGCTGCCGATGCCCGGTTTCTGGCGTCGATCCGGGCCTCCACACGGATAAATTCCAGCTGATCGAAAGCCAGTTCCATCACGGTCCGGGCAGCCTCCGTGGCGTACCCTTGCCCGCGTACTTCCGGCGCCAGCGTCCAGCCAATCTCGCCCACCCTGCCGGGGGTGGCGTCCCCACTTTCGGGCTTGCCGCCGTCGTTCCATTTCAGTGCGATCTCCCCCACCAGCCCCGGCACGCCGATGCGTTCCACCGCGAATGAGGCCCAGTCGCCCGGACCGGCAAATGGCTCCTCCACATATTTCGCGATCCGCCCCATGCACTGCGCATACGTTCTGGCCTCCCCATAGAGGTACTGGGCCGTTTCGGGCAGGCGCTGGTAAGCGAAGTAGGCGTCCAGATCTTCGGTGGCAAAGCGCCGCAGTACCAGCCGCTCCGTGGTCAACGGGTAGGGAATTTCAACCATGGGCGCCAAGTACGACGGCGGTCGTCGCCTCCGCGATGGCCCGCTCCTCATCCGTGGGCACCACCAGAACGGGGATGGCCGAACCGGCTGAGCTGATGACCCGCGGTTCCTTGGAACGCACCTGGTTCGCTTCGGCGTCGAGCACCAGGCCGAGCGCACCCAGCCGGTCCACCACCAGTTGACGGAAGGCGGAGGAGTTTTCGCCAATGCCGGCCGTGAAGATGAGGGCGTGGGCGCCACCCACCGCCACGTGGTAACCGCCAATGTATTTCGCCAACCGGTAGGAGGTGATGGCCAGCGTTGTCCGCGCGTGCTCATCCCCTGCTTCGGCAGCGTCCACAATGGCGCGCATGTCGTTGTCGCCAAAGAGCGCCTTGAGCCCGGAATTGCGGTTGAGCAGCGTGTCAATTTCGTCCGCTGACATGCCTTGACGCTGCAAGAAGATCAGGATTGAAGGGTCAATATCGCCGCTACGGGTGCCCATGACCAGGCCCTCCAGCGGGGTGAAGCCCATGGACGTGTCAATGCTCTCGCCACCTTGGATGGCCGTCAGCGAAACCCCGTTGCCCAAGTGCGCCACCACGGCATTGAACTCGTCCAGCGGCGTCTGCAACAACTCGGCGGCACGCCCCGTCACGAACTCGTGCGAGGTGCCGTGGAAGCCGTAGCGCCTAATGCCGTACTTGCGGTACAGCGCATCCGGGACAGCGTATCGCCAGGCATGTTCAGGCAGTGTGCGGTGGAAAGCCGTGTCAAAAACGGCCACCTGCGGCATGTCCGGCCATTTGGCGGTGATGGCGCGGATCCCCAACACGTTGGCGGGGTTGTGCAGCGGCGCCAACGGGTTCAGCCGCTCAATGGCACGGGTGATCTCATTGTTGATGAGCACCGGTTCGCTGAAGCGCTCCCCACCGTGCACCACACGATGCCCGACGGCGTCCAGCGGCCGTTCTGCCAGCTCAGCTTCCAGCACGGCTGCCACCTGGTCCATGGCTTCGCCGTGGTTGGCCGGGGCCTGCCCACCTTCACCGATGCGCTCGATCAGGCCCGTGGCGGCCACCTCGTTGGTGTCGGTGTCCCGCACCTGGTATTTCAGTGAGGAGGAACCTGAGTTGATGACCAGCACGCGCATTAAGAATCCTTCGCTTGGGTTTTTTCCACGACACGGGCCCCAGGCGCAGGGGCCCCAGGGCGAGCTTGCGAGTTTGGGGAGTGGCCGGGGATCTGAGCCTGGATGGCCGTGATGGCCACCGTGTTGACAATGTCTTCCACGGTGCAGCCGCGGGAGAGGTCGTTGATGGGCTTGTTCAGGCCCTGCAGCACGGGGCCCACGGCGACGGCACCCGATGACTGCTGCACCGCCTTGTACGTGTTGTTGCCGGTATTCAGGTCCGGGAAGATGAACACCGTGGCCTGCCCGGCCACGGTGGAGGATGGCAGCTTGGAGGCGGCAATGGTGGCGTCCGCGGCGGCGTCGTACTGGATGGGACCCTCGATGGCCAGGTCCGGGCGGGCCGCACGGGCCAGCTCGGTTGCCTTGCGCACCTCGTCAACGGCCGCGCCCGAACCGGATCCGCCTGTGGAGTAGGAGAGCATCGCGATGCGCGGCTCCACCCCGAACTGGGCGGCAGTTTCCGCCGAGGCGATGGCGATGTCAGCCAGCTGCTCCTCATTGGGGTCCGGATTAACGGCGCAGTCGCCGTAGACCAGCACCCGGTCAGCAAGGAGCATAAGGAACACCGAGGACACGATGCGGACCCCTGGACGGGTTTTGACGAATTCCAGCGCGGGCCGGATGGTGTTGGCGGTGGTGTGGGCAGCACCGGAGACCATGCCGTCCACGTAGCCGAGTTGGACCATCATGGTGCCAAAGTAGGAACCGTCCACCATGATTTCCCGGGCCCGGGCCAAATCCACGCCCTTGTGTGCCCGCAGCCGCTGGTATTCCACAGCAAACTCCTCAAGGAGCGGCGAGCTGACCGGGTTTACAATGTTGATTCCGCTCAGCTCCACGCCGTGGGCGGCTGCCACTTCCTCAACGTCCTGCACAGAGCCCAGGACGGTCAGGTCGCACACGTCGCGGCGGTGTAGGATTTCAGCGGCCGCCAGCACCCGCCCGTCGGTTCCTTCGGGCAGCACAATGTGCTTGCGTTCGCTGCGGGCCCGTTCAATGAGTTCGTGCAGGAACCGCAGCGGCGTCATCGTGGCGGGCCGGGGCAGCGTCAGCCGTTCAAGCAACTCCGCCTCGTCCACGTTGCGCGCCCAAGCACCCATGGCAGCTGCCACCTTGCGGCGCTGTCCCGTAGTGATCTCACTGCGCACATTACTGATGGCATGCGCGGTGCTGTATGTGTCGTCGTCGTCCGAGAAAACGGGGAACGGTGCGTGCGCCAGGAACGGCAGCACATGCGGGTCCGGGGGCAGGCCACCGGTGAGGACCATGCCGCTGGGGACCGGGAATTCCGGGGAGAACGCGGAGGCGAGCGACGCGACCATGACGTCGGCGCGGTCCCCGGGCACAATGACCAGGTCGTTGGGTTCCAGCAGGTTCAGGAAGTTACCCACGGTCATGGCCGCAACCTTGATCGCGTGGACGTCCCGGTCCAGCTCGGGGCTGCCGGCCATCTGGCGCAGGCCCAAGGCAGCGGCCACTTCGCCCACCGTGGGACGAGAAATCTCAGCGATTTCCGGGATCACATACACGGGGCGGTGGCTGCGGCCGGGGCGTATGGCAGCCTTGATGGCCTCCATTTGCGACGGTTCCGCACGGTTGACCATCATGGCCAGCAGCGAACAGTTTTCGGAGGCGAGTTCCTTGCGGGCAACGTCGACGGCGTCGGCAATCTCTTCGGGGTCAAGGCCACCGGCACCCACTACCGCCAGTATGGGCACGCCGAGGTTGTTCGCCAGGCGGGCATTGAGGTCAAACTCAACCGCCGCGTTCTGGCCGCTCAGCTCGGTACCTTCGACAATAATGACGTCGCATTTCTTGGCGATGTCACTGAAAATATCCACGGCGACGGAATCGATTTCTTCGCGCCGGCCGGCAGCCAGCAGGGCGCGGGCCTCGGTGCTTGTCAGCCCTGCACGGCAGACTTCAGGGTCCAGCTGGTACATGCGGCGCAGCATGGTCACCGTGGGATCGGTCTCCGCATCCTCAGCGGAAGTGATGGGGCGAAAAAACCCGATCCTGCCCGCGCGCCGGTGAAGGGCGTCCGCCAATCCCAAGGACACCAACGTTTTACCTGAACCAGGTGTGGTGGCACTGACATAAATCCCACGGGCCATGTTCAATTTCTTACCTTTCGCGCGTCTCATCTTATCCAAGCACGGCAAGCCGCTCTCTGGAACATATTGCGGTACGGATCACCACCATGACGAAGTTGCCGTGCCTTCCACCTAGGGTTGAAGGCATGGATGGAATGAGTGAACTTTTATTCGGTCGCATGGTCGGACCCTTCGAGCCAGTCGTTGTGGCCATGTCGGTAGTGGGGACCCTTGCGATGTGCGGGGCACTGGTGTTTCTGGCCCGACGTCGTGAATTGGGCTGGTGGCTGGTGGCGGGTTCGTTCCTGCCCTCCGGGCTGTCCAGGCTGTTGAACCAGCTCGCCACGGGGGCGCCCACGCCCCAATCCTTGATTCTGTTTGCGGTGGGCGCTGTCATACCAATGGTTCTTGGCATTGGTCTTGGCATTTACGGTCTGTTGTCCTTCCAAAAGTTCCCACTCACCGCACCAAGCACCCGCGGCATCACGTTGCGCCGTTTCAGCGCCTCAACGGTCCTGGCTCCACTGGCCATGGCAGTTGTTTTCACCTTGGCGTCCTTGATCCCTGTTGTTTCCTTGCGCGCCGCGTACGGCGAAGGCATGCAGCTGAGCCTTGGGCTGCTGCTCGTGTCCCTGATCTCCGGTTTCCTGCTTGGGCTACTGCCAGCTGGCCTGCTTGGCCTTGCCCACCGCAGCCGCTGGGCTTGGTTTCTGATTGCCGTTTCAGCACTGGCCAGCATTGGGGCCACAGTGCTCACAGCGGGAGGATCGGTGCTGATCTTCCTGTTCTTCGCCACGGCAGTCCTGGCCTTTTTCGGCTGGGGGCGGTGGGGAAGCATCCCTGAACAGAAGCCTGCGCGTTCTTGACCCACGTCAAGGCGGCGGCGCGCAGAAACCGGTGTACTGGTAACACCATCTAGGATCCAGACACAGAGAAAGGGCCAGCACATCATGCGCACCGCCAAATTTGAGACGGAACCGTTCACCTGCCCGTCGTGCATCACCAAGATCGAGAACGTGGTTGGCAAGTTGGACGGCGTTGCCGAAACCAAGGTCATGTTCAACTCCAGCAAGGTTAAGGTGACCTTCGACGACACCCTCGTCACCGCGGATGACATCGCCAAGTCCATCACGGCGCTGGGCTACCCGGTCCTGTCCCACAAGGTCGCCGCATAGCTGGTTGACTGGGGTCATGGAACATCACGAATCCCACCCCGGACACGCCCCACTGGAAGTTCTGGTGGGGCGTGTTCCCATTTTCAGCCAGCTGGACGACGTCGAACTTAAGGACATTGCCGGCCGCGTGAAGTTGCGCCACCACCGCCGCAACGAGCAGTTGTACGGGGCTGGTGAAAGCAACCCGCACCTGATGATCATCCACAGCGGGCACGTGAAGGTGTACCGCATCAGCGAGTCCGGCCATGAGCAGCTAATCCGGGTGCTGGGCGAAGGCGATTTCCTCGGCGATACTAGTTTCATCAGCGGCGCACCGGCCGACCATTTCGCCAGCACCCTCGATGCGGCGGATATCTGCACACTTCACCATGACGACCTACGCGACTACCTGCTCCGCTTCCCCACCGTGACGTACAAGATGCTCGAAACCCTCAGCAACCGGTTGGAAAATACCGAACGCCAGGTGAGTATTTTCGCCGGGGAGGGTGCAGAACACAGGATTGCCGGGTACCTGCTGGAGCTCGCCGGGGAGCAGCGCACTTCCAAGGAGCAGGACACCACCACCGTGGTTCTGCCCATCGCCAAGAAGGACGTGGCCTCCTTTCTGGGCCTGACCCCGGAAACACTCAGCCGTAAGTTCACCCAGTTTGAGTCCGCCGGCTGGATCCGCATGCAGCCGCGGCGCACAGTGGAAATTATTAACGTCCCGGCACTGCAACAACTCTAGGTATGTCCAGCTTTAAGTCCTACCGGCTCCAACCGGTTCCCGCATTCTTGACCCCGGTCAAGGCACCCGGCCCCGATTCTTGGCAAGCTCAAGGCAACAGTTGAGAACCCGGCCGCACCGGCTGGGCACCACCGTTGGAGCCAAGGAGCATCATGACTGGCAGGACCAAAGCCCGGATCGCCGCCGCGACCGGCATCATGTTGATCGCAGCGTTGATCCTTCATCTACTGGATCTGTTCCCGGCGCGGGACATCGTCTTGTTTGCCAGCGCCATCACCGCCGGCATCCCCACCGCCATCCGGGCGTTCCAGGCCCTGCGCGCGAAGGCGTTCAGCATCGACCTACTGGTGACCATCGCCGTCGTCGGGGCCCTGATCATCGGCGAATACGTCGAGGCTGCCGTGGTCTCCTTCCTGTTCATCTTCGGCGCCTGGCTGGAGGCCCGCACGCTGGAGAAGACGCGTCGTTCACTGCGTGACCTGGTGGACATGGCACCGCAGGAGGCGCAGGTGGTGCGCGACGGCGTGACCCTCACCGTTGACGTGGACGACGTCGTGGTGGGTGACCACCTGGTGGTCCAGTCAGGTGGCAAGATCGCCGTGGACGGCGTCATCGCCACGGGCCGCGGGCTCATCAACGAGGCCACCATCACCGGTGAACCCGTCCCGGCGTCCAAGTCCGTGGGAGACCGGGTCTACAGCGGCACCATCGTGGACAACGGCTTCATCGGCGTCACGGCCGAACAGGTGGGAGATGACACCACGTTCGCGCAGATCATTGAGCTGGTCGAGGAGGCGCAGGAAACCAAGACGAAGGCGCAGCGTTTCCTGGACAAGTTCGCGCAGATCTACACGCCGGCCATTGTGGTGATGGCCGCCGCGGTCCTGGTCTTCACCCGCGACATCGAGTTCGCGCTGACGTTCCTTGTCATCGCCTGCCCCGGCGCACTCGTCATCTCCACCCCCGTCTCCATGGTGGCGGGGCTGGGCAACGGCGCCCGCCACGGCGTGCTCGTCAAGGGCGGGGACGCGCTGGAACGCCTGTCCAAGGTCGACACCCTTGTCTTTGACAAGACCGGCACGCTCACCAGGGGACGGCCGGAAGTCACAGAAGTCCACCCCGTGGGAATGTTCGACGCCGACACCGCCCTAGCGCTTGCGGCCCGCCTTGAGCTGGCTTCCGAACACCCGCTGGGCCGGACCATCGTTGAGCAAGCCGTCGAACGCCGCATGGACGTCACAGCCCACCCAACGCATGTGGAGGTCATCAAGGGCGGAGGCATCCGCGGTGCAGTTGACGGGCACCAGGTGGCTGTTGGCTCACGCCGGGTGCTGGCCGCCATGGGCGTTCTGCTGGCAGACTCGACCGATGCACACGCGGTGGACCGCGAGCGCTTGGGCAACACGGCAGTGTTCGTGGTGATCGACGGTGTGCTGGCGGCCGTGGTGTCCATCGCCGACCAGATCCGTCCTGAGGCACGTGAGGCGATCGCCGCACTGCGCACCGCCGGCATCAAGCAGTTCTACATGCTCACGGGAGACAACCGGCACACGGCGGAACTCGTCGCCGCAGAGCTCGGCATCGACGTGGCGAAGGCGGAACTGTTGCCGCAGGACAAGGTCCGCATCGTGACGGAGTTGAAGGCGGCGGGCCACAAGGTGGCCATGGTGGGCGACGGCATCAACGACGCCCCGGCCATTGCCACGGCGGACATCGGCCTGGCCATGGGCGCCGGCACGGACGTGTCCATCCAGACGGCGGATGTCATCTTGATGGGTAACCGTTTTGACCAGCTGGTGCACGCGTACTCCCTGGCGAAGGCCACCGTGCGGAACATGAAACAAAACACCGTCATTGCCCTGGGCACTGTGGTGCTGCTGTTGGCGGGGGTGCTCACACACCAGGTGTTCATGGCAACGGGCATGCTGGTACACGAGATCAGCGTCCTGGTGGTCATTGTCAACGCCGTCAGGCTGGTCCGCTACCGGGACAAGCGTGCAGCAGCCGCCACCGTCCCGGCAGCACCACTTTCCGCGGACGAGGGGGAAGCGTTGGTGGACGCGCAAAAGTAGGGCGAGCCAGCAAACCAAGGTGAGGGGTCCGGCGTCGTGCGTACACCGGGCCCCTCCCGGACGTGCGGTGGGCAATCAACTACCATGTCCGTGTAGGCAATCCATGGCCGCAAGCTTGACAATTTTCCACGTTTGCGGCCGACAACAACTGATAAGAATCGTCCTGACTCATGATCCTTCCTGATCGACTCATACCGGTGGGGCTGCGCCTGGCGAAAGCAAATGCAGTCTTTGCAACGGAAGCCGGGGCACGTGCCCGCCTCCGTGCTCGCACCCTTCGCCCCCGGCCCTACGGGCCGCCCCGCCTGCTCAGGTCGGACGTCACCGTCTCGGCCGCACGCAATAGTGCGGGCTGGCCCGTGTACACGCTCACGCCCCGCAATGCGAGCCCCCGCGGCAGCGTTTTGTATGTCCACGGCGGCGGCTGGGTTGGCGAGATCATGCTGCAGCACTGGCAGCTCGCGGCCCAAATAGCCGCCGAAGCCAGGACCACCGTCCAGGTGCTCATCTACCCCCTCGTCCCTTACGGAACGGCAAAGGACGTCATTGACGGGGTCACCGATGCGGTCCTCGCTGCCACCCGGACGCATGGGCCCGCGGTCCTCGCCGGGGACTCTGCGGGAGGGCAGATCGTGCTCTCGAGTGTCCTGCAGCTTCGGGACCGGCACGGCGTCACCCTGCCCCGGACCATCGCCATCTCCCCGGCCGTCGACCTGTCCATGAAGAATCCCGACATTGCCGTTGTGCAACCGAGCGACCCCTGGCTCGGCACCAGGGGCACACAGCTTTTCATCGACCTGTGGAAGGACACTCTGGACGTGAACGACCCCGTCGTCAGTCCCCTCAACGGGGTGCTGGAAGGGTTGGGTCCCATCACACTTTTCACCGGAACACGTGACATCCTCAACCCCGACGGTCGTCTTTTTGCCGAGAAGGCAGCGGCGGCGGGCGTCGACGTCGAGTTCATCCAGCTCGAGGGCCAAGTCCATGTGTACCCGCTGCTGCCCACCGTGATTGGGCGGGACGCGCGCAAAGGGATCGTGGAACGGGTGTATCAGGCGTGCTGGTCTGAAGGTTCATGATCCAACGCTGCGGGCAGGTTAGTGGTGTTGGCGGGCCTTCCCCGGCCCGAACGGCAGCCACGGCGCCGAGTATTTGAACTGTTGCCCGTCACCGGGTCCCACGGTGAACTCCGCCTCGCCAAACCGCCACATCCGGTTGAACAGGAAGATCGTCACGGTGGCGGGGCCGGTTCCGGGCACCTTCCAGTTCCGCGTGCCCCATTGGGTTGGCTGGGCCGTGCCGTTGACGACGACGGTCGGCTTCGGTACCCAGCCAGGCCAGCGCTTGTGCAGGGTCAGTTCGAAACGGCGGATCTCTTTCGGGGAGGGGTTCACGGTTGTCAGCCTACCGCCGCCGCCCGAAAGGCACGGCACAGGGCCTACAGGCTGGCACTTTCGCTGCTCCGTCAGGGCATCACCAGCCAACTCGCATAGGATTCCTTGGGTGATGAATGAATCCCTCCGTGCCGTGGACTCCTGGTGGCAGGCCGTGCTTTCCGGCTTTGCTCGCACCGGCTCCCCCACCGTCCCGGCACTGTTGCTGCTGGGCATTGTCGCGGCCGCCGTGGTGCTGAGCATTCCGCGCGCGACGTGGCGCTGGTTCGGCCTCTACGTCACGTTTGTGCACGAGCTGGGCCACGCCTTCACCGCACTCATTACGGGCCGGTACATCCACGGCCTGAAGATTGGGCTGGACCATTCCGGCCAGCTGGTCAGCAGTGGTCGGCGCGGATTCAGTGCCACATGGTCGGGTTTTTGGGGCTACCCGGCACCGGCGGTGGTTGGTGCCGCGTTGGTGTGGTCGGTGTCCGCTGGATGGGCCGGGGCGGCTGCGTCGATCGGCGCGCTCATCTTGTTGGTGGCGCTGATTTTCCTGCGCAATTTCACCGGCATCGTGGTGGCACTGCTCAGCGCCGCGATCGCCCAGTCCCTCGTCATGTTCGCCGACCCTGTCACCGTCAGTTACGTCATCCTGGCCCTTGGCATCGCTTTGGGCGTCGGGTCCGTGCGCGACTTCTTCAAGGTCGCAGCCGTCCACACCCGCCGCCGCAACCAGCTCGCCAGCTCGGACGCGTTCATTCTGGCCCGGTCCACGGGCGTTCCGTCCTTCATCTGGCTCACCGGATTCGCCGGAGTGATCGCCGGATCCGCCACCATTTCCGGATGGCTGCTATGGGGGCTGCTGGCCGCCTAGTTCTTCACGCGGTAGTGCAGATGCACGATGCCGTTGCCAAAGCCGTGTTGGTCCAGCAGTTCCAGCCGGGTTGCGGCGGCATCGGGCAGTGCCGGTTTTCCACCACCGATCAGGATGGGTGAAATGAAGAGGTGGATCTGGTCCACCAGGCCTGCCTTGAAGGCGGTTCCGGCCAACTCCGCGCCACCCACTGACAAGTCGTCTTCAGCGCTGGCCTTCATGGCACGGATGGCCTCCGGATCAAAGGTGCGTTCGATGCGCGTCCGTGCTGTGCTGACTTCCTCCAGTGTTCGTGAGAACACCACTTTTTCGGACATGTGCCAAATAGCCGCGAAGTCCCGCTCCACGCGGATTAGGTCAGGCTGGCCGAACAAGGGCTCCCAGCTTTTCATGACTTCATAGAGTTTGCGCCCATACAGGTAGGTACCGATGCTTCGTTCAAGATTGTTGATGAAGGAGTGCACATCGTCGTCGGGCATACCCCAGGTGAAACCGCCCTCACGGTCCTCGATGTAACCGTCCAGCGACGTGATCGCTGAGTAAACAAGCTGGCCCATGGCTCCCGCCTCATCCGCGTTCCGTAGTTGACTCTTCCAAGTATTCGCTGTACATGGCCTGCCGGAAAGCTATCTGCCCATCTTTTTCAACAGCCACTTCACGGCTTGGTCGCTCGGGCTGCCAAAGGGGTCCTCATTGACCACATAGGTCCAGGTGGTGGTGCCGCGGCGGATGCCAGCTGCTTCCAAGTCCACTTCCCCGTCAACCACGTCCAGCACGGCGAGTGTCTCAGCAGCGCTCTCGTTGACCCTGTCGAAAAATCCTTCAAAGAGGCTGATGGTCTCCTTGCGGAATTCATCCAGCGGGTTCTGCCGCCCCAGGGAGCGCAGATGGATGGCTGCCCTTTGCTCGGAAAGCAGCGCCAGGTGGTCACTCCACTGCCCGTCCAACTCAAAGAGCATGACGGCCTTGCAGGCAGCGGCGAGCTTTTCAGCACCCAACATCCTGCCGAGCGTCTGAATGCGGGCCGGGGCGAGTCCTTCACAGACCTTCAGCGCCGCGCCATCGTCGCGCAGGATTGCGTCTCGTTCGGCCAGCACAACCTGACGCTGATAGGCGATCAGTTCGTTGTACTTCCAGGAGTTTTGGGCGGTTTCCTGGCGTTCTTGTTCCGCAAGTCGCTGCGCCCTGTCCAGCAGCTTGGACACATCCGCCCTGGTGACGCGTCCGGCATCGTCAATGTCCCGCGCCACGGATTCAGTGAGCTCCAGGCCATGCGCTTCCTGGCCGTTCGCGGCGGGGTCCTCCATGCTGGAGAAAATCACGCTGGCACCGGGATCACCCTGCCGCCCGGCACGGCCGCGCAGTTGTGCGTCGAGGCGGGGCGAATAGAAGCGGCCCACGATAATGACAAGCAGTCCACCCAGCGCCGAAACCGCACCGTGTCCGGCCTGTGTGGCACCGGTCCCGCCCAACAGTATGTCGGTGCCGCGGCCGGCCATTTGAGTGGAGACGGTGACGGCCGCCCGGCGTCCGGCCTGGGCAATGACCTCAGCTTCGAGGCTGTCGTTGCGGGCGTTCAAGACCTGGCTTTCAATGCCCCTGGCTGCCAGGAGGGCAGCGAACCGGTCTGATGCGGCGACGTCGTGGGTGCCTATCAGCACCGGTTGGCCGGTGGCATGGGCGGCAGCCGCCGCATCGACCACGGCGGTATCGCGCTGGGCGGACGTCGCGTAGATCCGCTCGGGTCGGTCCTGTCGGATACATTTCTTGTGCGACGGAATCCTGCCGACGTCGAGGGTGTAGTGGGTGCGCAGGTACTCAGCAACGGCCACTGCGGTGCCGCTCATGCCCGTCACGCTGGCAAAGGACTTCACCAGGTCCCGGACAAGGAGCTGGTCAAGGACCTCTCCCTGTTCGGTTTTGTGCAGTCCTTCCTTCGTTTCCACAGCTGCCTGCAAGCCGTCCGGCCAGCGTTGCAGCGCGGCCACCCGTCCACGCGAGTCGGAGACGATCTCGGCCTTACCGTCGCGCACGATGTAGTCGACATCGCGCTGCAGCAAAACCTGGGCGTGTAGGGCCACGTTGATGGAGGAAAACAGCGGTGTTCCTTCCACCGAATACAGCTCGACGCCGGGCCACCACACCTCGGCACGGCTTAGGCCCGCATCCGTCAGTGACACATTGCGCCTGTCCGCTTCTACTGTGTAGTCGAGGTCCGACTTCAGGCCGCTGACAAACTCCGCCACATCCATGCTTTGGAGTTCGCTGCGTGCCCGGCCAGCCAAAACCAGCGGCACGGTTGCCTCATCCACAAGCACCGAATCAACCTCATCCACAATGCAGACCTCGAACAGTTGCAGGACTGCGTCTTCCGGAGCCGTGCGTGTGCGGTCGCGCAGGACGTCGAAGCCAAGTTCGTTCACGCAGACGTACACGATGTCCGCACGATAGGCCTTTTGGCGCTCGACAGCTTCGAAGCCTTCCGTCACAGATGCCGCCGTGACGCCCAGCCGCTCGAAAAATGGAGCCATCCAGTGGGCGTCACGCCCGGCCAGGTAGTCGTTGACGGTCAGCACGTGCACCCGGCGGCCACGCAGGGCGTGCGCCCCGGCGACCAGGGCGCCGACGAGGGTTTTCCCTTCGCCGGTGTCCATCTCCACCGCTGTCCCCCGCAGCATGTTTGCAGCGGCCAGCAACTGCGTATCAAAGAGCTCCATGCCCAGCGACTCCTTGACCAGCAGGCGGGCGCAGAACAAGTAGTCCTCGAGTTCGGAGTCACTCCAATCCGCTGTTCCCGTGGACTGTTGGCTGCACCGACCGGCCAGAATGTCATGGGTGGCAGCAGTATTGCCACCTGCTGCATGGTGCTCGTTTTCACGCGTTTGTGCCCGCGCAGCTGCCCGGCCCACCAACGCTCCTAGCTTGGCAGTATCAACAACCCCAGGCGCGTTGAAGAGCCAGTTCTTGAACTTGTTCCCCACCATTGGCCTGCCCTTGCCGCTTCGTGTCTTCTTCGGTGCTTCGTTGCTCATCTGCTTTGTGCTTTCCACGGGGAAGGACGGGTTCTACCCAAGGGGCCCGAACATAAGAGCGCCCGATATGAACTGCGTCACAATTCGAACAATAATCGCCAATATGCGCACAGTGCCGAATCTGGTGTTACTTTCAATACCGTAAGCATAGATCAGCGACCAAGGGCATCCCTGGACGTATTTGTTATCGATAACTCAGCTGATTGCCCACACTGGAAGGCCTCATGAACGTTGTTGACAAGATCATGAACCTCATCGCCTTGCTCTGGCGCGAGGTATTGGCCTTTGGCGCTGTGGGCGGCCTCGGCTGGTTTATCGACAACGGCATCTACACTCTTCTGTGGCATGGACCCATGTCCGAGAGCACCATCAAGGCCCGCGTGGTCTCCACGGTCGCCGCAACTTTGTTTGCCTGGTTTGCCAACCGCTACTGGACCTTCCGCCACCGCCGCTCAGAGCGGGTGTGGAAGGAATTCATGTTGTTTTTACTCATGAACGGACTGGGGCTGGGCATAGTGTTGGCCTGCCAAGTAGTTTCCCGCTACGTTTTGGGACTCACATCCTTCACGGCAGACTTCATTGCCGGTGGCGTCATCGGGCTGGCCCTGGGCACCATCTTCCGCTTCCTGGCCTACCGCTACTTTGTGTTCAACAAGGAACTCGTCGACATTCTCGGGGACGGCGCTGCAGGGGAAAGCGTTGTCGGTGAGACTGGTGTCATGTCGCGGGGCAAACACGAACTCATCGGCGCCGGTTCACGCAGCTGACCACACGCCCCGACGAGAACGGCGTATCTTCACACCGTTCTCGCCGAGAACGGGGCTACGTTGCGAGAACGGCGTTTCGTATCGGCCATCGCGCAAGTTTGCCCCTTCTTCAGCAACATGGAGGGGCCGATCAGCGGCTCCGGGCAATCACGGCGTCGAGCTCGGCAGAACTGACACCATTCGCCAGCAGGAACCCGCGCACATCCATGCCCGCCACGAACTTCTCCACGGCTCGGCCGCGCCCTGACACCAGCTCCGACAGTTCCACCCCGTCCATGTGCCGCTCGTAGGGATGCTTCACAGGTGCCACCAAATGCCAGGCGTTGATGCCGCGCGTGGCCAGCTCGTCCTCCCGTGCAGCCTGCTCTGACTGTCCCAGCAGTCCCAGCAGCAACGTGGCGATGAGCCCGGTCCTGTCCCGCCCGGCCGAGCAGTGGATCACCACGGCGCCCTGTGCCGCAGCCAGTTCCTTGAACACGGCCGCCACCTGCTGCGGAAACATCCGTACGATGTCCGCATACAGCCGCGGGTGGTTCATGTACGGGTGGAAAAGTTCGTGGTAGCGCGGATCCTGCGGGTCTTCCGTCGGTGAATGCACGACGGCGAGCCTCGCCAATGCGTCCACGCCCACCACCGGGTCGGTGGGCCTGCGCTTGCGTTCTCCCTGGTTCCGCAGATCGATGACGGTGCGGACGCCGTCGCTAAAAAGCTGTTCCCAGCCGTGTTCGGTGAGCCATTCGCTGCGGCCCATGCGGTAGATGTCCCCGGCGAGCAGACGGGCGTTGACGGCACCTTCCCACTGTGGAACGGTCATCGTTTTTTGGCCAGTCTGTAGTCGAGCCCGTTGCGCACTTGGGGCCATTCGGCTGCCAGGATGGAAAAGACCACGGTGTCGCGCAGTGAGCCGTCGGCCATGCGGGTACGGGCCCGGAG
The DNA here is from genome assembly GCF_017353415.1 of Arthrobacter sp. E3. Lineage (GTDB taxonomy): Bacteria > Actinomycetota > Actinomycetes > Actinomycetales > Micrococcaceae > Specibacter. The sequence goes on from NZ_JAFMPX010000001.1 coordinate 146,559, forward strand.
AATTCCGTCCTGCTTGGCGCCAAGCCGGGCAATGGCCTCACGGGATTGGATGTTCATCCAATGGGTGCGAAATTCCACCGCCACGCAGCCGAGGGCTTCAAAAGCATGTCCCAGTAGCAGGCGCTTGCTGTCCGGATTGGTCCCAGTACCTTGGACACTGGCTGCGTTCCAGGTGGAACCGATCTCTACTCGGGGAACGCATGCATCAATGTTCATGTACGTGGTCATGCCGATAATCCGGCCGGGTTCACCCGTGACTGGATCCTTCAGCCGGGTGGTGAACGGGAGCATCTTGCCCGATTCCTGCAGGGCCAGCCGCCGTTCAATCTCGGCTCGCATTTCTGCAGGCTGCGGCACGGACGTGTACCAAAGGTTCCAGAGTTCACCGTCGTACGCCGCCGCCACCAGCCCGTCGTGATGGTCCAGGCTGAGTGGCTCGAGGACAGCGTATCTTCCAGACAGGGTCACAGGCGCAAACAGGCTCATGCAAAAACAGTATCTGATGTGCGCGGACCTGAATGTCTGGCGAAGCTCGAGGAACCCGCTGCTTCCGCCTATGAATTTCTATGAATCTTATGAATTCATAACATTCACATGAATTCACAACGTGTTTAGGATGGGAGCATGGAGAATCCTTTCAGGCCATCCTTCGGGCGCACACCACCCCAACTGCTGGACCGCACGGATCTGCTCGGCGAGTTCGCCTATGGGCTGAGCATCCGCTCCGGCGTCCTCGGGCTGCTGACGATCATCACCGGTGCCCGTGGCATAGGCAAAACCGTCATGCTGAACGAAGCGGAGGACTTGGCGCGGGAACAAGGCTGGGCCGTCATCTCCGAGACGTCAACCAGCGGATTCTTGGCGCGAATCGCCGATTCCATGCGTGTGCTCAACGATGAGCTGGGGGCCGGGCCGCCTACAAGGAGAATCACGGCGTTTGTTGCCGCCGGCTTCGGAGTCACCACGCAGCTGCCGCCCGAGCGACAGGTGGAATTCCGAACCTTGGGCGAGCAGCTGTTGGGGCGGCTCAACGAGAAGAAGACAGGGCTGCTCGTCACACTCGACGAAATTCAGGATGCAAACCGGGACGAGCTGCTCCAACTCGCTGCTGTCATCCAGCACTTCGTCCGGGACGGGCTGCCCATCGGCTTTGTGTGTGCCGGTCTTCCCTCGGCTGTCTCAGACCTGCTTAATGAAGGCGTCGCCACTTTTTTGCGCCGGGCTGACAAAATCGATCTGCACCCGGTGCACGTCGCTGCAGTGGCGGACTCATACATCAGCCTGTTCTCCACAGCCGGATTCACCCTGACACGGGAAATCGCGTCCAAGGCTGCCGCCGCCACCACCGGCTACCCATTTCTTGTGCAGCTGGTCGGCTATTTTCTTTGGCGCGAGGCGGAGCAGGGTGCCGGCATTGTGACGGAGGCTGCGGCCGGGCAGGCCATTTCGGCAGCACTCCAGCGAAACATTCGTTTGGTTGTGGGTCCGGCCATCGCCCATGCCAGCCGCCGCGACATGGACTACCTGCGGGCCATGGCCGTGGATGAAGGAGTGTCCGGCACCGCTGACATTGCACGCCGCATGGAGGCAAAGCTGACACTTGCGGCCAACTACAGGGCCCGGCTCATCGATGCCGGCCTGATCGAATCCGCAGGACACGGGGAAGTGAGATTCTCGATTCCCGGCTTGCGTGAGCATCTGAGGTCCACCCCGCCGCAAGACTAAAGTCCGGCCACCGCCTGCCCGGGCCGCCTGCCAGCTAAGATCGTTAGCGTGAATGCCACTAATCTTCCCGAGCAGGTATCAGACATCTTCGACCCCACCCGGTGGCGCGTGGTGGAGGGCTTTGATTTCACCGACATGACCTACCACCGGCAGGTGGAACGGGACAGCGACGGCGCCGTGGTGCGGGACCTGCCCGCGGTACGCATCGCCTTCAACCGCCCGGAAGTGCGCAACGCCTTCCGCCCCGGGACCGTTGATGAGCTGTACCGCGCCATGGACCATGCCCGCATGACCCCGGATGTGGCCACCGTGCTGCTCACCGGCAACGGCCCCTCCCCCAAGGACGGCGGCCATTCCTTCTGCTCCGGCGGGGACCAGCGCATCCGCGGCCGCGACGGCTACAAGTATGCCGACGGGGAAACGAAGGAAACCATTGACCCGGCCCGCGCCGGACGTCTGCACATCCTGGAAGTGCAGCGTCTCATGCGCACCATGCCCAAAGTTGTCATCGCCGTCGTGAACGGCTGGGCAGCAGGCGGCGGGCACTCCCTTCACGTCGTCTCCGACCTGACCATCGCTTCCCGCGAACACGGTAAGTTCAAGCAGACCGACGCCACGGTGGGCTCCTTCGACGCCGGCTACGGATCGGCATTGCTGGCGCGGCAGATCGGCCAAAAGAAGGCCCGTGAGATCTTCTTCCTGGCTAGGGAATACTCCGCCGATGACATGGTCGCCATGGGTGCCGTCAACGAGGCAGTGCCCCATGAGGATCTGGAAAACGTGGCGCTGGAATACGCGGCGGACATCGCCCGCCAGTCACCGCAAGCCCTGCGCATGCTGAAGTTCGCCTTCAACCTGGCGGACGACGGTCTGGCCGGCCAGCAGGTCTTCGCCGGCGAAGCCACCCGCCTGGCCTACATGACGGACGAGGCAGTCGAGGGCAAGGAAGCGTTCCTTGAAAAACGCGACGCTGACTGGTCTTCCTTCCCGTACTACTTCTAACTCCCCCTATATAGGTACACATGAATATTGAACCCCTGCTCAAGGCCCTTTCCGAAGCACTCGCCGGCGAAGGCCCAGCCGTCGAAATCGACCCGGACGGAAGCTTCACCCTCATCCCGCAGGCCGAGCTGGGACTGCCGGCCGGAAGCGAAACGGACATTGCCGCCGTCGTGCGCACCTCGGGGAGCACCGGCACACCCAAGCGCACCCTGCTGAGCGTGGATGCACTGGCGGCGTCCTCGGTTGGGACAGCCATGGCGCTGCGCGGCGAGGGCCAATGGCTCCTCGCACTGCCCATGAACTACGTGGCCGGGCTGCAAGTCTTGGTACGCAGCATGTTCGCCGGCGCCCGCCCCTGGGCCATGGACATGAGCGGCGGCTTCACCCCGGAAGCGTTCACCGAGGCCGCGCATGAACTCACCGACAAAATGCGTTTCACCTCGCTGGTCCCGACACAGCTCACCCGCCTGCTGAGCAATCCCAGCGCGGAAACATTGACGGTGCTGCGCCGCTTCAACGCGATCCTGCTCGGCGGCGGCCCCATCAACCCGGTGCTGCTCGAGGCCGCGCGCGGTGCCGGGCTAAACGTCATCACCACGTACGGCATGAGCGAAACGTGTGGCGGATGCGTGTACGACGGCGTCCCCCTGGAAGGCGTGCAACTCGCCATCCGCGAGGGCCGGGTGCTGCTCGGCGGCGACGTTCTGGCCACCGGATACCTCGGCGATGACGCACTCACCGCCGCCTCCTTCCATGAAGAAGAGCACGACGGCGAGACGGTGCGCTGGTATGAAAGCGGCGACTTGGGCGAGCTGGACGCCGAGGGACGCCTGCGCGTGCTGGGCCGGGCGGACGACGTCATCATCACCGGCGGGCTGAAGGTCTCCCCGTCCGTGGTGACCGAGGCATTGCACCGCGTCCAGGGCGTGCGCGAGGCCTTTGTGGTGCCGGTACCGTCCGCCGAATGGGGGCAGCAGGTGGCGGCCATGGTTGTTGCCTCCTGCTCCCTGCCCGAGCTGCTGGCCGGTGCGGCGGCACTGGTGGAAGCCCATTTGGTGCCCAAAACTGTGGTGTTCGTCTCCGAGCTTCCCGTGCTTGCCACGGGAAAGCCTGACAGGACGGCGATTTTGACCGCTTTGGCCGAAGCCGCCCAAACTCCTTAGTGCCGTGAAGCGGCACAATTAACGCGGTGGACCCGTTGATTGAGTCCACCAACACCCAATGCGCAAAACATATGCGCAAAAGAATTGAAGGAGTAACACCGTGGCCACTGTGGGGCAATGGATTTCCGGGGCTCGGCTAAGGACCTTGCCCATGGCAGTGGCCCCCGTGATCATCGGTACCGCTGCGGCCTTCGACATGGGGGGTCTGCATTGGGGCCGGGCAGTGTTGGCCATGTTCGTGGCCTTGCTGCTGCAAATTGGGGTGAACTACGCCAACGACTACTCCGACGGCATCCGCGGCACTGACGAAGTGCGGGTGGGGCCGCTGCGCTTGGTGGGCAGCGGTGCGGCGAAGCCCTCGCATGTGAAGTTTGCCGCGTTTGCCGCGTTTGGTCTGGCCATGTTGGCCGGTTTGGGACTGGTGGTGCTGTCGCAGGCTTGGTGGCTGCTGCTGATCGGGGCCGGGGCCGTACTGGCCGCCTGGGGCTACACGGGCGGCAAGAATCCGTACGGCTACATGGGTCTGGGCGACGTGTTCGTGTTTGTGTTCTTTGGCCCCGTGGCAACCTTGGGCACCACGTTCACCCAGACCGGCGCGGTGAGCACGGCGGCGGTGTTGGGTTCAATCTCGACGGGACTGATCGCCGTCGCACTTTTGATGGCCAACAATGTCCGCGACATCCCCACGGACACCGAAGTGGGCAAGCGCACTCTGGCCGTGCGGCTGGGCGATAGAAACGCGCGGCTCAGCTATGTGGTGATGCTGGCACTGTCGGTGCTGCTGATGATGTTCCTGGTGCCGGCGAAGCCGTGGATTTTGCTGGTGCTGCTGCTGGTCCCGTTCATGGTGATGCCCAGCTGGCTGATGCTCACAGGCAAAATGCGAAAGAACCTGATCCCTGTTTTGCAGCAAACCGGCCTTTTCAACCTGGGTTTCAGCGTGCTGTTCGCCGTGGCCATGGTGCTCACGGCGTTGTAATCCACGGATCCAGTCCGCGGGTTGCAGTTGGCTGCGTTTAGAGCGACTCTTCTTCTGCGCGCTCGGACTTGGATGCGCTGGGCTTGCGGTCTGAATCAACCCAGATGTCCGGGTTTTCATCGACCAAGGCATCTTCAGCCTCGGCGTCGGCGGAAGCACCTGCGGACTGTGTGGTCTCGGCATTCGGTGCGAATCGGCCAGCAACGACGGCGGTTGCGCCGTCGCGCTGCTTGCGCAGGAAAATGAAGCTGATCAAGAAGGCGCCCAGTGCTGCGACCAAGGCCGCTGTAAGCCAGGAAAAGCCAATCACCTTGTAGGCGAGGAGGAAGAACGCCAAGAAGAGCACGGCGCGGACCAAGGAGTATTTGAAGAAAGACACGGCTCAAGTTTAGCCGCTGAAACTGAGTGTCTGCCCCGGGTAACGCCCGGGGCGGTAATTTGCCCGTCAACGTTAGAATGAAGCATGCGCTATATCATTCCCGTGACTTTAGGTGTTGTCCTGTTTGTCTACGGACTCATCGACTGCCTCCGCAGTGAGCCCAGCGACGTGCGGAGCATCCCCAAGACTGCCTGGGTATTTATCATTGTGCTTTTGAATGTCATTGGTGTGGCCTTGTGGTTCTTGTTCGGACGCCCCCAATATGCTGGCGCGGCATCCAATCAGTCGCAAACGCAGGGCGGCCAAGGATCATCTCCGCGCGGCCCGTCCCACACCGTCAGCTATGGCCGCTCGGTGGCCCCGGATGACAACCCCGAGTTCCTGCGTAATCTGGAAGTCGACAGGGCACAGAAGGTGGAAGCTGAGCGCCTGCGCAAACTCAAGGCCGAGTTGGACGCGCGTGAAGCGAAATTGCGTGAGGACAAGCCGGACAAGACAGACAAGACTCGCGAGCAGCACCCCAAGGATGAGAACCAAAAGTAGCACCCCGCAGCCTACCCTCCGGAGGGTAAACTACCGCGGCTGGGTTGGCGGCGCCTCTTCGGCACCACCAACCCGGCCGCTATTTTTGGTGGCTACTTCTTTTCCTCGATCTTCACTGTCCAAGAGTCCAATGGACACTGTTCCGTTCAGATTCCGAAGAGCTATGAATTTCCCAACAGCGCGCCACCAGACAAAGCTAACTTCAAGATCAGACACAGGCCCTTCCACAGTTGTTAGCGGTGGCATAAACTGTGCATTAGGAGGTTTGGACGCCATGGACGTGCAGGAAATCAAGGCCAACCGGAAGGGGACGCCGGGCGGGGGCTCGGTTGCTGACTGGATCGCGGCCCGCGGCCCCTCTTTTACCGAAGCTGACCTCACCGAGGCCCTCGACGATCAGATGCGGGCCTCCGGAACGGTCAGCCTCTCGGCGCGGGACCGCTCATTCTGGGATTCCAACGCCGGCATCAATGCCGCCAAAGCTGATGTGGCCGCTGCCGCCGCCAAGAATATCGTGTCTGTCCTGGCATCGGACTCAGCTGCCCTGACAGCCGAGGAACTGGCAAAGAAACTGAAGCTGTCCTCGTCGACAATTAGGCATTACAAGTCTGCGGGGCGGCTCTATTCATATGAGCGCCATGGGAAGCTGCACTTCCCCCTGTGGCAATTTGCAGCCGACACGGGCCAAGCCCTGCCGGGTCTATCTGCTGTCCTTGCAGCCCTCCCCCGTGACGCACACCCGCAAACCATTGCAGGTTTCTTTCAAACGCCACAGCCGGACCTGGTCATTGACGGGGAAGCGTCTTCGGCGAAAGAGTGGCTGGAGTCCGGCGGTGACCCGGATCCGGTTGTTTCAATTGCCAATGACGTCTCCTTCGGCTTCTGATGGTGGACCAGTATCCGCCTGCCATCGAAGAGTTGCGGGCCCTGGGCATCGAAACAAAGACCCTCCCACAGAGCACGGTCATGTGGCGAATCCACCAGACCATCTCCCTCCACACCCTGCCTTGGGACCAGATCCGGACGTGGGGCCCGCTGCCCACGGCGCGTTGGGATCCACATCCACTGCCGCAAGGTGAACATGCACCGCTCGGCGCAGCCTATCTTGGTCGCGACGTGCCCACCTGCCTCGCTGAAGCGTTTCAGCTCACGCGGTTCGTCGATGTGGATTCACATGCCACCTACATCACGGCCTTCCGCACTCAGCAGGAAATGATCCTCGCGGACCTCACCGGGGAATGGCTGCTGAAAGCTGGCGGCTCAGCGCAAGTGGTCTTCCAGGAAAAGGCCCGTACACAGGCTTGGGCGCGCGCCATCCACGATGCTTGGCCCGACCTTGGCGGGCTCATCGCCCCGTCGGCCGTCATCGGAGGACATGATGTCATAGCGATATGGTCCACGGACGTGTTCCCGCCGGCACCCGAGCTGTCGGTGCCACTAAATTCCCCCGCCATCCTCGCCGACATTGCGGTTGCATCGGCCCAGATTGGTTTTGGCAGCAACATCGTCATTTGAGCACCCGACTTCGAAAGTCACCACTTCCGTCAAGCGAAACGTGAGCTGCTGCTGGAAGGCAACGCCCCGGCGTCGTGCGTGGGAAACGGCGTACGCCTCCGTGGGTCAGAAGAGGCGGATCAGGTCCTCATTCAGATCGTCTTTGATGAACTCCTTGGGATCCAAGTGCTCTCCGGGAACCATGCCCAACCAGTCCCGGTATTCCAGGTGTTCCTCGTGCGCGGGATTGTTGACGGCCTCAACGATCCCCGACCATCCCCACACTCCGCCGCTGTCTTCTGCAGGGCCACGGCCGCGACCACCGGTGCAACGCACAGCCGGCACACTGGCATCGGCAGGAAGAACCTTCTCCACCGCAATGCTGTGCTCCCAATCGTCGCCAAAGTCATAGGTGTAGGCGATGGTGTCGCGCTCGGCGGCCAGCAGATCCCCGATGGCGGTTGCGGCCTCATCCAGGGGCGGATCCTCGAAGTGATTTCCGGCTCCCGCCACCCCATATATGGTGCCCGGATAGCCGCCCACACGGAACTCATGCAGGTGGTAGTCCAACCATTCAAAGGAGGCCTGAATGATGCGGTGCAGCTGTCCCAACGACAGGTCTGAGCGCACCAGCAGCCTGCGCCAAATGGGTGGGCTGGCCTGCTTGATGGAGATCTTCAGCTGCAGGATCGGCGCTTTGGGGTTGGGTTTGAGCGTTGCGGCCCGTGCGGTGCTGGCCTCGAAGGGGTCAAAGTCGTCTTCGTCATCATTTTCATCGTTAAAAGCGTCGGCGAGCGCCACCGCCATGCAGGCCACCAACGCTGGCGGCACTTCCACCCGCGCCCCCAGTGTGACGACACCCAACTCAGCCAAGTACTCCAAGTCCGCCCGCACAACCTCCCCGGTGAGCTTGTCCTCAAGAGGTCCGACGCCGACGGTCAGCAGCGTGTCAATGCTCTCCATCTGCGGCGGGGTGTCAGTGGTCGCAGCCACCAAAATGGCGGTTTTGACGGAAGCTGCCTCAATCAAGGCCGGGTCCCAGACTTCACCAGTTTGCATGGACAAGGCCACAAATGCCGCAGTGAATTCACGCAGCACCTCGAGTCCTTCAAGATCCGGCTGCTCCAGAAAGCTGTCCGCCCACGGCGTCGGCCAGGCTCGCGTTGCGCCGACATCCATGAGGCCTGCCACTTCCAACGCTGCCCAGAAGAGTGCCAGCTTGGGTTCCTCATGCATGGACTTGACGCTGCGGACTGCAACATCCGGAGCAGGCTCACCGGCGAGGAGCGCTTCGGGCTGGTACTTGGCTGACGGCTTTACACCCTTGGCGCGGACACCTATTGCCGCCGCAGCACCCTCAATGTCCTTTAGCCGCAAAGCGCCTGTCGAGGTGACATCCTTCCCGGTTCCCAACCAGCGCAGCAGCGCCTCCATGCGCCGGGCCAGTTCCGTTCCGGCCAGGCCTTCCAGTTCCTGCGCCGGGGTCAGTTCAGGGGCAATGATGTGCGGCATCCCTGATTCCTCCGACTCCGCATGGAACAAGGCGTGAACGGCAAGGAGGTGTTCTTCCGGGCCTGTCCAGGCGCCGGTGTCGGCGAGGAATTCGATGTACAGGTGCACGGATTCAAAGATGAAGTCCAGTTCTTCCTCATCCTGTCCCTCCACGCCCTCCATCAGCTGCGAAAAAGCGTGCCCGAAGGGAACCGGCTCAAAACTTGTCACGTCCGCTGACGGCGTGGACTCAAAGTAGAGCCCGGCAACGGCTTTGACCGGTTCCAGCAACAGAAGTGCTGTGTCAGCGGGGAAGTCCTGACCTTGTTCGCACCAGTCGACAAAGCCCTTGGTGACCGCACCGATGGCCCGCTCAGCCCGCAGCGCGCCGACGGAGGTGCCACGGATCGCGCCCTTGCTGCTGCGCTTGGTTTTCTTTGTCATTGCTTCCTGTCTCCAAATGGGGGCCGGTCACTTCTCCCCACCAACTCTAGCCATTGTCACCACAGTGGCGAATTACTGGAGCACCCTGCTGTCATCAGGCGACCCAGCTGCTTTCAGGACCCCGAACTCCCAACTCCCAAAAAAGTTGGGAGTTGGGGGCCCACCTCGAATCGAGCGGCCAAAAGACTGCCCGCCTGCATCGACGCACTAGCCAGTGTGCCTGTTTCCGTCATGCCTGTTTCCTCCGGCGACTGACTGTGATTGACCCGCGCCGGTAGAGTCGTAGGTCAACGCTGCTACGGAAATGGGGAACAGTGAAGAAGTTTCTGGGAATTCTCGCCCTGACAATCATGGCCATTGTGGGAATCGCTCCCGCAGCTACCGCAGCTACACCGACCGAGGTGGTTATTGAGGACACCGCAGGAGTGCTGTACCAGCCACAACTGCTGCCGGCCTTGGAAAAAGTCAACTTCCACAAACCCACCAAGGTCGCCATCTATACCCGCAACGGCACGGCCAGCGACAACTTCAACGAAGAAGTCCTGCGCTACGCACGTGTCAACCATCCGGAATGGATCAGCGCCGACGGGCAGAAGTGGGCGGACGGCTTGTTCATTTTTGCCTTCGATCCAGTGGGCCGTCAGGTGGGCACGTACATGGGCGAGGACCGCAAGGTGTCACTACAAAAACGCGAAGCCATTCAGGACGCCGCAAAGAAACTCTTTGTCGAAGCCCAGTGGACGGATGGAACTATTGCGGGAGTAAAAAAGGGGGCCTCTCTGATTAACCAGCCGTGGTACCTCTCCTTGGGCTTCATCATCACCGCAAGCATCGCCGGCGGCGTCGCCCTCCTGGGTTTCGGCGCCCGTGCCGTAGTGCGGTCCAATAACCGCAAGAAGGCCGCCGAGCATCTCAAGCGTGGGGACACCGCATACTCCAGCGTGAGCTTTGCCTTGGATGTCACCGAACTTAACGCGAAAACTATCCCGGAATCGTCCACCTACGGAGCTCTGGTGCTGGAAAAGTACCGCGACTTTAGCACTCGCTACCATGAAGCCATCACTCTGAATCAGCAGGTTCACTCGCTCACTCAGAAGGAACTCTCCAAGGGCGCCAACGTCAAACTGGTTGGCAAGTATGCCGATCTTGCAACGGAGCTGGACGATCTTGACGACGTCATTGCAGACACCAACACCCTACTCAACAGGTTTGCCGGCTGGGAAGGCGCCTGGGACAGACAGTCCCAGGCCTTGTTCAATGACCTGAACCAGCTCCCGGCGTTGATCTCGCAACCCGAAGCTCAGGGAATGCCCACGACCACGTCCCTGGCCTCACTTCACGCCCAAAGGACCCAGAGCCTCCAACAGTTGGCCGCCGATTTCCAATCGGGGCTCATCTCTCCCGAAGCCGCCCTAGACCAGCTCCGGGACATTCGCGCCGAATTGACGGGCATGTTGCAGCAGCATTCAGAACTCATGATCAACAAGTACGCCAAAACGAGTTCTGAGAAGCAGCACATGCGCGACACCATGGACCTCAACCGCAGGAATGACGCGCAACTGGGCAGGTCCACCATCTTGGGATCCGTTTACGGCTGGAACATGTTCTACTCGGTGCATTCCTTCAACCACGGCTACACCACTGCCCGCCAACAGGTCGACACCTCACGCAGCAGCTCCAGTTCAGGAGGCAGCAGCAGCGGATACGGTTCCAGCGGCGGCAGCTTCTCCGGTTCAGGCAGTTCCTCCAGTTTCTAGCTCGCCATGTCTTGCGGAAAGGGTTGTGCAGAAAGGCAGCCTCACCTATCGGCGTCATGCAAGGATTTCACCGGCTCCGACGGGTGCGAAGGGCTTGTGGCCTGTGAGCCGGGCTGTGAGCTGGGTCCTTTCGCCTTTACCCTGCTGGGGCGGCGCATGATTTTTCCCGCAAGGCTAAGACTTTGCTGAACCGACACCTTGGGCAGGTAGGCCCTGCCGACGGCGTTGGCGATGCTGGGAAGCGCAGCGGCATCGGGGTAGACCATGAACAATGGCTCGTAGCGCGGCTGGAATTTCGATTTGAACGTGAGCAGCGATTTGAAGCCGTAGACAGGTTCAAGAATGGTGCCCAGTTGTTGGAGGAGCCGGTCCAACGCGGCCCGCCGTTGCTCCGACACATTTGTGGTTTCCCCCTCCCCTGCCGTTTCGATGCGTGCTAATGGCGCTCCGGAGAGGCTAAGGAATTCGTACCCGTCATTTTTGCATGACAGCGCGGCTGACGCGATCAGGAACTCTATGCTGGCCCGGAACCCGGTGCTGCGCCGTCGCATGAAGTCCAGAGTCCATCCCACAATGGCACCCTCCCGGTAGACGGGCAGCCAGGACGCGATGGCGTGGATGGTGTGTTCCTCGTCAATGGCGAGCAGGCAGCGTACTTCCGGATCGTTGAGCTCCTCAATGCCGCCCAGAGTAAAGCCCATTTCGGGCATCTTCTTTTCGGCAACCCATTCTTCAGAGATGGCATGGATTTGATCAGCAATGGCCAGCGGCGCTTCCGGGTAGGAAACCCACTGGGTGCGGATGCCCTCCTTGGTTGCCTTGTTCAACGCCGTTCGAATGTCTTGGAACTTCTTGCCTGTAAAGGACAGGTCTGCAAGGTCCAAGATGGTTTCTTGGGCGACTTGCACGGACCCCCAGCCAAGTTCTGCAGTGGCGTCTTTGACGTTCCCGGGCACGGAGTAGAAGCAGGGGGTCCAACCCTGCTCTGCTGCATGGTTGGTAAATTCATCAATCGTGGTTTCCAGCTCCGCAGGCGGACCCACGGGAGGCCCGAGCGTCAAGGCAATACCTGAGATGACCCTGTAGGCAATGAAACTCTTCCCAGAGCCGGAAAACCAGTAGCTGTTCCCGCTCCACTGTGTCATCCACGACAACGAAGAACCTTCTGTGGCCTTGAGGATGTTCCGGGCACGGAGGGTGTCAGTGCCTTGGGCATCGTGAACTGGCCGTAAAAATGTTCTCAGGATCAGAACAGCCGCAATGAGCCAAAAAGTGATACCGATTCCTTCGTAAAGGATCACGGCGGCCCCACTTTGCGGAAAGAAGGCCGGGGACAGATCCAGCAAGTACCCCAGCGGGAGGAAACGATCCGGCAGGTCCGCCAGCAGTTCCGGGAGCCCCGGCACGGGCGTGAAGCCTGACGCCAGTGCCAGCCCGGCCAGCACGTATACGGCCGACAGGATTGCGGCAGTACAAAAAAGGAGGCTCAGGAAGAGGGTTCGGTAGGTTTTTGGTGGTGCATTGACGCGAAAGTGTCTCCGCGTCAGCAAAAGTAGAGCCACCAGCAGTACCGGCAACAGAAGGGGCAGTATCAGGCTCAAGGGGTGGCGGTACGAAGTGACATCTATAGCCCCCAAGCCCTCATTTGGTGACGTGGTTGAGGCAGCAGACATCAGCGCAGCGACAATGTAGCTGCCAGCCAGGATGGCGAGGCCCCCTTGGACGACCACCGCAGCGTACCAAGCAAAAAGACGGCCACGGCGCAGGCCGTCGGCGATGATCAACAGCAGCACAGACGGCAGAATCGCCATGAAAATACCGCCAGCACCGGCACGGAGCTGCAATTGCGCTGCGGCACAGTCCTGAACTTGGGTCGGGTCAGAGCACAGAGTTTGAAGCGTTTGTGGATCCACTGTTTGGATGTTGGTGAAAAGAAATCGCAGAACAGACAGAGGTCCGACGGCGTGCGGCAGCAAACCTGACAGGACCGGTCCCGCTGCGGATGCGGCCACAATAAGCGCAACCAGAACCCTGGCTTCTCGGCGGGAGGAAACCGGAACACTGATCCGGGGGACGCGGCCGAAGAGCACTGGGCCAAGGAAGACACCCACCGTGGCGGCCGCAAGCCGGACCAAATCAGGGAAGGAACCGCTGTACAGCGCGAGCAGCAACAACAAGGCGAAGAAAGTCAGCCTGAAGCGCCGGCGCCACAGCACCCCCAGGGTTGTCGTTGCAGCCAAGGCCGCACCGAACACGAAGGCTGAAGGGCCCAGATAGGAGTGTGTCAGCAGTTGCGCCGACCAGCTGCCCATCAGAGTGTGAATCCCATGCACCATAGCGATGGTTATCAGGATTCCCGCTGCTTGGGTGGCTAATCCAGCGATAAGAAAGCGCAGGCTTTCCAAACGGCGTTCAGCCGGGATACCTACAATCAACAGCAGAACTGTCCCCACCAGATAACCGCTTAACCCCCGCTCCCAAAATACAGAAGTGAAGACTGTCCACCATTGTTCGGGTAGAGACGACGGCGTGGCAACCATCGCAGATCGCCATGGTCCATGGTGCGCGGAGAGCACTGTGCCTGTCAGCAGCACCGGCAGCCACAGCAACACGACGAAAGCCCAGGTTGCCGGCGCGTGCCTCCACGTCTTGAACACGCCGAGTAGGCCGCTGACTTTCATCACAGGGCCGGCACTGTAGGCGTAGTCGGCCAGATACCGGTGGGGACAGTATTTCGGATGGTGACACCGAGCCCTAACCACCAGGAGCGAAGGTCTGACCGCAGGCGCCTATTAGCCGAAATTGCCGAGACTGGGTAGGGAAACATGATCTTCCTGATCTGCTGTGCGAAGTTGCTGTCAGCCTGCCACCTACTTCCTGAGAGGGTCCTGAGGGAACTTTCTCTCAGTTACTTCTCAGCCCAGTCCAGCCATACTGTCTATAGGACGGAAGGATGCAGATGCGGATTCTATTGGTGGAAGACGAAAAGTTGCTGGCCGAAACAGTTCGCCGCGGCTTAATAAACGAGGGTTTCGTAGTGGAGGTGGTCCATGACGGTGTCAGCGGGCTCTGGGCCGCCACCGAGAACCCCTACGACGTGATTCTCTTGGATTTGATGCTGCCCTTGAAGAATGGCTACGACGTACTCAAGGAAATCCGCGCACGCAAGATCTGGACCCCTGTGATGATGCTGACCGCCAAGGATGGGGAGTACGACCAGACTGATGCCTTTGACCTGGGTGCCGATGACTATCTGACGAAGCCCTTTAGCTTTCTCGTGCTGGTGGCCCGGCTTCGGGCTTTGATCCGGCGTGGCGCACCGGAGCGCCCGGTGGTCATGACATTGGGGACTTTGCGGATGGATCCCATGAACCGCAGCGTTCATCGCGGCGATAAGGCCATCTCCTTGACCGCAAGAGAATATGGGCTGTTGCAATTCTTGATGCGCCGGCACGATCAGGTGGTTTCCAAAGCCGAAATTCTCGACAACGTCTGGGATCCGGCCTTTGAAGGCGGTGACAACGTGGTGGAAGTCTACATAGGCTACTTGCGTCGCAAAGTCGACGTCCCATTCAATTTATCCACTCTGTCCACTGTCCGCGGCATGGGTTACCTTCTCACTGCAGATCGGGATTCTGCAGTGTAGGACTGGTGGGCAGGTGTAGTTCGAAGCGGCAGTCGCCGGTAGGGGTTTGCGTTGTGGTGATGGTGCCGTGGTGGGCTGCCATGATTCCTGCTGCGATGGCCAATCCCAGTCCGCTGCCTCCGCTTTCGCGTGAGCGGCTTTCATCCAGGCGCACGAAACGCTCAAAGATCCTTTCACGGTCATCCTCGGGTACGGGGTCTCCGTCATTGTCGATGACCACTACCACCGCATCCGGGCTGGCGGTGAGCTCTATGGTGATCGCGGATCGGGCATGGCGGTCAGCGTTGTCCAGGACATTGCGCAGCACCTGTCCCAGACGATGGGTGTCCCCGGTGACCCTGGCCGGAACCAGGCTCGCTTTGATGGCGTGTGAGGTCAGCGGCCGCAGCCGACGAATTTCGGTGGCCAGAACGTCGTCGAGGTCAACATCTTCGGCCATAACGTGGATACCACCATCGTTGGCTTTGGCCAACGTCAGCAGATCATCAACCAAGTAGCGCATACGCGCCGTTTCCCCGCTGAGCATGTCTTGGAGCCCGCGCCAGGTTTCCCCGCTCGGGTCCGCTGCAGCGATTTCCAGCCCCGCACTAATAGTGGCAAGCGGGCTGCGCAGCTCATGGCTGGCATCGGAAACAAACCGGCGCTGCTCAGCATCGGAAGCTTGAAGCTTGTCCAGCATCGAGTTCATGGTCTGGGCAAGGCGGTGAATTTCATCATGGGTGACGGGAACTTCCACCCGTTCACTGAGCCGGCTGGCGTTAATGCGGGCAACCTGGCCACGGATCCTCTCAACCTGACGCAGGGATCTGCCCACTAAAAACCACACCGCGGCGCCAACCACCACCAACAACAAAGGTGTTGCCCCGAGCAGGAACCACGCCACCGTAGCTACAGAGTCCGCCTGGATCTGGACCGTCGATGCGACAATCACCGTGAAACTGCCTTCATCGGTTTGCACCCCGCTGGCCACGATCAAGAACTCATCGGTGTCTCCGATGCTCTGCAAGCTGGAGACAGAATCAGTGATCGTTTTCCCGGGACCGGGGCGCAACTCTGACAGCGCAGACTTCTCTGCCGATTTTTCCGAGGAGGCGACCACTTTTCCTTGCGCGTCAATAATCTGCACATACTGGCCGCCTCGTGCAGTGGCGGCCATTGATTGCGCGGCCTCGGAAACATCATGGGCGGCGATCAGGGCCACCACATCCGCCGCCTTGCTCTTCGCTACCGTTTCAGTGGCGGCAATCAAAGATGTCTGCAAAAGCACCAACAACAACACACCACCTGCAACCAGTGCGAGGGCAACAACGGTGATGGCCGTCGCCGTCGCCCTTTTACGCACACCCCAAGCACGCCGCAACCGCCGTCGGGAGAAGGGCAGCCGCAAGCGAAGTCGTGTCATGGTTCAACCATGCCTGTGCAAGTGACTTTTGCACAAACACGAGGACCCATTTCTCAGCATCCCCATCAGGAGCCTCAGCATCCTCACAGGAACGCCCCGGTACAGTAGAACCATGGGACGGAACCGGCCAGGAACCCCCCATCCTGTCCGGGTCCGACCCATGGTCCTTTCCTGATCCTTCATCAAAGCACCGTTCCCTCCTCTCCCCGGACGTCTGGAAACCACTGAAATGAATTTTATTTCCAATCTGGATCTGATCTCCGGACCGTTACCGGTGGTACTGGCCGTCCTCGCCTGCATTGCGGGGGCCGTGCTACTGCTGCGCTGGAACCGCAGGTGGGCCATTAGCGTGGTTATTGCCGCGGTGTTGGCTGCCATCCTGGCTTGGGCCATCAACTGGTACGTGGTCAACGTTGCCGCGCTCAGCGCCTATGACCTGCCGCTGCAGGTGATCGCGTGGATTGGCGTGGGCGTGTTTGCCTTCCTGCTGATGGTGTTGCATCTGGTGTCCAGCCGCTGGTGGCGCAAAATTCTGGCTCCTGTAGCCATGGCCTTGGTTGTCGCTGCCGTAGCCATGCAAGTGAACATCTACTACGGCGCCTACCGCACTGTTGGGGACGTTACGGGTGCCAGCACTGCGAACATTTCCCCACTGTCCCCCACCACAGCTGCAAAACAACCGCACTCCGCCCTGCCAACCAAAACTTCCGCCCAAATCATTGACAGTTGGGTCAAACCCGCCGGTTTGCCCGCGGCCGGCACCGTAAAATCGGCGCAGATCCCTGGCAGTATTTCAGGTTTCACCGGACGCACCGCATACGTCTACCTGCCTCCGGCATATCAAGCCCCAAGCCGGCCCCTGCTGCCAGTGGTGGTCCTCATCCCCGGCCAACCAGGGGGCCCTGCCGACTGGCTGAAAGCCGGTCAGTTGAAGCAGATCATGGACGCGTTTGCCGCCTCTCATCAGGGCTTGGCACCTGTGGTGGTAGTCCCTGATGTCACGGGAACAGACTCTGCCAACACCATGTGCATGGACTCACAGATCGCCAAAACAGACAGCTACCTGGCTGTGGATGTCCCAGCCTGGATTAAAAGTACGCTGACGGTCGACCCGAATCCGCAGCACTGGGCCGTCGGCGGGTTCTCCTTCGGCGGCACATGCGCGCTGCAGATGGCGACCATGCACCCCAAAACTTATCCCTCCGCTATCGATCTCAGCGGTGAGGCTGAACCGGCGTTGTCAGCGGACCGGGCCGTAACCATTCAGCAGGCATTTGGCGGCAACACAGCCGCGTTCGACGCTGTTGTCCCGCTCACTTTGTTGGCGAAAAACCACTACCCGGACAGCTGGATGTACTTCGCAGCCGGCGCACAAGATGCACGCTTCACCGGATACATGGATCAAGTGTCCACAGCCGCCAAATCTTCCGGGATGACGATCACCACCCACGGCGTTCTAGGCGCCGGCCACTCCTGGGAGGTACCCGTGAAAGCCATGCCGCTGGCCTTGACGTGGCTCGCTCCCCGCCTTGGCCTGGCCCACTGATGCGCCCTGCACCATCTCAGGTTCCCCTCAGCGTTGTCATGGAAAGCTGAGGTTTAGCTGGAAAGGGCGGTGGCGCCATGATCAACACGATCATCGGATCGGTACTTCAAGTAACACCCGTAGTGGCTTACCTGCTCATCACAGCCTTGGTCTTCGCGGAAGACGCATTATTCATCGGGTTCATCATTCCCGGAGCAACTGCCGCCATCCTCGGCGGGGTCATGGCCAGTCAGCACCACCTGCAACTCTGGCTCATCACGGCGTTGGTCGTTATGGCCGCCATTCTGGGTGACACTGTCGGGTACGAAGCGGGCCGCCACTTTGGGCCGCGGATATTGAATTTTCGTCTGTTGAAGAAGCGCAGCAAACAATTGGACCGTGCACGTGAACTCTTGGCACGTCGCGGAGGCACGGCAGTCTTCCTCGGACGATTCACGGCTTTCTTCCGAGCGGTCATGCCGGCTTTGGCTGGTTTGTCCCACATGCCCTACCGTCGCTTCCTGATCTACAACGCTGCAGGCGGGATCATCTGGGGCACCGCTGCAGTCCTGCTCGGCTATTTCATGGGCAGCGCCTACCTCAGCCTGGCAAAGAGCATCGGGCATACCGTGACGTTCGCCCTCGTGGGCCTTGCCATCGCCGGTAGCGTCATCTGGCACCTCCGAAAGCGACGCAATGCCAGCAAGGAAGAAGGCGCCCGTCCCGCTCTTGGGCTCTCCTCACAAGAGCCGCTTAATCAAGATTCCCGCGTGTAATCCCGCCATGAAGCCACTGTCCACCTCGCAGTGCCGCATGTTCCCGCGGCAATCCATGTACGACGCCGGGTGCCCGGCCAGGTGCCTTCCCGCACGGCCGGGCCGGTCGCCGGCACCGGCCCGAGCCTACGTTACGTCCGCGTTATTGGGCGCCGCGGAACGCTTCCGGGTTGACCGCAAATTCCGGCATTTCCCCCTTGCCGATGGCGATGGCATTTCTGGCCGCCAGCACAGCCATCTTTCCGCGCACAGGAACGGTTGCGCTGCCAATGTGCGGCAGCAGCACGGTGTTGGGCAGTTCGGTCAGCCCGGACGCCAACTCCGGTTCATTCTCATAAACATCCAGTCCGGCCCCGGCAATCACGCCTTCGCGAAGCGCCGTGACCAGGGCGGCCTCGTCAACCACCGGGCCCCGCGAAGTGTTCACGAGGAAGGCCGAGGGTTTCATGGCTTTCAGCACGGCCGCGTCCACCAGGTGCCGCGTCTGACCATTCAGAGGTACGTGGATGGACAGGAAATCCGCCTGCGCCACCACTTCGTCCCACGGCAGCTGCCTGACCTTGCCGGCAAACTCGCCTAATTCATCAGCGGAAACAATTCGCTCCTGCGGGGGCCGCGGCGAGAAGACAACGTCCATGCCAAACGCCAACGCCCGGCGGGCCGTGGCCCGGCCAATCCTGCCGAAGCCGGCCAGGCCCAGCACCTGTCCGGACACATCGGCGCCCATCAGCAGCTCTGGGTTCCAACCGGAAAACTGTCCAGAGCGCACCAAGGTGTCGGCCTCAACCACACGCCGGGCTGTGCCAAGTATGAGCAGCATGGCCACATCCGCGGTGGCATCGGTGAGCACACCCGGGGTGTTTCCCACCAGAATTCCATGCTTGGTGGCTGCCTCCACATCGATGTTGTTGAACCCCACTGCGTAGTTTGAGACTCCGCGGACCTTGGCAGCCGCCAGTAAATCCGCGTCCACAGTGTCCCCCAGCCGTGAGAGCAGCACGTCAAAATCGCCGCTGGCACACAACGCTGTCAGTGCGGCAGTGTCCGGAACCTCGGGCAGCAAGGTGACCTCACCGGCGTCGTATAACAATTCCATGCCCGGCTCGGGGATGGCTGCCGTGAGCAAAATCCTGGGTTTCATGCGTTCACTGCTCCTTGAGCTCAACTACGTAGTCTGTCACCGGGGGCGCCGCGGGAACTGCAGCGGAATCTTCAATGTACCGCTTGGCGTTGATCATCACCGCTCCGGTCAGCATCACCAACAGACAGGCCCCCAACGTGGCGAAGGACGCGGTCCAGGAACCGGTGACATCATGCAAGGTGCCAAAGAACAACGGGGCAATACCGGCCCCCGCGTAGCCCAGGCCCTGGCTGAACCCGGACAACACCGCGGATCCATGCGTGGTGCGCGAGCGCAGATTCACCATGAGCAGGGCCATGGCGAACGTGCCTTGGCCGAGCCCCGCAAACGTCACCCACAGCCAGGTGCCGTCCAGCGGGGCCAGGTACAGGCCAAGGTGCCCGGTAGCCCAGAATACGGCAAAAACACACACGGCGATGATGGGATTCTTCAGCCGTGGCACCCACAAAGGCACAAGCAGGCTCACCGGCAGTCCCAGAATGGCAAAGTACGCCAGCGCCGACCCTGCCGCCGCAGTATCGACGCCCTCTCCCGAAAGGTAGGGAGGCAGCCACGTGAAATACACGTACGTTTGCGCCGAGTTGCCGGCGAGGAAGATCGCCAATCCCCACGCCACGGGTGAGCGCCAGGGCCGCAGTTTCGGCGTTGTACCCTGCCCCACTGCCTGTCCGGGGTGGGGCGCCTGCCCGGTGAGGTGGCCGACGTCGTTCTTCTGGCTGCGGTCACGCAGGAATTGCATGATCCACGGCAGCAGGACGAGCAAACTGACAGACGCCCACATGCCCATCGAAACGCGCCAATTGGTGGCCTCTGCGACCGGCACAGCAAGCTGCGGGCTGATGGCTGTGCCCACCGCAAGGAGCGTGACGTACCCGGCGGTCACCAGGCCCACGCGGTCGGGGAAGTACTTTTTCACGAGCGGTGGAAGCACCACGTTGCCGATCCCGTACCCGGCCATGATGACGGCGGTCAACCCCAGAAAGGGCCAGACTTGGTCGGTGGTGACACGGAGCAGCTGCCCCACCAGAGCCAGCACGACGGCGGCCACCAGCACCTTTTCGAGGCTGAAGCGGCGAATCAGTACGGGGGTCAGGAGCCCAAAAATGGCAAACACGAGCGGCGGGAGCATGGCTAGCAGCCCAATGGTGTTGGCGTCGAAGCCAAGTTCGCCGCGCAGTTCGTTCAGCAGCGGTGGAACCACAGACACGGCTGAGCGCAAACTCACGGCCATGACCAGGATGCCCAGCAGCGCCCCAATGCGGCCGGTCCATGGTCTTTTTGCTAAGTAGATGCTCACTGTTCAACATTAGCGAACGTAGGGTGGTTGCCTTGACGCTGTAATTTCCAGCCCTTGGGGCCCGCTGACGGGGCAGCATACTTTCTGCACGATCGTGCCGAAATTGCAGCCGACGGGCATAAGATGGAGCCACGCAGCACCCCTGCTGCCCTTCAAGAAGTTACTGTAAGCTCCGCGGAAGGCAAAAGCCATGAACGTTGCCGAACTGGGTGCCATACTGCGATCGCGCCGCAAGACGCTCAACCTTACACAGAGCGAAACGGCGGACCTGGCCGACATTTCCACCCGCGTCCTGAGCGACTTGGAAAATGGGCGGGAAACGGTGCGCTTGGACATCCTGACAGCCGTAGCCACTGCCTTGGGCATGAGTTTGAGTTTGAAAGTCAAAGGGTCGTGAAGGATTTCGCCCAGGCGAAGTCGATAGCCCAGGCCGTGATCTACAAGAAGGGCCGTGCGGCTGCGACGCTGACCCGCCATCCCAGTTTGGGTGTCATTTTTACATATCTGCCCGGCTACCTCAGTGGCGGCGGCCCCGCCATAGCCTCCACGTTGCCCACCCTCGATGTTCCCGTCACGCTGGGCCACGGCGGTGTACCGGCATTTTTCTCCGGCCTGCTCCCGGAAGGCGAGCGGCTGGCCAAGCTGCGGTGGGCTGCAAAAACCACCATCACCGACGAATTCTCACTGCTGCTGGCCGCCGGTGAAAACCCTGTGGGCGACGTCCAGATCGTCCCAGCCGGAGAGAAGCCGCAGGCCCTGCCCCCCATGTTGGCCATCGCCAAAACCGTGAACAGCGTCAACTTTTTCGACTATGCAACCATCCCCGGCCCCGTGGACCCTTCAGCGCTGGCCGGCTTGCAGGACAAGGTCACCGCCTCCTACCGCCACGACAAGGATCCCACCCGTGCCTACATCCTCAAGTTCAACGACGCCAGCCACGCGCGGCAGGTTGAAGCGGAGTTCCTGCTGGTGAACAAGGCCCGGGCCCTATCCATCCCAGTGGCGCAATCACGTTTGGTGCACGACGCCGCAGGCCACGCAGGGCTGCTCGTCTCACGGTTTGACCGGTCCCCCACCGGGCCGTTGGCAGTTGAGGATTGCGCCCAGTTGATGGGTCTGGGGCCCGCCCGCAAATATTCCGTCCCCAGTGAAGCAGTGGCTGCTGCGGCCATCAACATTTGCTCGGCGAAGGCACTGGCCGCCCGTAACATCTACCTGCAATTTCTTTTCGCCTGGTTGACGGGCAACGGAAACCTGCATGCCAAGAACATTTCAGTGGTTCAACAGCCCAACGGCGAATGGCTCGTGGCCCCGGCCTACGATCTCCAGTGCACGCTTGCAACAGAGATTGAACAGGGGTTTGCCGCCGGTGTGCCCGGTGGCATCGTGACCGATCTTCCCGACGGAGATCCCTCACGTGACCCGGGCATGGCACTTCCGGTGGGTGGCAGTGCCGGCAGCCGAACAGGCCTTATCCGCAACGACTGGCTGCGCTTTGGCCGGGATCTGCACATTCCTGAACGGCTTGTCACCAAATGCATCGACAAGGCTCTTTCTGCTTCTGCCATAACCGCGGCGGAACTGCCGTTTGAGCGCCACGTCAGCGCCGCCGTCGTCCGTGTTTTGCGGCTTCGCCGTGCCGCCATGCAACGGTGACCCGCGCACAAAAAGGGCATAAGTACTTTTACTGACGTAATGACGCTAAAATGGCCGTATGCCACGAATAGCCGCCCCAACCAACGCGGCGCAGCGCGAGCAGACGCAGCGCAAAATCCTCAACGCCTTTGGTGAACTTTTGTTCACCCACGGCCTGCCCGGCCTGACCATGACAGACGTTGCCCGCACGGCAGGCGTGGGCAGAACCGCCGTCTACAATTATTTTGCCGACCTGGAACAGCTTCTGGTGGCCTATGCGCTGGATGAAACCGGCAAATTTGTCACGGACCTGAAGGCCAAGCTCGGCGGCTTGGAGAATCCGGTGGACCGGCTCTCCGTGTATGTGCGTGCCCAGCTGGAAGACCTCACCCGCCGCCACCTGCCACCCGGGCCTGCCATGCGGTCGGTGCTATCCAGTGAGTCGTTCTCGAAGTTGGGCGTCCACGTGGGCGAACTCAATTCGCTGCTGATGGGCATTCTGCGCGACGGCATGGATCAGCGTTTCCTGCCCGAGGCGGATGTGGAGGGGCTTGTTCAGCTCATTCACGGCTCATTGACGGCGAGCGCTTCACGGCGCAATACAGACATCCCGGACGAGGAACACATTGCCGCGGCCGTCAGATTCATTCAAGCCGGTGTGGGTGCGTCCTTTGATGCCGAAGGTCGTCCGGTCGCCCGCAACTAGCTTCAGAGTTTCGCTGCCCCAATCGCGGCAGGCGGGGCGTTACCCCGCGGCAGGCGCTGCTGGCTTTGCAGGCGGGGCTGGGGGCACGGCACTTGGCGGCGGGCTTGGTGGTGGGCTGAGGCGCGGGCAGGAGAGCACTCCGGGCTTTGCATCCACCGCTGCGGCGTCGACGAGCCCGCTGAAGCGACTGGTCACTATGACGTCCACCGTGCTGTCTTTTCGGTCATCCTGCACGTATTCGGAATTGGCGAAGTTGCGCTGCATGCTCAATGCGGCGCCGTGTCCACCCTTGCCCGAAATAACTATGGTGGGGGCAACATATTCAGTGGCCTGGTTCGCCACCACACCGATGACAAAGCCGCGCGCTTTCAGCTCCTTCGCCACCTTCCCTGCCTGACCCTCAGTGCTGCCGCCGTTGAAAACGTTGACAGTGACGTTCTTGTTTGCCGGCAGTTTAAGGGTTTCAACGGGACAGGTCACGGGTGCGGTTGCCGATTTTCCATTTCCGAACTTCAGTTCAAGTTCCCCGCGCTGCACCATTCCGGCCAGGACCAGCCCTGCAATCACCAGCGCCAACAACAGCACCAGCACCGCACCGTGTGTGATGCGTCGGCGCACCATGGAGGAATCAAACTCCGGAGTCTCAGGTTCTGGGAAGGTGGCGGCCAGGCCGCGCTCATCAACAATGTGGCGGCCACGCCACGACGTTCCGTCCTTGTTCTTCTTGCGTCGTTGGCGCTGATCATAGGCCGCGTCCTTGGCCTGCCTGCGCGCTTCCTTGGCAGCGCGGCGCTTTTGCCGAACCGTCAGCAGCACATCGTCGCCGGGCACCGCGCCGTCGTACTTGCCCGCACTCGGTTTCACGCCACCGGGTGAAAAAGAGGGTTTCTGCGGGGGAACAGCCGACGACGGTTCCCCCAGCGGCCTAGTCATCCATCACCAGAACCCGGGCATGCATGACGCTGCGCTGGTGCAAGGCGGTGCGAACAGCCCTGTGCAATCCGTCTTCCAGATACAGCGTGCCCCGCCATTGCACGACGTGTGGAAACAAATCACCAAAAAATGTTGAGTCTTCAGCCAACAGCGCGGCAAGGTCCAGTTGCGCCTTGGTGGTGACCAAGTCCGCAAGCCTGACTTGGCGCGGCGCAACGCCTGCCCAGTCCTTGGGCGTCACGTAGCCATGGTCCGGGTACGGGCGTTTGTCGCCAATTGCTTTGAAGATCACTCACTCAGACTAGGGACTACACGCCGCTATGGGAACTTCCGCCCCCTCTCGCGTAATGGTGTGTTGCCAAATGGTTGCCGAAAATGTCACTTCGGCAGCCAGTGCTGGGAACATGGGTGCATGACACTTTTGCAACCACCCCTGGCCCTGCTGCTCGACGTGGATGGCCCGCTGGCCAGTCCGGTGACCCGCCGCGTATCGCCGGAGATCATCGCGAGCTTGATTGAGCTGGTGGACCGCGGCATACCCGTGGTGTTCAACACCGGCCGCTCCGACGCCTTCATCACCGAGCAGCTGATGGTGCCGATGCTCCAGGCCGGGCTGCCGGAGGGTTCCGTTGTCCACGCTATTTGCGAGAAGGGCGCCGTCTGGTTCAGCTTCACCCAGGACGGCCCCGGCCCCGTGCATGTGGACAAGTCCCTGGCCATGCCCACGGCGTTTGGCGATGCCATCAGGGAACTCGTCAGCCGTTCCTACGCCGGGCACATGTTCTTTGACGAGACGAAGCGGGCCATGGTGTCCGTGGAGCAGCACATTGAGGTGGAGAGCAGCAGCTACTTGGAGCAGCAGTCCAAGTTCGACGCCGATGCGCTGGCTCTGCTGGCTGAGCACGACTTAGGTGCGGTGAGGCTTGAGCACCGGGCGCCGGCGTCAACGGGCCGTGTCGACTACCGGGTCGATCCGTCCATCATCTCCACGGACATTGAATCTGTTCGCCTGGGCAAGGATTTGGGTGCCAGCCGCGCGGTGGAACTGCTTGCCGCACAAGGCATCGTGCCGCAAGCGTGGCGCACGGTGGGTGATTCCCGCACCGACTACGCAATGGCCGACTGGCTGCACCACCAAGACCACCCCGTCAAGCATGTGGATGTGCGCCCTGCCGACGGCGTCCCGGACAAGCCCTACCCTGTCAAGACTGCAGCGGACCTTGAGCTTGGCGATGACTTTGTCAATGATTTTGCTGGGGCAGCGTTCCTGCAGTTCTGGCTCGACGCACTGGAACAGTAGCGGAAGCTGCCGCGCTGGTGATCGAGCCAGTCCGGGTGATCAAGCCAGTCGAGAACCATCACCGTTTAAGCGACGAAAGGCCCGGAATCTCAACGATTCCGGGCCTTTCATTGGCGGAGGATGGGGGATTTGAACCCCCGAGGGCGTTAACCCAACACGCGTTCCAGGCGTGCGCCATAGGCCGCTAGGCGAATCCTCCAGCTTGCTGTGCGAAACACGGCAGGTTCAAGAGTACCTGACAAAGTGCCCAACTCACGAATCGAAGGTTGGGGCGGCTAAAAATGACCGCTAACACGGCTGATTCAGTGCAAGAAATAAGGGCAGTACGACCCCGTTCAAGCCCTACTGCCCTTATTTCCCTATGCGTCCATTGCGGAAGGCAGGCAACGCATCAAGGGTAGGACGTGCAATACGTCCCTACAGTGCAGATGGCGGCGCTCCCACTACCTTCTGCACTACGCAGCCAACTTTACAACATTGTCACATTGCTACAGAATTTCAGGATCTGCAGGCGTGTCACATTCATTCCGGCTTCCCTTTGCTGCCCGGAATTCAACACCTTAACCAATCACTGCGAAGCTACGATGCGAGTCAGTGTCCTGCGCGCATGGCCAAGACTGCCGTAAGGAATCCTGATAGCGCAAAGGTGGCTGCCAAGACCCACAGGAAGAACTGTTGGCCTGCGTGGCGTTGCACTCGCTGGCTGGTGTTGGTTGAAAACACTTCACCTCGCACCAGTGCCATAACCCCAAACCCAAAGGCCAGCACCCAAAATACCCATTCGAAGACTCCGTACCACATTCTCGATCGCTCCCTCGGTGGGCCCGCGTAGCGCAGGGGCGGAAGCGCGGCGGGACCGGCTTGGCAATGGCGTCAATGCCCCTATGTGGCGAACGTACCACCGTGGGAGGGAAATTGATATGCCTTGCTGTGCGTGGCACCGCGGTTGGCGGATTCGCACCCACCGCCGCTGTCAGGTAAGCTGATTCCCGGCCCCTCATGTGGCGTCACCCTGTGAACTCCCCCAGGACCGGAAGGTAGCAAGGGTAAGCGGGCTCTGGCGGGTGCATGGGGGGTCTTTATTTATCCCCAGATATGCCGGATTTGCAGCATCGAAGCGGCAATTTGTCAGGCGGATTAGATAGGGTTTGAACTGTGAGTGCACCAACAGCCCTGTATCGCCGGTACCGTCCGGATTCCTTTGCCGACGTGATCGGACAGGAGCATGTCACGGCACCCTTGATGGCTGCCTTGGACAAGAACCGTGTCAACCACGCCTATTTGTTTTCCGGCCCCCGCGGCTGCGGCAAAACCACGTCTGCGCGCATCCTGGCGCGCTGCCTCAACTGTGCCCAAGGCCCCACCTCCCACCCGTGCGGTACATGCGACAGCTGCATCGAATTGGCCCGAGGGGGTGCAGGCTCGCTCGACGTCATTGAAATTGACGCTGCCAGCCACGGTGGCGTCGACGACGCCCGCGACCTGCGTGAACGCGCCACCTTCGCCCCCATCCGCGACCGCTACAAGATCTTCATCATCGATGAGGCCCACATGGTCACCTCTGCAGGCTTCAACGCGCTGCTGAAAATTGTTGAAGAGCCGCCGGAGCACATCAAGTTCATCTTTGCCACAACAGAGCCTGACAAGGTCATTGGCACCATCCGCTCGCGCACCCACCACTATCCCTTCCGGCTGGTGCCGCCTGAACCACTCATGGCGTATCTGGCGCTACTGTGCGAACGCGAAAATGTTGCCGTCGCCCCGGGCGTGCTCTCATTGGTGGTCCGCGCTGGCGGTGGTTCAGTGCGCGATTCACTCTCCGTCCTGGACCAGCTCATGGCCGGTGCCGGTGACGCTGGCCTGGACTATGACCTGGCCGTGGACCTGCTCGGCTACACTCACGCCTCACTGCTCGACGACGTTGTCGAAGCCCTGGCCGCCAACGACTCAGCCACTGTTTTCAAGTCCGTGGACAAGGTCATCCAAACCGGCCACGACCCCCGCCGTTTCGTTGAAGACCTCCTTGAGCGTTTCCGCGACCTCATCATTGTGCACGCCATGCCGGAAAGTGCGCACGCCATTTTGCGCGGCACCCCCGACGAGCTCATCGCCCGCATGCAGGCCCAAGCCGCCCAGCTCGGTGCCGCCGAGTTATCCCGCGCAGCCGACATCACCAACGCCGCATTCAACGAAATGACGGGCGCCACCTCCCCCCGCCTGCACCTTGAACTGCTCGGCGCACGCCTCCTGCTGCCAGGCGCGGATTCCTCCGTTCGCGGCATGGGCACCCGCCTGGATCAGCTCGAACGCCGTCTCAACTATGCAGGTGCACCCGCTGCCGGGAATGTCCCGGTAACTGCTGCCCCCTCCCCTTACCCGGATTCTGTCTCGGCACAGCGACGTTCGACGCCGGAGCCTACTTACGCCGATCCCGGAACCTCCGGCGGTGGGCTGGCTGCCGTACGCGCGCAATTGGCCCGTGCCAGGGCTGAAGCAGGTGCTGAAGTGACTGCACGGCACACACCCTCGCAGGCACAGCTGGCCGATCCTCAGGTAGTTCCCGAATCAAGTCTTCAGGATGAACAAGCAGGACAAGGGGGGCAGTCCTCCCGAACTCAGTCCTCCCGAACATGGGACGATCTCCCCACACCCACTGACAGTCCTGACTTCACCAGTACACCGTCAGGCACATCGCAGCCCGACTCGCAAAGCTCGGAGAACCTCGAGCAGACGCAGCAGCAGGCACAGACTGCCAGCCCCAAGCCTGCCCAGCAGCAACCCGCACCGCCCGAATCAGCGCAACCGCAGTCATCCCAGCCCGCCGGCTCCGCCCATGCAGAGCAGCCACCGGCTACCGGAGCCCCTGCACCCGCGGACGGCAATGGACAGGCTCGCAACGCACCGGCCGGCAACGCAACGGGTATTGAAGTTATCCGTCGTGCATGGCCGGAAATCCTCGGCTCGCTCCGTGGAATCCGGATGGCCTCCTGGGCCATCGTGACCCAAAACGTTGTGCCGCAAACCTTCGATGGCCGTGAGCTGCGCGTGGGACTGCCCTCCGACGGTTTGATTGGCACTTTCAGCAACAGCGGCCACTTGGAGAATCTCCAACGTGCCATCAACGACGTGTTGGGTATTTCAGTGCAGATCCTGGCCGTTTCAGGAGAAGCTCCGAAGGCGAGCTCTGAGCCAAACCCAAAAGTTCCAGCTGGTAATTCGACTCGTCCGCAGGACGGCGCTTCGAAAAACAGCTCGGCCGGTCAGCACCCGAACAGCAGTGGATCGGCACTCGGAACCGAGGTCAGTGCTCGAACTGAAGCTGAATCTGGAACTGGCGCTCGAACTGGGGCAGCTGTGGCTGCTCCCCTCGATTCCTGGGGTCTGCCCACTGAGGTGGCCATTCCGGCCTCGCCTACTTCCGGGCCCACGGCACGTCGCGTGCAGACGCCGGCCGCCGTCTCCGAAGCCGTGGAGCCCGCACTAAAGCCGGCAGTTGTCCCAACCCCGTCGACAACCACATCGACAGCCACTGCACCTGAGCCCTCACCCGTCACCACAGCGAACGAGGTGGCCGCAGCGGCTGCACCTGTTGCACCTGCCGCGAATGCTCCCAGCGAGTCCCCCGACTACTGGGACGGCCCAACAGAACCCAGCGACCCCTGGGAGGAGCCGGGCCCCGATGCATACCCTGCTTCCGATCCATACCAGGGCCAGAGCCAGGATCAGAGCCAAGACCAACAGCCCGCGCCGACGGCGTCCTCTGCAGACCAGGAAACGTTCCGGGCCGCTGCCCCGGTCCCGGTCCCGGTCCCGGTGGTGCACACTCCCCCGCGGGTCTCACCCATTTCTGCCTGGACCACCGGCTGGGACGCTCCGGTCAGCACACCTGAAACTGCCATGCCTGCCGCAACCACAAGTCCGGAAGTTCCCAGGCGAAGCGCCATCCTGGCTGAACAAATTGCCCAGCAGGCAAACAAAGGGGCAGCCGAGCCTGCACCTCAGGATTGGGGTGTTTCGCTGGGGCAAACAGGGCGTTCAAACATTCCCGATCCAGGCTGGGGCAGCATGTCCACTGCCCCCGACTGGGCACAAGCAGGCAGCCCTCTCCCTGAAGCCCTATCGGTGTCCCGCGCAAATTCCGAGGCAGAATCCACTGTTTCCGGGACAAGCGAAGCCGCCCCGATTGCCATCGAAGCACCTTCGGTCTCCACCCCGGATGGGCCATCCCGTGTGCCGGAATCACCAGGTGGCGAGCATTTCGCACCAGCTGGCCCCTCACCAGCTTCCCCGTCGTCCACAGGCACGGACTCTGGGCCGCGGCCGGACTTCGAAGCAGGGCAACGGCTCAGCTCCGGCACCGAGTCTCAGCTGGGCGAGTCCCCCAACTATCCCACCCCAGCGGTAGCTGCGCAGGAGGCACCGGTGTCGAACACGGCACAGGGCGGGGCGAAGCTGAGCATGTATCAGCGCATGGCCAACAGCTCTGCAGCACAGACTGGACGCACACAAACTTCACCAGGTGCGCCAGCAAAAGCCCCGGCAGTGGAGGATGTCCCCAGCCCGGACGACGTCACCATCGAGGAATCCGGCGTTGTCGGGCAGGCCGCTGTGGAACGAATTCTGGGCGGCGTGCTGATCGAGGAACGCCCACTTAATTAATCGCACGGCACCGTCCACACGGCGTAACAACCGGGCGGTAACCACCATTTTCGCGTCAAGAGACAAGAGGCATTGTGTACGAGGGAGCAGTTCAGGAGCTCATTGACGAGTTGGGCCGCCTGCCGGGCATCGGGCCAAAGTCCGCCCAACGGCTGGCTTTCCACATTCTCGAGGCCGACACCGAGGACATGCAGCGCCTCGTCAAGGCGATCGTCACCGTGAAGGAACGGGTGAAGTTCTGCACCGTGTGCGGCAACGTCACGGAGGCGGAGCTGTGCAATATTTGCCGTGACCCGCGCCGGGATCCGAGCATTATTTGCGTTGTGGAGGAATCGAAGGACGTGCTCGCAGTGGAGCGCACCCGCGCCTTCCGCGGCCGCTACCATGTGCTGGGCGGGGCTATCAATCCCATCGCCGGGATCGGCCCGGACCAATTGCGCATCCGCGAACTGCTCACTCGTCTAAACGACAGCCAAATCCAGGAAATCATCATCGCCACCGACCCCAACCTCGAGGGCGAAGCCACAGCCACCTATCTGTCTCGAATGCTCAAGACCATTGGCATCGCGGTGACACGTCTGGCGTCCGGGCTGCCCGTGGGTGGCGACTTGGAATATGCCGACGAAGTCACACTGGGCCGCGCCTTCGAGGGCCGCCGCAACGCCCTTAACTAAAAACAAACGCTGATTAGATGCCATTATCACCGGAGCAACATTGGCAGCTACTGCGCCCTCGAATCATGAATTGTCGCGAGCGCTGCGAGCCGATCCGTAGTGGGCGTGCCAGGGGTTGGCACGTACAGCACAAAGTGCAGTTCAGGGGCGTCGGCGGGCACCAGCCGATGTTGCTCAAACGTCAGCTCGCCCACGGCAGGGTGGATGAACACCCGCTGTCGGGATGCGAAGCCCTGCACTCCGTGCTCGGCCCAAATCTTGGCAAACTCAGCGCTATGGGCCTCCAGTTTCGCGACGAGGGCGGTGTGCGCCATCGATCCCAGGCGGGGGCCGGCCTCCGCCCTGAATTCAGCCACAAAGAACCGCGAGGTATCCTCCCAGTCCGGGAGCATGCGGCGCAGCTGCGGGTCGGAAAAGATCAGCCACAGCAGGTTCCGCTCGCTCGAATCCACGTCTGCAATACGTGAGTACAAGCACTCATAGGCATTGTTCCAGCCGGCAATACCCCAATCCGGTGCCACGGCGAACGCTGGAAAGTCCAGGGCATCCAGTAAACCCTGCAGGTGTGGCGGCACAGCATCCATGGGCGCCACTTCCGCCATGGGCAGCGGCGCGTAGCCGCCCATGGCCAATAGGTAGCCGTTTTCGGAGGCGCTGAGCCGCAATACCCGGCCAATGGCCGCCAACACCTGGCGGGAGGCGTTGATGTCACGCCCTTGTTCAAGCCAGGTGTACCAGGTGACGCTGACGGCGGCGAAGGCCGCAACTTCCTCCCGCCGCAGGCCCAAGGTGCGGTTGCGGCCAATCGGCGGCAGGCCGTGTTCGGCTCGGACTAGGTGTGCGCGTCGGTCACGGAGAAATTGACCCAGCTCCCGCCGTCGTTCTTCATTCATTCCAACAAATCTAGCACTGCCACTACTAGTAGCAGCACCGTCTTCCGGAGCGGGCAGAAAAGCTGCTTGACTACTCTTATGCCTCCATTACGTTCAAGAACAGTCACCCACGGCCGCAACATGGCCGGCGCCCGCGCCCTCATGATGGCCTCCGGCGTTGCCAAGTCCGACATCGGCAAGCCGATCGTCGCCGTCGCCAACTCCTTCACCGAGTTCGTCCCCGGGCACACCCACCTCGCCCCGGTGGGCCGCATAGTTTCCGACGCCATTCACAAGGCCGGCGCCATTGCCCGCGAATTCAACACCATCGCGGTGGATGACGGCATCGCCATGGGCCACGGCGGCATGCTCTACTCACTGCCCTCACGCGATCTGATCGCCGACTCGGTGGAATACATGGTCAACGCCCACTGCGCCGATGTCCTGGTGTGCATCTCCAATTGCGACAAGATCACCCCCGGCATGCTCATGGCCGCGCTGCGCCTGAACATCCCCACCGTGTTCGTCTCCGGCGGCCCCATGGAAGCCGGCCGGGTCACCATGACCGACGGCTCCATCCGCTCGCTGGATCTGGTCAATGCCATTTCCGACGCCGTCGATGATTCCATCTCCGACGAAGACATCGACCTCATCGAGGCGAACGCGTGCCCCACCTGCGGCTCCTGCTCAGGCATGTTCACGGCCAACTCGATGAACTGCCTCACCGAAGCCATCGGCTTGTCCCTGCCCGGCAACGGCTCACTGCTCGCCACCCACACCGCGCGCAAGGAACTGTACGAGCGTGCAGGGGCCACCGCCGTCGCACTCGCTAAGCGCTACTACGAGGACGACGACGCCTCTGTGCTGCCGCGTTCCATCGCCAGCTTTGAAGCGTTCGACAACGCCATGGCCCTGGACATCGCCATGGGCGGTTCCACCAACACCATCCTGCACCTGCTCGCAGCGGCGCAGGAAGCAGGACTGAAGTACGACTTGGAGGACATCGACGCGAAGTCCCGCCTGGTGCCGTGCCTGGCCAAGGTGGCGCCGAACGTGGCCGGAGACAAGACGTTCTACATGGAGGACGTGCACCGCGCTGGCGGTATCCCCGCCCTTTTGGGGGAGCTCAACCGTGGCGGGCTGCTCCACACGAACGTCAACTCCGTCCACTCGAACGACCTCACAGGGTGGCTTGACGACTGGGATATCCGGGGCGGCAAGGCCACCGACGCGGCCAAAGCCCTGTGGACTGCTGCCCCGGGCGGCCAACGCTCTTCGACTGCGTTTTCGCAGTCGGCCGAGTGGACCTCCCTGGACACCGACCCCGTGGAAGGCTGCCTGCACGATGTGGAGCACGCCTTCTCCAAGGACGGCGGCCTCGGAGTGCTCCGCGGAAACATCGCCCTCGACGGCGCTGTGGTCAAGACCGCCGGCGTGGACGAGTCCATCTGGACGTTTGAGGGACCGGCCGTCGTGTGCGAGTCCCAAGACGAAGCCGTGGAAAAGATCCTGAGCAAGATTGTTAAGGCCGGTGACGTGGTGGTCATCCGCTACGAGGGCCCACGCGGCGGCCCCGGCATGCAGGAGATGCTGTACCCCACCTCGTTCCTGAAGGGCTTGGGCCTGGGGAAGGTCTGCGCGCTGATCACCGACGGCCGATTCTCCGGCGGAACATCCGGGCTCTCCATTGGCCATGTCTCCCCCGAAGCCGCCGCCGGCGGGACCATCGCCCTGGTGCAGGACGGAGACCGCATCCGGATCGACATCCCCAACCGGTCCATGGAACTGCTGGTCGACGAGGAAACATTGGACGCACGGCGCGAGCTGCTCGAGGCCACCACCGGTTACCAGCCAGTGGGACGTGTTCGCGAAGTCTCCGCCGCCTTGCGGGCTTACGCCTCCATGGCCACCAGCGCAGACAAGGGTGCCATCCGCCAGATCCCGGAGGACGCCGTCTTAATGAGTGCACCCCGGGCATCGGTCCCTGTCCTGCTATAACGGCACGCGAGATGCCACTTGTGGCACCCAAACTTCGCTTTTGGGTACCACAAGTGGCATCTCGCGGCGGTTCAGCGTGGATCAGGCCACCCGGGTGCCCTTGGGGAGCTTCCCGGCCGGAGTTCGCAACGCCCGCCAGCCCAGTGCCAGGACGCCCGCAGTTACCAGCAACTGCAATCCCAGTCCCAGTGGCCACAGCGGGGCTTGCTTGGAAAGATACTGTGGGGCAACCTTTCCGTTGGCGCACTGGTACGTGGCTTCCGGACCTGCTTGGACGTAACGGGCGCTTTGGCTAATCATCTCGAACATTCCGCTCGTATAATTCGCCTGTGCCGGAGTGTTTCGATCCGGGTACGGAATGGCATCGGCCACCACCACAAAAGGATTCATGCCCAACATCCAGGCCACCCGCTCCGAGTGGGGCGCGGGTTGTTCCACCAGAGGCCCATAGCAGGCGTACTCGTTGTTCTCATCCGTGATGTCCTTGGGTTTGGGTGGCGCCGGGTACATGTCACCGTCCAGGTATTCTGCATCAGGTCCTTCCGGGCCTTGATACATTTCCATGTTTTTGTAATAGCTCTGGTTTGCCTGCACGGTGCCGTTGCTGAGCATCATCCCCAGTCCGAACGCAATGAGTGTGCCAAAAGCCAATGCCGCCACCGTCAAATAGGTGACAACGATGGAGAAAAGCGGACGGTTTGCCAGCGCGGAAATACCAACGCCCAAGGCACACACAACACCGAGCTCGCCAGCCAGCATGAGTAATCCAACCACGATGTAGCCAACACCTAGGCCGCCTTGTGAAATACCGAAAATCAAGAACGGCACGCTCACGACCAGAAATGCCAGCGCCGCAATCCACGACGCAAGAAACTTCCCCCACAAGAGCTGCCCGGGCCGCAGCAAAGTCACCTGCATGATGGCCAGAGTGCCGGCGGCTCGATCGCCGCTGATGGCATTCGCCGAAAACGCAGGTGCCACCAACAAGCCAAAGAGCAGGACAAACGCCAAAACGGCCTCGAAGATCAATGGTCCGGGACCGACTCTCCCAAAGCCGGGATCAAAGTTGTACCCAGACTGCGCCTTCCAGCTGATCCAGGTCAAGGCCGTCACCAGCCAAATGAGCGCAAACCAAATGGCCAGCATGATGTACCAGCCACGTGAACGCAGTCGCTGTCGCAGTTCCATGCCCACCACGGCAGAAACACCCGAGGAATACTGTGTCAAGCTCATGGCTGTTCCACCTCCATACTCATATAGGTCTCCTCCAAGGCACCCGTGGCTGGGGCGAAGGCGCACACGTCCACTCCTGCTGCCACCAAATCCTGCAGCAAGGAGGCTGCCTCCCGCTCCGAGCCCACACCCACCACCACAGAATCGCGGCGAGCAGACTCCGCCTCAAAGCTCACACCCATAGACGTCAGAGCCGCCGCCAACACGGCAGAATCAAGCGCTGTAATGGAATACTTGCGCCCCTGCCCGGCAGCCTGATCCACAGATTGGGTCAGCACCGAGCGTCCTTGATTGACGAACACGGCTCCGTCGGCAATTTCATCAAGTTCAGCCAGCACATGGGAGGAAACCACAACTACTTTCCCCTCACCAGCGAGTTTCCGCAGGATGGTCCGCAGGGCTATCCGCGATCCCGGATCAAGCCCGGAGGCCGGCTCATCGAGCAGCAGCACTTCAGGATCGTGAATCAACGCACGGGCCAAACTGAGCCGCTGTTGCTGGCCCCTGGAAAGGACCCTGGCCTTCTGGTCAGCCAGCGAGGACAGGTTGACCAGCTCCAGCAGTTCCGCAACCCGGGCGGGAATCTGCATCTTGGGTAATTGGTAAAACCGGCCCATGACGCTGAGGATTTCTCGGGCAGTGAGCGCTTCCCAGACCCCCAAGGTATCCGGCATCCACCCAATTTTTGCTCTCGCCGCCGCAGGGTTGCTGACGGGGTCAATGCCCATGACGCTGATGGTGCCGGCATCCGGGGCAAGCAGCGACGCCAGCATCAGCAACAACGTGGTCTTCCCGGAACCATTGGGCCCAATCAGCGCTGTTACCTCTCCGGCTGGCGCATGCAGGTCCATACTGACGACGGCGTGAACCTCACCAAAGCTGCGGGACAGCCCCGTAGCCCTCAAACCGTTGAATGGCACAGCATCAGCCAGCTCAGTGCCAGCCATCTCGGCACCATCGGCATCAGGTGGATCCTGCTGTGGTGGTGGTTGTTGTTGTTCCGTCATGATTCCCCTCCCAGTGGGCCGCGAATGCGGAGTTGAGACAAGCCTAAGGTGGGGCAGGTGGCGAAGGCATCATCCCGTCGTCGGACTTTCCACTCCGAGCACAGGAGCTTCAACACACCTTCCAATGACCGCATCATGACCATGGAGTATCACTATGTGGATATCTCGATTCCGCGTTAGCCCGTGCTAACGCTAAACTTGGCTCAACTGCCTTCCGCGTTGATGATGCCGCACTGGCCCAGCGCCGTAGCGCGGCTCAGGCGTGAGTGGCAGCAAAATTTTTTCTCCCAGTGTTGCGATAGGTAAATCAATGAGCGTGCATCCATGAGCCTTATTGTTCAAAAGTACGGCGGATCCTCCGTGTCCGACGCCGAGGGCATTCTTCGTGTTGCCCGCCGGGTCGTCAGCACCCAGCAGGCAGGCCACGAGGTGGTCGTGGTGGTTTCGGCCATGGGCGACACCACCGATGAGCTGCTGGACTTGGCCGCCTCGGTTGCCGATCATCCCCCGGCACGGGAGCTGGACATGCTCATGACGGCCGGCGAGCGTATTTCCATGGCGCTGCTGGCGATGGCCATCAGCACACACGGCGGCGTTGCGCAGTCGTTCACTGGCAGCCAGGCCGGCATGATCACCGACGGCATCCACGGCAAGGCCCGCATCATTGATGTTGACCCGCACCGCGTTCGCACCGCCCTCGATAAAGGCAAAATCGCCATCGTGGCAGGTTTTCAGGGCATGAGCCGCACCACCCATGAGATCACCACCATGGGCCGCGGCGGCTCCGACACCACGGCTGTTGCCCTGGCCGCAGCGCTGGATGCTGATGTCTGCGAAATCTACACCGACGTCGACGGCGTCTACACGGCTGATCCCCGCGTTGTCTCCAGCGCGCAGAAGATCAGCAAGATCTCCAGCGAGGAAATGCTGGAAATGGCTGCATCAGGGGCCAAGATCCTGCACCTGCGCTGCGTGGAATACGCCCGGCGCTTCGGACTGCCCATCCATGTGCGGTCCTCATTTACCGATAATGAAGGGACCTGGGTCCTGCCCAGTCCCGACGACAAAATCAAGATCTCAGAGGGAGTTGCCTTGGAGCAGCCAATTATCTCCGGCGTGGCCCACGACCGGTCCGAAGGCAAAGTCACCGTTGTTGGCGTGCCTGACATCCCCGGCAAGGCCGCCATGATCTTCGGCATCATCGCCGGCGCCCACACGAACATCGACATGATCGTGCAGAACATTTCAACCCGTGGCTCAGGGAAGACGGACATCTCCTTCACGCTTCCCATGGTTGAGGGCGAAGACGCTCTGGCAGCCTTGCGCGCACAGCAGGACGAGGTTGGCTTTGAGGACTTGATCTACGACGACAAGATCGGCAAGCTCTCCCTCATCGGTGCAGGCATGCGCTCCAACCCGGGCGTCTCCTACAACTTCTTCAAGGCCCTGTCCGACGCCGGGGTGAACATCGATTTGATCTCCACCTCCGAGATCCGCATCTCCGTCGTCACGCGCGCAGACCTGCTGGACACGGCAGTGCGCGCGGTCCACCACGTCTTTGGCCTTGACAGCGAAGACGAAGCCACTATCTACGGTGGCACGGGGCGCTGATCCCCAGCCACACCCACCCAAAAGGGGTGCATTCGGAACAAGAATCCGGGTGCACCCCTTTTGGCATTAAAAACTCATTCAAGAATCACTGGAGTTCTTGACGTATTTCCTAACGCTCTTCCGCGACTTCTTCGTCCTTGCGTTCAGCGTAATGGTGGCCGTCTGAGTCCGTGTGTTCTTCAAAGTGTGTCAGCTGTTCATCACTGCTGTCTTCGAAATCATCGTGGCGATGCACCACCGGGGAATCCATGTCGCCTTGGTCTGCGGGACCAAAAACCTTTTGGAACTTGTCGGTAGCGTGCATGACCTTGTCCACGAACTTATCTCCGCTTGTCATCATCAACACCCCCTCTCCACGTGTGGATGCGGTTGGGACGCCTTCAGCTTACGCCTGAACCAGACTAAAGACACGGGGTGGAGACGGCCCGAAATCCTACCGCAGGGACTTGTCGTCCGGGTCTTTTGGCACCAGGTAGGTGCTGCCGTCTGCCCTGGTAACCGTGACCCACTGCTCTGTGGCGGCTTGCTGCGAGACAAGCAGTGCCTTGTTCTCATTCGTCATTTCATGGTCAAGAGGACTGCTGACGGCAGGACCGAAAATAAAACGCAGCCGACCGGTGAACCGCATCAGTTTGTGCACGAACGGTGTCTTGGGCATCGGTGGCATTCCTTGCAGCTGGGACCCAAAAGTTGCTTTTAGGCACGTTGATTGTGGCAACTTCGCTCACTGTACACTGATAGTTAGCCCACTAACTAATTTTTGCGGAGGACGGCAATGAGCACCATTGAGAATGACCTGCTGTTGGAACGCCAGCTCTGTTTTGGCCTTTCCGTCGCCTCTAGAAGCGTCATTGCCGCCTATAAACCCGTACTTGCCGCCATGCGCCTCACCCACCCCCAATACTTGGTGATGCTGGCACTGTGGGAACACGCGCCCCGCCGGGTGAAGGATCTGAGTCAAACCCTGTTGCTGGAGTCCGCCACCCTCTCTCCGCTGCTGCAACGGTTGGAAATCCTTGGCTATGTCAGCCGCGGACGGGACACTGCCGACGAACGCGCCCTCGCCGTCGACCTCACCGAGACTGGGGCGGCACTGCGCGAGCAGGCACTCTCGGTCCCCGGAACCATGATGGCCCGACTCGGCCTGGACCGGGAAACCGCCCTTGCGCTGCACCACCGAATGATGGCCTTGATCGATGCAGCTACCCACGCCGATGACCTTTCGGCTCCGATGGGCACCGATGTCCAGGACGAGGCAATGCACGGGATGACGGATAATTAGACCCATGACCTTGGCCTTAAATTCCTTGACCGACGGCGCGTGGCAGGAACGTGCTGCGGCCCACCACAGCCGGGTGAACCGCTATGCCAAACCGTATCTGGCCCGCCGCTCGAGTAATCAAAAGCATCCCGTGGAGGATTTCCTCTTCACCTACTACACGCAAAAGCCTGGGCAGTTGGCCCGTTGGCACCCGGGCCCCGGCGTGGTCCTTACCGGCGCTGCTGCCACCGAACGTCTGAATTGGAAGTTCTACCGCACGGCCGACGACGGCGAGCTCACGGCAAGCGGTGCACTCGGGGAGGGCCCAGCCGTCGTACTTGATCTGGAAAAGTTTGTCCTTCAGCGCAAGGATGCCATCGATTTTGCCCGGATCATCCTGGGCCGCACGGCCGCACGTCCGGCACAGTTTGGTTGTTTTGGTCTGCACGAATGGGCCATGGTGTACAGGCAGGATGCCAACGCTGTTCGGCACGAATACCTGCAGCTGCGGCTTGGGTCCGAGGGCACGGACACGGTGGTGGAGGAGAACCGCATTCGCTGCTCGCACTTTGACGCGTACCGTTTTTACACCCCGCAGGCATCGGGGCTCAATGAGTTGGCGCCGACGCGGGAGAACCAGCGCGAGATGGAACAGCCGGGCTGCCTGCACGCGAACATGGATCTGTACAAGTGGGCGTACAAGCTCTCGCCCGCCCTGCCCAGCGAGCTGGTGATGGACTGCTTTGAACTGTCGTGGCGTGTCAGGGCGATGGATATGCAGGCGTCGCCGTACGACTTGGCCGAGTGGGGCTACCCGCCGATCCGCATCGAGACGTCCGCTGGCAAGGCCGACTACGTGGCGTACCAGCGTGGCTTTGCTGCGGAAGCAGCAGTGTTGCGAGAGCGCCTGCGGGTAGCCGTGGACGCCCTCCCCACCCCCTAATACCGACGCTCCTGCACCTTCCGGGGTCTTTCTCACGACGCTCCTGCCGTTTCCGGCCTTGAACGCGAAACGCTCCCTCAGCAACTGAGGGAGCGTTTGCGATTTCACCCCTAAAACTGCAGGAGCGTCGTTGGGGGGAGGCCTAGTGGCGGGCGCCTCGCACGGATGCCCTGCGCACGACTACCAATCCACCCAACAAGACCAGCACTGCGCCAGCCAGACCAAGCGGCACCATGTTGAAGCCGGTGTTCGCCAGATCGCCAGCGGCCGGGGTGTTCGCCAGATCGCCAGCAGCGGTGGTGCTCGCCGAGGTCGAGGCGCTGCTTACCGGCGTGGTGGTTGCAGACGAGCTGACGGGTGCTTTCACAGTCAGCTGGATACTGATCTCAACCGCTTCACCGCTAACACCCGTGCCCGAGATGACCACTGAGTGCTGGCCAGCCGGAACATCCGCAGGCACTGTTGCCGTCAGGGAAACCGTCCCATCAGCTGCGACAGTCGCACGGCCAAGAAGCACAGGCTCCGAGTGCAGTGTGAACGTGGCAGTGGTTCCCGGCTTGAAGTTCTCGCCCGTGATGGTCAAGGCCTGGCCCGCCACCAACTCCCCAACGCTTACGGCGCCTATGGCTTTGTCAGCTGCTGGAGTTGTTGTGGGAGTCACTGTCGGAGTCACAGTTGGCTCCGTTGTCGGAGTAGTTGTGGGAGTCACCGTCGGAGTCACAGTTGGCTCCGTTGCCGGAGTTGTTGTGGGAGTCGGAGTAGGTTCCGGAGCCAGAGTTAGTTCCAACGCCGCAGCAGAGGCTTCCGCCGAAACATCCTTGAGGCCGTTCTTTGCTTCGGCCGATACCGAAGCGCCGGCAACTTCACCCGCAGTAAGGTCGGCTGCAGTCACAGTGTGCGCGATGGTGCCAGCAGTGCTGGCTCCGACGGCGAGAGCCGCGGCCGCACCATCAACGCCAAGCAGCGAAACGCCAGTCAGCGCAACATTGCCGTCATTCTTGGCAGTGACGGGGAACGTGACAATGTCCCCGACGCTGGCGTAGCCGTCGCTGTCCTTGTCATCCAGGACACCAGTGCCGACCGTCAGTGCCAAGGAGGGCTTGCGGACCAGAACATCCACTTCGCCGCCGTCGATGGTGTATTCCGCCGAAGTGGCGCCGGTACCTTCTGCAACCCACTTTGTGATGGGTTGGAAGAAGCCATTGGCAATGTCCTCGGCCGTGATGACGCGCTTGGCCGTGGCGCAGGTGTAGCCGCCGCCGATGGGGATGTCCCGGAACCGGCAGTTGGGTGTCCCTGTGATGTTGAACCCTGCCAGGTCCCCTGCCGTCGGGTAGACGGTGGAGACAATGTCTGCCGTGCTCTTCACGACGAAGGTGTACGGCAGCTGCTGACCAACCGTGTAGGGGTTGGCAGCCAAGTCGCGTGAGCCATCAGCGCGCTCACCCTTGATAGTGGCACCCACAACGGGGCTTCCTGTGACGGGTCCGTCCATGACGGCGATACCACCGATGTTGATTTCTGCCCCTCCGGCAAATTCATTGCCTGCGATGGAATTCAAGCCGATGAGCTCCACGTAGCGGCCAGCCTTAGCGCCGTCAATGGCTATGCGCTGCGGCGCGCTGGCAGCGGTAAATGAACCGCTTGCCACCTTTGAGCCGAAGTCCGTGGGACTTTCGGACACGTAGATCTCGTAGTCCTTGATCTTTCCGTTGGGGCCGTTCTGGGGCTGCGTGTATTCAAACCCGGTGACTTGGTAGTCCTTGCCCAGATCGAAGACCACTGAGTGGGGGAATTTATCACTGCCGTTCTGCCACTTGGTGTGCCAGAACGAATTGATGTCGCCATCAAGCAGGGCAGCTGCCGGGCCGTTGGGTGCGGCTTCGCCGGTCAGTTCCTGGGATGAGACTGATTCAATGCTGAGCTCACGCTGCGGAATCAAGTTCGCCATGGGCGGCTCTTCACCGCACAATTCATCCGCACACGCCTTGACCACCGGCGCACTGGCAGCTGCAGCTACGGCCTTTTGCCCGTTGTGGGCAATGACGGATAGATCCTTGGCTGCTACCTTGTTGGCGGCCACGTCACCAGCTGTCAGCGTGTAGAGCCGAGTGATGGTTTTGGTGGCGGCAACGTCCAGGTCAAAGTTGGCTTCGCCCGGAACGGCAACGCTTGTCAGCTTGACGTTGCCTGTATTGGCAACACGGCCGGTATAGGTGATGGTGTCACCGACGCTGGCAAAGCCACTGCCGTCAACATCGATCACGGGCCCCGCGGTGTACTCCACCGACACTGCCGGCTTGCGCAGCAGCAGGTCTACTTCTGCACCGGTGACGGTGTAGTTCTGTGTGGTGACTCCAGTTGCATTCGCTTCCCACGTGGTCAGCGGAACAAAGAACCCTTGGGCCAATTCTTCAGCAGTGACTTGATGGCGCGGGGTGGCGCAACTGAAGTTGCCTGACACTGCAAGGTTATTCCAGCGACAGTTGCCGGCATTGGTGGCGCCGCCACGGTCGGCAGGCACCAGAGGATCAAAGTTACCTGTCAGCGGCACCGCGTTGACGACGACGTTACTGAGGCTGTTGACCACAAATGTGTAGGGAACCTTGCTGCCCACAGCGTAGGGACTGGTACCGAGGTCGCGTGAAGCTTCTGTTGGTGAGCCTTGGATCTCCAACCCAATGATGTTCTGCGTGGCGCCGCCGGTGATGGTCACCGGCACCGTCGCTGTAACGATGTGGCCGCCCAGTGAAAGCGAAGCTGACAGGCTGATGTTTCCGGCCTTGGCGTAGGCAGGGATGGTCAGCGCAACTGACACAGTCGCGGAAGCGTTTGGCTCAACGTCGGGAACCACTATGGATCCGAAGGTCCAGCCTGCTTTTGCGGCGAACGATGCAGTTGCTCCGGACAGTACCGCTGAACCATTGTTTTTGACAGTCAGTTGTGCTGAAACAGTTGTCCCGTTGGCACCTGAAACGGGGGCGGCCGTGAGCGCAGCAGTCATGGAGTTTGCGCAGTCAACACCCAGCCACGCGGCGTCGAACTTGCCAAAGGTCATGGTGTTGTTGTCGCCTTCATAGAAGACACCAAACGTGCCATCACTCAGGGCGGTAGCAGTGGAGTAGCTCATGGCACCGGCCTTGAACTGCTTTCCGGCGCTCCAGCTGACCCCATCGTTGCAGGAGTAGCGGATCGTGCCGTTCTGGCGGCCAGCACTGGAGTTTGCGTTGGAGAACAAGAGGATCTTGGCCTCGGCGGAACCCTGCGCGGCGTTGGGGTACATCCGCGTAATGGAGGCATTGTTGACGGGGTCAACCAAGGAGGTGTCAACCGTGACGGGACCGTAGGTCTGTCCACCGTCTTTGGAGATGGCCACTTTACGTCCACCATTTCCCCCGCTGCTGGCACGTGAATTAAGCATGACATCACCGTTGGAGAGCTCCACGGTTTTGTTCTCATCCATGCCGGTGCCCGTGAACTCACCGCGTTGCCACGTCTTGCCATGGTCGTCGGAGTAGACGCTGTACGCCTGGTAGGGAACGTTGCCGTTGGCCTGCTTCACCTTGCCGGTGAACTGCTGGATCAGTCGGCCCTTGTTGGGACCGTACTGCAGTTGGATGCCCTCACCCGAAGCAGCAAATACGCCGGAAACTCCACCAACATTGTTGGCGTCACCCACCGGCTTGACCACATCGGTGATCAGGGGTCCGTCGAGGCCTGCGTACTGCGAGCCCGCCGCGTAATCCACAGGAGGAAGCGTGGGCATATTGCCGGGATCCGTTGACCAGCTCAGGCCCTTGTCCTTGGAGACGGAAACTTCGACGCCGATGATGTTGCGATTGGCGTCGTCATTGCCAAAGCCGCTTCCCTGGAAGCCCACGTCCTTTGAATACACGTGGAAGTTGAAGACATCTCCGGTGACCTTGTCAACGACGTAGCTGGGGTCGCTGAAACCGAACTTTTGGTTGCCGTTCTTCGCTTCCTGACCACGGGCAATGTAGGTGGGCGTACCCCAGGTATTGCCACCGTCAATGCTACGGCGCTGCACAATTGAATTGGCTGAAGGAGCGTCAGCCCCATCAGGGCGGCCGTCATACGAGGCCAAGACCACACCGCCACCGAGGTCAGCCAGTTCCGGAATCCGATAAAAGCGGCCAAGGGATGGGTCAATGGCGTTGTCACCGTTGCGGGCCAGGACCTGCTCCACATAGCTTCCAGCGTCCGCGGCAGATGCCTGCCCTGCCGTCGCAAGGGAGAAGACCGGCCCCATCATGCTGACAAGCAGCCCCGCGGCAAGCACCCCAGCAGTGACCGCTGTTCGCCCACCCTTGCGGCGGCGAACCGAGTTCAGATAACTCATGTATTCCTTTCAAGTGACCAAGACCGGCCAAAACACCTGCGAACGAACAAAACCGTCCTGAGGACCCCCACTTTCTAGGACATAGGACAACCTACCCCATCCCACAGTGCTATGCATCACATGAATTCGAATGTGGTCCTTTCGGATGAAGATGCCTCCCTTATTACCAAAATGTCGCACAATCATGCCCGCTGATGGCAGCGATGCCAATGGCCTTGGACCCGACTGAAGACGCCGTGGCAATATCCCCTCACGGTGCCGCAATGCGCAAAAGTGCCAACCACCCGGATAAGGGATGCGATGTAGACCACTAAAATTTCCCCGTTTGCAATCACTGCGTAGAATGGGATGGCAAGCTCGCGGAGCGCTTTCCTTATTGATTTTCAGGCTTACCCCTGGTCTGCAAGACAGCGTAAGACGGCACTTCCGTGGCCATCCCCTTTAACACCAGGAGTTCCTTCGATGCCTCGGATCGTTGTCGACGTCATGCTCAAGCCCGAAATTCTGGACCCGCAGGGAAAGGCCATTGTTGGCGCACTTCCCCGCCTGGGCTTCACCGCATTCCCTTCTGTCCGTCAGGGCAAGCGCTTTGAACTTTTCGTCGATGGCGAAGTGACCGAAGAGATTCTGGCTCAGGCCCGCGAGGCCGCAGAAACCATGCTTTCCAACCCCGTCATCGAAGATGTTGTCAACATTGAAGTTGTGGCGGACTAGTTATGACTGAAACCCCCTTGATTGGCGGTGCCGTCCAAGCAC
Organism: Arthrobacter sp. E3; assembly: GCF_017353415.1. Taxonomy (GTDB): domain Bacteria; phylum Actinomycetota; class Actinomycetes; order Actinomycetales; family Micrococcaceae; genus Specibacter. The sequence goes on from NZ_JAFMPX010000001.1 coordinate 191,271, forward strand.
CCGTTGATACACGCCTGGCGGGAGCCCGCATCGGCGTCGTGACCTTCCCCGGCACACTCGATGACCGTGACGCTTCACGCGCCGTCCGCCTTTCCGGTGCCACGGCCGTGGACTTGTGGCATGCGGACACCGTTTTGGCCGACGTCGACGCCGTGATCATCCCCGGCGGCTTCTCCTACGGCGACTACCTGCGTGCAGGCGCCATCTCCCGCTTTGCACCCCTGATGGCCAAGATCATCGACGCCGCCAACTCCGATGCCAAGCTGCCTGTTTTGGGTATTTGCAACGGCTTCCAGATCCTGACCGAGGCGCACCTGCTTCCCGGATCCATGATCAAGAACGACCACCTGAAGTTCCTGTGCCGTGACCAGGTGCTGCGTGTGGAAAACAACACGACCGCTTGGACCAACGCCTACGCCGCGGGCCAAGACATCACCGTTGTGCTCAAGAACCAGGACGGCCAGTACATCGCCGACGAAAAGACCCTTGACGCCCTTGAGGCCGAGGGCCGGGTCGCGTTCCGCTATGTGGGCCACAACCCCAACGGTTCACGCCGCGACATCGCCGGCATTTCCAACGCCGCTGGCAACGTGGTGGGCCTCATGCCGCACCCCGAGCACGCAGTGGAGACCGGCTACGGCCCCGCCCACACCGGCACCGACGGCCTGGGCTTCTTCAACTCAGTTTTGAACACTCTTCTGGGAGACAAATAAATGAGCGAGATCTCAACAGAATCCACGAAAAAGTTCAACATCGACACTGTCGAAAACGCTGCCGCCACCCCCGGGGTTGAGCTGCCGTGGGCCGAGCTTGGTTTGAAGCAAAACGAGTTCGACGACGTCGTGAAGGTTTTGGGGCGACGTCCCACCGCCGCTGAACTGGCCATGTACTCGGTGATGTGGAGCGAGCACTGCTCCTATAAGTCTTCCAAGAACCACCTGAGCCAGTTCGGCAAAAAGGTCACCGAGGAAATGAAGAAGGACATGCTGGTGGGCATTGGCGAAAACGCCGGTGTCACCAACCTGGGCGACGGCTGGGCCGTGACGTTCAAGATTGAATCCCACAACTCTCCCTCCATGATCGAGCCGTACCAGGGTGCCGCAACCGGCATTGGCGGCATTGTCCGCGACATCATCTCCATGGGCGCACGCCCCGTGGCCGTGATGGATCCGCTGCGCTTCGGTGCCATCGACCACCCGGACACCGCACGCGTCATGCACGGCGCAGTGGCTGGCATAGGTGGCTACGGCAATTCCCTGGGCCTGCCGAACATCGGCGGCGAAATGGTCTTTGACGCTGTGTACCAGGGCAACCCGCTGGTCAACGCGCTGGCAGTGGGCGTCATGCGCCACGAGGACATCCGCCTGGCCAACGCTTCCGGCAAGGGCAACAAGGTTGTGCTATTCGGCGCCCGCACCGGTGGCGACGGCATTGGCGGGGCCTCGATCCTGTCCTCGGAATCCTTCGATGACACGAAGCCTTCCAAGCGTCCCGCCGTGCAGGTGGGCGACCCCTTCGCCGAGAAAGTGCTCATCGAGTGCTGTCTGGAACTGTTCAAGGGCTCCCTCGTTGAAGGCATCCAAGACCTCGGCGCGGCAGGTATTTCCTGCGCCACCAGTGAGCTGGCCTCCAACGGCGACGGCGGCATGGAAGTTGAGCTGACGTCCGTGCTGTTGCGCGACCCCTCCCTGACACCGGGTGAAATCCTGATGTCGGAGTCCCAGGAACGCATGATGGCAGTGGTCTCCCCCGCGAATGTGGCAGCCTTTGAGGCCGTCATGGACAAGTGGGCCGTGGAGTACTCCTGGCTCGGCGAAGTCACCGACACGGGCCGCTTGATCATCAAGTGGGACGGCGCAGTCATTGTCGACGTCGACCCGCGCACCGTGGCTCACGACGGCCCCGTCTATGACCGCCCGTACGCACGCCCGGACTGGCAGGATGCGTTGCAGGCGGACGTGTTCAACGGCTCCACCGCCGACGCCGGACGCCCCACCACCGTCGATGAGTTGAAGGCCGCCGTGCTGGAACTGATCGCCTCCCCCAACATGTGCTCAAAGGACTGGATCACCAACCAGTACGACCGTTACGTGGGCGGCAACACCGCCATGGCCTTCCCCGACGACGCCGGCGTGATCCGTGTCGACGAGGAAACCGGACTCGGCGTTGCCCTGGCCACCGACGCCAACGGCCGCTACACCTTCTTGGACCCGTACCATGGCGCCCAGCTGGCCTTGGCCGAGGCCTACCGCAACGTCGCCACGTCCGGAGCCATCCCCATGGCCGTCAGCGACTGCCTGAACTTCGGCTCCCCCGAGGACCCGGACGTCATGTGGCAGCTCGCCGAAGCCATCCGCGGGCTCTCCGACGCCTGCATGGTGCTGGGCATCCCTGTCACCGGCGGCAACGTTTCGCTCTACAACCAGACCGGCAGCACGCCCATCCACCCCACCCCTGTGGTGGCAGTTTTGGGCAAGTTCGACGACGTTGCCCGCCGTACGCCGTCGGGCTGGGCTGAGGACGGGCAGGCCATTTACCTACTCGGAACCACGGCCGACGACATGGACGGCTCCGAGTGGGCCAACCTGCGCGGACATCTCGGCGGACTTCCGCCGGCCGTGGATCTGGAACGCGAGCGGGAACTGGGCCAAATCCTCATCAACGCCTCCCGCGACGGCATGATCGACTCCGCCCACGACCTCTCCGAAGGCGGCCTTGCAGCGGCCCTCGTTGAGTCGGCGCTGCGCTTCAACACCGGCGCACGCGTTGCCCTGGACGAAGTTGCCGCCCGCGACGGCGTCGACACCTTCACGCTGCTGTTCTCCGAAACGCAGGGACGTGCCATCGTGGCCGTGCCACGCAGCGAAGAAGTCCGCTTCAACGACATGTGCACCGCCCGGCGCTTCCCCGTCTCCCGCATCGGCGTTGTGGACGCCGCAGGCGGAGCCCTCGACCTGCAGGGCCTGTTCAGCGCACCGCTGGAGGAACTCCGTGAAGCACACGAGGGGACACTGCCGAAGTACTTCGGCTGAGTCCATACGCTGTAAGTCCACACAGAATACCCCGGTCAGCTCATTTCGAAGCCGGCCGGGGTTTCTTTCTGCGCACAGTTCATGGTGTGCTGGACGCCAGTGCAGATGTGGCGCCCCGTTCGCTACTAACGAAGCGCACAAAGCCCGGCTCTACGTAGCGGGTGGGGTCTGCCGCCACGACGCGGCCCGCTCAAGTCAGCAAACAGGCGCTAGAAGCCCCCAGCGAGTGAGCGGGCAGCCTGCTGATAGGAACGCGAGACACCAGCCTGAGTCAGTTTTGTGACAGGGGCGCCCAGCTTAAAAATCAGTCCGGCCGGCTTACTGAAGGCCAAGAGCCTGAACTGCACACCGCCGTCGGCCGTCATCATCGCGATGAACGCTTCCTCACCCACCGCCGGATGCCCAGGCAGCGTCCCGTAACCGAACCCGGCCATGTGAACCTCCGTGCCGTCCGGGCCCGCCTCCGCCTGCGGCTCCATGGCCCACACCACCTCGCAGGGCACGGGCAGGCGCAGGTTTCCCACACCGAAGCCACTAAGCACATGCGCCCCCACCACGGCTCGCGGCGGTGCCGCCACTCGGAGGCCGGCACGTTTCTGAATCTCCCAACTCAGGATGCCTTCGGCCAGCGCCGCAAATGCTTCCTCCCCTTGGCCCACGGCGACCGTTTTGTCCACATGACCGAAGCCCTTGGGCCACTGGCCCTCTCCGGCACGCTTGTGCGCCACCAACCGGGTGAGCCCCAGGAACGGGTAGTCCAGGCTAGCTTTTCGCGACATATGCACTCCATTTCAAGGCTTGTTGCAGTTTCTTTGGTAGTCCGGCAACCACCAGATCATAGGAGTCTTCCATCATTTCCAACACCATTCGTTCCTCCACCCCCGAGGTGTCCACGGTGTTCCAATGACGTTTGTTCAAGTGGTAGCCACCGGTAATTCCTGGATTCGCGGCACGCAAGGCCGGAGCCAGTTCGGGGTCGCACTTGTAGCTGATGCAGAGTGGCCGCCCGTCAAGGTCGCTCAGGGCAAAAACCTTTCCCGGACGGTCGCCGCCTCCGGGCGCCTTAACCTTGAAGACGCTCGTTTCGGGCCCAAAAGGGAAGTCTTCGTAGGCGCCGGGCATGGAAAGTGCTGCGGCCCGCAGTTTTTCGCCAGTAGCGCTCATGCCTTGCTCCCTGGGTTCAGAACCTCATAGGAGAGCACTGCAAATTGTCCCTGCTGGCTTGCGCTTTGCAGTTTGAGCCGGTCGGCCCCCACATTCCGTGGCAACAGTGGCGCACCCGCGGCGAGCGTGGCTGGGGCAAAAGTGATGACAAGTTCATCGAGTGCGCCGCAGTCCAGGAACTGTCCGGCCAGGTCCCCTCCGCCCACCACCCAAACGTTCCGCGAACCAGCCACCGCTCTGAGATCACCCAGAACCGCGGCCACGTCGCCGTTGACGAAGCGCACGTCCGCACCTTCCGGTATGGGCAAGGGGCGGCTGGAAAAGACGTAGGTGGGCCGTGAACCGTAAAATTGCTGCCACCTTTGGGGTTCAGCCAAAAGGTTCTCAGCCTGCAGCACCCATTCATACGTGGCGGAGCCCTCCACGAAGACGCCCACACCGTTCATGAACTCCGCCATGTCCGGTCCACCGATATCTTCAACAGCAAAGAGCCAATCCAGCGAGCGCTCTTCATCCGCCAGAAAGCCGTTGAGCGTAGCTGCCGTGTAGTACACAAATCGCGTCATGGGCTCAACGCTACCGGGTGGCCAGGTAGTCCTCGAGCAGCACGACCTTCAGCCCCGCCGCTTGTTGTGCCGCAACGAACGCCGCCAAGTCCTCCGGGAACTCCGGGCGGAAATGCATCAGGACAATGTCACCGGGGCGCAAACCTGCCCCCACTTGATAGTCCATACCCCTGGCATTGGCCTTCGCTTCCCAGTCAACAATGGCCTTTAGCCCGCATTCCGCGGCAGCTTGGCGCGTGGCCTCGGTGTAGGGGCCGCCTGGTGGCCTGAAGAACACCGGCCGGCGTCCGTAGTGCTGCTCCTCGAAGTCGGCCATGCCGCAGATCTCGGCTTTTTGCGCTTCATAGCTCAGCTGAATGAACGCCAAATTATGGGTCATGGAGTGGTTCTCAATCAAGTGCCCGGCAGCCGTGTACTTTTCGTAGAATTGCGGCTCCCCGGCAATGAAGTTGTGTGCCAGAAACAGCGACGCCTTGATCCCGTGCTGCTCCAGCAGGGCCAAGTCTGAATCCCGCTTCACCGCGCCGTCGTCGATCGTCAAAAACACCACTTTTTGCTCGGTGGGTACCCTCGTCAGCACCGGAACCATGCCGTTCTCAATGGGCGGCAGGGCATAGTCCGGGACCAGCCAGTCCAGCATGTTCACGCGACCTGTGACCGGGTTAGTCGGCGCAACGCTGCTGGGAATGGACGACGCCGGCACTTGAGGCGGCTGATCCGGATCACCTGCCGCTGCGGGGCTGTGGGCCTCTGGGCTGGAGGCAGTGGTGCTGGGAACCGCTGTGACCGCATCAGGCGCTGTGGAGGCAGGCCCGGCACCCGTGAATGAGGCCACCCACCAAATGCCGGTTGCCACCAGAGCGAAAGCCAGGGCCAGGGTGATGAATCCAATCAACCGTGCACGGGGGCGGGCTCGACGAAAATGACGTGGCATGGATTCTTTCTTAACAGAACTTCTAGTTTGTACTGTGGCCGGTGGTCAGCCGGGGAACGCATAAGTGCCTGTGGCAGATAGCTTAGAGCCCGATTCTTGCGGCCTCAATTTTGGGGCACGTGTCCATCACTACGTCGAGGCCAGCTTGCAGGGCACGTTGGGCCGCTTCCTCATCTACGACGCCCAATTGCAGCCACACCGCTTTGGCGCCCACCGCGATTGCCTGGTCCACTACGGCGCCCACTTTCGTGGAATTCACAAAACAATCCACCACGTCGATGCTCCCAGGTACTTCGGCAAGCGTTTTGTATCCCGTCGCTCCGTGCACGTCGTCGCCCTTCAAACTGACGGGAATGATCTCGTGGCCAAGGTCCTGCTGCAGGAAATACGAGACGTCTACGGCCGGGCGCAGCGGGTTCTTCGACAGGCCCACAACGGCCCACCTCCCCGGGGTCGTCAGCAAGCGTCGAATAGTCTGCGGATCATTGATTTGTGCCATGCTTAAAGCCTAATCGTCCCAGCTTCGGATGCCCTAAAGCTACGGCGGTTCGCTGGATGTTCAGGCGTCCACGAACGACTCGTCGGCGCCGGGCCTATCATTGTCCCCGGAGTCCGGTTCCGGGTCTTCTTCTTCAACAGGCATGTCGTCAATGTCCACATAGTCTTCATTGGTGAGCTCATCCGTGTACAGGGACCAGAACTCATTGGTCGCAGCCGCCTGCGGGTCCAGGAGTTTCAGTTGTTCCTGAAAGGACTTCTTCACTGCCGAAAAATCTTCGTCGTCTTCGGGTCCCACAGTGTCGTTGTCGATGGAGTTCCAAGCCGCAACGATGGCTGGCAGGGTGGCAAGGGAGGAGGCCATCAGCGTTTCCTCGTCTTCACAGACGTACAGAACGGCACCACTTTTACGGTTCACCACAACGAACTGGAAATCGCCGTCATTGCAGATCACCGCTCGTCCTGCAGCGTCGTTGGCAAACGGCGGTTCCAGCCATGTGCCATCCAGCGGCATGTCCTCCAGCACAGCCGGATGCATGGGCTTCAATACCGACCAAATTCTGGTGTCATTCATGACTTCCTCCTGCTTCTAAGGCTGACACTAGTCACTGCCGGTGGACTCGTCAACGAGAACTTTAAGCTACCGGGGCCACCACTGAACTACTTTCAAAGCGTCGATTTCGCAGCACTGGAAGGAACTCGCGAACGTCCTCGATGCGCTTGTGTGTCACGTCGGCCGTGGCCACACCTTCGGATTCATCACCGAGGAAATCTGCAGGGATGCCCATGGGGTCCAGAATCACCGAATGCCCAATGCAGTGTTCACTTGAAGTTCCCGCTGCCGCCATCCACACAGTATTTTCTATGGCCCGGGCCTTCATCAGCGTCTCCCAGTGATCCACCTTGTGCTCGCCCTTGAACCAGGCCGCTGCAACACAGATCAAATCCGCGCCTGAGACTGCCAAGGTGCGTGCCAATTCGGGGAAGCGGATGTCGTAGCAGGTCATGAGGCCCACCTTGAAGCCGCCAATTTCCACGATCGTGATGCCCTTTTCACTGGGCTTGATCCGTTTGGATTCCTGGTAGGAGAAGGCGTCGAAAAGGTGCAGCTTCCGGTACGTGCCCAAGATTTCCCCGCCGTCATCCACGGCGACAACCGTGTTGTAGGGGCGTGCTTCACCGCTGGCTTCATAACCTCCAGCAATGACGGCGATTCCGAGGTCGGCAGCGATCAATGACAAGCCCTTGACGAACGTCGTCCATTGGGCGTCGACGGCAGCGGCAAAGTCACCCACCACCTTGCCCACCGAGAACATGGCTTCTTCCGGGAACAGAATGAGCTTGCTGCCCTCTTCGGCCGCAGCAGCGGATAGCCTGCGCATCGTGGCAAGGTTCCCTGCAACATCTGCACTGGGATTGAACTGTCCAACACTGACTTTCATGGCCGTGGGTCCTTCCGCCGGGTTCCTGTACACCAAGCCTAGTCCTTCCCGCACTCGTGCATGTTCGCGGTCGAATAATTTCCCCCAGCAAAAAGGGAAGGACGACGCCGGAACTCAAGTTCCGCCGTCGTCCTTCCCTTTTGTGCCGGGTAAAAGTTAGCTTCCGGTGATTAAATCGTGGCGCACGATCGTCTGGTCCCTGTCGGGGCCAACACCGATGGCGGAGATCCGTGTGCCGGACATGCCTTCAAGTGCCAACACGTAGTTGCGCGCGTTTTCCGGGAGGTCTTCCATGGTGCGGGCCGTGGTGATGTCTTCGGTCCAGCCCGGGAAGTACTCGAAAATGGGCTTTGCGTGGTGGAAGTCGGTCTGTGTCATGGGCATCTCGTCAAAGCGGACACCTTCCACGTCGTAGGCCACGCATACGGGGATCTCTTCGATCCCTGTGAGCACGTCCAGCTTCGTCAGGAAGTAGTCCGTGAAGCCGTTCACGCGGGATGCATGGCGGGCCAGGACGGCGTCGTACCAGCCGCAACGGCGCGGACGGCCGGTGTTCACACCGAATTCGCCACCGGTTTTCTGCAGGTAGATGCCCATGTCATCGAACAGCTCGGTGGGGAACGGCCCTGCGCCAACACGGGTGGTGTAGGCCTTGATGATGCCCACGGCGCGGGTGATGCGGGTGGGGCCAATGCCTGAACCAACCGAGGCGCCGCCGGCGGTCGGGTTGGAAGAGGTCACGAACGGGTAGGTGCCGTGGTCAACGTCCAGGAACGTGGCCTGGCCGCCCTCCATGAGCACCACCTCACCGCGGTCAAGAGCCTCATTCAACACATACGTTGCGTCAATGACCATGGGGCGCAGGCGCTCGGCGAAGCTGAGGAAGTAGTCAACAACTTCGTCGACTTCCACATCGCGGCGGTTGTAGACCTTGACCAGCAGCTCGTTCTTCTGCTTCAGCGAGCCTTCCACCTTTTGGCGCAGGATGGACTCGTCAAAGACATCCTGGACGCGGATGCCCAGGCGGGCCACCTTGTCCATGTAGGCCGGGCCAATGCCACGGCCGGTGGTGCCGATGGCGCGCTTGCCCAGGAAACGCTCGGTGACCTTGTCAAGAACCTGATGGTACGGGGCCACCAGATGCGCGTTGGCAGAAATACGCAGTTTGGACGTGTCCGCCCCGCGAGCCTCAAGGCCTTCCATTTCTTCGAACAACGCCTCGAGGTTCACCACGCAGCCATTGCCAATGATGGGTGTCGCGTTGGGACTCAAAATACCTGCGGGAAGGAGCTTGAGCTCATACTTCTCACCGCCTACGACGACGGTGTGCCCGGCGTTGTTTCCACCGTTGGGCTTCACCACATAGTCGACTAAACCACCTAAAAGATCTGTGGCCTTGCCTTTTCCTTCGTCACCCCACTGGGCGCCGACGATTACGATTGCTGGCATGGGACCCTCCCCCTTGCTCATAAGTTGAGCCGGGCGCTGCATGATTCGGCGATTGCCGTGCATCGTCCGGACACGAAAATACCCCTTGGAAACCACTTGGCGGAACGGGTATGCGCAAAACGCACTTCTGCCCACGGCCAAGCGAAAAAGGGGGTCTTACTTTTGGAGTTTACCGGAACGACTCCGAAAGGTGCACATCGAAGGCGCGAGTCGGTCGCGGAACTCGCGGGTATTCTCGTCAGCGCAGCGCATTCTGGGTGTACGGGAGGGAGGGTTTATCAGCTGACGCCCAGCAACGGCGGGGGTACGTGGGCCATGTGTTGGACATGACCCACGCAACCCCGTCGCCTGTATAACGGGAGCTACCTATAGTTCTCCGGAATTACCCGGCGTTGGCTGCTCGTGGCGCCCCCATGCCTGGGTTGACTTGGTACGGTCCGGAGGCGGAGGGCCGCACGTCGAAGTCAAACATGGCTGTGGGCAGGTAGACGGTGGAGCAGGAGTTGGGGATGTCAACCACCCCGGACAGGCGTCCTTCGATGGGCGCTGCACCCAACAGTAGGTAGGCCTGCTCCGCGCTGTAGCCGAACTTGACCAGGTAGTCGATGGCGTGCAGGCACGCGCGCTGGTAGGACAAGTGCGAATCGAGGTAGCGCTGTTCGCCGTCGAGGGTGACGGAGGTGCCAGAGAACGCAAGCCATTCGCTGAACCGCGGCTCCACCCGTCCTGGCATGAAGATCGCGTGCTCGCTCACCCCGTAGGTATCCATTCCACCCTTCAGGATGTCCACGCGCAGGTCGATGAACCCACCCATCTCAATGGCACCGCAGAACGTGATCTCGCCGTCGCCCTGGGAGAAGTGGAGGTCACCGACGGACAGGTTGGCACCGTCCACAAACACCGGGTAGAAGATGCGCGATCCCTTGGACAGGTTCTTGATGTCCTGGTTTCCTCCGTTTTCGCGTGGCGGGGCGGTCCGGGCACCTTCAGAACCAACACGTGCCCACTGGTCCCGAGGCAGCCCGCCGAGGACGGCATGTTCGGCCTCTGGAGGAAGAGCCAGCGGGGGCACACGCAGCGGGTCGGTGGCAATGAGGTCACCTTCGCGCTTGTTCCATTTGGCCAGGAGTTGCGCGGACGGTGCGGTGCCCATCAATCCGGGGTGGATGAGCCCTTCGAAACGGACTTCAGGGATGTGGCGGGAAGTCGCCACTTGGCCGGTGAAGTCCCAGATCGCCTTGTACGCATCCGGGAACTGATCCACCAGGAAGCTGCCGCCATTGTTCTTGGAGAAGATGCCGGTGTAGCCCCAGCCCTGCCCGGCCAGCGGGCCGGAGTCTTCCTGCGGGATGGGCCCCACATCGAGGATGTCAACGATGAGCAGGTCTCCGGGTTTGGCGCCTTCCACGGCGAACGGGCCGGAGAGTTTGTGGACTGTCAGAAGGGGTGCATTGAGCATGTCCTCGGCGGAGTCGTCGTCGAGGATGGCCCCGTCGAACCACTCCCGGCAGTCCACCCGGAACGACTGCCCGGGCTTGACCGTGGCCACCGGCGGGATTTCCGGGTGCCAGCGGTTGTGGCCGAGCTTTTCCTGATCCTCGAATTTCTTGGCTGAATCGAGAGGGAACAGTACTTCAGGCATTGTATTTCTCCTAACGAACGCTTCTTGATGTGTCTTCCCTTCGCGCCATTAGGGGCGCGGAAGTTTTTGGTGCAGCGGGTTGCCCGTGTAGCGGGTGGGTGAACTTCTACCCGTGGGCGGCAGCTTGTTGGACACCACGTTGGGCTCATGGGCGCTGCGTTTGGTTGAATCAATGAGTTTGAACTCGGCCGAGCCGGCAATGGAGAGCCTTGGCGTGCCAATTCGACGCCGTGCCTGTTGTCCACAATCGGGACAATCCAGCAGCTGAGGTACCTGGCTCATGGAGAACGATGCCTCGAACTGATCGCCGGTGGGACAACGGAATTCATACAACGGCATTGCTGGATCTCCTAGGGTTTGCGCTGAAGGATGGTGGGGAAGGCCTCAAGTTGCGGCGGAGGAATGGTTCAACTGGCCTGCAGTACCGGTGTGTGCACTTCTACTGGTGCAGTGCTGGCTGCGCGACGACCCATGACAAAGGAGAAGACGAGTGCTGCCAGCCCCGCGGCGGCCATCCACAGGGCATTGGAGCCTGTGGATTCGAACGCGCCTGTGAGCAGCAGCAATGCGGGAATAGTGGCTGAAATGTGTGCCACTGTCAGTGTGAACCAACCGGTGGCAATCGTCAGGTTGTCCATATGCAGCCCGAGAACCAAGAAGAACAGGAGCCACAGAACCGCCCAGAGGTACCACATCACTGCAGCAACGGGGTCGTGGAAGTGCACGAGAAAAACCGTGCCGAACACGATGGCACAGACCGCCACGAAGAGCGAGAACCAACCCAACCCGTCACCGGGCAGCGAGTAGAGCTGGTTGATGCCCACATAGAGGTAGGTAAAGCCAAAGAGAAAGAGACCCGAAGCGCCGAAGATCACGGCCGGGTCTCCACCTGCTTGGGAAATGATGATGGTCGGGAAAATTGTCTGCATGGCTTCCGATGTGAATATCCTCTTAACGCTTATGTGGGTTGAGGGGGCAGAACACAAGACAAGTGCTTTGGCGGATCCGTTAGGGACCCTTTCTAAGTTTCATCCAAGCTATCTTCAACGGTTCGTTCCGTCAATGGATGGCCGTCCCCGGCGCTGCCGACCCCGGGCATGCGCAGACCATCAACAACACTGGCTACCGTTTCCCGGCAGCGAAAAAATTTACTGTCTTTCCGACAACAAACCTGTATACTGTCGTTAGGACAGTAAATAGTATTGCCCGCAGGGATCAAGCTTTCCGAGGAGAACACATCATGAGTTTTGAAAACCAAACCGCCGTTGTCACTGCTGCCGGCGCCGGGATTGGACGCGCAATAGCCCTCCGCCTCGCCGCCGACGGCGCCGCAGTGGTTGTCTCGGACATCAACGATCTTGCTGGCACGGAAACAGTTGACCTCATCTTGGCCGCCGGCGGCAGGGCCGCATACAAGCGCGCCGATGTCAGCCAGGGAAGCGACGTTGCTGCCCTCGTGGACTTCACCATCGAGACCTTCGGCAGCTTTGAACTCGCTGTGAACAATGCCGGCATCGGCGTCATGCCCACGCCGGTGAATGAAATTACCGAGTCGGACTGGGACCGCGTCATCAATGTGACGCTGCGCGGCACATTCCTGGCCATGAAGGCCCAGATCGCCCACTTCCGAGCCACCGGCAGAGGCTCCCTCGTCAACATCGCTTCCATTGCCGGAATTACCGCCACCCCTCAGCTGACTCCATACGGGGCGTCCAAGCACGGCGTCGTCAGCCTCACCCGCAGCGTGGCCAAGGAAAATGCGGCGCTCGGCATCCGCGTCAATGCCGTGGCCCCCGGAGCCATAGAGACCGCCTCGCTGGCGGCACTGCCTGAGGAAGCCAAGGCTGGTTACGCCGCTGAAATCCCGATGAAGCGCCTGGGCCAATCCGAGGAAATCGCGAATGCCGTCGCGTGGCTGCTGTCCGAGGAAGCAAGTTTTGTCACAGGTGTGGTGCTGCCGGTCGACGGTGGGACCAGTGCCTAAAGAAGGCCGTTATCAGGATGCCCTCCTGACCTCACTGACCCGAATCATCGGGCAGTGGACAGCTCCGGACTTCCTCACGGGCGTAGTGGCCCGTGAGGGCGTGGAACTTGATTCAGGAGCCATCACCACCATCACGCTGCTGTCCGCCGACGGACCACAGCGGCCCTCACTTCTGGCCCACCACATGGTGACCGGAGCCTCGAACATCAGCAAGATCGTAGCCCGCCTGACCGCAGCTGGCTTGGCGGAGCGCATCCCCGATCCGGCCGACGCCAGGGCGCAGCTTATCAAGCTCACTCCGGCAGGAAAGCGCGTGGCAGACACGTTTGTTCGGGCCGGGGACGGCCTGGTTGACGACCTGCTCACCGGCTGGTCGGAACAGGATCGCGATGATCTGGTCCGGCTGCTGCAAAAACTGGAGAAATCCACCATCAATTTTTCCGACCACCTCCGCACCACCCATTCAACGCCTGCCTCACAAGGAACGGGCGAAATCAAAGGAGCAATGCAATGACCACCACCCCCAGTAACGGAACATCGCCCGCCCGCACCTACATTGTCACCGGTGCAGGGTCAGGGATTGGGGCTGCCACCGCGGACCTGCTCCGTGGCCGTGGCGAGACCGTCATCGGCGTGGATTTGAAGGGCGCCGAGGTTGAAGCCGACCTGAGCACCAGCGAAGGCCGCGCTGCTGCAGCAGCGAAGGCCGTGGAACTTGCCAAAGGCAGCGTCGACGCCGTCATCGCCTGCGCAGGCATCTCCGCCCCCATCCCGCTGACCGTCAAGGTAAACTACTTCGGCGTCACCGAGTTCCTCGAGCACTTGGCACCTACTCTGGCCAAGAGCGAAAGCCCGCGCGCCGTCGTCGTCAGCTCCATGGCCTCACTGCAGCCCAACTCCTCCGAGCTCGTCGACGCACTCCTCGCCGGCGACGAAGCTGCGGCCGTGGCCGTCGGAACGGCACTGGCTGAGAAGGGACCGGAAGCCGGCTACCTGAACTACCCCTCCAGCAAGCGTGCACTGAGCCGCTGGGTGCGCCGCGAATCCATCACCCCGCGTTGGGCAGGAGCTGGCATCCCGCTGAACGCCGTTGCTCCCGGAACTGTCATCTCCCCCATGACCACGCAGCTGCTGGCAACCGAGGAAGGCCGAAAGATGGTCGACTCCCACGTGCCCATGCCGCTGAACTACCACTCCGAGGCCATCGTCATCTCCCGCCTGCTGGCATGGCTGACCAGCGAAGAAAACACCCACACGACGGGTCAGACCATCTACACAGACGGTGGGGCCGACGCATCACTGCGCGGAGACAACATCTGGGACTAATCCTCCCCATCGACGCTCCTGCACCTTCCGGGGTGTCGCCGCAAACGCTCCCGCACCTGGTGCGGGACCGTTTGTGTTTTAAGGCCGGAAGGTGCAGGAGCGTCGAGGGGGGAGGGTGGAATCAACCACTTGGTTGATGGTTTGCGGCCCGCGCAAAAGTAGCGTGGAAGCATGCAGCAACAAGCGAGTTTCGAGGTAACGGCGGGATCCTCGCGCAACAAGTGGGCCGGGCTGGGTGTTTTGGCGGCCGGGCTGTCCATGATCGTCATCGACGGCACCATTGTTGGCGTCTCCCTGCCCACCATCATCGCCGACCTACACCTTGACCTGAATGAAGCCCAGTGGGTGAACAGCCTGTATTCGGTGGTGCTGGCCGCGCTGCTGCTGACGAGCGGGCGTCTGGGTGACAGGGTTGGGCGCCGGAAGCTGTTCATCATCGGTGTTGTCCTGTTCATGGTTGGCAGTGTTTTTGCCGCTCTCTCGCACGACGCCGGATCCCTGATTCTGAGCCGCGTCCTTCAGGGGGTGGGTGGTGCAGCCGTGCTGCCGGCAACGCTGTCGAGTGTGAACTCCACGTTTTTTGGCAAGGACCGGACCACCGCATTTGCCGTCTGGGGTGCCGCCATCTCCGGCATGGCCGCCATTGGGCCGTTGTTGGGTGGCTGGTTGACCTCTTCCTTTGCCTGGCAGTGGATCTTCATCGTGAACATCCCGCTTGGTGTGGCCGTGCTGATTGGGACCGTGTTCTTTGTTTCTGAAACCCGCTCCCCCCATGACAAGGCTGGGTTCGACGTCCTTGGCCTGCTGCTCAGTGCCACAGGATTCGGCTTGTTCGTTTTCGCGTTAATTGAAGGTCCCACCCTGGGTTGGTGGTCCACTAAGAGCGCCCTGAGCCTGGGCCCCGTCAGTTGGCCTGCCGACGCCGCCATCTCCGCAGTCCCGCTGACCTTGGCGGCCAGCATTGTTTTGCTGACCGGATTTGTGGTGTGGGAAAAGCACCGGGCCACGGTGGAGCGCTCCGCCATTTTGGACCTTACGTTGTTCCGGGTCAGGACGTTTTCCTGGGGCAACTCCGTTGCGGCGATGGTGGCCATTGGCGAATTCGGGCTGCTGCTGGTGCTGCCGCTGTACTTGATCAATATTCTGGGTCTTGGCACGCTCGACGCAGGGTTCGTGCTGGCAGCCATGGCGCTCGGGGCGTTCTTCTCAGGAGCGTCAGCCCGGCACTTGGCCGCGAGGATGGGCCCACCCAACGTGGTGATCATTGGGTTGGGGCTGGAGACTGCCGGGTTGCTGGCCCTTGGCCTGCTGATGACCGCCACCACCTCCATCTGGCTCATTGCCGCCCTGCTGGTGGTCTATGGTCTGGGCCTGGGCTTGGCGTCCGCCCAGTTGACGGGAACGGTGCTGGCTGACATTCCCACCGCAGTTTCGGGACAGGGCTCTGCTACTCAAAGCACGGTCAGACAGCTGGGTGCGGCGTTGGGATCAGCCATCATGGGCAGCGTCCTGGCCCACTACGCAGTTTCCAGTGCCACCGGGCTGCTTTCAGCCGTTCCGGGGCTTCCCGCGAACCAAGTAGGCACCTTGGCCGGGCAGCTGCGTGACTCAGCGGGCGGCGTCGTGCCTCAATTGGCCCAGTTGGGCACCCACGGTCCACTGGGTGACGCCGGGCCTGGCGCAGTTGCTGCACTGTCCAACGGCTTTGCCCAAGCCACCAGCGCTGCGGTGCTTGCAGCCGCCGTGTTCTTGTTCATCGGGCTGGTGGGCTCTTTCCAAGTGGCCGCCGCGGCGCGAAAAATTGCCAGCGAAGCAGAACCGGAATAGGCGGCGGTCCCTGAACACTAGTCACCCAGGCTGCGCACAAAGTGCAGTGCCTCCTTGGCGAGTGCGGTCCAGGTGGCCAGCGTGGTGCCATAGTCGGCATGCGCCGGAATCTCCACCCACTCACGCATGGTCCGCGTGCCCATCGTGACGGGCTTCGCACCACCCGACGAGGCGAGCTCATTCGCACGGTCACGCGGCAGCTTCATGATGAGGTAGTCGCCATGTCCAAGGAACGCAAAGATTTTTGTGCACGTACGCAATCCAGGGCTGCGGAACATCGTTCCCATTTCCACCGGACCCTCTGCGGCCAGTTGCTGAGCAACGGCGTGGAGCAGGTCCAGGGAAGTTTCTGACGTCGCCGTCATGGTGCTCCTCCAACTTTCGTGGGCCTGCCCTGGGCCAATCTCGAATATATCCCTTCAGTGCAGCCAGTCTGTCTTACGATTATCCACGGTCACTTCTCGATGTGGAACACCCCGCTGGCGCCGCGTTCGGCGTCGACCATGCTGTGCGAAACGAAGGGGTAGTTGCCGGCCTCCGGGAACGTGAGCTCCACGAAGCCGCCCTGCGCCGCGGCCAGTGGAAGGACTTGCGCACCGGCGGCCGGGTCGGAGCCGTCAAGCAAGTAGCGGCCTTCGCTCCAAACCGTGTCGAACTGGCCACCCACCACATGGAAGGACGTGGCCCGGTTTGGTCCGGCATCGAGCACCCAGATGCGCACCCGCTCGCCCACCTTGGCCGGCAGCGGGCTGAACTTATACTGGTTCGCGTAGCCGTTGAACACGACGGCGTCGGGGGTATCGGCCTGGATCTTCGCCAGGTCGGCCACGCCGCCCTGGCCGCCTGCATAGATCTCGGACTGGATGAGCACGTATTCCTTGTCCACCTTGGGCAGGTTGGGCGGATCGATGACCACGGCACCAAACATGCCGTTGGCGATGTGCTGGCTCATGGGCATGGTGCTGCAGTGGTACAGCCAGATTCCGGCGCGGGTGGCCGTGAAATTGTACGTCAGCGACTCCCCCGGGTTGATGGTGCGCATCGGTTCATCCGGCGCCAACGCCCCGGCATGGAAGTCGATCGAGTGCCCCATGGTTCCGTCGTTCGTCAGTGTGATCTTGAATTTGTCGCCCACCTTGCCGTGCAGCGTAGGCCCGGGTGCCGTTCCGTTGAACAGCCACAACCGTTGGGTGACCCCGGGCGAAACCTCGCGCTCCTCCTCAGTGACCTTGATGGCCACCTCGTGCACCGTCCCGGACAGCGTCGGCGGCAGCACGGCGTCGTGCGCTTTGAAGCCCGCGGCAGGTTCCTTCATGAAGTCAAAGACGGCGGGAGGGCCCGAATCCGCGCCGTGGTCCATGCCCGGCATGGTGTTGGTCGGGGTTGCAGGAGGGGCCGTAACACCCGCACCGGTGGCCACAATGCTGAATACCATGCCCTGCTGCTTGTGCCCAGCCACGCTGCACCAACCAGCCACATTTGCACCGATCACGCCCGCGTCGATGGTGGCCTTCTCCCCCGGATACAGCCGCCCGGATTCTGCACCCATGGCCGTGACGAGGTCGTGCACCATGGTGTCTTCGTTGACCAGGTTGATGACCAGCTTGTTCCCCACTGGCACGTCCACCTTGTCCGGGTGAAAACGCATGTCCTTCATGGTCATGTCCACCGTGGTGGTTTGACCCGTGGCCACCACGGCAGGCTGCTGCACCACGGCGGCAAACCCGGGCATGGACTGCGGATCGGCAATAATCCCGGCCACAATGACCAGTACGACGACGGCCAGTGCGGTTGCGCCCTGACCCAACCTTCTGCGCGGGGCCGGGTCATACGCAGCGGCAGCCTTGTCCAGCTGTGCTTTCAATGCCGGAGTCTGGGCTGCGCTCGGGCCTGCTTTCTGGGATGGGCCCCCTGGGGCTTTGCTGAACAAGGCGATTCCCAGCAGCGGCAGGAACCAGGCCAGCGCGCCAAATACCAGGAACGTGGTTCCCACGCGCACCAGACTGGGCACCGGCATCAGCGAGACCACCAGTGCGGCGTTGGCCAGCACCACGCGGAACCAGCCAGCCTTGTCCAAAATTGCGGTGCGGTGCTTGACCTTGGCCGGCCCTCCACCCAAAACCACCGGCACCAGATATGTCAGCGCAGCACCCAGAACCTGGGCGGCAAAGCCAGCGGCAAGCACGGGCACCACCGACTCGATCCCGCGGTGCAGAGTCTCCCAGCTGCCAGCCGAAAACGAAAGTACCAACAGCCACACGAGAGAAACCAGCATCCAAAACAGTGCGGCAATGGCGGACAACGGTGCGAAAGTCGTGGGCCGTTTTGATCGCACCACCTTCGCCAGCGGTACGCAAATATAGATGACGCCGCCCAAGTAGACGGCGAGTCCCACCGAACACAGGAACATGACCCCTGCAGCGGCGCCGGCGGCTGTGAGCAGCACCCCGGCCAGCAGCGGAACAGCACCGTGGCGCGCAACGGCTTCGGCGCCGTCGGCCACTCTTGTGCGCAGCATGGTTGGCAGCAATGTCATGAGCGTTCCCAGGACGCTCAGTCCCACAAAGCCGAGCACGTTGACACTCACGTGGACCAGCATTAGCCGCACGTGCGCTTCGCCGCTGATGCCTGATGCAAGCGCAGCCCCCACGCCGGCACCCACGGGCAACAGCAGGCATGCCGCAACGTAATACCAAACAGTGGGGCCAAAACGGGAAGGCAGCGCCTTGCGGGCCCGCAGTCCCAGGACCACAGCTTGGGCGGCAACGGCCAGCCCGACCCCTATGCTGCCTACCAGCGTCAGGACCCAGACATTGACGATCATGGACACCACGACGAGGGCCACAGCCACGTTCAAGCCGATCAGCCGTGCCACCATGCCCCGGTTGCCGGGGGTCGGCCCGCGCAGCAGTGCCTGGGCGAAGTGCCAGCTCCACACGAGGATCGAGTTAGTGATCGCCCCCAGCAGCAACAGGTGCACCATGAGCCACGCGGAGACGGGGATGTTGCGGTGGAACAACACCACCACCACGAGCGCCAGCAGCCAAAACACCGCAGGTGCATTGGCGCGCTGATGCCAGGCTGCCCGGTTCATCGGCGTTCTGCCTGCGGTGGCCGGAGTTGGGCCTGGCGTTGGGCCCGAGCCGGGAGTGGGTGCGGAGCCGATGTTCACACTGCTGCTTTCTGCGCATGAGTGGCCTGCCAAACCGCCATGACGGCGAACAGCAGGATGGATATGACGTTCAGGACGCCGCCGGTGACCCACGCGCCGTTGAGGGCAGCGCCGTCGCCCAATCCCAATCGTAGGGCCAAGGACGCGTGCAAAAGGCCTGCAGGCAGCCAGAAACCGGACGTGTAGGGCAGCGGTTTGCGGAGCACGGCAGGCAGGATCACGGGTGCGTGGGCCATGATCATGGAGATGGTGAAGCCAAGGAACACGGCATGGACGGCGACGTCGTACGAGCCCCCCGTCAGCGGCCCATCATGGAGTGCCAGCACGACGCCGGCAATCGCCAACCAGCCGTAGCCCGCCAGCAGGCAGGCGGCAATGTAGCGCGGCAGTCCTTGGGAGCGGATGGTTTTGCGGGCGGCGTCGTATACGGTGAGCCAGCCGACGAGGGCCAGCAGCAGCACCCCGTAGAGCGGGTAGCCGGCGGACGGCCACAGCAGTGTGGCCGTGGTGGCGGCCAGAATTGCGAAGGACGCGGCGAGCAGAAGCGGCTCTGCCTTGGGGCTGTTGATGCCGATCCTGGCCAGTTCCAGCCGTTCACCGGCGATCGTCAGCACCACATAGGTGATGAGGAACGGCAGCAAAACCGGGATGCTGGGCACGCGCAGCCACAGTGCGGCGGCGGCCACAGCGGCAACCGAGCCGAGGATTTGGATGAGCACCACGTTGTCATACTGGCGGCGCCACAGCGGGATGTAGACAACCGTCATCACGATGGTCCCGGCCAGCAGCACGGCCTTGCCGATCCACAGGTCGAGAGGAGAAATCAGCAACAGGCCGGCGACTCCCAACAGTGCCGGCGCGGCGTAACCCCATGCCTTGTTCAAGGCTACGGAGCGTTCCAGAGAGATGACGGTGCCCACGAAACTGAGCACCAGCAGCATGCCGTGAACTTGGGGGAAACGGTCGATCTTCAGCGGGGCGTCAGCCCCCAAAAGTTGCAGGCCGGCGTTGAGCCCGATGAGCAGGGCTGCACCGGCAGGCAGCAGGAACATCATGCGGAAGGCTGGCCTGCGCAGCATGCTGGGCCGGCGGCGGGGTTTGGCTTTGGCTGGTGCCGTGCCGGCCGGCTTGGTCGCAGTCATGTGGTTGCGGGGCCTGCTTCGGCTCCCGCTTCTTGCTGGGTTGCGCCTGAACTGGATGCACCCGAAGCAGCGCTGTGCTGGCGAGGTGCACCCGGTTGCCCTTCCCCAATTTGCCCTGCCCCGGTTTGCCCTGCCCCGGGGCGCATGTGCAGGGTGCAGATGCCTGGCCCCGCAAACGGCAGCAGCTCGACGTCGTCCTCTGGCAGCCCGCTGCCCGCCAGCAACTCCTTCACCAGACCGAGGTGAACGGCGCACACCACGTCTGGGTTCTCCCGCGCGGCCTCGACAATGGGGCAGACGGTCAGCGTCAGTTCAGTGGCGTCGCGGTTTTTTTGCACACCGAATCCCGCCTGTTCAAGCGCTGTGGCCACATGGCTGCGGGTGGCTTTGGCGGCAGCAGCCGAAAGTTGCGCCCTATTGGCTGACCGTGCCCCGTTAGCCGATCCTGCCCTGTTAGCCAGTCCGGTGCCAGCAGCGGCAGTTCCGTTTGACCCGGCCGAGGGCATGGCACGCGCCCAGGCGCGCCCAGCTGCTTCGCCTTCGGCTGCGGCGTTTTCACTGTGAGTAGCCAGATGCTGCGCGAGGGCCGCGGCGAGGGCCGCATATCCCACGGGCCCAGCGGGTACGGGTGAAGGCTGGTACAGCCAGGCCGGCCTACCCCGGCCTTCTTTGGGGGCTGCCGTCCTGGTGGCGTAGCCGTCCTCGACGAGCGCTTCAAGGTGTTCACGGGCTGTGTTCGCATGCTGACCCGTTTGCAGCGCCAATTGCTCAACGCTGAGTGTGCCGTCAATTTCGCGCAGCCTTGAAAGCACGGCCGCACGAGCCTTGGAAATCGGCGCCACGGCATCACGACGCCCAGGTCTAGGGCCATATGACGGCGGCAAGGCACTTTTATTTTCCACGGGATTAAGTGTAGTAATATAGTCGCAGAATCGCCATTCGCAACAAATTCGAGCAGTCATGAAAGGTTTTGACCGTGAATAATCTTGTTCTTGCTTCCTCTTCCACAGAAGCTGCGTCCTTGGAGGACGCCCGCACCCGACTTGCTGAAGCCGCCGGAACCGTGCGCACCCTCGGCAACAATCTCGTGTCGGCCGCAGCCAATCCTGCGGGCGGAGAACTGGCAGCAACGGATCAGGGAGCACTGGTTGACTTTGCAGAAAAGGAGCTTCTGCCGTTGTCGGCCGCCCTCGCAGCCGCCTTCCAATCTGCTGACAGCTCTGTCACGTCAGCCAACGTCATTGCGTCGTTGGCAGCCTCGCACAACACCCGCCTGGTGTCTGCAACGAAGGATTTGGAAGTTCAGGAATCCCCCGTCAAAATGGTCCACGCCGGCGGCGCCCTCCAGGAAGCCGTGACCGTATTCGTGGACCAAGCCAGCGAACTCGTTCTGCCCGCACTGGCACAAAACCCTGCCGTCACACTCTCCGAGTTGCTGCCGGTCCGCAACTCCGCAGCTACGGCTGAAAGTGCTGCTCCTGCTCAGGGCGGCTGTGCCTGCGGTGGGCACGACGACCCCGGCCTGTCTGAGCTGGACACCCGCGTCATCCCCCACGCCATCCGCCACGCCACCATCTTCGGCGCTTTGGAAGGGCTCACCACCGGACGCGGCATCTTGCTGGTCGCCAACCACAACCCGCTGCCTTTGCTGGCTCAGCTGGAACAGCGTGCCGCAGGTAAGTTCACGGTGGACTACGTGGAAAATGGTCCGGAACTGTGGAAGCTGAGCATGGTCCGCAACTAACAGCAACTACCGTCGACAAGTATCCGCTAAACGAAAAGTGCCGCCGATCCCTTGAGGATCGACGGCACTTTTGTGTTGCGGCTTGAAGCGTTGCAGCTTAGCGCGTTGAACCCTGCAGCGCGGCCTCGATCGCGGCCATGGCGGCAGGATCGGAGTCGTTCAAGAACGTGGCGATGCGCGCAGCCTCATCCGACTCGCCAATGGCGCCCGCGGCACGGCCCAGCGCATACAGCGCACGCAGGAAACCGCGGTTTCCCTCATGCGAGTACGGCACGGGACCGGTTCCGCGCCAGCCGTTGCGACGCAGCGCGTCAAGGCCTCGGTGGTAGCCGGTGCGGGCATAGGCGTAGGACTCAATGGTCCGGCCTTCCGCGTACGCCTCATCTGCCAGGATGGCCCACAACAGTGAAGACGTGGGGTTCGCTGCAGCCAAATCAACCGCCTCATCCCCTGCATCCAGACGTGCCTGAACCTCCACCTCGGCCGGGAGCAGTGTGGGCTCCGGGCCGAGAAGGTTTCTACGAAAATCCTCGCTCATATTATTTGAACGTCTTGCCTGCGGAGCCGAGCTGCGCGGCAGCTTCGACAACGCGGGCAGCCAGGCCCTTTTCGGCCGACGCACCCCAAACGCGGGGGTCATACGTTTTCTTGTTGCCAACGTCGCCGTCGACCTTCAGCACGCCGTTGTAGTTGGTGAACATGTGATCAACCACCGGGCGCGTGTAGGCGTACTGCGTGTCGGTGTCGATGTTCATCTTGATGACACCGAAGGACACGGCGTCGGCAATCTCCTGCGACGAGGAGCCTGAACCGCCGTGGAAGACCAGATCGAAGGGGTTTTCCTTGCCGATCTTGGCACCAACAGCGGCCTGGATGTCCTTCAGGAGCTCCGGACGCAGCTTCACGTTGCCGGGCTTGTACACGCCGTGCACGTTGCCGAAGGTCAGGGCCGTGATGTAGCGGCCGTGCTCGCCAGAGCCAAGTGCTTCAATCGTGGCCAGGCCGTCCTCAACGGTGGAGTACAGCTTGTCGTTAATGGCGTTCTCGACGCCATCTTCCTCGCCGCCAACTGCGCCGATCTCAACTTCCAGGATCATCTTCGCAGCGTGCGTGCGGGCCAGCAGTTCGCGGCCGATGCGCAGGTTCTCTTCGAGGGTTTCGTGCGAGCCGTCCCACATGTGCGAGTTGAAGATCGGGTCGCGGCCGGCCTTCACCTCGGCTTCCGAGGCGGCCAGCAGAGGAAGCACAAAGCCGTCCAGCTTGTCCTTCGGGCAGTGGTCGGTGTGCAGGGCCACGTTGATGGGGTAGTTCTTGGCCACTTCGCGGGCAAAGGCTGCGAAGCCCAGCGAACCGGCAACCATATCCTTCACGCCGGCGCCGGACCAGTAGGCGCCGCCACCGGTGGAAACCTGGATGATGCCGTCGGTGCCGGCATCTGCGAAGCCCTGCAGGGTTGCGTTCAGGGTCTGTGAGGAAGTCACGTTGACCGCGGGATAAGCGAATGCACCGGCCTTGGCGCGGTCAATCATTTCGGCATACTTGTCCGGTGTTGCAATGGGCATTGAAAGCTCCTTATGGCAGAACGGCGCTGGGAGGCTGGCAACGGGCCAACTCCTGCATGGCTCCTCCTATCTTAGCCAGTGCACACGAAGTGTCGAAGAACATGAAACGGCATTCAAAGTCCGTGGCATTTTCCACGCTCGACGGCGGCCCCGACTTGGGTGCCGGGGCCGCCGTCGAGCCTTGGGACAGGCCGGGTGTGGGTGTCAGCACCACCCGCCGTGCCGGCAGGGGCGGTTCCACTGGCTGATCGCAAGCGCAAAGCGGTAGCTCATGCTCCCAACGCCGGTGACGTCGTCGTACCCCTTGGCCGTGAACAGCGAGGAGTCCATGTCCATAGATACTAGGTACTGGTTACCGCTTCGGGCGCTGGTGTAGGCCAGGGCGGGTTGTTGCCGCAGCGGAACCACATCCTGGAACACCTTGCTGCTCGCCTTGTTCACCGCATAAATAACAGGGTTGGCAAAGCCCAGCGTTTGGCCGCTGAGCTGTTGCGCGACTGCCATCTGGCCGGCGGTCAGCGGGCACGCCAAGGACGTGCCGCCGTAGGTTTCGGTGGTGTAGGGATCGGTGGTCAACGTGGTGTCGTCATTGATGGGGCTGATGCCGATCACGTAGCCGGTGTAGGGGTCCGCCAGGGAGGAGATGTCCGGAACCACCCGCATGCCCTTGGCCAGCGAGGACGGCACCGCGCCTTTCTGGTACTCCGGTTGGGCGAAGATGGCGCTCATACCGCCGCCTGCTCCTCCGCCATAGACGTCCCCGGGGAGGGGGGCGGTGTAGGCGCCGTCGGCAATCCGGTCCAGAATGCCGCCCCACCCAGTCTCGAACTTATAGGATCCGTTCCTGTTCACCGCAAGGCTGGTTCCGCCCACGGCAGTGACCCAGGGTGAGCTGGCGGGGAAGTCGGGCGCTGTGTAGCCAAGGTTGATGCTCTCATCTCCACTGTCACCGCTGGAGAAGTACAGACCGATTCCTTCACCGGCGGCCTGCAGCTGGATGTTGACCTCACCGGCGACGGCGTTGGCCGACAGCGTCTCGCCTTCGTTGCCATAGCTGTTGCTGACAATGGTTGCCAGCTTGTGGTCAAGGATCTTGGACATGGCAAGGTCCAGGCCACCGCCGCAGTTGAAGCCACCCACATAGAGGATGTTGGCCCCCGGCGCGGTGCCGTGCACAGAGGCGACGTCCACGGCCTGTTCGGGCTGCCAGCCGCTGGGGAACTGGCACAGTGCCTGGTCTTGAAACTCGTCCGGTGAGGGCACAATCTGCCGGTAGCTGCGTGAATTCATCTGCGGAAGCCCGTAGCTGGCCGAGTAGTTGTTGATGTCGGAGAGCATGGTGGGCGAGGCGTATGCGTCAATGATGGCAACTGTTTGACCCCTACCGTCAGGTGCGTGCCCGTGCTGGCCGCTGTTGCCCGGCATGGCCGCTGCCACAGCGTCCTTGCCATAGGCGGACTGGATTTGTTTTGGGGTGTAACCACAGATGAAGGTCGGGGCCGTCGTCTTGCCGTATGCCTGCGGGATCGCAGTGGTGTTTTGTCCCCAATAGTTGGAGCACGCGGCTGTCTCCGCCTTCGGGGTGGCACCGCGCAGCTGCGGGGTCACCGGCAGGCCGTCGCCCGGGCGCATGTAGTCCGGCCGGGTCATGAGGCTGCCCTGGTCCACGGAAATACCAGCTACCTTACTGGCGATGGAAGCAGGGAGGCTCGGCGCAATGGCCGGGCCAACCAGAGTGGTCCCGTGCAGATCGTAGTTGTTCAGTTGTGTCTTGAAGGCGTTGTTCAGCACCGAGACGGCGCCTCGGAAAACGACGTAGAGCCGGCTCTCCGGGGTCCCTGTGATGGTCATCCCGCGGTCCTTGAGGAAGCTCACAACGGCTGCATAGTCATCCTTGCTGGGTGAAAAGCGGCTAATCCATCGAGACGGGGACAGGCTCTTCTGGTAGCTTTTGCTGTGCGGATTGGACACTGTCGCAGCCAGGTCCACGGCACCCTTTGGGTCCTTCAGAGGCAGATAGATTTCTGCTTCAACTGTGACGTCTGCGGCTGTGGCGCCTTGACTGTTCGCTGGCAGCGCCCAACTGGGTACGGCACCCGGGAACGAGGCCCCTGGGGCGGGAGGCGGCGCTGCCACAGCCCCGCTGGCCCCCATCGCCAAGGCACACGCCGCGGCAGCACTGATGGCCAAAATTTTGTTGGTTAATTTTAGTGGTCTGAATGACATTCTCATCAGAGGTCCTTCAACAGTCGGGCACCCTATGCGCCCGCATACTGCGAGCTTAAACCCACACCCAATTCACTGGCTACCCTCTGGGAAAAATCAGGAAGAAATTATTCGACCACTATTTTCAGCCCACTTTTTGGTTGAAAACGTGCCGGCGGATCCACGCGTGCATGGCGATGCCGGCAGCGGAGGCGGCGTTGATGGAGCGGGTGGAACCAAATTGTTCAATGGAGAGCGTGGTCTTTGCCGCAGCGTGAACTTCCGCACTGAGCCCGGGGCCTTCCTGGCCAAACACGAACACACAGTTGCGGGGCAGCTCATACGTTTCCAGCTGCTCGGAATCCGGGAAGATGTCGATGCCGATGATCGCCAGCCCCTCACCCTGCGCCCAGGCCACAAAGTCCTCCACAGTCGGGTGGTGGCGAACATGCTGGTAGCGGTCGGTGACCATGGCCCCACGCTTGTTCCACCGCCGTCGTCCGATGATGTGCACTTCCTTGGCCAGGAACGCGTTGGCCGTGCGCACCACCGTGCCGATGTTCATGTCATGCTGCCAGTTTTCAATGGCCACGTGGAAGTCGTGGCGGCGGGTGTCCAGCTCGGCCACAATGGCGTCCATGGTCCAGTAACGGTAGGCATCGAGCACATTGCGCCGGTCACCCTCGGCCAGCAGTTCCGGATCCCACTGCTCCCCCTGGGGCCATTCGCCCACCCACGGGCCCACGCCCACTTCATGGTGCGGTTCTACGTAGTCGGGTGCGGCGGTGGGCTCGGGTGCTGGGGAAGAGGTGTCGCTGGAAATACTCACCGGTTAACTTTAGCCGCTGTGCTGTTCCCGTGTGCCGCCGCGGATCTGCAAGACTTGACCTAGCTGCTTCCGCCACCCCAGGAGAGACCATGAGCAAAGTGCAAAACCGCCGGCCCGCCGACATCGAATGTTGGCTGACGGACATGGACGGCGTCCTCGTTCACGAAAACAAGGCCGTTCCCGGCGCTGAAGAACTGATTCAACGCTGGGTCGACACCTCCAAGCGCTTCCTGGTACTGACCAACAACTCCATCTTCACACCGCGCGACCTGGCAGCCCGGCTGAAGGCATCCGGCCTCGACATCCCTGAGGAAAATCTGTGGACGTCAGCGTTGGCAACCGCCCAGTTCCTGAAGTCGCAGCTGCCGCACGGGCGCGCCTTTGTCATTGGCGAGGCTGGGTTGACCACGGCGTTGCACGAGGCTGGTTTCATCCTCACCGACCAGAACCCGGACTATGTGGTCTTGGGAGAGACGCGCACTTACTCCTTTGAGGCGATTACCCAGGCCATCAGGCTCATTGGTGACGGCGCCCGTTTCATCGCCACCAACCCCGACGCCACAGGACCTTCCAAGGAGGGTCCGATGCCGGCCACCGGCGCCGTGGCCGCACTGATCACCAAGGCTACAGGGCGTGAACCGTACGTTGTGGGCAAGCCGAACCCCATGATGTTCCGCTCCGCCATGAACCGGATTCAGGCACACTCTGAAACGACGGCCATGATTGGCGACCGCATGGACACCGACATCATTGCGGGCATGGAAGCCGGGCTGCACACCGTTTTGGTGTTCACCGGCATCACGCAGCCTGAGGATGTTGACGCGTACCCGTTCCGCCCGGATCAAGCCCTTGGCTCCGTGGCAGACCTGATCCACGAAATTTAGACTTCCCCTGCGGCTCCGGGGGCTGTTGTGGTCATCAGACATTGCTATAGCGACGTCCGTGGACCGGAACGGCCCCCGGACCGGGTTTCAACCCCTGATCAGACCTGCAGCCGCCCACCGGATGCTTTCAAATAGCAGCTGCCGCACAATGACTCGTACCAAACATCAGCACCTTCGATGGCCAGCTGGTCGCCGTCGAACACGGTCTTGTCACCAATTCGGCGCATATTGAACAGGGCTTTGCGCCCGCAGCGGCAGATGGTTTTCAACTCTTCAAGGGCATGTGCGATCTCCAGCAGCCGTGCGGACCCGGGAAACGCCCGAGTGCGAAAATCCGTGCGGATTCCGTACGCCATGACCGGCACGCCGTCTTCCACGGCAATCCGGAACAGCCCGTCCACCTGCTCAGGGGTCAGAAACTGCGCCTCATCAACGAGTAGGCACGCCACGGGTGCCACTTCGACGTGCTCCAGCAGGGCTTCGGGGTCATCGCCCGCCGCGTTCGCCGCAAACAGAGCCCGGATGTCATCTTCGGGCTGGACCAGAAAGTCCACATCCCGCGAAATGCCGAGCCGGGACACCACTTCGCCGCTGCCCTTCGTGTCCACGGCGGGCTTGGCGAGCAGCACACGCTGGCCGCGCTCCTCGTAGTTGTACGCCACCTGCAGCAAACCCGTCGATTTGCCCGAGTTCATGGCGCCATACCGGAAATAAAGCTTAGCCAACGGTGTCCTTTCAAGTGGTGGTGAGCTGGTTGCCGGGCGGCCGAAGCATGCCGGCGACTTAGTCCAGGTCCAGCTCGTCCTTGCCGAAGATGAACAGGTAAGGGACGTTGGCTTCAGCTTCGATGCGTTCTTTTGCACCGGTGTCGCGGTCAACAATCACGGCCACTGCCACGATGTTGCCGCCAGCCTTGCGTACACCTTCAACGGCGGTCAGCGCGGAACCACCCGTGGTGGAGGTGTCTTCAAGGACGACGACGTTGCGCCCGTCAACGCCGGGGCCTTCGACTTGGCGGCCCATGCCGTAGGACTTTTGGGCCTTACGGACCACGAACGCATCGATGGCTCGGCCAGCGTCGGCGGCAGCGTGCATCAGGGCCGTTCCGACGGGGTCTGCACCCATGGTCAAGCCGCCGGCGGTCTCAAACCTGATGCCGGCGTCGTCCAGCATGGCCAGCATGACGCGCCCGGCCAGGCGGGAGGCTTCGTGGTGGAGGGTGATGCGGCGCAGGTCGATGTAGTAGTCGGCCTCCTTGCCGGAGGACAGGATCACCTTGCCGTGGACGACGGCGAGTTCCTTGATGAGTTCGAGCAGGCGGGCGCGGTCTGCGGCAAGTGATGAGGTCATGGGCTTTATTGTAATTGCGCGGACGCAGCGTCGTCGAAACGGATAGGCACAGCGTCTCCCGCCTTTCCGAAATTCGCTTCTCCCCACCCGTTCTCACCGCTCGCAAGCTCGCGGCGGGTCCCTCGGCCGCTACGCTTGGTCCATGCGCGAACTACAGGCACGGATTATTGGTGAACTTGGTGTCCAGCCCCGGATTGACCCGGCTGCGGAGATCATCCGGCGGGTCCAGTTCCTAAAGGACTACCTCAAGGCCACGGGCACGCGCGGCTACGTGCTGGGCATCAGCGGTGGATTGGATTCCACGCTGGCCGGGCGGTTGGCGCAGCTGGCCGTGGAGGAACTGGCGCAAGAGGGAGTCGAGTCCAACTTCATCGCTGTGCGGCTGCCCTATGGCGTTCAGCACGACGAGGCTGACGCGCAGTCCGCCATGGAGTTCATCAACGCCAAAACCGAGTGGACGTTCAACATAGCCCCGGCCGTGGACGGCTTCGAGGCCGAGTTCGCCAAGACTGCAACCGAAGACGTCAGTGATTTCAACAAGGGCAACATCAAGGCGCGTTCGCGCATGATTGCCCAGTACGCACTGGCAGGCCAATCGAATCTACTGGTCATCGGCACGGATCACGCGGCCGAGTCGGTCACCGGCTTCTTTACCAAGTTTGGCGACGGCGGAGCTGACATCCTGCCGCTGTACACCTTGAACAAGCGACAGAACAGGGCCCTGTTGAAGCAATTGGGCGCCTCCGAGCACCTCTACAACAAGGTGCCTACGGCAGACCTTCTCGACGGCGTGCCGGGACGCACCGACGAGGCGGAGCTGGGCATCTCGTACAACGACATCGACGATTACCTCGAGGGAAAGACCATCCCCGAAGAAGCGGCCGAATCAATCGAACGCCGTTTCCTTCAAAGCCGACACAAACGCACCACGCCAGTGTCCCTGTTGGACACGTGGTGGCAATAACAGCCCGCGCAGGAACCACCCCTGCCCCCTTCCCCACTGACGCTCCTGCACCAATCGGGGCTTAATGCGGAACGCTCCTTCACTAGCGTGGAGGAGCGTTCCGCATTAAGCCCCGGAAAGTGCAGGAGCGTTGGGAAGGGGGCGGGATTTCTTCGCTGTTTTGGCACGCCGATGGGGAACATCCGGCGTTTGCCCCAACCTCCCGCAGCATTAACTTGATAGCTTGGAGACGTGAAGATTGCTACCTGGAATGTGAACTCGCTCAGAGCCCGTGCCGACCGTGTGGAGGAGTGGCTGCGCCGCACCGACGCCGACGTGCTGGCCATCCAAGAAACCAAGTGCAAGGACGAGAACTTCCCGTGGGAGCTCTTTGAAAACAACGGCTACGAGGTCGCCCACTTTGGCTTCAGCCAGTGGAACGGCGTGGCGATCGCCTCCCGCGTGGGGCTCGAGGACGTTGAACGCACCTTCGTGAACCAGCCCGCGTTCGGCAAGGGCGGCAAGGACCCCGTCCAAGAGGCCCGCGCCATTGCCGCCACCTGCAACGGCGTGCGCATTTGGAGCCTCTATGTACCCAACGGCCGCGCCCTTGAAGACGAGCACATGCCCTACAAATTGCAGTGGCTAGACGAGCTGAAGAACCAAGCTGCCGGCTGGCTCAGCGCGGATCCTGACGCCCAGATCGCACTCATGGGCGACTGGAACATCGCCCCCCAGGACGACGACGTCTGGGACATCGACTTTTTCCGCACCCAGGGACTCACCCACGTCAGCGAACCCGAGCGGGCAGCCTTCGCGGCGTTCGAAGCGGAAGGGTTCGCCGACGTCGTCCGTCCCTTGCACCCGGGCCCCGGTGTCTACACCTACTGGGACTACACTCAGCTTCGCTTCCCCAAGAAAGAGGGCATGCGCATCGATTTCGTCATGGCCTCCCCCGCTTTGGCCGCACGCGTCACAGCTGCCGAAATTGACCGCGAGGAACGCAAGGGCAAGGGCGCCTCAGACCACGCCCCCGTCATTGTGGAGCTGGACTAACCCATGACAGATGGGCTGTATTTGGGCGGTGTGCAGCTCCCGTTTGTCTCGTGCCTGCGCGTCTACCTGCCCCGCGAATCCTACACAGCGAAAGAGTTCAGCTATCTTGAAAGCCTGCTGGATCCAGCGCAAAACACGATCAGTGTAGACGCACGGGAACTTGCCGATTCGCTGGGCAGGGTGAGCCGGCCGCTCCCCAACCCACTTCCGACGCCGGACGGGGACCGGGTGCGCGTGCTCACCATGGGCGAGGGCGAACCTCCACTGTATGCGCCGAACCAGGTGGTGGCCCGTTCGATAGCGGGTGCCGCTGAGCTGCTCAACGGAACGATGGAGACCTTGGCCAATCTGGTGCTCTCAGAAGAGGAATGGGCGCTTGAGTTGGCCCGTGCCGCCGCCACGCACCAACATGAAATGCCGTTGCAGACACGCTCCTCCACGTGGGGCATCCCGTTTAGCTGGTTCACTCTTGTCTATGCCAATGACCGCATGGAAGTGGTTGAGGCCAACGGGAGGATCCTGACCGTGCGGATCCAGGTGCCTGTGTCCATTGCCTTGGGCAGGGCCGAACGGTTCCTGGCCATGCTCGGGCAGATGGCACCGGACCTGGACTTGCTGACTGAGCTTCAGGATCTGTCCCATTGGCTGGCCACTTTTGATGCCGGCGGCGTCCTCGAACTTGACTATGGTCCAGTGGCCAACCGGGTCCACCCCGACGACTCCCCGGCTGATGTCCACATGGGGTTGCAATGTCTGGCCGACGGCGACTTCACCGGCGCCGCTGCCGCCTACCGCCGGCTGGCCAACCGTTGGATGCCCATCCGTCAGCTGGCACGAGCCAGTTAGTGCGTGCCAGTTTATGAGAGCCGCTTAGCGCTGGGGAGGCGCTGTGGAGTTCCGCTCGAGCAGTGCGAACGGCATGATCTTCTCCTGAACTGACCCAGCGACCCCACCGAGTTCAGCCAGTACCATTGTGGCGGCAACCCGGCCCTGGTCCCACGGGTTTTGGGCCATGGTGGTCAACCCGGCCGGTGCCGAAAAATCATGATCGTCAATGCCGATCAGCGAAAGTTCCGCAGGTATTCGGATACCGCGCCGTTGCGCTTCAAACATGACTCCAAGCGCCATTTCATCCGAGCCGCAGAAAATAGCGGTTGGGTTTTCCCCTGCAAGGTCGAAGATCTGCGCCGCTGCCCGGACACCACCGGACACGGTGTAGTTCCCAGGCACCATCCACTCGGGCCGCAGCTGAAGTCCGGCACGTGACATGGCAGTCTCGAATCCGGCTGTGCGCAGGTTCGGCACTTCGAAGTCTTGCTCGTCCTGGGGCCCCCCACGAAGGTAGCCAATGTTCCGATGGCCCAGTGCGATCAGATGCTCCGTGGCAGCTTGTGCTGCAGCGCTGTCGTCGATGAAAACTCCCGGGCAGCCCGCAACAGGTCCCCCAACAGACAGCACTGGAATGCCGGTGTGGTGGAGTTGAAGCACTTCCTCTGGCGAGAGTTCCAAGGTGAGCACCAGGAGCGCGTCAATTTGTTTACGCACCATGGTTTCAGAGAAGCTGCGTTGGCGCCCATACGCGGAAGTACCACCCAAGCTGAACAGGAGCAGGTTGTAGCCGCTGTCACGCAACACCTGGTCAACGCCCTCAATGGCATGGCCAAAGTACCAGCGGTCAACAGAAGGCACCAACAAGCCAACCGTTTCAGTCCGTCCAGATGCCAGCCCGCTCGCAGATCGTGAGGGCACATAGCCAAGTTCCTGAGCCACGGACAGCACCCGCGCCCGCGTCGCTGGGCTGACCCGTGGAAGTCCACGGAGCGCACGCGAAACGGTCGCGGTGGAGACTTGTGCCAGCTGGGCCACATCTTCGATGCCGACTCTCATGGCTGCTCCTTTCGCTGTCCACCAAGTCGTGCCTAAAGCTGCGCCTAGAGCGGTCGTTTACCGCGCCGCTTGGGGAGCTTCCGGCGAAGTCTGATCATTCCCCACAATCCAAGGCAGACCAGAAGCAGTCCCATGGCCCACATCAGAGCCGGCTGGCCGGTGAGTTCCAACCAGAGCGTTATCCCGAAGAGCACCACGGCCCAAAAGCCAAGAAAGCCGATGATGATGTCAAAGTCCTCGGCACTCTTTTGCCGGGTTGTGGGTATGTGCAGGCCATCTTGTTTCTGCTGCTTTTTGTCTGCACGCTTGCTCCCTGCCATGGCCTACTTCACCGCCCCTGCGGTGAGTCCGGCCACGATCTTGCGCTGGAAGATCAAGACCAGTACCACCAGGGGAATAGTGACCACGGTGCCAGCGGCCATGACCGCTGTGTAGGGTTCCTGATGTGGCTGGGATCCGGCAAAGCTCGCGATGGCCACCGTGACTGTTTGGGTGGCATCGTTGGAAAGGATGCTGGCGATCAAGTATTCGTTCCACGCTGCGATAAATGCCAAGATCGCGGTGGTAAACACTGCCGGTGCAGCCAGTGGCATGATGACTTTGCGGAAGGCTTCCCCTGCCGTACACCCGTCAATGCGTGCCGCTTCCTCCAGCTCCCAGGGCATCTCCCGGAAGAAGGAAGTCAGGGTATAGACCGTCAGCGGCAGCACAAAGGAAATATTGGGAATGATGAGCGCCTGGTAGGTACCGGTCCAATTGATATTCGTGAACAGTTGGAACAACGGCGTGACAATCGCAACGCCGGGGAACATGGACGCACCCAGGACAACACCCAGCACCATGAACTTGCCGCGGAAGTTCAGTCGGGCAAGTGCATAGGCGGCAAAGACACCAAACAGCAGTGCCACTGCTGTGGTGACACCGGAGATGAACAACGAGTTCAGCAGAGCCCTGTCCAAGTGGTTGCCCATCTCGGAGGAGAACGCCGTGGCGAAGTTGTCCCAGGTGACGTGCGTGAAGAACGGGGTTGGGTCGAAGGTGTAGCCCACGTCCCGGAATGCGGTAACCACCATCCAGTAGAACGGAAGGAGGCACCAGACAACAATGACAATTGCACTGATGTAGGTGCGGGAACTGGCCCACATCACCCGCCTGCGAGCCACCCCTTTCGCCGCTGCTGTGCGGGCATCGCCTGTGGCTGTTGAAGTGCTCATTTCTGCTTCCCCTTTGCTTCACCGCTGGCGGATTCGACGGCGTTGGCACCCAGGAATCTAACGAAGATGAACGCCACAATGAAGATGATCAAGAACGTGATGGTAGAAAGGGCCGCGGCTGAATTGAAGCCGATCCGAATTTGGTTGACCACCAAAATCGACAGCGTTGTGGTTCCATTGGCGCCGCCTGTCATAATCGCTGGCAGGTCGTACATGCGCAGTGCATCAAGCACACGGAACAGGATTGCGACCATCAGGGCCGGCTTCACCAAGGGCAGGGTGATCATCCGGAAGCGCTGCCACGTGGACGCACCGTCCACCTTGGCCGCTTCATAAATATCCCCGGGGATCATCTGCAGGCCTGCCAGAATAAGCAGCGCCATGAATGGCGTGGTCTTCCAGATATCGGCAATGATGATCGCTGCACGGGCCGGCCCTTCGCTGCCGGTCCACAGGATCGAGGTGTGGAACAAGGTGTTGGCGATACCGTCAAAGGCGAAAATGAAAAACCACAATTTGGCGGTGACAGCCGTGGGAATGGCCCATGGCACCAGTACCGCCGCGCGCAGCACGCTGCGGCCACGGAAGGCACGGGCCATGATCAGTGCCATCCAGAAGCCAAGGATTGTCTCAAAGAAGACCGTGATCACCGTGAAGAAGAAGGTAACCCCTGTGGCCGACCAAAACTGTGCACCCAATGTTCCCGGCGGGCAGCTGACGGTGGTTCCGCCTGGTCCGGTGCATTGTTGAAAAATCCAATGAATGTAGTTGGCGAAGCCGGCAAAGCCACCCGCCACAAAGGTTCCCGTTACCGGATCCAGGCCTTCGTCCTGCTGCAGCGACATGATGATCGCATTGACCACCGGATAGGCGATCACGATCGCAAGGACCACCATTGTCGGGGTGATCAGCATTGCAGCCAGCCGCCCCTGGGTTTTCTCCTTGCGGTCCGCTCCGACCTCCTTGCTGCCGGGCGTCTTGCTACTCTTGACCGCCGGGTCTAAATGTGTCGACATGCCAGCTCCTTTCAGCACTTTCAAATTGCTGCCGTCACCCTCTGGGTGCAGCGGTCTTGCCGATCCCAGACATCCCGGGGAAAGACCCAAAAAAATATAAGCTTTTGCACTCCGGCCCGGCCGGTGCGCATGCCGACAGCAGACTATTGGCATGCACACCAGACCCCGGAACTGCATTTCACTTGCGTCCTGCTGCCACCCTGTGGATGGCAGCAGGACAGTGGACTACTTGGAGACAGCGGTGGAGATGGCCGCTTCCATATCAGTCAGCGCCTGGTCCACAGTTTTGCTGCCCTGCAGGGCAGCAAAACTGTTTTGCTGGATCGCTTGGGTCACTGCGGGGTAGAACGGCGTTACCGGGCGCGGAACGGCGTTCTCGATGGATGTCTTCAAAACAGGCAGGTACGGCAGCTGCTTAACAAGCTCGGCGTCGTCGTACAGATCGCCGAGGACAGGCGCCAGGGATCCCTGGGTAGCGTAGAACTTCTGCGATTCCGGACTTGTCATGAACGCAAGGAAGTCCTTTGCCGTTGCCTTGTTCTTGGAGTACACGCTCACACCCATGTTGTGCCCGCCCAAGCTGGAAGCACCGGGGCCGTCCTTGCCGGGAAGCGGGGCAATCCCGAACGTGTCCTTAACCGTGGAGGAACCATCCGTCTTGGCTAGGTTGTAGACGTAGGGCCAGTTGCGCAGGAACAAGAGCTTCCCAGCTTCGAAGGACTGCCGTCCCTGCTCTTCCTGATAGGTCAGTGCCTGCTTGGGGATGTTCCCGTTCTTGTAGGCAGTGACGAGGTTTCCCAGCCCAACCTTGGCATCCGCCGAGTTGACGGTGGGTTTGCCGTCCTTGCCGATGATTTCCCCGCCTTGGGTGTTGATGGCCTCGGCAACGTTGACCGTCAACCCCTCATATTGTGCGAACTGCCCGGCATAGCAGTCAATGCCCTTGTCCTTGGCGATGGAGCACATGCCCATCATTTCTTCCCAAGTCTTCGGAGGGGTGGGGACCAGATCCTTGCGGTAGTACAAGATGCCGCCGTCGGAGGTCTGCGGGAGTGTGTACAGCACTTCGTTGTACGTTCCGGTCTTCACAGTTGCCGGCAGCATGCCCTCTGTGGAAACTGCCATCTTGTCCTTCAGCGGCTGCAGCCAGCCCCTGGCAGCAAATTCAGCGGTCCAAATGACATCCACACTGGCCACGTCGTAGTCAACGTTCTTGGCTTGGAAGTTTTTCACCAGGTCGTCGTGCTGCTGGTCGGCGTTGTCGGACTGTTCCTTAAACGTCACCTTCTCATCCGGGTGGGCCGCATTCCACTTATCGAGCAGTGGACGGACAACGTTGGAGTTGTCCTTGCCCTGCACGTACGTGATGGGGCCGCGACCGTCGAGGTTTGCCCCTGCGTCACCGCTGGCATCCCCGCCCCCACCGCCGCCGGAGCCGCCGCCACAGGCGGAAAGTGCCATAGCGGCCGCTGCAATAGCTGCCAACGGCAAGTACATCTTTGACATTTTACGTACCATGCTCATACTCCTAAAAGTGAACGGACTCCAACATGCGGCACGCGGCTAACCAATGCGTCCACGAGTGGTTTAGCTCACACTAGTGAGGCTAACCGGCATAGTGCAAGCGCTTGCATCAATTTGTTACCAAATTATTTCACCGGAGATCGCCGTGACATGTTTTCACCGTGATCAGCAGAGGCCGTGGTGATTCCTCTCCGAGCTGCGCCACCTGGCCCCTCCTCCAGAGATTGAACCAAGGGCACAAAAAAGGTGGCGATGCCCGTATTCAGGCACCAGCCACCTTTCTTGAAAATCCTGTCTTGAAACCCGAGTGACTACTTCTCGTGCTTGAACATTCCGGTGATCTTGGCGCCAAGTCCCTTTGCATGCTCCATGGCATCTTCGGTGAAGTCCTTGATGTTCTCCGTCGCGTCCGCGGCAAACTCCTTGGCCTTGTCGGCCGCTTCACCTGCGAACTCCTTGATGTTCTCGGTTGCGTCTTCCGCAAAGTCCTTGATGTTCTCGGTGGCGTCCCCGGCGAAGTCCTTGGCCTTGTCCGCGGCGTCTGCTGCGAATTCCTTGGCCTTGTCGGCATTGTTCTCGGTCATATTGCCCTCCATGACGAATCGATGTGGCCCTGGTGCAAGTTGCCTCTCAGGGTGATGAGAAGAGACTAGCGGACTCTTTCAGCTTTCGTGAACCGTGATCGAGCCCCGGTGCCGATGCTCAGCAGAACAGGAACTTCCATCCCCAACAGTTCATCTAGCGCGCCGACCAATTCCACCACATCCACTGCCAGCTCGTTAGGGGCAACCCCCTGCCGGGGGAAAACCCGCACTTTCAGACCAACCT
Source organism: Arthrobacter sp. E3 (assembly GCF_017353415.1). Classification (GTDB taxonomy): domain Bacteria; phylum Actinomycetota; class Actinomycetes; order Actinomycetales; family Micrococcaceae; genus Specibacter. The sequence goes on from NZ_JAFMPX010000001.1 coordinate 228,491, forward strand.
CGTTGCGGAAGTCATAGCTCGTGGCGGAGACGCCATATAAATCTGTCCTTTCAAGCAACGCGCTCTTGATCGCATTTTCAGCCACGGCGCAACTGAGCTTGACCCCACCGGCGGCCCCGTCGTGGTCAACGTTGCCTTGATAGTCCAACAAAGTGCTGGCACGGCCTTTGCCTTGATTAGCAATCCAGGAAATCATCAAAATGACGACGACGAGGAAGAACACAGCGGCTGCCAGCCATATCCAGCTCTGTGACGTGAGCAGCAGCCGTGACCGCTCTTCGTAACCTTGCAACCAGGCCACCTGCGCCGACGCGTAGTCCTGCCACCAGTGCGCTGCAGCAGGAACAGCCGCCACCAGGACCATGCCGGTGCCGGCAAGCAAGAGGAGCAGGCCGATGAGGCTCAGCAGGAAACGGTTGAGCCCGCGCGGTGTTCCGTTCATACCCCGATCACCCCGCTGTCAGATAGGTTTACCATGACCGACGGCTGGGGATCCAGTGCCATGGCCTCCAGCTGACCTTCCACGGCAGCCTTGATGTCCCCCTCGGAGATTCGGATGCCGGACGTGGGCCGGATGTTTACTTGAACCACCCGTGCGGAAATTACCACCACGACTTGTTCGCGGGTAACTCCTGCTGCCATGCGCGCAGATTTGGCCAGAGCTGCGGCAATGACCTCGTCATCAACCACGATTGCGACGCGCGGGTCGGCCAGCACGTGCCGTGCCCGGCGCCCTGGAAGAAGCCCGTGGCCAAGAAACACCAGTCCCACGAGCGCTGCGAACACACCGGCTGCGCCCAACAGGATGGGTGAAGACCCACCCGGCAGGCCTGCAATCCATTCAGCGGCCGACATCGGGTCGATCAGCCACGCTGGCTCTCCCACGGCGGCCAAGGCCATCTCCAGCAGACCGTAGAGAGCGAGCACGGTAATTGCAATGGCTGCAAATGCCGACAGGCCGGAGCGCGCCGAGTGCGTTTCCCGCCGTACCGCATGCCGCATGAAGGCACTCACAGAACCCTCCCACCCTCACGCACAAGCAGTCCAGAGATCCGCACGTCAACCCGGCTCAGCTGCGATCCGGTCAGCCATTCAACCCGGGCCAAAATGCTGGCCTTCGCGGCCGTGGCCCGGTTCAGAATGCTGCCACCGCTCTGCGCAATCCGGTCAGAATTCCGGCAGACCTCACTCAAGGAGGGCGCGCCCATCGGTGAGGAGACTGACAGGGCCAGCGCTCCGGCGTCGTCGGACCAACTCACACGGACTTGCGTGGACGGCACCGAGAGGACTTCCGCCGCCGCAACTTTTGCCACGGAAGTCAGCGCCTGTGCGCTGATCCGGTTGTGCCCGGCAAAGATCCGTGACACCGCCCCCTGCCCGCCGATGGTCTCCGACTTGTGCACAGTGTTTCCATTCACGGCGGTTTCATTGGCCGGTGCTTGGCTCACGATGAGGAGCGCCGGCCGGTCAGGGCATCAATGGCACCGCGCCAATCGAGCTTTCCACTGGCAGCCCGGCCCACGAAAGCCCCAACAGCAATGAAGATGATGGAGACCACGAACCCCCAAAAACCAAAGGCAAAGGCCATAAAGGCCAAAAACGCCCCGAACGCTGCACACACCACACTAAGATTCACGGCTTCCTCCCTGGATCGTTCGGATCGTTCGGATCGTTGCTGAGGATGTCGGTTGAGACTGCAGTCGGTGCAACCCCGGTAACCCGCGTCGTATCAGTAACGCTCTGTTTGCCGGTAACACCCATGCGATCACTGAGCCGGCTGCGTCCTGCAGGCTTTTCAGCGTCAAGGGACGGGATATGGACGTCGGTAATTTCAATGTTCACTTCAATGACATGACGGCCCACCAATTCCTCCACTGCGTGATAGACAGCCCGGCGAACCGTGTCGGCCAAGGTTTGCAGCGGGTACCCGTATTTAGCCAACAGGACAATGTCCACGGCCACTTGTGATTCCCCCACTTCAACACGCACGCCCTGGGTCAGGTCAGCGGCACCTACCACCTCGCGGATGGCACCGATGGACCGCGACGCCCCCGATCCCAAGGCATGGACTCCGGCAACGCTGCGGGCAGCGATGGCCACGACCTTGGCAACAGCCGTGTCAGCGATCACCGTACGCCCCTGGTTGTTCTCCACATCAAGGATGGTCGGGTCCTGTGAAGCTTGGTTATGCGAGTCCATGGGCGGCCCTTTCTGTTTCTCTTACGGTAAGCCTATGCACGGCAAAGTTGCAGGGCAACGTGGCCGATCACCGAAGGGGTGATTGCCGCGCCTTGCTACTTTCCTTTGCAGTTCGCTTCCAACCACGTGCTGACTGGTTCCATGGCTTTGCGGAATTTCTCATCGTCCAGGCTCTTGGCGCCGGGCCCGCTCTCATCGAGAACCTTCAGGAGTTGCGCAAGGTCTCCCTTGACTTCGCTGGGAACTTTGGCCATGGCTTCTCGAACCAATTTTTGCAATTCCGGGAGGGAGTCCTTCGCCCCTCCCACCTTGCTCAAAAGCACCAATCCGCCGCCACCCACCACCACGGCCGTGACGCTCAGGCAGGCTTCAACGTTCCCACCCAGGCCAGCCAAGTTCGTGGGCAGGATGAGTTCTTCCGACTTCGCACCGCCATCCCGCTGACCAGTGTCTGAATTTTGCCCGGAGTCCCCTCCCGAGTTACCAAAATCTGGGACCAGCGAACAGGCCGAGACCACCAGCGTGGCAATCAGCGCGATCGACAACAACAGCACCAGCCGCAGAACACTTCGCAACACGCCCAGGGGAACCCTCCATGTGGAACTTGAAACCGTGAACCATTGAGCCATCATTGTGGCACATATCACAGGGGATACTAACGGGAACCTACCGGATGTGAATGTTAAAGCAAGAAACCCCCGAATGACTTCGGGGGTTTCTTTAAGGTGGCTCCGACCGGCGTCGATCCGGTGACCTTTCGATTTTCAGTCGAACGCTCTACCAACTGAGCTACAGAGCCTTGGTGATCTGAAAATCTTTTCGTCACCAGATTCCCTTGAACCATCCAAGAAAACCAAAGCGACCCTGACGGGACTCGAACCCGCGACCTCCGCCGTGACAGGGCGGCGCGCTAACCAACTGCGCTACAGGGCCATACTTACTTCTGTTTTGTTACCATCAGCACTCTCGTGTGATTTTCACGATTTATAGCGTACCAGCAATTTTTTGTCTGGTTTACCACTCACTCGCAAAGTACCCCCAACGGGATTCGAACCCGTGCCGCCGCCGTGAAAGGGCGGTGTCCTAGGCCGCTAGACGATGGGGGCCTAAGTCAGCTTCAAAGCCTCCGCATTGTCTCCAGTGCATCGGTCCGAAGTGGACTTGAAAAACTATAGGGCTTATTTGCCCAGAACACAAAACGAGCTTCCCTGCTCCAAGTCATTAGGCTGGGGGCATGCGCGAGAACCCCCTGGCCAGCATCCCTTCTTTTGGCCCTTTCGACATGAATGAGGAGGAGTTTGATGCTGCCGCGCAGGCTGCCATTGCTAGGATTCCCGCCAGCATCCGCAAGGAAATGGACAACGTGGCGATCTTCGTTGCCGAAGCCTACGAACCCGGTCCGCACGAGGACCCGGACACCGTGCTGCTGGGCCTCTATGAGGGAACCCCGCTGACTGAGCGAAGCAGTTGGTGGGACACCGGCTCCCTGCCGGACAGCATCACCATTTTCCGCCGACCCATCCTGGAAATCTGCGGGAGCCACGAGCAGGTCATCCACGAAATTACCGTGACGGTTGTGCACGAGATTGCCCACCACTTTGGCATCAGCGACGAACGCCTGCATGAACTGGGTTGGGGATAAATGACGTCAATGTGTTTCATAGTGACCCAGTTGCCCGTGTTGCCACAGACTTCCCACTGGCCTTAAAGTCAGAGGAACTGTGCCACCGTGGCATCAACCGAATTCCACACCCCCGCCACCGCAGCACCTGCTCAATTCCCGGCCCTTGCCCCCGCTTCCCTCAGCACGGCTTTCCTAAGCACGACGGCGGCGCAACAGTTCGCGATGCGACCGTTCAGTCCCACGATTCCCAGCCAGGAAGACATCGACAAGGCCAAGAAATCTGAGTCCACCACGGCTGCCGCGTCCGCTCAGCTGGAGGCGATACGCAGCCAAGCCAATGACAAGCTTGCAGCCTCAACAGTGGCAGCCATGGGCGCCAATAGTGCCTACACCGCGGCCTTTGTGACCGTTGACCAGCGAGAAGCCGAGGCTGCAACAGCTCCAGCAAAAGCGAACGAAGCTGCAGGGCTGCAGAAAAGGCCTCGCACGCCCGTGCCCAGTCAGCAGCAGATGCCCAAGCCGCCGTCGTCGCCGAGAATAAGGCTCAACGAGATACCCTGTTCCAAAGGCTGGCAGCGCTGCACAACACAACCGTGGCACTGGAAGGTGCCCGGGTGGACGAGTTGGCCCGCAAGACACAGGAAGCTGCGTTGCAGCAGCAAATTGCAGCTTCCAGCAACGCCTCCGTGCCCACCCCGCCGAACACTCCACCCAAGCCGGCCGCAGCCTTGACCCCAGCGGGGGCGGTTCGGCCCCTCAACCCGGCTTTGCCGCCGCGGGAATATCAGTGCCGCGCCACGGCAGCGACCAGTTCTGGGCTGCACTGGTACGGGTCCCGCTGTCCCAAATGCAGTATGGGGACCTGCTGGTCTTTGACGGCGACGGCAACGGCCGTTTCGGTCATATCGCCATCTATATGGGCAACAACCAAGTGGTCCAGGCACTGAATCCCTGGCAGCCCATCGGCGTCACCCCGTTGTCGTGGATGTCCACCATGAGTTTGCACCCGTACGCGGCAAGGTTCTACGCGGCCAGGTATTGAGCACCAAGGTTCTGAACGTACAAGTAATGCGGGGCAGCCAGCTAATGCCGACTGCCCCGCATTGCTTGTCCAAAGAACGCGATATTCGAATGTAGGCGCTGCCTAAGCTAGACGTTCAGCAGTGGCCCAAAGGCGGAGCGGTCACCTTGTCGAGGATCTTCGCGGTCGCGCACCACCATGATGGGGCCTTTCGCGTGGTGGCGGACGCCTTCAGTGGTGGAGCCGAGCAACATGCCGGCAAACCCGCCGCGCCCACGGGTACCCATGACCACGAGTTCGCTGGTCTTGGTGGCAGCAACAAGGGTTTCCACCGCTGATCCTTCAACGAGGCTGATCTCAATGGGCAGCTTGGGGAAGTGCTTGCGCAACCAGCTCTCACCGGCGTCGAGCTGTTCCTGGATCTCGGCAAACAGCGCCTCACGGTCAACGGGTGCCGGCATCCAAGCCAAGGACCCGGTGTACGGCTGCACGGCGCAGATGATGCGCAGCGCACTGCCGGAACGTTCAGCCTGCTCCGCAGCCACAAGCACTGCGTACCGGGCCTGGTCCGAACCGTCGACACCCACCGTGACCACGTTTTCGAGTTTTGCTTGAGCCGCTTCACCCTCTGGCCCGTCGGACATGCGTGGCGCGCAGCTCAATGGCACCGTCACGGTAGGGCATTTGGAGTGGGCGGGCAATGCTGAGCTGACGCTCCCCAGCAGGCGGCCGATGAACCCGCCCCTGCCACGCGAGCCAAACACCAGCAGTTCCGCGGTTTCGCTCAATTCCAGCAGCACCCCGGCCGCGTCCCCGTTTTCAACCCTTGCATCCATCTCGATATCAAGGTGGGCTACTTTTGCGGCTCCTTCGCGCAGGATGGCTTCGGCACCTTGGCGGATGACGTCGTCGTCCACGGTGGCATAGCCGCCGTCGAGCCCCGAAGCGGCAAAAATAGGCACGGTATAGGCGGTCACTAGATGAAGTGGAGATTTGCGTAACTTCGCTTCGCGAGCGGCCCAAATCAATGCGCAGGTGCTCTGCTCCGAGCCATCGATGCCGACCACAATCCCGGTGGGGCTGGGGACTGCACCGGGCGTTGCGGCCTGGGGTGTTTCCTCTGGGCTGCTCATGCTGCGCCTCCTGTTTCGCGTGTGCCCGAGGGTGGGTAAACGCCGTGGCAACTTCCCCTCGCGGCCTGTACTTGTGACTATTGCGGGTTCGGCTGGGCGCGTCAAGTTGCCTCGCTGGACTGGGCAAAAAACTCGCCCCACGTCTCCGGCCCCAAGTTTCCCGGACATGTGACAGAGTTGGGGCCATGAACACCTTTTGCACTGCGGGAGGCAACATTGGAACTGCTTGATTCTGCTGTGGAGCGGGGCCGCAGCGGTAGCCAATCCCCTGCAGCTGACTGGCAGGGCGCGGACGCTGCCTGCGCCGGACTCGCCACACCGCTGGCGGTCCTGGACCTCCGAGCCTTGTCCTTCAATGCAGGCTCGTTGTTGCGCCGCGCAGCCGGCAAACCTGTCCGGGTGGCCAGCAAATCGATCCGCAGCAAAGAAGTCCTGCGCGCCGTTTTGAAACAGCCAGGATTTGCAGGCATTTTGGGATTCACGCTGCCGGAAGCACTATGGCTTGCCAGCGACCCATCTGGGGTATTCACCGACATCGTGGTTGCCTATCCCACCGCCGACGAGCACGCGATGCGCGCATTGGCCACCGACCCTGCAGCATGTTCACGCATCACGTTGATGGTGGATTCCACCGAGCAGTTGGAATGGATGTCCGCCGTTTTGGCAAGCGTGGCTCAGGTCGCTCCCATCCGGCTCTGCCTTGACCTTGACTCTTCGTGGCGGCCGTCAGTGCGCGGACGGACAGTAGGCCACATTGGTGTTTACCGCTCCCCCGTCCACACCGGGGCAGACGCAGTCGCGCTGGCCTTGGCGGTCAGCGGCTGGAAGAACGGCGCGGGGCCACTGTTCACGCTGGTCGGAATCATGGCCTACGAAGCCCAGGTGGCGGGCCTGCAGGACTCCCCACACACGGCAAACAAGGTCGCCGACCTGGCCAAGTCCGTTGTCCTGCAGCAAATGCAACGGGCTTCGATGGCGGAGATCACCCACCGCAGGGCCAACGTTGTTGCGGCAGTGCGGAACATCGCAGATCTTGAGTTCGTCAACGGTGGTGGGACTGGGAGCCTTGAGCTCACTACCACCGACCCTTCCGTGACGGAGCTGGCGGCTGGCTCCGGCCTGTTCGGCCCCACGCTTTTCGACGGTTATTCACGTTTCGCCCCGGCCCACGCCGTCGGCTTTGCTGTGCCGGTAGTCCGTCGCCCGGCCCCTGGGATTGTCACGGTGATGGGTGGCGGCTGGATTGCCTCCGGCCCCGCTGGCGCAGACCGCTCCCCCGTTCCTGTGCACCCGGCCGGGCTCTCCCTGATTGGCACGGAGGGCGCGGGCGAGGTGCAGAGCCCGTTGCGCGGCACCGCCGCCGATCAGCTGCGGATCGGCGACAAAGTGTGGTTCAGGCATGCGAAGTCGGGTGAGATTTGTGAGCATGTGGATGCCCTTGAAGTGCTCGACGGCGGCCAAAGGGTGGCCAGGGCACTAACCTACCGTGGGGAAGGCAAGGCCTTTGTATGAATGAGTGGCGCAATTGGGCCGGGGACCAGCGGTGCCGGCCCAGTGCCGTGGCCCGTCCAAACACGGTGGCTGAAGTATCGGTGCTGGCTGCCTCGGCCGCAGCATCCGGGGGTACGCTCAAGGCCGTCGGAGCTGGTCACAGTTTCACCGACATCGCCCTGACAAACGGTGTTCAGGTGAGTCTTGACGGGCTCAGCGGGCTGCTCAAGGTTGATCGCACAGGCAACCTCGCCACGTTCGCCGGCGGCACGCGTCTGTATGAAATTCCAGCTTTGTTGGCACCCTACGGTTTGGCCATGGAAAATCTTGGTGACGTTGACAAGCAGTCCATAGCGGGTGCCATCTCCACCGGAACACACGGCACGGGGCTGAAGTTCGGCGGCATCGCGGCCCAGGTCCAAGCCCTGACATTGGTGGACGGAAGCGGCGAGGTGGTGCACTGTTCGGCGACGGAGAATGCAGAAATCTTCGCTGTTGCCCGGGTGGGGCTGGGCGCCTTGGGCATTATCACCTCCGTCACCTTGCAATGCGTGGCCACCTTCATGCTGCATGCGGTGGAACGGCCGGAGCCCTTGGCGGACGTATTGGACTCCTGGCAGCAGCGGATCAGTGACCACGACCACTTTGAGTTTTACTGGTTCCCGCACACCGATCTGGCGTTGACAAAAACAAACACTCGATACGCCGTCGGCACCCTGCCTGAAGGCATCGCCCCACTGTCCACCGCTGCGCGCCTCATCGATGACGTGCTGGTTTCCAATGCCTTGTTCTCCGCACTGTGCAACGTCACGGGCAAGGTGCCGGCCAGTATTTCCCAGGTGAACAAAGTGGCGTCCAAGCTGACCGGGAACCGTGAGTTTGGCGATATGTCCCACAAGGTCTTCGCCACCTCGCGCAGCGTGCGCTTCCGGGAAATGGAGTATGCACTGCCGGTCGAGGCCATTCCAGCGGCGTTGGACGAACTCGACGCCATGATCACCCGTCGCGGACTACAGATTTCCTTCCCGGTAGAGGTCCGCAGCGCAGCAGCAGACACCATGGCTCTTTCCACCGCCAACGGACGTCAAAGTGGCTACATCGCCATCCACCAACACATTAAAACGGTACCCTTTGAGTACTTCCGGGCAGCCGAGGAAATCTTCCGTTCCCATGCGGGTCGTCCGCATTGGGGAAAGTGGCATTTTCTCCAATCGAAGGACTTTTCCGCACTCTATCCAGACCTTGAAAAGTTCTGTAAGGTTCGAGATGTTCTCGATACCAAGCGGATCTTCAGCAATGCCTACTTGGATCGGGTCCTTCCCTAAACCGCATCACAGAAGCGCGCTTCACGCATCAGTCTTGCTCCCGGCTGTTGCGCCTCAAGAGTTCTCCTACCGTTCGAGGAGGCATTTGCCATGACTGCTGAACAAACCACCACCTTAGTGATTGGTTCGGGCTTCTCTGCCCTGGCCATGGCCGCGGAACTCGACCAGCAGGGCATCCGGGCCATCGTGGTGGATGGCTCCCGCCCCATGAAACAGCACCCCACCATGGGTCCCACAACTGGCGGCATCAGCTTGGCAGAACTCAGCGAACGCAGCGATATTGTGCGCCTGCTTGAACACTATGCGCGCCGCCACGAGCTTGACCTGCGGCCGGAAACCCGAGCCCTCGAGCTGACCTGCACCCACCAACCAACGCCAATGGAAAATAGGTGGCAGGCGCAGACGGCTTCTGGAATTCTTAGCGCCCACAGCGTTGTTTTTACCCGCAGCGCGCTCGGCCAGCTCCGCCGTGTGCTGCGCAGCGTGGGAGTCACGACCACCGCTGATGTGTGTACCGGCATGAGCGCGTTGGGCCTGTACCTGGTGGGGGTCGGTGACCTTGCGCTTCCCACCACCCAGGAAATCCTGCATCAGGCACGGCGGGCAGGTCAGTCGATCTCGGCCCGTCTGGCAGCCAGCGAACTGGGCTCCGTGACTGCACTGGCTTAGTAAGGTCATGATGCGGGTCCACCGGTTGGCGCTGGCGCAGACTTCCTTAGTCTTCGTTGCTCAAGCGGCGCCGGGCCAACACGACCAAGGCCACCACAATGCCGAGCAGGACCACCACCATGCCAACGATGGCCCATGGCGCTGTATTGCTGTTCTGCGAAATTTCCGGGGTGCTCTGCGGCGGTGCTGAAACTGAATTTTCCGGCCCTACCACCACTGCCTGTCCAGCTGTTGCCGTGGAAGCCGCCGTGGCGGTAAAGGCGAATTCGCCCTCGATGGGGTGGGCGTCGGAAGAGACCAGCCGCCATTTCACCGTGTATTTTCCGGCGGGCGCACCAGCGCGCACATGCTGCGTTGCGACCTTGTCCAAGACGGCCACGCTCCCGCTGGCCCAGTCGGTGCCAGCTGCGTCAAGAACCTGAACTTCCGAGCCGATCACGGCTGGGGTGTTCGTCAGACTGATCTGAACCTCAGCCGGCAAGCTCCCCACCGTGGATCCGTCAGCCGGGGAAGTGCTGGTGACTGCGTCATGAGCCAGCGCCCCGCCTGCGGAACCGAACAACAGCAGCATGAGTGCCATGATGGCCGCAAAAGAACGTCGCACCAGCTTATGAAGTGTCATGTTCGTCTCATCCGGCTGATGGTTTGCGGGACTCTTCACAGCGTTAATTCCTTTGATAGACGGATCAGGCGCTCCTCACCGTATCCCAAAATCATGGGAATTTCCGGAGAATGGCGGCATCTGGGTGAGCAACAGAACCTCGTCAAGTCCCGCCGTCGAGCTTGGACAAGCTCTATTATCACGCTGAGCATTAAAAAGTGCCGGTACGCAGATACCCGCTAGGATTTGCTCGGATCACCTAAACCCCATCCCACTACGCCCGAAGGGCAATTACATGACTACCACGGCTACCAAAATAGGCCTTCGCCTGTCAGCGGTCGACAGATACTTCATGCTCACTGAGCGTGGCTCAACCTATTCGCGCGAGATCCGCGGCGGCTTCGCCACGTTCTTCGCAATGAGCTACATCGTGGTGCTGAACCCGCTGATCCTCGGCGGAGCTGATTCGGCCGGCGGCGAGCTGGGCATTGAACGCGTTGCCGCTGTGACCGCATTTGTGGCCGGTATTTTGACCATCATCATGGGTGCCTGGGCCAAACACCCATTCGCCCTGGCAGCCGGACTGGGCGTCAACGCGTTTGTGGCCGTCACGGTTGCCACCAACCCGGGCCTGACCTGGCCTGATGTCATGGGTCTGGTGGTCCTCTCCGGCATCACCATGTTTATTCTGGTGCTCACGGGCTTCCGCACGGCGGTGTTCAAAGCCGTCCCTGAAGGCCTGAAAACCGCGATCGTGGTGGGCATCGGTATGTTCATTGCCCTCATTGGCCTTGTCAACGCCGGCTTTGTGCGTCGCATCCCCGATGTGGCAGGCACCACCGTCCCCGTGGGATTGGGCTTCGACGGCAAGCTGATGGGCTGGCCCACCGTGGTGTTTATTGTTGGCCTGATCCTCACCATCGGTTTGGTGGTCCGCAAGGTCAAGGGCGCGATCCTGATCGGTATTGTCGTCTCCACCGTGTTGGCCAACATCCTTGAGCTGACCCTGCACATTGGTCCTTCCTTTGACGGCACCACCAGCAACCCCCAGGGCTGGTCCCTGGTGTCCCCGCAGCTCACCCAGTGGTCGCTGCCTGACTTGTCCTTGATTGGCCAAGTCAATATTTTTGGTGCGTTTGGCAAAATCGGTGCGTTGGCAGCTGTACTGCTGGCCTTTGTGATCCTGCTGAGCATCTTCTTCGACGCCATGGGCACCATGGTGGGCCTGGCCGCAGAGGCCGGTTCACTGCGCAAGGACGGCACCATTCCCGACGTCGACAAAGTCCTTCTTGTGGACGCTTTCGGCGCCATCGCTGGTGGCGGCGCATCTGGTTCATCGAACCAGATCTTCGTGGAATCCGGCGCCGGAATCGGCGAGGGTGCCCGCACAGGAATAGCATCGATCGTGACGGGCCTGCTGCTGTTGCTGGCCATGTTCATCACCCCGCTCATCAAGCTGGTCCCGTTCGAAGCGGTCGCCCCGGCACTGGTCGTGGTCGGTTTCATGATGGTCTCCCAGGTGGGCAAGATCGACTGGTCCGACTGGGGCATTGGCATCCCCGCGTTCCTGACATTCACGCTGATGCCGTTCACGTACTCCATCGCCAACGGTCTCGGTGCCGGCTTCATCGCCTTCGTGCTCATCCGCACCTTCCAAGGCCGGGCGAAGGAAATCCATCCGCTGATGTGGGCTGTTGCCGCAGCCTTCGTGCTGTTCTTCGGCATTGGGCCCGTGGAAGCGTTGTTCGGGATCGGTTAGCCCCAGCTTTTCCTCCCCCGGTTCGGCCGGGTCTGTGGTTTCAGACTGCGGCAGGTGCCGGTGGGTGGCGCTTGGGCAGCGCGTGCTGTTGGCTGGGAGCATGGACTTTTCCACACTCGTCATTGACGCCCCTGCCACTGCCTGGACCGGAAGGAACGACGGCGAGGGCCCCGGCCACCGCCGCTGGTGGCAGGCCGTTGGAACCGACCCCGCTGGCACCCACGACCCGGCGCTGCCTGCCCCCGCTGCACTCCTGGGCTTTTGCTCTGATGCCGGCGTGGCCCGCAACTTGGGCCGCACCGGCGCAGCCACCGGTCCTGCCGCCATTCGTTCGGCGCTGGGTTCGTTTGCCTTCCACGGCACCCGCAGCGTCACCGACGCCGGGAACGTCGTCGTAACGGGAGATGCGTTGGAGGACGGTCAGGCCCGCGCCGGAACGGCATTGACCCGAATGCTCGACGCCGGATACCTCACCGTTGCGCTGGGCGGCGGCCACGAAACCGCCTATGCCAGCTACCTTGGAGTGGCCGCCACGGCCGCCGTGGCCCACGGAGCCCGCCTGGGTGTGCTGAACCTTGACGCCCACTTTGACTTGCGTGAAGCCTCTGCTCCCAGCTCCGGGACGCCGTTCCTGCAGATGGCCCATGCGGAAGCTGCCGCCGGGCGCACACTGAACTACGCCGTCGTCGGCATCAGTGAACCAAACAACACCCGCGCACTCTTCGAGACCGCGCAGGACTTGAACGTGAAGTACCTGCTGGACGAGGACTGTTCGGCGGAGCATGCCGCGGCGTTCGTTTCGACGTTCCTGGAGACCGTGGACATTGTGTATCTGACGATCGACCTGGACGTGCTGCCCGCCGCCACCGCTCCGGGCGTCAGTGCACCGGCCGCCTATGGGGTGCCGCTGCCCGTGATTGCCGCCGTATGCCGCCAGGTTGCTGCCAGCGGCAAGCTGTTCCACGCCGATGTAGCCGAGCTCAATCCGGCGTACGACATCGACGCCCGCACGGCGAGGGTCGCAGCCCGTCTGGTCGACACGCTTGTGCGGTAACTGTGGTGGTCCTGGTGCAGTCAGTGGGCCTCTGCCGCCATCTCTTCGTCCAGGTCGCGGCCGCCTTGGAACTGCGTCATGTAGAGCTTGTAGTAAGCGCCGCGGTGAGCCAGCAACTGCTCATGGTTGCCGTGTTCAACAATGTCACCGTCTTCCATGACCAGGATGGTGTGGGCATCACGAATAGTCGAAAGCCGGTGCGCAATGACAAACGAGGTCCTATCGGTGCGCAGCGCGGCCATGGCGTGCTGGACCAGCAGCTCAGTACGGGTGTCCACCGAGGAGGTGGCCTCGTCAAGGATCAGCAGCGACGGGCTGGCGATGAACGCCCTGGCGATGGTCAGCAGCTGCCGCTCACCGGCAGACACTGTGCCGCCGTCGGCGTCGACCACCGTGTCATAGCCATCAGGGAGTTGGCGTACAAATTTGTCCACCATGGTGGCCTTCGCGGCAGCCACGATTTCTTCATCCGTGGCGTCCAGGCGGCCGTAGCGGATGTTCTCGCGGATGGTGCCTTCAAACAGCCACGCATCCTGGAGCACCATACCCACCTGGGACCTGACTTGTTCGCGGGAGAGCTCGCGGGTGTCCACGCCGTCGAGCAGGATCCGCCCACCGGTCACCTCGTAGAAGCGCATGACGAGGTTGACGAGCGTTGTTTTGCCCGCACCAGTGGGCCCCACGATGGCCACTGTCTGCCCCGGCTCCACTGTGAAGGATACGTCGCGGATCAGCGGGGTTTCCGGCGCATAGCCGAAGGACACGTTTTCAAAGCGCACGTGGCCGTCCGTCCTTGCCGGCAGCAGCTCGGAATCCTCTTCCGCATCCTGCTCGTCGGCGTCGAGAATTTCAAAGGTTCGCTCGGCAGAGGCCACTCCGGACTGGATCATGTTCGCAATGCCTGCCATCTCCCCGATCGGCTGGGAAAATTCGCGTGAGTACTGGATAAAGGCGGTGGCATCGCCGAGCGTCATCTGCCCCGTAGCCACGCGCACACCGCCGACGACGGCCACCAGCACGTAGGAAAGGTACGAGACAAACGCCATGGCCGGCATGATCATGCCGGAGACGAACTGGGCGCCAAAGGAGGCTTTGAAGAGGTGCTCGTTGCGCTCGTCGAACTCTGCCAGCATTTCCGTATCACGGCCGTAGGCGCGGACAAGTTCAAGTCCGGAAAAGGTCTCTTCCACGTGGCCGTTGAGCGATCCCGTATGCTTCCACTGCGCGGCAAAGAGTTTCTGCGAGCGCGAGCCGATCACACCGGCAATGACGGCAGAAAGCGGCAGTGCAATCAACGCGATCAGGGCCAGCTGCCACGACACGATGAACATCATGACGCCAATGCCCAAAACCGTCAGTGCCGACTGCACCAGCTGCGAGAATGCCTGCTGGAGGGCGGCCTGGATGTTGTCGACGTCGTTTGTCACCCGGGACATCAAGTCACCGCGCTGGCGGGTGTCAAAGTAGCCCAGCGGCAGGCGGTTGAGTTTACGTTCAATGTCTTCACGCAGCTTGTAAACAACCCTCATGACGAGGGCGTTGAGCAGATAGCCTTGCAACCACACAAGTGTCGAGGCCACCATGTACAGAACCAGCACTATGACAATGAGCCGGCTGAGTTCAACGAAGTCGATGCCTGCGCCGGGGACCATGTTGGCTTTGGCGAGCATGTCGGCAAACTGTTCGTTGCCAGCAGCCCGCTGCGCGGCGACCAACGTCTCCAGCGGAACACCTTGGGGCAGCCGGGAGCCAATCACCCCATTGAAAATGACGTCCATCGCCGCACCCAGAATTTTCGGGGCAATGACGGTCATGACCACTGATACCGTCACCAGGACCACAACCAGTGAGAACTGGGCACTTTCAGGACGCAGCAGGCCCACCAACCGCTTGACTGAGGGCCAAAAGTGTTCGGCTTTTTTGGCAGGAGTCCCGCCGAACATGTCCCCATCAGCCTCAGTGGGAGTGTATTCAGGGACAAGTTCTTCCAGTGCCTGCGCCTCTGCATCACGTTCAGCAGTTTCTTTGGACCCCGCCGTGCTGGATTCCGCCGTGCTGGATTCCGCTTTGTTTTTACGCATCATTACCCCGCACCCTCAACACTGAGCTGGGATTCAACAATTTCCCGGTAGGTGGCGTTGCTTTCAAGAAGTTCCTCATGTGTTCCGGCACCCACCACTTCACCGCCGTCGAGCACAATGATGTGGTCCGCTTCCCGGATGGTGGAGACGCGCTGGGCCACGATGATGACAGTTGCTCCCGTAGTGGCATCAGCAAGGGATTCACGCAGCCGCTGGTCGGTGGCGACATCGAGGGCTGAGAAGGAATCGTCAAACAAGTAGATGCGTGGACGCGCAGCCAAGGCCCGCGCAATGCAGAGGCGCTGACGCTGGCCTCCTGAGACATTGATCCCTCCCTGCGCAATGGGAGTGTTCAACCGGTGGGGTTTGCCGTCTACAAAGTCTTTGGCCTGAGCCACTCGCAAGGCCTCCCACAACTCGTCGTCACCGGCGTCGGGGCGGCCGAACTTCAAGTTGCTGGCGACGGTGCCGGAGAACAGGTAGGGCTTTTGCGGCACGAGTCCCACGAGTTCCGCCATTTGGGAGCGGCTCAATTCGCTGACCTCCACGCCTCCGATGCGAACCGTTCCGGCCTGCGGATCAAAAAGTCGCGGGATAAGGTTCAACAGCGTGGACTTGCCGGAACCCGTGGAGCCGACAATCGCCGTCGTCTGTCCCTCGCGTGCGGTGAAGCTGACGTTATTCAGCACCGGGCGCTCAGCACCGGGGTAGCCAAAGGAAACAGCGGAAAATTCAACTTCGTGGCGCTCCGGCTGATCCGCCCCGACCGGCACGGCCAAGCTGGGTTCGGCACTGAACACCTCATCGAGGCGTTCAGCGGAAATCGCTGCCCGCGGAATCATCATGACCATGAACACGCCCATCATCACGGCAACGAGTATTTGCAGCAGATATTGCAGGAATGCGGTCAACGAGCCGATCTGCATTTGACCAGCGTCCACCCGGTGCCCGCCAAACCAGAGCACGGCGGCGGTGGCCAGGTGCAGGATCATCATGATCACCGGGAACATCAGTACAAACAGGTTGCCCACCTTGACCGAGACCTTCGTCAGGGCGAGGTTGGCATCCCGGTAGCGTCCGGCTTCATAGTCTTCCCGCACAAACGCCCGAATGACACGGATACCGGTAATTTGTTCGCGCAGCACACCGTTTACGGTGTCGATCCGGTCCTGCATTTCGCGAAACAACGGCAGCAGCTTCACCACGAGAAATCCCACCACCGCGAAAAGCAGCGGCACCGACACCCAGACGAGCCATGACAGCCCCACGTCCTCTCGCAGGGCCATGATGATCCCACCGATGCACATGATGGGTGTGGAAACCATGAAGTTCAGCGCCATCAGCAGCAGCATCTGCACTTGCTGGACATCATTGGTGTTGCGGGTGATCAGCGTCGCCGTGCCAAAGTGGCTTACATCCAAAGCTCCCAAGGCGTTGACCCGGTAGTACACTTCACGGCGCAGATCGCGTCCGATCGCCATGGCCGTCCGCGCCCCAAAGTAGATCCCGCCGATGGCGCTGATCACTTGGATGAAGCACACCACCACCATGGTCACTCCGGTTGACCAGATGAAGTCGGTGTCACCCTTTGCAATGCCCTCGTCGATGATCCTGGCATTGAGCGTAGGCAAGTACAGCGCCGCAACGGTGGAGATCAATTGCAATACAATTACTGCTGCGATCCATGCTTTGTACGGCTTTGCATGGCTGATGGAGAGCCGGAGGAGTTTCAATACGAGATTCGATTCGAATATATCTTTGAAGGATGGCGTAACGAACATTAAACATGCTCAGCACACCATGCACAAGAAATACTTTCCCTGCCCCTCGAACAACGGCGGCGTGGATGGGCCCACGCGCCCGAGGGACCCGCCGCGAGGGACGAGCGGTGGGAGGGCGCGGGGATTAGTTCAGCGGGCCGGTGGCCTTTTCCGCTGCGGCACGGACGGCACCGGAACCGACCAGCTGGTCCGCCTCCTCCAGCTCCGGGGAGAGGAACCTGTCAGGTCCGGGCCCGGGCACCGTTTGGCGAAGCAGCTCAATCACGGCGGCGCCTGCCGGGCCCGGGACCAGTACGCCGTCGGACATGGCAGTGCGCATGTCAATGGCGCGGGCGGCTGCGACGAGCTCAATGGCCAGCACGCGGCGCAGATTCTCCACGGAGCGGCGCAGCTTGCGTGCGGCGTGCCAGCCCATGGAGACGTGGTCCTCCTGCATGGCGGAGCTGGGGATGGAGTCCACAGAGGCGGGTACGGCCAGTCGCTTGGAGTCGGAGACCAGCCCGGCCTGCGTGTACTGGGCGATCATGAGGCCCGAATCCACGCCGGGGTCCCCCGCAAGGAAGGCGGGCAGGCCCTGCGACCGGGCGGGGTCGAGCATGCGGTCGGTGCGGCGCTCGGCCATCGAGGCGACGTCGGCTGCAACAATGGCGAGGAAGTCCAGCACGTAGGCCACGGGGGCGCCGTGGAAGTTCCCGTTCGAGGACACACGGCCGTCCGGCAAGACCACGGGGTTGTCAATGGCAGCGGCCAGCTCGCGGGTGGCAACCATGAGCGCGTGGTCCACGGTGTCGCGCGCCGCCCCAGCCACTTGTGGGGCGCAGCGCAGCGAGTAGGCGTCCTGCACGCGGGAATCCCCCACCCGGTGCGAGGCCACGATGGGCGAATTCGCAAGTACGCGCAGCATGTTATCCGCGCTGACAGCTTGGCCGGGGTGCGGGCGCAGTTGCATGTGCAGTTCGGGCACAAACACCTGGTCAGTGCCCAGCAGCCCCTCGACACTGAGCGCTGCGGTGATGTCCGCAGTGGTGAGCAGCAGCTTCAAATCGGCGATGGCCATCAGCAGCATACCGAGCATTCCGTCGGTGCCGTTGACGAGCGCCAGCCCCTCCTTTTCCGCCAGTTCCACAGGTTCGATGCCTGCCTCGGCCAGTAGTTCCGAGACGGGACGGGTGCCCTTGCTGCCAAAAAGCGTGCCGTCGGGCCCTGCCGCCTCGCCCTCACCCATGAGCACCAGCGCGCAGTGCGAGAGCGGGGCCAGGTCGCCGGAACAGCCAAGCGAGCCGAATTCACGCACTACAGGAGTGATGCCCGCATTGAGCACGTCCACCATGGTTTGCAGCACGACGGGGCGCACACCGGTGCGGCCGCTCGCGAGCGTCTTGGCGCGCAGGAACATCAGCGCGCGGACCACTTCGCGCTCCACGGCCGGACCCATGCCGGCGGAGTGGCTGCGGATCAGCGACTTTTGCAGCTGCGTGCGCTTATCCTCGGGGATGTGCCGGTTGGCCAGGGCGCCGAAACCGGTAGAAATGCCGTAGGCGGGTGTTTCGGAGTGAGCCAGTTTGTCAATATGTGCCCTGACACGTGCGACGCCGGCCAGCGCCTCGTCGCTGATCGTCACGTTCGCGTCATGGCGGGCGACGGCGAGGACGTCTTCGAATGTGACGTCGGAGGAGGAGAGAACGACTGTGCGGGGCAAAACGGCGGCGGCCATGACGGGTTCCTTTGTGGTTCGGTTGCTTAATTGCAACTATCCACGGTTTACCGTCACCGCACCTCCTCATTATGCGTCCGGGTGTCCGGCATCCCAGACCACCACTTGTGTAGGGCGAAAGCACGTGTGCATGGCCCCGCTCTGCTCCGGGGGCTGATATGGTCCCAGGACCCTGCTATAGCGGGGTCCTGGGACCATATCAGCCCCCTTCTTCGCGCCAGTGGCTGATCAGCCGTCGCGGCGCCCATAAATACGCCCCGACAGCACTCCGGCCACCTTCTTGACCCGTTCAGCAAGGTCCGGCCACTGTTCGCTAGGTACCTTCTCAGCGAGGAACGTCACCGCCACTGCCGCAACAGGCCAGCCCAAGTGGTCCGGGACGGCGACCGCCACGGAGGCCAAGCCGTCCGTGACCTCTCCGTTTTCGGTGGCATATCCGCGCAGCCGCACCTGGTCGAGGTGGGCGGACAGGGTGGAATACTTCACGATGGGGTTCGGGGCTTCAGTGCGCGAGGAGAACGCTGCCGTGTTGGGGTACAGTGCGCGGACCTGCGACTTGGGCAGCGCCGCCAAAATGGCCCGCCCGCTTGCCGTGAGGTGGCTGGGCAGCCGCACGCCAACGTCCGTCACAAGGGATGGTCGGTTCTTGGCGCGTTCTTCCACGATGTAAAGGACATCGCGCCCGTGCAGCACAGCCAGGTGTGCGGTTTGCCCAATTTTGTCCACAAGCGCTGCAAGCAGCGGCCGACCTAGACGGGACAGCGGTTCCTGCCGGGAGTAGGCGCTGCTCAGCTCAAAGGCGGCAATGCCCAATCCGTAGCGTTGCTCCTCGTGCAGGTGCATGACGAAG
Source organism: Arthrobacter sp. E3 (assembly GCF_017353415.1). Classification (GTDB taxonomy): domain Bacteria; phylum Actinomycetota; class Actinomycetes; order Actinomycetales; family Micrococcaceae; genus Specibacter. The sequence goes on from NZ_JAFMPX010000001.1 coordinate 247,793, forward strand.
CCGCTCTGCTCCATGACCCCCAGCAAGTGGTAGACGCTGGAGCGCGGAAGTTCCAGCGTGGTGGCAATGGTCGACGCGGCCAACGGTCCCCGCTTGGACGACAACAGCTTCAAAATACGCAGTGTGTTCTCAGCGGCCGGTACTTTCGACGGCGTGCGTTCTATGTCTGTCATGGCTCCCTCGGCATTGAACGGAAATCGCGTTCAGTCTTTGCACAATATAGAATATTGCCGTCTGAAATCCCGGATTCCGAACAATATATGGGTACTTTTCAGCCAAAATCAGGTGCTGGAGTGAGCCACGCCACGGGGAATGGGCCGGTGGCGGGCCATTTCCCACAGCCCGCAATGTAAGAAAGCTCACGCATGAATTCCAAGGGATCCGTCCTGACCCGCGGCTTGAATGCCCGCCATATCCGTTTCATGGCGCTCGGTTCAGCCATCGGCACCGGCTTGTTTTATGGTTCCTCCAGCGCCATTCAAAAGGCGGGCCCGGCGGTTTTGCTTGCCTACATCATTGCCGGCGCGGCAGTTTTCATGGTGATGCGGGCCCTGGGCGAACTAGCCGTCCGCCACCCCGTCTCGGGCTCCTTCGGCCAATACGTCGGCCGCTACCTTGGTCCGCTGGCCGGGTTTGTAACCGGCTGGACCTACGTTTTCGAAATGGCGATTGTGGCCATTGCCGATGTGACGGCCTTCAGCATCTACATGGGCTTTTGGTTCCATGACGTCCCGCGCTGGATCTGGGTGCTGGCCATCATCTTCTTCCTGGCCGCCCTAAACCTGCTCAGTGTGAAAGTGTTTGGCGAGCTGGAATTCTGGTTCTCCCTTGTCAAGGTTTCAGCCATCATCGCCATGATCGCCGGAGGCGCGGCCATCATTGTGTTCGGCTTCCAGTTCGACGGCGGCCAAGCCGTTCCAGGGCTGGGGAACCTGGTGGCGCACGGCGGCTTCATACCCAACGGCTGGACCGGGCTGCTGGCGGCCTTTGCCGTGGTCATGTTCGCCTTTGGTGGCATTGAAACCATCGGCGTGACGGCAGGCGAAGCTGCAGATCCCAAGAAGAGCATTCCGGCAGCCGTCAACACCGTCCCCGTGCGCATTCTACTGTTCTACGTGCTGACTATCGGCGTGCTCATGAGCCTGGTCCCGTGGCAGGACATCACTGGTGAGAGCAGCCCGTTTGTCCAGATTTTCGACTCCCTCGGTATCCCACTAGCCGGTCACATCCTCAACGCAGTGGTCATCACGGCAGCCCTCTCCGCCGTCAACAGTGACATCTTTGGTGCCGGACGCGTACTGTTCGGCCTGTCCCAGCAAGGCCACGCACCTCAAATCTTCGCCAAGATTTCCCGCGCAGGCGTCCCGTGGATGACCGTTGTCCTCATGACAGGGGTACTGCTGCTCGGGGTGGTTCTCAATGCCACCATCCCCGAGGACGTGTTCCTACTCATTGCCTCGATCGCCACGTTCGCCACCGTGTGGGTGTGGATCATGATCCTCGCCTCCCACGTGGCCATGAAACGCGAGATTGCCCGCAACAACCTCGCTCCTTCGGAATTTCCGGTCCCGCTCTGGCCACTGGCCTCCATCCTTACCGCAATCTTCATGGCCGGCGTGCTGGCGCTGTTGGGTCTCTACCCGGACACCCGCGTGGCGCTGTGGGTCGGCGGAGCGTGGCTGGTGCTGCTCGCCGTCGCGTTTAAGCTGTGGGTGCGCGGGGACGGACGACGCCGTGCCCACCTCCCTGACGAGTCGGCAACTCTCACCGCGGCTGCCGATACGGACGCTCCGGCACTCACGTAAGGCTCGTTGACGCATGAATACCGACCAGGCTGATTGTCAGCCCGGCTCGACGTCGCTAAGTATCGTTGCGCTGCGGCCAAAGTGGCGGACCTTGGCATCGTCCCACAGCTGGGCGGGCATGGCGCCGCCGAGCAAAACCCGGGCAAGGCCCGCGCCGTCGCCCAAAGGTGAATCGCTGCCGGCAATGATGACATTGCCGGAACGCCGGCCCTTGAGCATGGGAGGGTCGGCTATAATCACCGTGTGCTTGAAGGCTGCGGCAATAGTGGCGGCTTCGCGGCGGGCCGTGGTGAGCGCGGGTGAGTCCCCGCAGTTCACAACATATACGCCACCAGGAATAAGCACCCTTTTGGTGGCCGCGGTGAACTCGGCTGTGGTGAGCGGGTATGGGGTCTTGGCTCCGGCAAAAACATCCCGAATGATCAGGTCCCGGCTGGCCTCCGTGAGCGACTCCGTGACTTCACGAGCCTCCCCCACACGAATTTTCAACAAGGGGGCTCGGGGCAGGTCGAACCAGTCGCGGACGTAGTTGGCCAGTTTGCCGTCAATTTCCACAACGATATTGCGGGAGTTCGGATAGGCGGCAACGAGGTAGCGCGGCATGGAACAGGCCGCACCTCCCAGGTTCAGTGTGCGCAGCTTTGCCCCTGCATCCCATCGATCGTGCACCAGGGCAATGATCCAACGCATGTATTCGAACTCGAGTCGAAGCGGGTCGGCCAGGTCCACGTGGGAGCTTTGCGCGCCGTTGAGCATGAGCAGCCAGCCGTAGGGGTTGTCGCCGTCGGGGATCAGCTCGGCCGTGCCGGTGTCGGTTTGAAACGTGCCGGCGACGGGTCCTTTGCCCACGGTGACCGGTTCCGCAACAACATTCTTTGGTGTGCGCTGGCGCCCCATTAGAGGTTCCCGCAGTTGACGAGGATGGCGGCAGTCAGCGAAATAGTCACCCTGCCAGCGTAGTGCAGGGTCAGCGTACGACGGCGATCGCGAATCCGTCCCAGCCCTTGGTCCCCACCGTTTGAATGGCTGTTGCGTCAAGGTCGGGACTGCTGCCCATGAAGTCGAGGGACGCCCGGATGGCGTCCGCGTCGGGGTCATTCCCCGGCGCCAAGATGGTGCCCTCCCAGATCATGTTGTCCACAACAACCACGGTCCCGGGCCGGCCCAGCTTCACCGCCCATTTCAGGTACTCGATGTTGTTGCCCTTATCAGCGTCGATAAAGACGAAGTCGTACGGCTCCACGCCAACGAGGGTGGGCAGGGTGTCCAAGGCAGCGCCTATCCGGATGTCCACATTGTCAGCAAAGCCGGCGGCAGCAATGTTTGCCTTCGCCACGGCAGCATGTTCGGGCAGAAATTCGCATGTGGTGATGTGGCCGTCGTCGGGCAGTCCGCGAGCTAGCCAAATGGTGCTGAAACCAGCCAGCGTGCCTATTTCCAACACGCGCCTAGTAGTACTTTGTTAGGTTGGGGGTGGCCGTTGGCAGGCGGGACAGCGGTCGAGCATGCCGATGATGATTTCCTGGAGGGCTTTTAGGACGCCGTAAAGACTGTGTCCACCGCTTGAACTTTTGG
>NZ_JAFMPX010000020.1 GCF_017353415.1 Arthrobacter sp. E3
AGGCCTACCAACGCCGCGCCATGACCCTGGAACCCGGACGCGACGGCATGTCCTGGCTCACCCTGCACCTACCCACCATCAGCGCCCAAGCAGCCTGGGTCAACTGCACCCGCACAGCACGCACCATTAAACACCACCACCCACCCACCACCACCGGGACCAGCGGCAGTACCGGAGAACACCGCACCCTAGCCCAACTACGCCTCGACATCGCCACCACCCTCCTCATCAACCAACAACCCCTCCCCGGCAACAGCGGCACCACCAACACCAGCAGCAGCAATACTGACGCTGGAGGGACAACCGGAACCCGTGGCAACCGCGGTCAGGACCAAAAGGAGGAGGGTTCTGATCCGTCGGGTCAGGGAAGCGATGTCCCCTTCGGTGCCAGTTCCGCGTTCGGGGTTCACCTCATGGACGATCCCCCACCCTGGGAACACCGGCACCCCACACCACCAGAACCCGCCACCACCGGCGCCATCAGCCCTAAAGCCGGTCAACCCACCAGCCAAGACACCTCCCATAGAACTGGTACTTATGCTGATGCTGATGCTGATGCTGATGCTGATGCTGATGCTGGTTCCGCTGGTGGGGTGGGGGATGTTCCGGTGGTCGGGGAACTCCTCGGGGATGATTCAGGCTTCGTTGACGGGGTCGTGGACGGTATCCCGGAGGATCCTGAACAGGACTACCTCGACCAGCTCGAAATCCTCCGCCACCACCACGTCATGATCGACCCTCCCCTGCCCAAAGCCCTGATCTTGCTCACCGTGCCGTTCCTTTCAGCACTGAACATCACCGACGAACCCGCCGAACTCATCGGTTCCGGCCCCGTCCCGATCCCCATCGCCCAAAAACTCCTCGCCAACTCCCCCACGTTCTTACGCGTCCTCACCGATCCAGTCACCGATGAGCCCCTGGACATGAAAGCAGAACGCTACACACTACGGGAAAGCGAAAAAGCACTCCTGCGCGCCCTAGCCGGCGGCTGCTACTTCCCGAACTGCCCCAACCCCGTCATGGACACCGACACAGACCACCTCACCGCCCACGAACACGGCGGGAAAACAACCCTGACCAACCAACGACCAGCCTGCCAACGCCATCACCTGCTCAAACACTTCAAAGACGACAAAACCAGACACGGCCACTACCGCCGCGAACACGACCCGGAACGAACCAAGATCCGCCTCCGCGGCTGGAAACCCCTCCCCACCACCAACGGCACCACCGCCTGGCTCAGCCCCTCCGGAAACTACCACCGACCCCAACACCACGAACCCCGACCACCGGCCTACCCCAAATGGCTCAAAAAACGCCTCAACAACGCACTCAACACGGCCCTCAACACCCTCCAAACCACCATCCCAACCACCAGCCTGGGACCGCAACCCACCATCACCAGCCCACTAGAACACATCCTCATCAACTACACCAACCACCACAAAAATAACCACGGGCAAAGTCGCTCATAGCAACAGCTCACACTCACTCAGCGGAGCATCGCATACGGAACCGAAATGCTTGGGTTGGAGCAGCTGTTGATTCACCCGTACGAACGGACTGTTGGTCTAGTAGTTCTGACTTCTGGTCTAGTAGCCGGTGGTGATGTTAATCGACTGGGCTCCAGATGTGGTTCCTGCGATCGGTAGGACAGCAATATTGGCGGAGTCGGCCGTGTCCAGCAATTGCGTACCAAAGGTGGGTGCCCCAGCCACAGAGATCAAAACTGCAGCTGTGCCGGATCCCAGCAGTGATACAGGATTCACGGTCACTGTATTGCCAGCCTTGAGCTGAATATCTTTGCCAGCACCAAGCACGCCTGATTCGGAAATCGGCACGAGCTTGAGTGTCGCTTCCCCTTCAGTGGAGACAAACGCCAAGGTAGAACCGACTCCCTTGGGCACAGACACAAGGTGGGTGTCGCCCAATCGCGCGGCCGATGGCGCCAGCGCCAAGTCCACCGCTTTGCCCGGCTTGGTGAAATTGACTAGTCGCACAGCTGCCGTGACAGGTACGTCAGCCTTGACACTGATCGAATATGTGCCTTTGGGGAGACCACCAAGCGAGATCTCCGTAACCTTGCTCGCCCCCGCAGTAAGGACTCCACCCTTGGGCAGGGCAACCTGGCCCTCGGCGCCGTAGGCTTTGACTTCAATCACCGCGTCACTCGCTCCCGGGACGGTCACAACGAGACTGGTTGTAGCGTCTTTGTACCCGTCCTGGGCCGAGATTTCCGCTGCTGCACTTGGCGTCTGCACACGCACACCCGGGATGGTGAAGCTGGATCCAGGCGCCTGAACAGGGGCCAAATAGTCAACTCCGCCAGGAATTAGCCCTCGCAGAACAGACTGCTGGATCACGGCACTAACGGCCCCACCACTGCTCTTGAGGTGAACGCTGAGCTGTTCTTGATCCGGTGCCAAGCCGGCGAGAACCACTGAACGTACGGTTCCGGGCGCAACTACCAACCCTTTGCCGCCCGGCGCCGGTATGGGCCCGTTCGCCCCGAACAGCTCCAGTGAAACAGTGGCCGGGCTAGGAGACGAATTCGAAATCGCGAGCAACGCCGTCCGGGCAATGGATGTACTTGCCCCGGAAATCCACAGCTCATTCGAAGGCCGCTGGCATGTCGCTGCTGCCAACCCGGCCAAGTCGCCATTGCTCGCAGCGACGACGACGGAACCCGATCCTTGGGAGATTTCCTGCCCGAGCGGCTGAATGCCCAATACTGACGGCGCTCCCACCGTCTTTCCTCCCACGACGCCGGCCCTTGCCTTGGCCGCTCCCGGCAGTTCCGAAGGCTTCGGCTCAGGCATCCCTTTGGCAGACACTGGGAACAATGAAATGAACTTTCCATCCAACGCCTGCACGCCAGACTCCGGCAGTTCTCCAGTAGAGCCGCTCAGCACCACAGCATCGAGCTGGGTTGTCGTGCCCGAGGAGTTTGCCGAGAATTCAGGGTCAGCTCCAACGGAGGACCCTGCCAACAGCTGGGTGGGGCCCTGGCAATTGGCAAGGGCCTCCCCGAGCGGCAGCGGGTGCGGCACTGGGGTGACTGCTGAAGTCGCGTTGATCCCCGGATACACGCTGGCAGTCCCCACCCCCACCACAGCCACAGCCAGCGTTGCGGCCCCCACGAGGACTGCTGGCCAGCGGCGCTTGGCGCGGACAGATCTGGAAGATTTCACTGGCTTGACTGCGGGTTGCACAGCTTCTTCCGCCGTCATGGCCGTTTGGGTGGCACTGCCCTTTTTAGTAGCGCTGCCCTTTTTGACGGCATCATCCTTGATCTCAGGCACCTCTACCAACCTTTTGCAATGATGCTTCGTCCCTATAAGCGCCGGTGCCGCCACGCCGCGCACGTACTGGAATAGCCAACAGAACCGTCAACCCAAACAAGATCAACTGAACCAAGGAAAAGACCGTGCTCAGCGGCTGAACGTAGCGAATCTCCAATTCACCACCAGCCACGGGAAGCTCAAAGGCCTGGGCCCACCCCGAGGAGGATGCCTTCAGCGATTTACCATCAAGCCAAGCCTGCCACCGCGCATCCGAGCGCTCTGCCAGCACCACGCGACGACCGTCAGCTCCTGCCGCAATCGCCGTTGCCACGTTTTGCCCTTGTGAAGCCACCGGCGCCACGGACTTGCCCGCAGCGTCGACAATGCGGACACGGTTCACTACATCGCTGAGGCCCCTACTGGAATAGCCGGGCTTCACACGCCACAGCCAGCCTGATTTGGTGGGTCCCACAGTGTCCAGTCCCGGAATAGCCTCCAACTCGCCAGCCAGCAGCTCAGCTGCCGTATCACCATGGCGCAGCACCACGAAACCAACGCCAAGATCGACCAATCCTGCCCGCGGGTCAATGCCCGATTGGGACAATATGGCCGCCACACTGTCCTGCAACGTCTTCGTGGCGGGGTCTGCTTCAAGCACGAATTCCTCACCAGGGGCCCCTGTGACGAATGCTGCGGCGGCAATAGTGGATGTGGCATCCAAGGTCGTGCCAGCACTCTGCATCAGCGTGGCATGCACGCCGCCGTCGGGCATGACAGCCAAGACAATGGTGCGGCTGGCTTCAGGCCCGGTGCCACGGTCGACCGCAGTAGCCGGAATGGTTCCTGCGGTGACCGCTTGTGGCAGGAAGGGTCCAGTCAAAGCCGGGGTCTGCGGATTCTCGGAGAATTGCTGGACGCCCCACAGTCCCAAACTCACCAGCGGGGCGGCAACCAGCAGCACTGACAATGTGATGGACGTGACCTTCGCGGGCCTGTGCCGCTGCGGCTTTGAACTGTCCCTGAACTTGTGGTGCGGGCTGTAGGCACGGCGGTACGCGGCATCAAAACCAACCACAGCGGCGCCAAGCAACGCAAAGAAAGCCAGCGACACAGCGGGGCCGTTGTATGGCGTGATAAGAGTGGAGCCGTCAAACGCAACAGCAATGAACTTTCCGGCGTAGGCAGCGGCCAAAGCCAACAAGGCCACGAGCCACAACACCCGAACAACGCCGGCGCGCCGCAACGGCAGCAGCAAAGCTCCGATTGCAGCCAAGACAACGGGGGCACCAATCAAGACGACAGTCAGCCACAACCACCAAGGCGCGGTGGTAAGCGAACCCAACCCCGGGAGCCCAGCAGCGGCGTCGAGACGCTCAGGGAAGCCGAGCAGCTGCTGCCACAGCGGCCCTGGATGTGAGGCCAGCGGCAGGCCGGGATCAGCCAGCAGTGCTCGTGGGTTGGCCAAAGCGGACCAAGCAAAAGGCAGGAACAGGGCAACCGGCGGTACAAGCGCCCACCAGACGGTCTTGCCGCGGCGACCCATGAAAACGGCGGTGAGCAAAATACCCAGCACGGCCACGGGCAGCAAGCTGGGCGCAGCAGCCGTCACCGCGGCAAGGGCCAGCCCGGCGGCGGCGGCTGCCGTCCACGACGGATTGCCGTCAACACCTGTACGGCCAAGTTTCGCAACAGGGGAAGAGCCAGCCTCCCCCACCGTATCGGGAACTTGAACACCACGAACTTCCGGTCCGGCGGCTGCACCCACCGCACGAATCAAGCCCAGCATTACAACGGGAATCAATACATGAGCCAGTAGAGCGCCCACGCGCCCCTCGCCCATGGCGGTGAGCAACATCGGGGCCCCTGCCCACGCAAAACCCGCAACAATGCGGATCCAACGCCGTCGCGTCAGCGCACCGGCGGCCAGCCAAGCAGTGAAAGCGGAGAGCGGAAGAGCCAGCAGCACCAGCCAGAGTATGGATTGCGAGCCGTTGCCGCCCAACGCGCTGAGCGCAGTCAAAACAACATTGAATGGATTGCCGTGCCCTGGCATCCCTGAACCAAGTGACACCCACCAGTCGGTGGCATGCTGCCACACACTGCTCAACTGTGCTGAGACGGGAAGTAGTGCGCCACCAGCCAACGCGGGTGCGGCCAAGAAGCGCGAGAGGGCAACGAGCGAAAAGACTGTCAGGATGATGACGAGCGCCAGAGCACTGACGATCGGGGCCGTCTTAATGGCGGCCAGCGGGGCCACGCTCTCCTGGTGTGTTTCACCGGTGGGTTCATGGATGGCAGCAACGGCAAGGTTTTCCTGCGGCAGGTCCTCGTCGGGCCCAATGGTCTCCCGTAAGATCTTCAATTGGTCCCGCACGGAACCGTTCTCCACCAGGACATCCTTGTGAACGGACCGTGGCTTGGTCCACTGCACTGCGAGCGCCCTCCGGCTCTTATTCAGGGTGGCAGGGCGAAACAGGCCGGAGCACGTTGCGGCGAACATCCGCACTGCGTGGCCGGGTGCTTTCAACACGAACCCGGCAGCCAGCCAGTAGAGCGCGCCCAGGGAAATGCCTACGACGTGGAAAGGCACGGTCCAGGCCGGGGCATGTTTTAGCCGCATGAAGATTGCCGCTTTGCGGGCGGCCACGGCCGAACCCATGCCATGGGGCCTGTGCACCACGTGAAAAATGTGGGCGTCGGGAACCACAACAACCCTGTCCCCCGCCAAGCGGACCCGCGCGCAAAAGTCCAGATCATCCCCTGTGCCGGGCAGGGCAGGGTCGAATCCATCAAGTTTTTCAAATACGTCGCGGCGTACGAGCATGCCTGCTGAGTTCACCGCAAATACGTCAGACCTGTTGTCATACTGGCCCTGATCCTGCTCGTCGAGGCCGATCAGCGCGAAACGATCAAACCGCTTGTTGGCCCACAACCCAACGTCAACCAGCCGACGGTGGTTGTCCCAGTCAAGCTGCTTGCAGCCGACCACCGTTGCGGTGTTGGTACGCTCTGTAGCGTCAAGCAACCTTTGCAGCGCGTCGGGCGCGGGGGCAGCATCGTCCTGGAGCAACCAGATCCATTCATTGCAGCTCGGGCCACTTGCCCCATCGCCGCCCTCCAACACATCCACCCCACCGGCCGCGCCTGCCCGCACGGGCACCGTTGCGCCGCTGTTCAGGTGTTGCTGGTGATCCAGGACTGCGTCCACGGCCGCACCGTAGCCTTTTCGCCCGTCAAGGGAAATGACTTTGCGTTCGCCCAGCTCCTTGCGCAGCAACTCACCTGAGTCGTCTGTGGATCCGGTGTCCGCGGCAAGCACGACGTCGGCTGGCCGGGTTTGCGAGGCCAGGGCAGCCAAGACCGTGGGGAGGTAGGCACCGCCGTTGTGGGCAACCAGAACGGCCGTGACTTTTACTGCTTCAAGAATTAGACCGCTCGCTTCCGCAGCCGCCGACGCTCACGCTCCGACAGGCCGCCCCAGATTCCAAACCGCTCATCATTGGCCAGAGCGTATTCAAGGCATTGGGCTTTGACGTTGCACGCACCGCACACCTTTTTGGCATCCCGGGTGGAACCACCCTTTTCAGGAAAGAAGGCCTCCGGATCGGTTTGCGCACACAAAGCATCAGTCTGCCAGCCTAGTTCACCTTCGTCGCTGAAATCTTCAGGTTGGTTTCGCAACCCAATCCAAACGGGCTCGTTACCCACTCCCTCCACACTGGCCGGATGGAGTGTTGCAGGCCCTTCCTCCTCACGCGAGGTGAGGAAAGCTGTTGCTGCGTCCTCCAGGCTCTGGTGATTTTCACGTTGGTGAAAGGCAGCCGATTCCGGGTCTGCCGGGTCCACGTACCAGTCGGTTGGCACACCCCGGGAACGGTAGGCTGCGGCTGCCTGCGCTGCCACTACCCCCTCCTGATCCACTGTGCCGTCCTGGAGATTTACCACACTCAGCCGAGCCTGCCCCATAATCGTCCTCCTGAATGTTGCCGCCAATAACTGTTTGCCGAATTTTCGGTTTCCGCACCGTGCGGCCAACAGTCTGTCTAAGAGCGGTTCGTACGTCCAATTCCTGCTAATTGCTGGGTCTAATTACATCCATGTAAGTTCGCCACGTCAAGCGGAGCCGAATGATAACCACTACTACACACGTTCTTCTGGCACGCCACGCCCGAGAATTTCATAGCAACACATACCTGCAATGACGCAGGGTTACGCACTCAAAGCGTTGTCACTGTCTGAACCCCACTCATTTTCAGGAACTTTTCACCACCGCCACCTGCGCCGTGTAATGCACATCACGCCACAAAGGGCAATTTATCCATTCGATGGCCTCAATGGTGGGCGTTGGCGGGGCCGCACCCAAGGACAGACGTGGAAAGATGGTTAACCATGAACCTCCGACCCGGCACACTCACCGATCTACTCGCGACCTTGCGCACCAACAACCCCACCGCACCCAGATTGACTTGGTACGGGCCTGACGCCGAGCGCGTGGAGTTTTCCGGACGTGTGCTGGAAAACTGGGTGGCCAAGACGGCAAACTACTTGGTTGACGAGCTCGACGCCGAACCCGGCACCGTTGTTGATCTGGACCTGCCGCTGCACTGGCGTTCGCTGGTATGGCTGCTGGCCACCTGGGCAGTGGGCGCCACGGCCACTGTGACGAATGCAGCAGCCACACCGGAGACAACCCACCGCACCGACATTGTGGCCACCACCAACCCCGCGGCAGCACAACTTCGCTTTGACGGGGCATCGCCGAGCCCGCTGGTGGTTGCAGTGGCGCTGCCTGCGCTCCAGATGCGCTGGATGGAAGATCTGCCTGCGCGAACCCTTGACTACTGCGGGGACGTGCGGGCACACGCAGACGTGTTCTCCGCCGATGACGCTCCGGCTCCCACAGCCCTCGCCTGGCAGCACGGAACCACAGCCGTCAGCTACGACCAACTGCTGGCCTCCGAGGACCAGCCTGCAGTGCAACAAGCACCCCGGCGGGTCATGTTGCAAGCCAGCGAAGGGTGGGCCGCCGTCGTACCTGCCGCCCTCAACGCTTGGGCAGACGGTGGTTCAGTGGTCCTGCTGGACACCGGTGTGGAGCCCACGGAAAAGTTGCGCACCAGCGAAAACATCAGCCAGGGTTGAGCCCGGCGCCTCTAGTTCTCTACCTGTTATTTCTCAACTTGGGGCTCAAGGAGCTTATGGTCATCGGCAAAGCCCGGCTCCTGGTCAAGTTCAGCGGTGAAGACCCAAAACCTGTAGGCAAAGAAGCGGAAGATGGTGCCAAGGACCAGGCCAACCACAGATCCTGACACGAAGTCCGCATAGGCCGATTCAAAACCGAGGACCCAGTGGGAAATGTAGACGCACGCGCCCGCTATCGCGATACCGACGCCGTTCATGAGAATGAACATGCTCACTTCGCGCAACACATTGGCTTGACGGCGGTGGCGGAACGTCCAATATCTATTGGCAAGCCAGGAAAAAATGGTGGCCACAATGGCGGAGATGATCTTCGCCTTGGTGGGGTGTCCGGACATGCTTCCGCCGAGCAGCCACAGGTAGATTCCGGTGTCGATCACGAAGGCGATGCCACCAACAACACCAAATTTGGCCACTTCACGCCAAAATAGGCCCATGAGGCCTTTGATGCGGTCGACGAGTTTTCCGAACATGATCCTCCGTGGGCTAACGGCCAAAAACGGATGAATCACGCTGCGGCCTTCCCTAGATTCTAAGCCACCTCATCTCTTCCCCGATCAAAACAGGCGCCGATGAACTGGGAATAGGCCCATATTTGGCCGTGAACTCGCCCCATGTGCGGGGTAAAGGCAGGGAACAGGACAGACTTTCGGTACGCTGGGGACTGTGACTTTTCCTGTGATCGGTGTAGTGGGCGGTGGACAGCTGGCCCGCATGATGGCCCCTGCCGCCGTGGCCCTTGGTTTTGAATTGCGTGTCCTGGCTGAATCCCCGGAGGTGTGCGCTGTGGCAGTCGTTGCCCAGGCACCCGTGGGCGACTACACGGACCTTGACGCTTTGCGCGGCTTTGCCCGTGGCGTTGACGTGCTCACTTTTGACCACGAACACGTCCCCAGCGACCACTTGCAAACGCTCATCGCCGAAGGCGTGAACGTCCAGCCGCGTCCCGATGCGCTCATCAACGCCCAGGACAAACTGGTCATGCGCGCCGCCATTGAACGCCTTGGCCTGCCGAACCCTGCCTGGGCAGCAGTGACCTCCGTGGCAGAAATCACAACTTTCGGTGACACGCACGGCTGGCCCGTGGTGCTGAAGATGCCGCGCGGTGGATACGACGGCAAGGGCGTCGCATTCCTGGGCAACGCCGAGAACGCCGCGGAATTCGCCCAGTGGTTCGATGCCATGAGCCCGCTCCTCGTGGAGGAAACTGTGGACTTCTCCCGCGAACTCTCCGCCCTGGTGGCCCGCACACCGTCCGGCGAGGCCAAGGCCTGGCCTGTGGCCGAGTCCATCCAGGTGGCAGGGGTGTGCGACGAAGTCATCGCTCCCGCCCCCGGCATCCCGGACGACGTCGCCACCCAAGCCCAGCAGGCCGCCCTGAAGATCGCCGCCGAGCTCGGTGTCACCGGCGTCATGGCTGCCGAACTGTTCGAAACACCCGGCCGCGGACCCGGCTACCTCGTCAACGAACTCGCCATGCGTCCGCACAACACAGGTCACTGGACCATGGACGGTGCCGTCACTAGCCAGTTCGAACAGCATCTGCGTGCCGTGCTTGACCTGCCCTTGGGTGCCACCGACGCACTCGGGGAGATCGTCGTCATGAAGAATTTCCTGGGCGGCGCCAACCAGGACCTGTTCAGCGCCTACCCTGCCGCTCTGGCAGCTGACCCGTCCGTCAAAGTGCACAGCTACGGAAAGTCAGTACGCCCCGGCCGCAAGATCGGCCACGTTAATTTGATTGGTTCCGGGAACGACGACATAGCCGCCGTCCGCGCCCGCGCCACCACCGTGGCAAACATCATCCGCGACGGAGCAGAAGGAGCACAACGATGACACCAACCACCACCGCCGGGTCCGCCACGCCTTTGGTGGGCATTGTCATGGGCTCCGACTCAGATTGGCCCGTCATGGAAGCGGCCGCTGCGGCCCTGAGCGAGTTCAACATCCCCTTTGAAACGGATGTTGTCTCCGCCCACCGCATGCCCACGGAAATGATCGCCTACGGCCAGGACGCCGCCGCCCGCGGCATCAGGGTCATCATTGCAGGCGCCGGTGGCGCAGCCCACCTGCCCGGCATGCTTGCCTCCGTCACCACCCTTCCCGTGGTGGGTGTCCCCGTGCCGCTGAAGACCTTGGATGGCATGGATTCGCTGCTGTCAATCGTCCAGATGCCAGCAGGTGTCCCCGTAGCCGCCGTTTCCATCGGAGGTGCCCGCAACGCCGGCTTGTTGGCCGTGCGCATGCTTGCCTCCGGCACCGACGAACTTGCTCTGCACCTCGCTGGAAAACTTGTGGACTTTGCGCAGGCACTGAAAGACCAGGCCTCCGCCAAAGGCGCAGCACTGCGTGAAAAGGCCGGCGCAAGTTACCCGTTGGCGGTGCTGCCGAAGAAAAATGGCACGGCACTGGGTGTGAGCGAGGACGCATGAGTTTTGGCAGCCCCAAGGTCAACAAGGCCTCCAGCCGCCCGCCAGTGTTGACAAACCCAGTCCGGTACCCGGAATCGGCGTCTGCACTCGTGCGCTCAAAACGAGCCTGGTTCCTGCTGCTGCTGACGCTTTTCCTGCCAGGCTCCGCACAAATCGTGGCCGGCAACAAACGGCTCGGCCGACTTGCCCTGGGCTGCACTTTCGCCGCCTGGGCACTGGTGATCATCGCCGTCGTGCTTGGTCTGCTCCAGCGCGAAACGCTGCTTAACCTTTTCACCAACCCACTCACGTCCCTGCTGATCATTGTGGTGCTGGCCGCGGCGGCTGTGGGCTGGGCCGTGATGTTCCTGAACACGTTGAAGATCATCAGGCCCGCACTGCTGGCCCCCGGAATGCGTGGGCTGGTGGGCGCTGCGCTGGTGGTCCTCATGGTTGCCACAAGCGGCTCGTTGGGCTATGGGGCGTTCCTGATCAATTCAGGGCGAAACGCGATCACCAACATTTTCCAGACCGGTCCTGATATGTTGCCGGTGGACGGACGCTACAACTTCCTGGTGATGGGCGGGGATGCCGGCGCGGATCGCAGCGGGCGCCGGCCTGACTCGATCATCGTGGTCAGCGTCGATGCCAAGACTGGACAAGCGGCTACCATCAGCATCCCGCGCAACCTGCAAAACGCCCCGTTCTCCGTCAATTCACCACTGTGGGGCGTGTATCCGGAAGGCTATGACTGCGGCGACAACTGCATCATCAACTTCCTGTACACGGACGTCACCAACAACCACCCAAAGCTGTATCCCAACGCCCCTGATCCTGGCGCCGCAGCCATGATGGATGCCGCCGGCGGCATTCTGGGGCTGTCAATCCAGGGATACGTACTCGTTGACATGGCAGGTTTCTCCAAGCTCATCGACGCCCTGGGCGGGGTCACCATCGACGCCGGCGGCTGGGTCCCCATCAGCGGGGACGACGTCAACGGCACCGGCGACCACCTGCCGCCGACCGGCTGGATTGCCCCCGGGGTGCAGAAGCTCGACGGCTACCATGCACTTTGGTATGCCCGTTCGCGCCAGTGGGTCCTTGAATACAACCGCAGTCAACGCCAGCAGTGCATCCAAGCCGCGATGCTGGCGCAGATGGATCCGGCCACGGTGCTGACAAAATTCAACGCCATTGCCGACGCCGGCGCAAAGGTCATTGAATCCGACCTGCCTGCCGGTCAGTTGGGCAGCTTCGTCTCATTGGCGCTGAAGTCAAAAAATCACGACCTGGCTCGTTTGACCATTGGGCCTCCGGACTTCTCCCAAGACTTCCCCACGTATCCCGACTTCGACCAGATCCACCAGCGTGTCAAGGCCCTGCTCAACCCGGCGCCCGCCACACAGAACCCTGCCGCGCCGAAAACCAAGCCGGACGCTCCGGCACCTGATGCACCCGCCCCGGATGCCCCCGCCCCTGATGCACCTGCCCCTGATGCACCTGCCGAGCCGGCTCCCGAGGCTCCGGCTGTACCAGAACCAGCCCCTGCCGCACCCTCGACCAACCCGAACATCACCGAAGAATACTTGCAGCAACTGGCCATCAACGGAGATGACGTGGCCTTGTCCGGGCTGCTGTCCAACAATGGGACATGCTCCCCGGGCTAGGCTGCTTGCGTAGGCAGTTGCCTTCGCAAGCACCGTCAATCCGATCTCTAGCCAACCCGATCTGTAGTTTGTCTTGGACCAGGAGAAAATGCCCATGTTTGCACTGACCAATGTTGTCCGCGACTACGCGTGGGGCTCCCGCACGGCCATCGCCGCACTGCTGGGCACTGAGCCAAGCGGGGGCCCCGAGGCAGAGCTGTGGATGGGTGCGCACGCCGATTCACCGTCCATTGCCACCACACCCGAGGGGCCGGTGGCTCTTGACCAGCTGATCGCAGAGCACCCCCTGAGTACACTCGGCCAGGAGGCGCTTGATGCCTTTGGCGCCCAGCTGCCGTTCCTGGTCAAGCTGCTGGCAGCCGACACTGCGCTGTCACTGCAGGTGCACCCGAAGCTTGAGCGGGCGCGGGAGCGGTTTGCTGCCGAAGAGGCCGCCGGAATTCCGCGCGATGCTCCACACCGCAGCTACAAGGATGCAAATCACAAGCCGGAAATGTTGTTTGCACTGACGAACTTCGAGGCGCTCTGCGGCTTTCGCCCCAGTGCCGAGGCTGCTGACTTGTTCAGCGCCGTGGTAAACGCCATTGCCGCCACCGGCGCCCGGATACCGGAACTGCTCCAGCAGGTTCAAATGACGCTGAACTCACGCATGGCCGAACACGCCGTGGTGCAGAGTGTTTTTGAAACCCTGTTGCAGGACGGTGGCGAAACCACCGCACTGCTTGAAACTGCAATCCCAGCCCTGGCAGCTGTAGCCGCCACTTCAGCAAACACGTTGCCTCCAGCCCTGGCCACAGTGGTTGAGCTGGCCGGGCAATACCCCAGCGACTCGGGCGTCTTGGCCTCCTTACTGTTGAACCGCGTGTCATTGGTCCCCGGTCAGGCCATGTACCTGCCGGACGGCAATATCCATGCCTACTTGAATGGCTTTGGCCTTGAAGTCATGGCCTGCTCGGACAACGTACTTCGCGGTGGGCTGACGGTAAAGCATGTGGACGTGCCGGAGCTACTGGCAACAGTGGATTTCATCCCCCGCGCCGTCCCCTTGGTGCCCTCCCGAGTCACCGATCTTGGCCAGCACCTTTGGGAACCGCCCGCTGCCGAGTTCACCCTGCAACGGGTGGAGATCGCCCCTGATTCTGCACCCGTGCCACTGCTGCAAAATGGACCGCTGCTGGTCCTGTCCGTCTCCGGTGCCGTGCTCCTTGATTCCCCGCGAAGCGACATGGTCCTGGCGCGGGGCTCATCGGTCTTTGTTCCGGCAGCGGAGAATCCTGTCATGGTCCACCCCCACGTGGATGCGGCCGGGGAAACTTCCGTGGTCTTCGCCGTCACCTGTGGAGCGTTCACCTCATGAAACCCATCCTGCAAACTGCCGTCTGGGCACAGTTCCAGCGAAGCCTGGGCAAAACCGTTCACGAAGCGGAAGGGCCGGGCTGGAGTTTTCTGGCCGTCGAGGAAAAAACACCCCTAGGTACGTACCTGTACGCGCCGTACGGGCCATGCGCCGACGAGGAACCAGAACTGGCCCAGGCCATCGCCGAGCTTGCCGGTTTGGCCCGTTCCATCAAAGCCCACTACGTGCGGGTGGAACCTGCGGCCGCCGGGCTCGGCGCTGATGCCGCAGCCACCCTGATCGCCCACGGACTGCATCGCGCCCCAGCCGACGTGCAGCCACATCTGAGCTGGAAGGTCGACCTGCGCCAGGATGAGGACGCGCTGCTGAAGGGGATGCGCAGCACCAGCAGGAACTTGTTCCGCAACATTCACAAAAAGGGCGTCACTTTCGAGGTCTCCACAGATCCTGCGCAGCTGACCATCCTGCTTGGCTTCCTGCACAAGGTCTCCAACCGTGCAGATTTCACGGCGCAATCAGATAACTACCTGCGTCACGCCGCCCAAGTTCTCATGCCTGCTGGCGCCGCCAAACTGTTCATCGCCAAGCTCGACGGCGAACCCATCGCAGCAGCCCTGTCCTACGACACGGCTGACACCCGCGTCTATGCGCACGCGGCAGCCGATGACGCGCACCGCAAGCTCAACGCGGGCATACCGCTGTTGGTGACCATGATGCTGGACGCGAAAGTCTCCGGTATCAGCGAGTTCGACATGTGGGGTGTCAGCCCCGAAGACGAGCCGGAGCACCCTTGGGCGGGTTTCTCCCGTTTCAAGCGTTCCTTCGGCGGAGCCGAGGTGGAATACCCGGGAACGTGGGACCTGCCCATCAACCAGGTCATGTACACCGCCTACGCGGCAAGCCGCAAAGCACGGACGCTCCTGGTAGGTGCGCTGAAAACAGCACGCACCACGGCCAGAAGCGTCCAGGCAAAGCTCAAAAAGGGTTAAACGCAGGTCTCAACAAGCTTGAATTCAAAAAAAGCAGCCCGGCGCTAGATTGCGCCGGGCTGTTTCTGTGTGTTAGTTCGGGCGGGCGTAGGTTTCCCACTTGTGCGCCTGGTGCTCGCCGTCGACGAAGCGGATGGTGCCGGACTTGGAGCGCATGACGATGGACTGCGTCAGCACCTTGCCCTTGTCGTAACGCACGCCGCGCAACAGGTCGCCGTCGGTGATGCCCGTGGCGGCAAAGTAGCAGTTGTCGCTCGTGACGAGGTCGTTGGTGGACAGCACCCGGTCAAGGTCGTGCCCGGCATCGAGCGCCTTCTGCTTCTCGTCGTCGTCCGTGGGCCACAGACGGCCCTGGATGACGCCGCCGAGGGTCTTGATGGCGCAGGCCGCCACGATGCCCTCGGGGGTACCGCCGATGCCCATGAGGGCATCGACGCCGGTGCCGGAACGTGCTGCGGCAATGGCGCCGGCCACGTCTCCGTCCAGAATGATCTTGGTGCGTGCCCCGGCATTGCGGATGTCCTGGATGAGGGGCTGGTGGCGGTCGCGGTCCAGGACCATGACGGTGAGCTGGTTGACCTTGACACCCTTGGCCTTGGCGATGAGGTGCAGGTTTTGCTTCACGGGAAGGCGCAGGTCAACCATGTCGGCGGCTTCCGGGCCGGTGACAAGCTTCTCCATGTAGAACACGGCGGAGGGGTCGAACATGGTGCCGCGTTCTGCGACAGCCAACACGGCCAGCGCGTTGTTGATGCCCATGGCAGTCAGGCGCGTGCCGTCAATGGGATCCACGGCAACATCGCACTCGGGGCCGGAGCCGTCGCCCACAACTTCACCGTTGTACAGCATGGGGGCTTCATCCTTCTCGCCCTCACCAATGACGACAACACCGTTGAAATGGACGGTTGAAAGAAGTGAGCGCATCGCATCTACTGCAGCGCCGTCGGCCAAGTTCTTTTCTCCAAAACCGACCCAGTGGCCTCCGGCAATGGCTGCTGCCTCGGTGACGCGCACCAGTTCAAGGGCAAGGTTGCGGTCCGGTTCGTCATCGCCCACGGCGAGTGAACGGGACAATTGCGAATAATTCATCTGCGATGTTTTGTTAGCCACGTGTAAACCCCATTGTTTAGGTTGTTGCAGGACTGCCGTGCGCGGCGGTGCGCACCCTGGCATTTCTTTACTTCTGAACCAATCATAGGCGACGACGCCTCCCCCGCTGCGTGATGTGGCCCACGTCGGTAAGATCGTGGGAAAATTGTCCGCCTATTTCTGGGAAGATGGTGGGGTGAGTGATTCCAGCCCCACCCCGCCCGTCAAGCCGGTTATTGCAGCCGGTGCCGCCAAACGGGCCAACGCTTCCGTGATTGGAATGCTGTTGGCCATGCTCTCGACTGTGGCTATTGTGCTGACCATTGTGTGGCTCAATCCGCAGCAAAAGGCGGATAATTACCGTACCCCCATCGACGTCGCCGCTGTTTCAGCGCACGCGTCTGAAACGGCTGGGTTCACTCCCGTGGCGCCCGTCCTGCCCGAGGGCTGGTCCGCCAACTACGCGCGATGGAATCCGGCCGCAGCCGACGGGGTCTCATTTTGGGACGTTGGCTACATTACGGCGAGCAACACTTTCATTGCCCTGCGCCAATCCGGCACCGCGAACCCCACCTGGACTGCCACCCAAACCGGAAATGCCCCTATTACGGGAACCCGCACCGTTGACGGCAGTGATTGGGAACTCCGTGATAAACCTAAAGGTGAACGCAGCCTGGTGCTGGCCACCGGCGAAACCACCATCGTGTTGACCGGTGAAGCGGACTTCAAGGACTTCGATGTACTGGCTGCCAGCACCACCAAACTGCTTGCGGCCGAACACGCCAACCCGGCCCCCAGCAGCCCTGATCCCAACAGCACACCAACACAGAAGGACGGCAAATAATGCACGGTGGAGAAGACGGAAACATCAACGCTATTTCGGCTCATCCCCAGACGCCTGCACAGGCCTGGGCGACGCTCATGGCAGGAAACGCCCGGTTTGTGGAGGCCAGCTCTTCCCACCCCAACCAGGACGCGGCGCGCCGCAGTTCCCTCGTCTCCACCCAGCACCCGTTCGTCATGATCTTTGGCTGCTCGGACTCGCGCCTGGCCGCAGAAATCATCTTTGACCTGGGTCTCGGCGACGCCTTCGTGGTCCGCACCGCCGGCCATGTCATCGACAACACCGCTCTCGGCTCGCTCGAGTACGGCGTCGAATACCTGGGCGTGCCCCTGATCGTGGTCCTGGGCCACGACAGCTGCGGCGCCGTCACCGCCACGAAGGGCGCCGTTGCCACAGGCCAGATGCCGGCCGGCTTCATCCGCGACCTCGTCGAGCGCATCACTCCTTCAGTGCTGACCTCGCTGCGCAACGATCCGGACAGCACCATCGGCGACATGGTCGAGGAACACGTCAAGCAGACCGCCTTCCGCCTCGTGGAGAACTCCCCCATCATCGCCAGCGCCGTGGCCCGCCAAAAGACCGCAGTGGTCGGTTTGACTTACCGCCTCAACGACGGCCACGCCGACCTCGTCTACAGCAACGGCTCCATCGGCCTCTAGCCTGCGCCTTGCCTGTCAGGGTACAGCGCAGTCTGGACGACTCAGCCAAGCACAGCAATACCACGCACGACAGCGGCACTTGACTGCCGCCGTCGTGCGTGGAAAAGCCCGGGGCACCTCGAGTCGGTGCGGTCCTTGTTTTTGTGGCTCTGCCCACGGCGGCGATATGGTGTAAGACATGACTGATACAGCTGCCGCTAGCGCACCAGAATTCCGTATTGAACATGACACCATGGGCGAGGTCCGGGTTCCGGCCAACGCCCTGTACAGCGCCCAGACGCAACGGGCCGTGGAAAACTTCCCCATCTCCGGCATGACGCTGGAGCCGGCCCACATCGCTGCTCTGGCCCTCATCAAGAAGGCCGCAGCCACCACTAACGCCGAACTGGGTGTCTTGGATCCTGGACTGGCCCGGGCCATTGAGGCAGCAGCCGATCTTGTGGCTGCTGGCGGCTACGAGGGCGACTTCCCGATCGACGTTTTCCAGACCGGCTCGGGCACCTCCTCCAACATGAACATGAACGAGGTCTTGGCGACGCTGGCCAACAAGGCCCTGGCAGCTGCCAACTCCGATAAGAGCGTCCACCCCAACGACCACGTCAACGCCTCACAGTCCTCCAACGACGTGTTCCCCACCTCCGTGCACGTGGCAGCAACCTCCGCCCTGATCAACGGCCTGATCCCGGCCCTGGCCTACTTGGCCGAGTCCTTGGAGCGGAAGGAAGCCGAGTTCGCCACCGTGGTCAAGTCCGGCCGCACCCACTTGATGGATGCCACCCCCGTGACCCTGGGCCAGGAATTTGGCGGCTATGCTGCGCAGATCCGCTACGCCATTGAGCGCGTGGAATCCTCCCTGCCGCGCGTGGCCGAAGTCCCCCTCGGCGGCACCGCGGTTGGCACCGGCATCAACACCCCCGCCGGTTTCCCACAGCGCGTCATTGCCCTGCTGGCGCAGGAGACCGGCCTGCCACTCACTGAGGCCCGCAACCACTTCGAAGCCCAGGCCAACCGCGACGGACTCATTGAGGCCTCCGGCCAGCTGCGCAACATCGCCTACTCCATCATGAAGATCAGCAACGACCTTCGCTGGTTGGGATCAGGCCCCAACACCGGTCTGGGCGAGATCTCCATCCCCGACCTGCAGCCGGGCTCCTCCATCATGCCGGGCAAGGTCAACCCCGTGATCTGTGAGGCCGCCATCATGGTCGCCGCCCAGGTCATCGGCAACGACACCACCATTGCCCTGTCCTCGACGAACGGCGCCTTTGAGCTGAACGTGGGCATCCCGGTCATGGCCGCCAACCTGCTGCAGTCTATCCGCCTGCTCACCAACACCTCGCGCATCATGGCGGACAAGATGGTGGACGGACTCACCGCCAACGTGGAGCGTGCCCGTTTCCTGGCCGAGGCCTCCCCGTCGATCGTGACGCCACTGAATAAGTACATCGGATACGAAAACGGTTCCAAGATCGCCAAGCACGCCATCAAGGAGGGCCTGACCATCCGTGAAGCCGTCCTGGCCCTGGGCTTCGTGGACCGCGGCGAGTTGACCATGGAGCAGCTCGACGCCGGCCTGGACGTGCTCGCCATGACCCGCGCGCCCCAATAATAAGCCTGCACCGAGGGCGTGCCAGGCCGGCGGGGGCGGTGATAATTTCACGGCCCCTCGCTGACATGGCACGCCTTCGGCATCGCTGGACGACGGCGGGAGGTCCCCTTTGATGCAAAGGAGACCTCCCGCTCGTTTGTTTAAATGCTGTGCCTAACAACACCTTCCGACAATTTTGCACTCCTATAGAAATAGTGCAAACTTTTACTTCGTGACTGAAAGTGCAAATTTCTGTGCCGCGCCGGGCCTGCGGGCACGCGCACGTGAGGCAACCCGTTCGGCAATCACCGCAGCGGCCCGGCTCGTCACTGCGCAAAAAGGCCTCAACGGCTTCACCATCGAGCAACTGTGCGAGGAAGTGGGCATCTCCCGCCGCACGTTCTTCAACTACTTCCCGTCCAAGGAAGACGCGATCGTGGGTCACCTGTTGGATGAATTCCCGTCCGGGGACATGGCGGCCTTCCTAGCCGGCGGAGCCCAGGAGTGCGGTGCTGAACGCGGACCGCAGGGCTTGTCCACCTCACTGCTGCACGACTTGTTCGAGCTGACCTGCGCCATGGCGGTGCAAATGAACTTCAGCCGCGAACACATTCAGGATCTAATCGCAGCCATGAAGGTGGAGCCACAGCTGATGTTGAAAGTGCTGGGCAGTGCCGAAACCCGCGAACATGAATTTGCTGCCATCATCGCTGAGCGGGAGCAGCTGCCCCCTGATGATCCGGGCGCTATCATGGCCGCCGGCATTTTCGGCGCGCTGTCCCGACGCTCCAGCCAGACCTTCTTCTCCGATCACAACACGCGTTCCTATCGCGAGATCCTGGGCGGGAATGTCCTAGCCGCCCAACAGTTCTTTGTCTCCTCCCACCTGAGCCACGAAGGAAATCCATGAGCACGGCCATCAAAGCAGGCGAACCGCTCCTGCTGACCCAAAAGAGAATCTGGATTATCTTCTCCGCGCTCATTGCCGGGATGCTGCTCTCCAGCCTCGACCAAACCATCGTTTCCACCGCCATGCCCACCATTGTGGGCAAGCTTGGCGGTGTGGAGCACCAGACCTGGATCACCACCGCCTATCTGCTGGCCACCACGATCGTGATGCCCGTCTACGGAAAATTTGGGGACATCTTGGGCAGGCGGAACTTGTTCCTGGCTGCCATTGCCATCTTCACGCTCGCCTCGATCGGCTGTGCCTTCGCCACCGACTTCTGGGGCTTTGTCATCTTCCGCGCCATCCAGGGCTTGGGTGGCGGTGGGCTGATGATCCTTTCGCAAGCCATTATTGCCGACATTGTCCCGGCCAACGAGCGCGGCAAGTACATGGGCCCGTTGGGCGCAATCTTTGGCCTGGCCGCCGTTGCCGGGCCTTTGCTGGGCGGCTACTTCGTGGACCACCTCACGTGGGAATGGGCTTTCTACATCAACATCCCCGTTGGCATCATCGCCTTCATCGTGGCCTTCTTCACGCTGACCCTGCCCTCCAAGAAAGCCAGTCAGAAAATTGACTTCATGGGTGTGGCGTTCCTGTCCATCGCCACCACCTGCCTGATCTTCTTCACCGACTTTGGCGGCAAGGCCGGCGGCTGGACGTCTCTCAACACTTGGGCGTGGGGTGCCGGTTTGATCGCAGCGGTTGCGCTGTTCATCTTTACCGAGTCACGCGCCACAGATCCGATCATTCCACTGTCCCTGTTCAAGAACCCGATCTTCTTGAACTCCACGGCCATCGGCTTTGTGCTGGGCATGGGCATGTTTGCAGCCCTGGCCTTTGTTCCCACGTTCTTGCAAATGTCCTCCGGCACCTCAGCCGCCGAATCCGGCCTGCTCATGCTGCCCATGATGGTGGGCTTGATGGGCACGTCCATCTGGTCCGGTATCCGCATGACGAAAACTGGCAAGTACAAGGCCTTCCCCATCGCCGGTTCGGTGCTGACCATCCTCGCCATGCTGTGGATGACCACGTTGTCCGCAGAAACGCCCATCTGGGTTATTTGTGCCCAACTGTTCCTGTTCGGCGCCGGTTTGGGTCTGATCATGCAGATTGTGGTCATTGTGGTGCAGAACTCGGTTCCCGCTGCACAACTGGGCACGGCGACCAGTACGAACAACTACTTCCGTGAAGTTGGATCGGCTCTGGGTGTGGCAGTATTTGGTGCCATGTTCACCACTCGCCTGGCCAATTCACTCACGGACGTTTTCACTGCTGCCGGTGCCAGCCCTGAGCAGGCCGGCAACTCCATGTCCAGCCTTGACCCGCAAGCGCTCCACCAGTTGCCGCAGGCAATTCAGGACGGCATCATCAACGCCTACGCCGATTCGCTGGCACCTGTATTCTGGTACCTGATCCCCTTCATGGTGGTGGCGTTGGTATTGGCGCTGACCATGAAAGTTATCCCGCTCTCGGACACCTCCGGCATGGTGGCCCGCGGCGAGGCCATTGGCGGCGAGGAAGCCATCCGTCTCGAGGCAGAACTTGCCGCGGACAAGCCGTAAGGCATAGCAGCCCAAAAAAAGGAAAATCATGGATTACGACACAGTTGAACTGCTGGTGGGAGGCGCCTTGGCGTTTGTCCCGGTGATAGCGCTGGTCCTTGCAGGGCTATGGTGCATGAAGAAGCCCAGGATCCGCATACCGCTCTTCTTCGTCATCGGGCTGCTGGCGTCGCTGGCCTACGGCTGGGTTGCCCCGCAACTGGCGTTCAGGGTTGTCCCCCCACCCTTTGACCCCTACTACGCAGACGGGAACGCATTGGATGTGAGGGGCCTGATCCTTTCCTTCGGCGCCATGGTTGGCTGTGCAGCAGGTTTGGTCACCACAGTGGTGATGAGCGCACTGGCGTTGGCCCGTCCCCTGTGGCGAAAGCGGACCGCTGCACCAAACACTCGCGGCGCAGGAGTCACTCGCAGCACGGCCGCAGCTCAACCTCCACGCCCTCAGCATCCTCCGCGCAAGACAGCCTAGCGCTGGAAGTGGGGCACGCCGTCGAACGCCAATGCCCGCTGAATACAGGCCAGGTGGCCCTCGCGCAACGGTGGCAGGTCCTCGATGGCAAACCAGCCGACGGCGAGTGACTCGTCGTCGTTCACGCGGGCGGTGCCGCTGACGTAGCGGGCGATGAACTCGATGTTCAGGAAGTCACAGACGTCGCCATTGGGAAACGTCACAGGCCCCACGGCAGCTACGCCAAGCAGCTGCTCGATCTCGGCAACCACAGCGGTTTCCTCAAAAACCTCCCGCAACAGGCCGGGGCCGGGCTCCTCCCCCGGGTCCAGAATGCCTGTGATCAGCGCCCAGCCGCCGGTGTCGGAGCGTTCTCCGAGCAGCACGCGGCCCTCGGCGTCAAACACCACCCCGCGCACGCCCGGCAGCCACAGGGGGTCGTGGCCAATTTTTCCGCGCAACTTGATGATGAAGTCTGGTGATCCCATGACTTCAGCCTAGCGGGACGGTATTATCTGGTCAGAGTCACCCGGGCAGCAGGAGCATCGTGGCGAGCGCCCCAGCCAGCATGGAAGGTCCAAACGGGATGGCCGATTTTGCGGTGCCGCGGCCGCTTACAATCAGGGCCAGGCCCCACAGTCCTCCGACGATGAACCCCGCAGCCGCACCGAGGAGCACGTGCTGCCAGCCAAGGAAGCCCAGGAAAAGACCCAGCACCCCTGCAAGTTTCACGTCACCAAAACCCATACCAGCGGGGTAGGCGAACCACAACAGCCAGTACAGGGCAGCCAGTGCCGCAGCTCCACCGACCGCGCTGAGCACGTGCTGCGGATTTCCTGCGGCCAGCGCTGCCACGAGCAGCAGCACCCCGGCGATGGGATAGGCGGGCAGGACGTAGCGGTTGGGCAGCGTGTGGGTGCGGATGTCGACGATGCTTAGCACCACAGCCAACCACAGCAGGTACAAGCAGGCGGCCAATGCACACAGGAAAGCGACCAAGCTGCTTTCCCACATGTCCATCAACCGAGTGACCATAGCGCGATGCTACGCCATGGCGACACCGTTCGGGCCCCTTGTTGCGCCCTCGGGGCTAAGCTGTGGATATGAATGCCTCCGTTTACACTGCCGACATTTTTCGGCACCTTTGCCGCTCCTCCCCGTGGCGCTGGCAGACTGTGCGCTTTGAGCTGCACCGCAAGTTTCCCAACACGGCCGACGGCGCCGCTGGCACCAGTTGGATGCCGGGACGTGCCGGCCCCGGCGGTGCTGCCCCGGTGCTGGAGATGAACTGTTGGGTTCGCCGTCCCGGTGCCCTGCGTGTTGAGACTCTGGATGGGAAGTTGCTGGCAAGCACCACCAAGATCAACGAGTCACGGGATTCATTGTTCATCAGTGGAAACCGCAAGCCGTGGCTGTTGCAGCCATCGCTGGTGAACCCCGTCAAGGACAGCAACGGCTTTGTGGTGCGGCGCCCTGAAGCGCGCTACGGTGAACCTGCCTATGGCACGGGACGGGCCGCTGCCGCCTTGGACCCCGTGGAATTGGCCGGGGACAAGCCTGTCCCGTTGGAGGCACCGTTCGCCAATGTGGCCGAGATCGACGATGTTGCCGTGCTCTCCCACCACGGACGCGACGCCGTTGAGGCAGTGCTGACACCCAACTCAAGCTACAGGCCGCTCTTTGCCGATGCACCCTTGCTGTTCCCGGGCCGCACCGCCGTCCGCATCGACGTGGAAACGGGCATTTGCGTGGCGTCACAGTCCCTTGACGGCCCCACAGCCGGCGCCGGTCACTGGATCCTGCTGCACGGCGTCGACGAATACATGCTCGATGACCTGTTTGAGGAAGTCAGCATGGGCCTGACGGATGTGCGCGCCCACATTCCCTGGGACTTGGGCCCGGACTCATAGCCGCCGCCCGCCGAACAAGAAGGTCCGGGACGCCCTTGACGCCTAACGTGTCATGCGCACATATTGCATTGAGGATGCATCCCACTGAGCACTCTCCCCCGAACCCCCGTCGGCCCCGAGTCCAGCAACAGTGAGGGAGGGCGGGGCATGAACGGTTGGCTCGGCGTCGTCGCGGATCAGGGCACATTCCAGCCATACCGGCGCCGTATCAACGACCTTCCCCTCCGGCCAGTGCCGCTCGACGGTCACGACGTTGAAGTCATTCGTCAAAGCATGCAGCAATGGGGTGGAGGCTCCCGAACTGCGTCCAAGCACTTTTAGCTCCCTAGATCTCCGCACGCTCCAGCATTTCCGTCACCAGCGCGGCAATCGGTGAACGTTCCGACCGCGTCAACGTGACGTGGCCGAACAGTGGATGACCCTTGAGCGTTTCAACCACCGCCACGATCCCGTCATGGCGGCCGACGCGCAGGTTATCACGCTGGGCGACGTCGTGCGTCAACACGATCTTGGAGCGTTGGCCAATTCGGCTCATGACCGTCAGCAGCACATTCTTCTCCAAGGACTGCGCCTCATCCACAATGACGAAGGAGTCATGCAGCGAACGCCCCCTGATGTGGGTTAGCGGCAGCACCTCCAACATGCCACGGTCCATGACCTCATCCATGACATTTTGTGAAACAACCGAGCCAAGGGTGTCAAAGACGGCCTGCGCCCACGGGTTCATCTTCTCCCCCTCGGAACCAGGCAGGTAGCCCAACTCCTGGCCGCCCACCGCGAACAACGGGCGGAACACCACCACCTTGCGGTGTTCATTGCGTTCCAGCACTGCCTCCAATCCGGCGCAGAGGGCCAAGGCACTCTTCCCCGTGCCGGCACGCCCGCCCAGCGACACGATGCCCACTTCGGGGTCCAGCAGTAAATCCAAGGCCAGGCGCTGCTCGGCGGAGCGGCCATGGAGGCCAAAGACTTCCCGGTCACCGCACACTAGGCGGACCTGCTGATCAGCCCCCACCCGGCCCAATGCGGAGCCGCGGTTGCTCGTGATGATCAGCGAGGTGTTTACCGGCAACACAGCAGCATCCGGGATAGGGACCGGTTCGTGGTTGTACAACGCGACAACCTCGGACTCCGTCGCCGCAATTTCACTCACGCCGGTCCAGCCCGAGTCGGGGACCAATTCGTTGCGGTACTCCTCGGCAGCCAAACCCAGCGCCGACGCTTTCACCCGCAGCGGCACGTCCTTCGTCACGACGGTGACATTGTGCCCTTCGTTGGCCAGATTCCGGGCAACGGCCAGGATGCGGGAGTCATTGTCCGTTCCGCGCATGCCCGCTGGAAGCACCTCCAGCGAAACGTGGCTGAGCTCCACAGACAGGCTCCCGCCGTCGTCCCCGAGTGGAACAGGTTCGCTCAACCCGCCGTGCTGGACGCGCAGGTCATCCAGGAGCCGCAGAGCGGTCCGGGCAAAATAGCCCAACTCGGGATCGTTGCGCTTGCCCTCCAGCTCGGAAATCACCACTATCGGCAAGATCACCAGATGTTCGGCAAAACGCATGATCGCCCGAGGATCTGCCAAGAGGACGGAAGTGTCAAGCACGTACGTGCGTAATTTGGATCCCGTGCACGGGCTGTGTTCCTGCTGCCCGCGGTTGCCAACCTGTGTCATGTCGACTCCAGCCTTCCGGAGCAGTGACGCGTCCGGACTCCACATCGGTGCGGCGGGCTGGGTTGCCCTCCGTACTGCCAAACTACGCGGCAATCGATCCGAGCTGCAACGCCACGCCATGCCGCGCAGACGAATGTTGGGCAACAGTTGGGTTAACGCGCAGTGCCTTCGAGCGCAACCCGCACGGCGCCGCGGCGGGCGGGCCGGGTGCGCAGCCAACTGTTGAAAAATACGGACAGGACCAGTACACCCACGGCAATCCACAGCGCGTTCAAATTCATCGCAAAGTAGGAGAACCCGCCAATGATTGAACCGCTCGTAAGGGCAATCCACAGCGCAAGGTAGCGCACCCAAAGCGTCTTTTGGCCGCCGGTCAACGCGTTGGCAATGTGCTGACCCATCTTCACCAGCGTGCCGGTCATATAGGTCAGACCGATGCTGACTTCGCCGTCGCGCTCAAAAATAACGTTCTCAGCACCCATCGCCAGGGCCATGATGGCCGGCGCCAGCCAGCCCCCGATCCCCAGATCAAAAAGTACGACGGCGGACGTCAGCGCCGCTGTGACGTACAGCAACACGGCCATCCGCTTGTGTGAACGGACAAACCTTCGCAGGATGGCTGCGCTCACAACTCCAGTCAGGAACGCTGCTACGAGACCGAAGGCTATGGCAAAACCGGACCAGTTGCCCTCGGCCAGAGCCGTTCCGCCACGCGTGGAGTTGCCGCTCATAAAGGAGACGAAGTATCCGCCCAGGTGGATGAAGCCCACGGCGTCGACAAATCCGGCCGCACTGGCGAGGACAACCGCGAGGATCATTTCTGAGCGGTGGTGATTTTGCACGTGATCTTTGGCCTAACTGCCGAAACGGCGGCTTCGCCCGGCGTAGTCGCGCAAGGCTCGCAGGAAGTCGATCTTCCTAAAGGCCGGCCACAGCGCTTCACAAAAATAGAATTCGCTGTAGGCGCTTTGCCACATCAGGAAGCCGGACAGGCGCTGCTCCCCGGATGTGCGGATGACAAGGTCCGGGTCCGGCTGCCCGCGTGTGTACAGGAACTTGGAAATGTCCTCGACGCTCAGGGTGCTGGCAACCTCGGCCATGGTGCGCCCGTCGGCATCTGCTGCCTGCAGGAGTTCGCGGACGGCGTCGACAATTTCACGCCGGCCCCCGTAACCGATGGCCATGTTGACGTGGATGCGTTCAGTGGCCGGGACACGTGCCGTCAGGGAGGAAAGCCGTGCGGCCAAGTAGTCGGGCAGAATCTCGGGGGCACCCATGGCGTGGACACTGATGTTGACGTCGGCGTCGAGTACGTCAAAAGTGTTCGCAATGATGTTCATCAGTTCATCAAGCTCTTCGGGTGAACGGCTCAGGTTGTCGGTGGAGAGCATGTACAGTGTGACGACCTTGACGCCCAGATCCTGGCACCAGCCAAGGAATTCAAGAATCTTGTCGGCACCGGCCTGGTGACCGTGCATGGTGGGTGCGTTGAACTGCTTTGCCCAGCGCCGGTTGCCGTCAACCATGACGCCGATGTGCGCCGGCACGCTGCCCGGCTCAATTTCCTTCGCCAAACGCCGTTCGTAGTAGTTGTACAACACCTTGGGCATGCGCAAAGAATCGGTAGACAGTCGCATGAGAGTACACCGAACCTTTGCCAATAACGGCCCTGCGGCCTGCGAATCTTGCTAGGACTAGATTACCTGCCCGGGGCAGGATTCGCGGCCAAGGCAGGCTGTGCAGCTTGTTGCCGGGCCGCAGCCGGTCTAAATGGCGAGATATGATTTGTCCATGAGTGCCCTCCTCGCAACAGAGACAAAACCATCGTGGCGCGGCTGGCTCCATGCTGGGATGACACCCCTTGTCCTGATCGCCGGAATCATTGTTGTTGTGCTGGCTCCGGGCGTGTTGGCCAAAGTCACCTGTGCCATGTACGCAGCCACAGGTGTGCTTTTATTTGGCACAAGTGCACTATATCATCGTGGAAATTGGTCGCCCAAGGCCAAGGCCCTACTCAGGCGCATCGACCACAGCAACATCATGGTCGTCATAGCTGGTTCTTACACACCGCTATCCGCTTTGATGCTGCCTAGCTCCACAGCAGCGTTACTGTTGTGGATGATCTGGATTGGCGCCGTGGCCGGTGTGCTGTTCCGCGTCGTATGGGCCGGGGCGCCGCGGTGGCTGTACGTTCCCATCTACGTGCTGCTCGGCACTACGGCACTGTTCTTCCTCCCTGAATTTTGGGCGGCGGGGGTGGTTCCCACAGTGCTCATTTGCGCAGGTGGGGCCATGTACATCGCGGGGGCAGTTGTCTACGGGATCAAGAAGCCCAATTTCAGCCCCCGGCATTTTGGCTTCCACGAGCTGTTCCACGCACTGACTGTGGCAGCTTTCGCCACACACTTCATCGCCGTGATCCTCGTCGTGTTCCCTTAGCACGGCGCTACAGCAGCTTCGCGAGATCCGCAACGGTTGAAACCGGCCTGGCACACACCATGTCCTTGCACACGTGCGCCAGTGTTGGCAGTTCTCCACCCGCGATTTCACTCGACGACGCAGCCTGACCCGCCAACCCCCGCCCTTCCAGTAGCGGGACGGGGGGCCGGCCCACGCCGTCCCACACGGCCAGCACCATGCCTGGAGAACCCGAATGCCATGCCTGGCACACCATGGAATCCCGTACAGCACCAGCTGGCCCCACGACGGCTACCTCAAGAGGCCCGGCTGCGAACGCCAACGCCGCACCCAGCAGACCGCCCACTGACCGTGGCGCCCGCTGCGCGAGCTCCGGCACGGTGGCGAGCATGTTCTCGACAATCTCCCGATGCCGGGTTGAGCCCGTGTACGCCGACCAGGAAATGAACGCCCCGGCCAGCAACGCCACCCCGCTGATGCTTGCGTTGTCAAAGGGTTCGGCAAAACGTGAGCCCTGCAACGGCCCGTGCACACCAACGGTGCTGTGGTTGAACACGACCCCGTCGGCAATGAAATCCGTTTCCAGCGACTCCACCAATTCCCCGGCAAAATCAAACCAGCGGCGTTCCCCGGTGGCCGCGTAGAGCGTCAAGTACCCGTTCGCGCAGGCCCCGTAGTCCTCCAGCAGGCCCTTGATCCCCCGCGAGCGCCCGTCATGGGACACCCGGGACAGCTGCCCGTCCCAGTGCACCTCACGCAGGTATTCGCCAAGTTCGACGGCGGCCGCCAGGTAAGCGGGTACCTGAAGCACCATGCCTGCTTCAGCCAAGGCGCCCATCAGCATGGCATTCCAGCACGCCACCACCTTGTCATCGCGGGCCGGCATGGTCCGCAGTGACCGGGCTTGCAGCAGCGCTGGTCTGATCCTTGCCCATTGGATGCGCTCCGTGGCAGAAAGCCCGCGGCCCGGGTTCAACGGACCGCCCCGACCGGCACCGCCCCGGATCCCCATGGCCGCTGTCACCCCGGCCGCCAACTCATCGGTTTGCCGGCCTTCGTCGACTGCACCTTCGGCTGCCACAGTCTGTCGGGCTACGGCCCGAATCTCGGCTGCACTCCACTGGTAGCTGGCCCCTTCGTGATGGACTCCGTCAATCACAGTGTCCGCATCCAGTGACGACGCGAACGCACCCCCGGGCAGACGCAGCTCCGTCATGAGCCAGCCGATCAGGGCCGACGTCGCGTCCTTGGCATCAGCAACACTGAGCTGCTCCACACCCTGATCCCCCGGCACCTTGTCCTCTGGCGAATTCCCGCCAGACGCCTCCGGCCGGCTTTCGGCAAGCCGTATCCAGTGCACCAACGCCTGCAGCAGGCCGGCGTTGTCATAGAGCATTTTTTCGTAGTGCGGTTCAGACCAGTCGACTGTGACGCTGTACCGGGCAAATCCGCCGCCCAGCTGGTCAAAGAGCGCCGAATGCACCATGGCGCCCAGCGTCCGTCCAGCCAGTGCGAACGCTTCATCGCTGGTGTCCCCGGCCCCGCTGGCAGCCTGCCGCAGCAAGAATTCCAACCCGGGCGTCGGCGGGAATTTTGGGGCTTGGCCAAATCCTCCGTGCAAGCGGTCCTCGGAAGCGGACATGGCAGTCACAGCCGCGGCAGCAGCAGTTTTCCAGTCTGGTCCATGCCCCGCATCCGGTTCACCTTCGCCAAGCTCGACGGCGGACGGCGCCTCAGTGCGCACCTGCCACATTGGCTGGGCCAAGGCTTCGGCGAGGGAAGCTGCGGTCCGCTCCACCTCCTCGCGGCGCTGCGTCCACGCCTCATGGACTGCTTTCAACACCTGCAGAAAGGACGGTCGCCCGGAGCTGGGCGTTGGAGGGAAGTACGTGCCAGCGTAAAAGGCCTGGCCATCCGGTGTCAGGAATACGCTCATGGGCCAGCCGCCCTGGCCGCTGAGGGCCTGGGTCGCAGCCATGTAGGCGTCGTCCACATCAGGGCGTTCCTCACGGTCCACCTTGATGGCGACAAAGCGTTCGTTCAAGTACTCAGCAACCGCTGGATCCTCGAAGGACTCCCCCGCCATGACATGGCACCAATGGCATGCGGCGTACCCCACAGAGAGAAAAATGGGGACATCACGCGCCACGGACTCGGCAAAGGCCGCGTCATCGAAAGGCTGCCAGTCAAGAGGGTTTTGGGCATGCTGGCGAAGGTAGGCACTTGGTTCACCAGCCAGCCGGTTCATGACGAAAGTCTACTTCTGTTCCGGCACGGAAGCCGGGCCGTCCACGGGTTTCTCGGGGTCGCTCGTAATGATGGGAATCCCCATGTACTCGGCATCAGGGCCATGCGTTCCACCAATACGCTGTTCCTCAACCAGAGCGCGGTAGCGCACGCGGCGAATGCGCCTGGCCATGTCTCGGATCAGGAAGAACATGATCACCACAATGCCGAAGGTCACCACGAAGCCCAAAAACCCCGGGGTAATTTGATCTTCAGTCAGTCCCGGCCGCAAACCGGGCTGGGTGGGGATGGCAGGGTCGGTGGCAAGCAAAATCAGTGTGTGCACAATTCGTCTTTCGTTTCATCCCCGGCAGGCAAGGTGTCAGCGGGAAACGTCCACTGTCTATCGTAGGCCAGCGAACAGGTCATGCTCGGGCGTAGCGGCCGGAACGCGCGATTCAATGAGAGCATAATCTTCCCATGGCCACACCCTCCGCTGCATTTGCGGGCTGACAGCGAAGAAAAACCCGTCGGGGTCCACCTGGGTGGCGTGCGCCCGCAAAGCGGCATCCCGGGTTTCAAAGTAATCACCACAGTCAATCTGGGTGGTGGCCGCGTATTTGCTTGCTGGCGGAGTGTGCCCTTCAGTGTCAGCCTCCTGCCAGGCGGCGATGCGCTGGGCATAGGGCGACGCCAGGCCGGCTTCCTCCAAAGCGTAGTGCAGGGCCCGGAAGCGGTGCGGGTTGAACGCCAAGTCGTAGTACAACTTCTGCGGCTCCCACGCGGGACCGGTACCGGGATATAAATCGGGGTTGCCGGCAGCCTTGAAGGCCTCGACAGCAATTTTATGCGCCATGATGTGGTCGGGGTGCGGGTACCCACCGTTCTCGTCGTAGGCGACGATCACGTGCGGCCTGAAGCGGCGGACAAGGCGCACCAGCGGCGCGGCCGCAGTTCCAAGCGGCGTCTGGGCAAAACAGTTGGCTGGCAATTCCGGCAACGGACTGCCCTCAGGCAGTCCTGAGTCGGTGAAGCCCAACCACTGGTGGCGGATGCCGAGAATCTTGGCCGCCCTGGCCATTTCCAGCCTGCGCGCACCTGCCATGTCCCTGGCCGAATGGGCGTCACCCACCAAGCCGGGGTTTTGAATATCCCCCCGCTCACCGCCGGTGCACGTTACCACCATGACCTCGGCCCCTGATGCAACATAGGAGGCCATCATGGCCGCACCCTTGCTGGCTTCATCATCGGGATGTGCATGAACAGCCAAAAGCCGCAACGGCTCGGTTGCCGGGATCTCGTTGTTGTTGTTCACGGACACTACCTTCGATTCATGGGAAAATGCGGGCAAAAAACTTCCTGCCAAATGAACGCTAAACTTGCCTTGTACCAACGCCCGCTTCAATGGGCGGCCAGACCGCGGCCAGCCGCGGAACAGACACAAGTGGATGCAGTGACAACTTCTGATTCTCCAGCACCTACCAGCCTAACCAATCGATACGGCACACCCAAGCGGGGAGTGTCCAAAAAGACCCGAAAAATTCTGCTGATCGTGGCAGCAGTGCTGTCAGTGACATGGGTGCTGTGGGTGGTTGTTGGCGGAAACACGGGTGTTTCAAACAAACTTCTGAGCTACAACGTGGTTGACAGCACCATGACTACAGTGGACCTGGCTGTGACCAAGGCCCCTGCTGCCACAGCCAAGTGCGCCATCAAGGCCATGAACTCCTCCTACGCCGTGGTCGGCTGGAATATCATCACGATTGGTCCCAACGGCAAGGACGTTGGTTCTGAAAATGGCCGCACCACCATAGTCCGCGGAGAACTGCGAACCGATTCATTGGCTGTGACCGGCGTCGTTGAAAACTGCTGGATAGTCACCCCCACGTAACACTGCCCGCGTCGATTCTTGGGTTTATCCGTCTTATTGACTAAACTGTTCCCTATTACCATCTGCCCCGCTTAGTCAGTCTTTGAATTATCAGTGCGTGGATTGTGCGCCTATAAAGGTGCACCGGCCTGAGCCTTCAGTGGATTAGCTGCAGCGGGGCCTTTGCATTTGTACATTCGAGGAGAACTACGTGCCTACCACTAACAGTGCGCCTTCTGCATGGCTGACGCAAGAAGCGTTTGACCGGCTTCAGCTTGAACTGACCCAGCTTTCAGGCCCCGGCCGAGCAGAAATTGTCAGCAAGATCGAGCAGGCCCGCCAAGAAGGCGACTTGAAGGAAAACGGCGGCTACCACGCAGCCAAGGACGAGCAGGGCAAGATCGAAGCCCGCATCCGTCAGCTCAGTGAAATGCTGCGCAACGCCCGTGTCGGAGAAGCACCCGCCGACGACGGCATTGTGGAGCAGGGCATGGTGGTCGTTGCCAACATTGCTGGCGATATAACCACCTTCCTGCTGGGCAGCCGCGAAGTTGGAGCGGGCGATCTGGAAGTGTTCAGCGAACGCTCCGCACTCGGCGCAGCCATCATGGGCAAGCAGATCGGCGACAAGCTGGACTATGTGGCCCCCAATGGCCGCACCATCGATGTTGAGATCATCTCCGCCAAGCCGTACGAGAACTAATATACGGACTTCGCGGAAGTATGAAAGGGCCACCCGGGAATCCGGGTGGCCCTTTCTCGTTGGCACTAATGCAAGCGTAAAACCCTAGTGCACCACAATCGGCTGGAAGCCTTCGGCACGCAATGCAGTCAGCACCAGCTCACAGTGTTCATGGCCCTTGGTTTCAAGATTGACGGTGATGGAGACATCCCCCATGGAAATGGAACCGCCCACCCTTGTATGATCCACACCGGTCACGTTGGCGTCATTCTCGGCAATGATGCGTGAGATCGTCGCCAGCGAGCCTGGGCGGTCGTTGAGCATCATGCGCACCGTCAGGAACCGCCCGGCAGCGGCCAGGCCGCGCTGAATGACCTTGAGCATGAGCATTGGGTCAATGTTGCCGCCGGAGAGCACGACGACGGTGGTTCCCGGGTTCTCTATCTTGCCTTCCATGAGAGCGGCAACACCCACGGCACCGGCAGGCTCCACCACCATCTTTGAGCGCTCCAGCAAAAAGATCAAGGCCCTGGCCAGCGCGTCTTCGCTGACCGTAACCACGTCGTCAACCAACTCACGGATGATCGAGAACGGCAGTTGCCCCGGGCGTCCCACGGCAATGCCGTCAGCCATGGTGGACACCTTCGTCAACGGAACCAAGGCATCGGCGGCCAGTGACGGAGGGTAGGCTGCAGCATTTTCGGCCTGCACGCCAACCACCCGGATCTCGCGCCCCAATTCCTTGGCGCGAGCCTTCACGGCCACCGAAACCCCGGCCAAGAGTCCGCCGCCGCCAACACCCATGATGATCGTGTCCACGTTGGGCACCTGGTCCAGGATTTCCAAACCGATGGTTCCCTGTCCAGAAACCACATCGACGTTGTTGAACGGATGGACAAACACACAGCCTGTCTCATTGGCATAGCGTTCTGCCTCGGCCAAGGACTCGTCCACGTTGTAACCGTGCAAAATTACCTCTGCCCCGTGGCCCCGGGTTGCCGCCAACTTGGGCAGTGCCACACCAACGGGCATGTAAATGCGCGCCTTGATGCCCAGCGCCTTGGCGGCAACGGCCACGCCCTGGGCATGGTTCCCGGCTGATGCCGCCACCACGCCGCGGGCACGTTCCTCCGGCGACAAGCGGGCCATGCGGACATACGCGCCGCGCACCTTGAACGAGCCGGCGCGCTGCAGGTTCTCGCACTTGAAATAGACGTCGGAACCGGTCAACCGCCCCAAAGCCCGCGAACTCTCAATTGGCGTGACTGCAATAATCTCCGTCAGCAACTCCCGAGCATGTTCTACATCTGCAAGGGTGACGGGGAGATCGCTATTTGCGTTCACGGTACTTACTCTTTCTCTACGGAACTTCAAGGACTGAGATGTAAAGCGTGGCGTGCCTAGGGCACTCGTGGTGCCACTTCGACGTCGGACTCGACGTCGGACTCGGTGCCAGTATCGGTGCCAGCGTCGGGAACGGGTTGCGGCAGCCCATAAATGTCCGGCAGGGCCGGGTCGTTGCGCCATTGTCGGGCGGCAATGTAGCGCACAGCGGAATTCGCCACAGCCAAGAATGGAACGGCAAACAGGGCACCCAGGATACCGGCCACACTGGATCCTGCGGCCACAGCCAGAATCACGGCCACGGGGTGCAGGGATACTGCACGTCCCATGATGAACGGCTGCAGCAAATGGCTTTCCAATTGCTGCACTGCCAAGACGATGGCCAGCATGATCAGCGCATTGACCCACCCGTTGGCCACCAGGGCGAGCAGCACGGCCACAGCCCCTGTGACCAGCGCTCCCACCACGGGAATGAAGGAGCCAACGAACACCAGAACACCCAGCGGCAGGGCCAGGGGCACCTGAATGATGGCAGCACCGGCGCCGATGCCCACGGCATCCACGGCGGCCACCAGGACTTGGATGCGCACATAGTTGCCCAGCGACACCCAGCTGCGGCGCCCTGCACCGTCAATAGCGGGACGGGAACGGCGGGGGAAGAACCGTACCAGAAACTCCCAAATCTTTTCGCCTTCCAGCAGGAAGAAGATCAGGATGAACAATGTCAGTAGCAGGCCGGCGGAAAAATGGCCAAAGCTGCTGCCCACCCCCAAGGCCTTGGACAGGATCACGTCAGTGTTGCCCTGCACGGCATCAAGTGCTTCGTTGAGGTAGACACTGATCTGGTCGTTGCTCAAGCCCAGTGGTCCGGATTGCAGCCAGTCTTGGATCTTGATCAACCCGGTGATGGCTTGCTGGCTCAGCTCGGCAAACCCGGAAACCAATTGCCGGCCCACAAGAAACAAGCCACCGACAACGGCCACAATGAGCCCAACCTCGGCAAGGGCCACGCTGAGCCCGCGAGGCAGGCCAACTTTCCTGAACAGCTTCACGAAGGGTAACAACAATGCTGCTAGGAGGGCCGCCACCATGACTGGGATGATCAGGATGGTGATTTGGCCCAAGATCCACACGAGCATGGCGCCCACCACGAGTATCAGGCCAACCCGCCAGGCCCAGGCACCGGCCACGTGCATTCCAAATGGCACCACGGATGAGTCGTACTTTGCGGAGCTCTTTGGCTCCTGCTGTATTGGCGTCATACAGCAATAATTCCCTATGGAGCAAAAATTAGTAAACCGTCGACTCTTTTCAGTGTGGCGTCAGCACGGGTGCCAGCACTCATAAACTCGATTCGA
This sequence comes from Arthrobacter sp. E3, assembly GCF_017353415.1. Classification (GTDB taxonomy): domain Bacteria; phylum Actinomycetota; class Actinomycetes; order Actinomycetales; family Micrococcaceae; genus Specibacter. The sequence goes on from NZ_JAFMPX010000020.1 coordinate 35,524, forward strand.
TGCCCCAATTCATGGTGTAGGACTCTCCCGCGGCCAACCAACGCAACCCATCACCGGAGTTAAACGCATTCGCCGGTCCGCTCATCGGTTCCATGGCAACCGCCAAAGGACGGCCGGGGAACTCGTTGGTGACAAACACGTGGACGTAGCTCACACTCCCGTCGTGCCACAAACTCACGCTGCGCCCGTCCGGGGCGGCCAGCGTGTGCCGAGCTACGCCGTCGTGCGTGCGCAGGTTGGTGAATGCGGTGTCCATGATCGATTCGGCCACGGGTTTGCCCTGGCGCAGGTCGTACCGCCCCGATACCTCTTCGGCGCCCGTGGGAATCATGCGGTCATCGGCACTCAGGTAGCTGTCGGCATGGACTTGGATGCGCAACTGCTCAGCAGCGACGTCCCCTACCGTGAAATACGGGTGCGCACCGAGCACGAATGGGGCCGGACGGGAAGAGTCATTGACAAGGGTCTGTGCGACGCGCAAATGCCCTGCCTCGTCGATCTCGTAACGGACCAGATGGCGGGCCAGGAACGGATAGCCATGCTGAGGGTGAATCACTGCTTCAAGGAGCACATGCGTCTCAGAGCTCTCCAAGGCGGAGTAGCCGGTATTCCGCAACAATCCGTGGATTGCGTTGTGGCGCGCAACCTCGGTGATGTCCAACTGCTGGTCCGCCCCATCCAAGGTCCACAGTCCACCATCCACACGGTTGGCGAAGGGCGCCAGGGTGATTCCGGCGGCACCGGGGGCTATGACATCCAGCGGATATGTCTCCACCAACGCCGTCCCTGCCTTGTCATAGTGCCGGAGCCCGGCGGCGAGGGACGTAACAGTGGCGGTGGCATCCCCGCGCCGCAAAGTGAACTGCGCGCCGGTGGCGGCCCGGGATCCTGCCGTGTCTGTGGGATTAGTCATGGGCACTAGGCTACCTTCAAAGTGCGTCGCAATCGCAGTGGTTTCTCGTCAACTGGTGCGAAAATTCAGTTCCTAATGTAAACTTTTGTTTGAAACTGTTTAGTTGACACGTCGAGATTAGGGGACCTCTCATGCTGGCACCAGAGCGTCAAGCACGCATCCTGAAGGAGCTCCAACTCCATGAAGCAGTCCGCGTGGCAGATGTTGCCACGACCCTGAATGTCAGTGAGATGACCATTCGCCGGGACATTGAAGCCCTGGATCAGAGTGGCTTGGCTCGGAAGATCCATGGCGGGGCCATGCGGCTGGCCCGGCTCAGCGCCTTGGAGCCCGGCTTCCTGCTCAATGTGGACAAGGAAACTGCGGGAAAGGGTGCCATCGCGCAGCAGGCCCTGGCGCTTGTCCATCCCGGGATGACGCTTGCGCTGACGGGCGGGACCACCACCTATCAGCTTGCCATTGCACTGGCTGGCGAGCTTGATCGTCTGCAAGGGCTGACGGTTGTCACCAACTCGCTTAAAGTGTCCGAATTGCTGTACCGCCAACAAGGCAACTCGGATTTGAAGGTCATTGTCACGGGTGGGGAGCGCACACCCTCAGAGGCCCTTGTGGGTCCGGTGGCACGCATGGCGTTGACCCATCTGAACACCGATATCTGCTTCATGGGCGTCCACGGCTTGGATGCACAGCGCGGGCTGACGAGCCCCAACTGGCTGGAGGCCGAGACCAACGCCGCCTTCATTGAAGCCACGTCGCGGCTGGTGATCTTGGCGGACAGCACCAAGTTCCATGTCCGCTCACTAGCAGCCATCGCAGCATTGTCCGCGGTGGACACCATCATTACCGACGACGCCACCAGCACCACCACCACCGAACTGTTCGCTTCCCGTGTGCCCCACTTCATCAAGGCCCCGGCGCCCATGGATGCCATGAGCCCATCAAACAGAAAGTCATCATGACCATCGCCACCACCACTTCCCTGGCCGATGGCCGCGAGCTTATTTACTTTGATGACGGGAACACCGGCCACGCCCACACGGCCCGTGACACCCGCCCGCTTGACCCCCGTTCGGAAGCGAACACCGGGGAATTGCGCTTTGATGCGTTGACCGGTGACTGGGTTGCTGTTGCCGCGCACCGCCAGTCGCGCACGTACCTGCCCCCGGCCAACCAGTGCCCGCTGTGTCCCACCACGGGCGCCAATCTCTCTGAAATTCCCGACTCCGGATATGACGTGGCCGTGTTTGAAAACCGTTTCCCGTCGCTGGGCCCGGCAGTGGGGCCGGTTCCGGAAATCCCTGAGTGGGGAACGACGGGCCGCGCCTTTGGCCGTTGCGAAGTGGTTGCGTTCACGCCCGAGCACATGGGTTCCTTTGGTGGGCTGTCCACGGACCGTGCACGCACCGTCATTGATGCCTGGGCGCACCGCACGGAGGCGCTCAGCGCACTGCCAGGCATCAAGCAGGTGTTCCCGTTTGAGAACCGCGGCCAGGACATTGGCGTCACATTGCACCACCCGCACGGCCAGATTTATGCCTACTCCTATGTACCCCCGCGCAGCCAGGTCATGGCCGATGCTGCACGTGCGTTCTTTGACAAGCACGACGGCGGCGCCACCTTGCTCGGTGACATCGTTGCCAAGGAGTCCGAGTCCGGTGAGCGTATGATCGCCCAAGGCAAGCACTTCAGCGCCTACGTTCCCTTTGCCGCTCATATGCCCATAGAAGTACATCTCACCCCGCACCGTCACGTGCCCGACTTTGCTGCGCTAAATGATGAAGAGCGTGATGAGTTGGCGGTCATGTACCTGGATGTTCTGCGCACCGTGGACAACCTGTATGACACGCCCACACCGTACATTGCCGCCTGGCACCAAGCTCCGCTGGATGCCGTGTTGCGTCCTGCGGGCCGCTTCCACCTTGAGCTGACGTCTCCACGGCGTGCGGCAGATAAGTTGAAGTTCCTCGCCGGCTCCGAAGCTGCCATGGGTGCGTTCATCAATGACACCACCCCTGAGCAGGTGGCGGCCAAGCTGCGTGAAACCTCCAACGCGCTTAAGTCCAACGGACTTAAGGTGGTGCAGGCATGAGCGCAACTGTCGACGCAACCCAAGTGGCCCAGGAATTTGCCGATATCTTTGGCACATCCCCGGACGGTGTCTGGTCTGCACCAGGCCGCGTCAACCTGATCGGCGAGCACACGGACTACAACGAAGGCTTTGTGCTGCCGTTTGCCATTGACCGTGCCGCAGCCGTGGCCATCAAGCTGCGCGAGGACAATACCGCCCGGTTGCGCTCAAGCCACGGCGAGCAGACAACGGTCACGGTTGACCTGTCCACACTCTCCCACGACACCATGCAGGGCTGGACGGCATACCCGCTGGGCGTCGTATGGGTCCTGCGGCAGTTGGGCGTGGCGATTGGCGGTTTTGACCTGTACCTGCACTCCACGGTTCCTTCCGGCGCAGGACTGTCCTCGTCAGCTGCCATCGAGTGCGCCGTTGCCACGGCGTTCAACGAGCTGGCAAATGCGTCCCTGAGCCGCTCTGAACTGGTACTCGTGGGACAGCGTGCCGAGAACGAGGTTGTCGGTGCCCCAACAGGCATTCTTGACCAGTCGGCGTCGTTGTTGGCCACTGACGGCCATGCCGTGTTCCTTGACTGCCGCACCCAGGAATCTGAGCTGGTGCCGTTGGATCTGGCCGCCGCCGGGCTGCTCATCCTCGTCGTGGACACAAAAGTCTCCCACGCCCACGCAACTGGGGGCTATTCGGCCCGACGCGCATCGTGTGAGCTGGGTGCCGAAGTATTTGGAGTGCCGGCCCTGCGCGATATTTCCGCCGCGGACCTGCCGGAAGCCTCAGGGCTGCTGGATACTGAAACGTTCCGCCGGGTTCGCCACATCGTGACGGAGAACCAGCGGGTACTGGACACAGTTGCGGTGCTTGCCGACGGCGGACCAGGCGCCATCGGTGCCCTCCTCACCGCGAGCCATGCCTCCATGCGCGATGACTTTGAGATCTCCTGCCCCGAATTGGATTTGGCCGTGGACACTGCCCTGGCCAACGGCGCACTGGGTGCCCGCATGACAGGAGGCGGGTTTGGCGGCTCTGCGATCGCACTGATTCCTGCCGCGGTTGAGGCAACTGTCCGCGACGCGATTTCACAGGCCTTCGCCGACTCCGGCTTCACCGTTCCGGACATCTTTGCCGTGTCCCCCGCACCCGGAGCACGCAAGATCCTCTAACTTCCAGAAACCACTTGCACGCCTGCGCACCGTCATTCCGGCATGAGGCGCCACTGTTATGGTGGCGGCACTTCCGCTCGTAATGGTGCGCAGGCGTCCTAGTGAGCAACAGTTTTAACTAGCTGCCCAGGAATTCCTGGTGCTGCTGGTGCGCGTTTTCGACTTGCTCAAGAATCTCTTCCGAGTCCTTGTGCTTGTCGCGATACTTCGGCTCCATGGCCTCAATGATCGTGGCCTCCTCCATCAGCAGCGTGTAGACCCGCTCACGTTCAGTAGCGTCAGCCGTGTAGTCCAGGTCGAGGTAGTTATCTGCATGACGTCGGGCGTTGTTCAGCACCGTCTGTGCCTTTCCGGACTTGCTCACAAGGGAGGCAACAATCGTCAGGGTAAGAACACCGATGATCACGATCAGCGAGAGCCCTGTGGAGATCTCGAAGACGGGGACGGGCTCACTGCCGTTGATGAACGGCAGGTTGTTCTCGTGCAGGGCGTGCAGCACCAGCTTGACACCGATAAAGGCCAGGATGGCAGCCAGCCCGTAGGAGAGGTAGATCAAGCGGTCCAGGAGACCATCCAGCAGGAAGTACAGCTGGCGCAAGCCCATGAGCGAGAAGGCCGTCGCCGTGAAGACGATGTACACGTTCTGTGTCAGGCCGAAGATCGCGGGGATGGAATCCAACGCGAACAGCAGATCGGTGCCACCGATGGCGACCATGACGAGCAGCATCGGGGTGAGCAGCTTTTTGCCGTTGACCACGGTGAACAGTTTGTCGCCGTCGTAGTTCTCCGAGGTATGGAAGAAGCGTTTGGCGAGCTTGATGATGAAGTTGTCTGCGTCGTCGCCTTCGCTGTCTTCTTCCTTGAGCAGGTTTCCGGCCGTGATCAGCAAGATGATGCCGAAGATGTAGAACATCCACGACCAGGTGTTGATGAGTGCAGCACCGGCGAAAATGAACGCGGTGCGAGCGATCAGGGCGAAGACGATGCCGAAGAGCAGCACTTTCTGCTGGTCCTCGCGGGGTACCTTGAAGCTTGCCATGATGACAAGGAAGACGAAGAGGTTGTCAACGCTCAGCGCTTTTTCGGTGATGTACCCGGCAAAGTATTCTCCGCCCATGGTGGCGCCACCGAAGACGAACAGCACCACACCAAAGACGAGCGCCAGTCCCACATAGATGGAAGACCAGATGGCTGCTTCACGCAGGGTGGGGATGTGGGCTTTGCGGATGTGGAAGAAGTAGTCAAAGGCCAGCAGGGCAAGGATGACAACTATGGTGATGCCCCAGATCAGAGGGGATACGTTCATGGGCTGCTTTCGTAGGTTGCCTGCAACAGGCATGGGTAAGAGCGGTTTAGTAAACAACGCCCGGTCCAAATATTGGGCCGGGCGTTGGAAAAGCTAGTGGGGAGGTTGGTGACTGTCAGTCATTGCCCCTCAGGATGGCCAAGAGGCGCAGGATCTCCACGTACAGCCAGACAAGTGTTACCGTCAGGCCAAAAGCTGCCGTCCAGGAGTACTTGACGGGCAGGCCGTTCTGGACACCCTTTTCAATCGAAGTGAAGTCCACGATCAATGAGAACGCGGCCAGTCCGATCGCAAACAGGCCAAGCACCACGCCGAAGGGGATGTTGGTGCCGGGGATGTCCATACTGCGGATGCCCCACGGACTGTTTGTGACGTTGAAGATCATCAAGCCGAAGTTGATCAACGAGAACAGTGCGTAACCGGCCAGTGCGATGATGAAAAAACGGGTCATCTTCGGAGTGGCACGGATCTTGGCGTTGCGGAACAACACCAGCGTCACAAGGAATACGCTCAGCGTGCCTAGCACGGCTTGGACAACGATGCCGGGGTACGCCCCTTCAAGGAACATCGAAATGCCACCAAGAAACATGCCTTCAAACAGGGCGTAACCAAGGATGAGGAGGGGTGAGGGTTCCTTCTTGAATGAGTTCACCAAACCCAGGACCAGGCCGATGATCACCCCGGGCCACATCAATACCGGGACCATCCAGCCCAAGGCTGCACCGACCAGCACCAGCGTGAGCGTGAAGACCGTCTTCATAATGACGTCGTCGTAGCCCATTCGGCCAGTCTGGGCCGGTCCTGCCGCAGGCTTGTTGTAGAGATCCTGCAGCTGTTGGGCAGAGAATTGGGCCTGAGCGGACATGGTGTCCGCACCGGCATTGACGTGCCCGCGCTTTGTAGCAGGGACGTCCTTGAAGTTCTTGTTATTGGCAAAAACCGGATTGCCGCCAAGTGCCATAGTGCTGAATCCTCCAGAATAGGGGGGTGAATAATGTTCTCAACTCTACCAAGAGCAAGATGCAGAAGGACGTTTTTGTTCCATCTGACTGACATTGCCAGTGCTTTGCCAGCAACGTTCATCCACTGTTCACCAAATAGTCATGTTTGCCGCACCAGCACGGACTTTGTTGGTACCCCAGGTCGGACTCGAACCGACACTTTACAGATTTTAAGTCTGGTGCCTCTGCCATTGGGCTACTGGGGCGTCACGGCCTTGGTACGCCGGCTGCACATAACTTTACTGGATGGGCTGCCCACAAAAGAAACCCGTTACCGGGAGGTGTTGAACGGTGGCGCATATGCGAACTGCCCATGCGCGCCAGGGACGAACGCATCCAACGCCCGGGCCATGAAATGCGAACCCCATGACGGGTCCGGGGAGGTGATGCCCAAGGAGTCCGCCGGTGCGAAACCAAACCGTGGGTAATATTCGGCACTGCCCAGCAACACTATTGACGGCTCACCCAACGCATTGGCCGCAGCAATCGTGGTTCGCATCAGCGCTGTGCCAACTCCGCGCCTCCTCCGTTCAGGCAGCACTGCGATGGGGCCCAAACCCAGGGATTTATTTTTACCGATCCAGCCTCGGGTGGTGATGACATGGCCTAAAAGTTCCCCCTCGTCATCAGCCACCAATGAAAGCTCCGGAATGTACTCCCGCGACGCGAACAGTCCCCGCAAGAGTCTGACTTCGACAGACTCTGGAAACGCCGCTTCCACGAGAGCCAGAATTTCTGGTCTGTCATCCGCCCGTTCACGCCGAATCTTCATGTTGGCAGTCTATTGCCCTTCCCGAAAGTGCGGCCAAAAAAAGTGGTCCTCCCACAGTTTGGATGCAAACTGTGGGAGGACCGCCAAATACTATCTACTGCTTCAAATACTGTGAACTACTTGGAAGCGACTGCTTCTTCTTTCTTTTCAACCGGTGCAGCTGCGGCAGGCGCGTCGGCCGGCTTTGCAGCGGGCTTGGCTGCCGGAGTTGCGGCGGAAACGAAGGCATTGCGCGGGTTGTCGAGGAATTCCAGCTGGGCCAGGTCGCGGCCTGCGAAGAAGGAGACAACCCAGTCAGTGATGACGCGGAACTTGCGCTCCACGGTGGGCATGGCCAGGCCGTGGTAGCCACGGTGGGCAATCCAGGCCGGGGCACCCTTGAGCTGGATGCCCATGATCTTGGCAACACCCTTCCATTCACCGAAGCCGGCAACAGCACCGAGGTTCTTGTGCTTGTAGCCCTTCAACGGCTTGTTGAAGCGACTGGCCCATAGGTTGTTCGCGAGGCGCTTGGCTTGGCGCAGGGCGTGCTGGGCGTTCGGAACACAGGTTCCGTCAGGCAGCCCTCCGGTCACATCCGGAACAGCCGCAACGTCGCCGGCAGCCCATGCGTTGTCAATGACACCGAATTCGCCGGTGATCTGCAGGTTCACGTTGGTCGAAACGCGGCCGCGCGGTTCCAGGGGGAAATCGGTGGAGCGCACCATCGGGTTGGCCATGACACCGGCGGTCCAGATGAGCGTGTCCGCGTCGAACTGCTGGGCCACGGTCTTGTCCGGCAGGTTGATGAGCTTGAGATTCTTTTCCTCGGCGTTGTCCAGCGACGTGTTCAACAGGACCTCCACGCCACGGCTGCGCAAGTGCTCAACAACCCAAAGTGCCTGCTTCTCGGTGACCTCGGGCATGATGCGGCCCATGGCTTCAACGAGTACGAAGCGCAGTTCGGACTGGTCAATGCGGTCGTTGAGCTTCACGGCGGCGCGAGCCATGTCCTCGAGCTCGGCGATGGTTTCGATGCCGGCAAAGCCGCCACCGACCACAACGAACGTCAAGTGGCGCTTGCGGGTCTCGGCGTCGGATTCGGTGGAAGCCTGCTCGATGAGGGACAGCACCTGGTTGCGCAGCGCAACGGCTTCCTCAATGGTCTTCAGACCAATGCCGGACTCGGCCAGGCCCTTGATCGGGAATGTGCGCGTCACTGCGCCGGCAGCCATGACCACGTCATGGTAGGGCAGCTCGAACGGGGTTGCACCGTCAACCGGGGCAATGACAGCCGTCCGGTTCACGTGGTCAATGCTGGTTACGGAGCCCTGGATCAGCTCGGTCTGCTTCAGGTGCCTGCGGTAGGAGACCACGGCGTGGCGTGCCTCGATGTTGCCACCGGCAACTTCAGGCAGGAACGGCTGGTACGTCATGTAGGGCAGGGGATCAACGAGGGTGACGATGCCACCGGACTTCGCGATCTTCTTCTGCAAATTGAGTGCCGTGTAGAGGCCGACGTAGCCGCCGCCAACTACCAGGACGCGCGGGCGTGCTGAAAAGGTGGGTGTGATTGCCATACGTCTATAATACAGAAGTTTGTGAAAATATTCACTAGCCTAATGCACAACGCCGAAATTTGGCTTGCAGCCTAGTGCCGACGCTCTGTCGATGGCTCCTCGGACAGCTCTGAACCTAACGCTTTGCCGGTTCGACGGCGAACGAGCACCACGTGGGTTCCGCCTGCCGCCAAGATCACAAGCAAAAGTCCCCCTGAGCCCAGCACCAAGGTTCGCGGTAGTGTGTTGGAGAGTTTGTCGGCCGGGATGGCCACCGGTGCCGCCGCGTCAGTCAGCGTGGGTTTGGGCGCAAGCACAACGGGCTTGCCACCGCTCGCAGGCGGAGTCACCAGTCCACGACGGTGAACGCGGATCCACTCATCAATGCTCCCCAGCGGGTTTTTCTCCACCACCGGGACGTCGGCACTCAAGGCCGCTGCGGCGTCAATCACCCCGTAGCCATAAATCGCGTTGGGCACGCCTTCACCCTTCGGAACGGCCGTTGAAATGATCCGGTTGATCACCTGGGCCGCGCTCATTTCGGGGTATTTGGAGCGGATCAGTGCCGCAACACCGGACACTATTGGGGCAGCACCGCTGGTGCCGCTCCAGCGCGCATACCCGCCACCGGGCAGTCCCCCAGCCAGGTCTTCGGCAGGAGCGCTGACACCGATACTGATCCCCTGGGAGGAGGAATCCACGCTCGCGCTCCCATCCCGGTCAAGTCCGCCCACGGCCAGTACGCCGGGGATGGTGGCGGGTGCGCCCACCTGTTCATTGCCGGATTTCCGGTTCCCGGCGGCGGCAACGATGACTACATCTTTGGCTTCGGCATAGGCAAAGGCGTCGTCCCAGCTTTGCGGCCAGGACGTAGACGTGCTGCCCAGGGACATGTTGATAACCTTCGCACCAGCATCCACGGCCCACTTCACGGCAGCCGGGATCTGGTCGTCGATGTTTTTCCCTGCCGGGTTCTCGCTGCCCAGCCATACGGAAACGCTGAGCAATTCTGCCTTGGGTGCTACGCCAATAACCCCATCAGGTCCGGCCCCGACGCTTGGCTTCGCCGCCGTCGTGCTGGGTTTGGCAGAGGCGGATGCTGAGGCGCCGCTCGCTTTGTGCCCGCGTCCGGCCAGCATGGTGGCCACCAAAGTGCCGTGTTCAGGTTCGGCACCGATTCCCTTGGTGCCGTCGGCATTCCCGGCGCCGGACATGTCGATCCCGCCCGCCACAGCGCCCTTCAGGTCTACGTGGGACTTGTCGATGCCGCTGTCAATGACGGCCACCTTCACGCCTTCACCTTGGGAGACTTCCCACGCTTTTTGCACGCCGGATTGAGTCAGCCAGTATTCCCGGTTCCGAATATCGTCAGCCGATGCGGCAGGGGCTGCCACCACCGCCAATGAACCGGCCAGGGCAAGGGTCAGCAACGCGGCTGCGACTTTACGCAGCCGTGGGACTAGCGCCATGAGGTCTCGTTTCCTTGGGGATTTAGGGTCAGGCTCGGGCAGCACCCAAGGCAATCCCGTCAAGAATATCGTGTTCGCTGCTGGTTGCCGATTCGAGCCCGCACGTGCTGATCCTGGCCAGGTAGCGCAACACGGTGCGCCAGATGAGTGCGCCCGCCCCAATGACGTCGACCCTGCCAGGGTGCACGAACCCCAGCTCGGCCCGGTCTGACCGCGTCATGGAAAGCAGTGATGTTGCCGCAGCATCCACTTTTTCAAGAGGCACGACGGCGGCATGAATCAGCTCGCTTTGGTAGCTCGCCAACCCGAGGGCATGGGCTGTGATGGTGGTGATGGAACCGGCCACCCCAACAATGCTGTCCACCGCATCCAGCGGAAGCACAGCCGATACGTCGGCAAGCTTTTCTTCAATGGCGGCTTCGGCAGACATGATTTCCGCCTCCGTGGGCGGGTCGCTTTGCAGGTACCGTTCCGTGAAGCGCACGCAGCCCATGTTGGTGCTGAGCGCCCCCTTGACCCCGGTCGCATCGCCTAGGACGAACTCGGTGCTTCCCCCACCTAGGTCAACGACAAGGACATTCTGGTTCTCACGCACCGGCAGCACACTGACGGCGCCGGCAAAGGAAAGCGCTGCTTCCTCGGCGCCGCTGACAACTTCAGGCACCAGGCCGAGCCTGGCCTGAATGCCTGCAACGAATACGTCACGGTTCCCTGCGTCACGCGTGGCACTGGTGGCCACGAAGCGCACGCGTTCCACGGAGGCATCGCGGATCAGCACCGCGTAGTCGTCGACGGCGGCAAACGTCCGCTCGAGCGCCTCCTCCCCCAGCATGCCTGTGACATCCACACCCTGGCCAAGCCTGACGACCCGCATTTCACGGTGCACGTCGCGCAGGTGCTGCCTCCCGTCGTCGGACACATCGACGTCGGCGATCAGCAAGCGGATGGAATTGGTTCCACAATCGATGGCGGCAACGCGCATGAGAGGACCTTTCTGCAGGTTCTTTGACTCGGCGGGGGGGCAGGTCAGCTGTTTTGCTGGTTGAGATGCTTCACGTGGCGGCTGAGGTCCTTGTTTGGGACGGGTGCCTGATTGTCCCACGCACCGGCACAATGGCAGCTCTCGGCAGTCCACCACTGTGCCACGGCGGCCAGCGCCTCATCCCCCAACGGATTGATGCCGGGGCCAGCTGCCAGGGCGTGGCCTATCAGCACATGCAGACACTTTACGCGGGTGGGCATGCCTCCGGCGGAGATGCCGGCGATTTCCGGAACCGGGCCGGTGCCAGCACGCTCGCCGATGGCCTCGCGCGCAGCAATGTAGCTTTCGTGGGCGTGCTGGTAGGCGGCGGCAAGCTCAGTGTCAACGGCCAGGCGCTCTGTCATCTCGTTCATGAGGCCGGCAGCTTCCAACCGGGAAGCGGCAGCGGTGAGCACGGGATGAGTCAGGTAATAGGTGGTGGGGAAGGGTATTCCGTTGCTGAGCCGGGGGGCGGTGGCGGCCACAAGCGGGTTGCCACAGATGCAGCGTGCCGGGATTTCCACGACGTCGCGCACGGGGCGGTTCAACTGGCGGCTGAGCGTGTCCAAGTCCAACTGGGTGGGGACGCGTCCGTCCGTGGCGGAACTTTCAGTTGCGGACACGAGGGGCCTTTCATGGAACGGTCTCGATGCGCCCAGACATGACTGGGCTGGGGTTCTCCGCGGAGCGCGGGAGCATCGTGGTGTGGCGGGGGGTATTCAACCAGCCATTTTAGCCTGCTGCCGGCGTCTCGGGTGCAGGTGTCGGGGTCGGCACCGGTTCAGTGGCGGGCTTCGTCGGGGTACTGTGCACTTCGGCAGATTTTTGCACGGCCTCCCACAGACCGGCAACCCACGGCTCCACAGTGATTTCCGTGGCGATTATTGCCGTTTTGCCTTCAGCCGATGTAGCCGCAGTGGAAAGGTCGGAGCCTTCCGGGCTGCCGTCGGGGTTGGCTCCGTAGACCCAGTAGCCGGTTTCCCCCGGCATGAGCATGCTCACCCTGTCACGGGCCTGCTGCTTGATGTAGGCGGGGTCGTCCCAGCGGTTCAATTCGGCTTTTTGGACACCCTGCTCGGCTTCCTTGGCTGAAATGTCCTCCCGCAAGGCAGATATTTCCGCGCGCTGCTGCAAGAACGTGTGGACGTTGGGGGCCAGCAGCAAGGTGACCGCAGCCATGGCAAGGCCCAGGACCAGCAGCCGGCCGGAGAAGGACCGTGCCGGCACCGGACTGTTGCCCGCGGAGTGGATCACGCCATCGGAGAAGTGGCGCTCGGCAGGTTTGGACGTGGTTTGGCGTTCCTTGGCTTTGCTGCGTCCAGCGGCGGCGGACGAACCCTCAGCCTCAGCGGCCAGGGTTGGAACAGAAGCTGCAGCCTTGTCCGTGGGTTCGTTGATACTGGAGGTAAATTTTGCTTTGGGTACAGGGGGCCGTCGCGTGGCCATTGTTCTCCTAGAGACTTCTGCCGATCAAAATCATCTTGCCGTACTCCTGTCGCATCCTAAAAGGATTATCGAGGTGGGTTGCGGAAACGGCAAAGCCGCGGCAGCCGGACAAGGTGTGTTTCCCACCTTATCCAGCGGCCGCGGCCGGTGCAGCTATTTAGCCTTTGAAACGCGGGAACGCGCTGCGGCCTGCGTAGCGTGCGGCGTCGTCGAGCTCTTCTTCGATGCGCAGCAGCTGGTTGTACTTGGCAACACGTTCTGAACGGGCCGGGGCACCTGTCTTGATCTGACCGGCGTTGGTGGCAACGCAGATGTCAGCGATCGTGGTGTCTTCGGTCTCGCCCGAACGGTGCGAGGTGATGGTGGTGTAACCGGCGCGCTGGGCCATGGATACGGCATCCAGGGTCTCGGTCAGCGTGCCAATCTGGTTGACCTTCACCAGCAGCGAGTTGGCGGTGGCCGCCTCGATGCCGCGGGCAAGACGCTCGGGGTTGGTGACGAACAGGTCATCACCGACGATCTGAATCTTGTCGCCGATGGCGTCCGTGAGGGTCTTCCAGCCTTCCCAGTCATCTTCATCCAAGGGATCCTCGATGGAGACGAGCGGGTAGTCGCGGACGAGTTCCTCGTAGTAGGCGCTCATCTCGGAGGCCGTGAGGGACTTGCCTTCGAACTGGTACGTGCCGTCCTTGAAGAACTCGGAAGAGGCAACGTCCAGAGCCAGACCCACATCCTTGCCAGCTTCGTAGCCGGCGCGCTTGATGGCTTCCAGGATCAGGTCCAGGGCTGCACGGTTGGAGGGCAGGTTGGGGGCGAAGCCGCCCTCATCACCCAATCCGGTGGCCAGACCCTTTTCCTGAAGCACTGACTTGAGGTTGTGGTAGATCTCCACACCCCAGCGCAGGCCCTCGGAGAACGTGGAGGCACCCATCGGCACAACCATGAATTCCTGTATGTCAACGTCGGAGTCTGCGTGTGATCCGCCGTTGAGGATGTTCATCATCGGCACAGGCAGCACGTGGGCGTTGGGGCCGCCCAGGTAGCGGTACAGCGGAAGTCCTGCGGACTCTGCGGCGGCGCTTGCCACGGCCAGGGAAACACCCAAAATGGCGTTCGCGCCGAGCTTGGCCTTGTTAGGTGTGCCGTCCAGTTCCAGCATGAGTGAGTCGATCAGGCGCTGGTCGGTTGCATCAATGCCTTCCAATTCGGGGGCGATAACTTCCAGAACAGCCTCGACTGCCTGCAAAACTCCCTTGCCCTGGTAGCGGCCCTTATCCCCGTCGCGAAGCTCTACGGCTTCGAAAGCGCCGGTGGATGCTCCCGAGGGCACCCCTGCCCGGCCCATTGCGCCATCTTCGAGGAGTACTTCAACCTCAACGGTCGGGTTTCCACGGGAATCCAAAATTTCGCGTGCATGAATGGCTTCAATAAGTGCCACGTATTGCTCCTAATAGTCAGCTTTGTACGGTAGTTGTCGACCACGCTGTCGCCTCAATCGTAGCCGACGGCGTGATGGTGCACTCATTGCTACGCCCGGCAAGCCGCCACACCCGTTCCTGTAGCGTGTGACCATGATCCTTCCGAAGATCGGGGACCCGCGTTTCGTGACGATCCGCCGCGGCGGAACGCTTACCGATGCGGATCATTGCCGACTCGCTCTGTGGGCCGCCTTATGCGCCGAGCACGTCCTGGGCCTCTTCGAGACTGCCCACCCCGGTGATCAACGGCCACACCGGGCGATCGAGCACGCCAGGGCTTGGACGCGCGGTGAAGTAAAAACAGGGAAGCGCGCGCTGCTGGAGGCCATGCCATGGCCGCAGCCAGAGAACTCAGCGGGCCCGCACGGCATGCGGCCTATGCGGCCGGCCAGGCAGGTGCCGTCCCGCACGTGGCCGCACACGAGCTCGGCGCCGCCGCTTATGCTATTAAGGCCGTACGTGCTTCCGTTCCGGCGGGCCACAGCCAGGCCGCCGGCCAGCTCGAGTGTCTTTGGCAGCGAGCGCAACTGCCGGAATCGATTCGCGAACTGGTCCTCGATGACCAGAAGCTGCGCAACAACATCTGCTGGTCGGTTTTTGAGTTCTGAGTCTTGGCTGGATCAGGTGTGACCGCGGCGTGATTTTACGCTTCAATACAGGGAAAATTCACAGTTTCCGGGTGTAATATCCTCAATGTCCAAGCCAACAATGGAGGCCGGACCGTTCAGGCTGGAAGTGGCGTGGAACAAGCGGTTCCTCCATTCCCGCAGCCAAAGGAGCGGCCATGCATTTGTTGCCACGCGAGCAGGAAAAATTACTGATAGTCGTCGCCGCAGACCTTGCCCGGCGTAGACAACAGCGCGGTTTGAAACTCAACTATCCCGAAGCCATAGCGATCATCAGCTATGAGCTGGTGGAAGGTGCCCGCGACGGACGGACTGTCGCAGACCTGATGAGTTACGGAACCACCATCCTGCATCAGGAAGATGTCATGGACGGCGTTGCGGCGATGATCGCCGACGTCCAGGTCGAGGCCACCTTTCCCGACGGTACCAAACTGGTCACCGTCCACCACCCGATCCGCTAGGAGGCGGCCATGAAGCCAGGTGAATTCGTCCTGCGGGACGAACCCATTCGCTGCAACACAGGGCGGGCCACGGCCACCGTTGAGGTGACCAACACCGGCGACCGCCCCATCCAGGTCGGCTCGCACTACCATTTTGCAGAAACCAATCAGGCCCTGCACTTCGACAGGGACGCCGCCTACGGATTCCGCCTCGACATTCCGGCCGGCACGGCCGTGCGCTTCGAACCAGGCGATGCAAAAGCGGTGCAGCTGGTGGCACTCGCCGGCAAACGGGAAGTGTACGGTCTGGCCAATCTAGTCAACGGACGCTTGGATGCGGAGGCTTCCGAATGAGCTTCGAAATGAGCCGGAAACAGTATTCGGACCTGTACGGGCCAACGGTTGGGGACGCCGTCCGGCTGGCCGACACCGAACTTTTTCTGGAAATCGAAAAGGACTTCACGGTCTACGGAGACGAAGTGGTGTTCGGTGGCGGAAAAGTCATCCGCGACGGCATGGGCCAAAACGGACAGCTGGTGCGGGATGAGGACATTCCGGACACCGTCATCACGAACGTGATCGTGCTGGACTACACAGGAATTTACAAGGCGGACATCGCGCTGCGGGATGGGCACATCTTCCGCATCGGCAAGGCCGGCAACCCTTCCATCATGGACGGTGTGAACATTGTCATTGGCACCAGCACGGAGATCATTGCCGGCGAGAACCGGATTTTGACGGCCGGCGGCATTGACACCCACATCCACTTCATCAGTCCTGACCAAATCCCCACGGCGCTGGATTCCGGCATCACCACCATGATTGGCGGCGGCACCGGCCCTGCTGCGGGAACCAAGGCCACCTCCCTCACCCCCGGCAAATGGCATATCAGCCGCATGTTGCAGGCACTGGACGGAGTACCGATGAATATCGGGCTGCTCGGCAAGGGCCACGCCGGCGCGCTCGATCCCCTGGCCGAACAAATCCGTGCCGGCGCCATCGGGCTGAAAGTCCACGAGGACTGGGGCGCCACCACCTCTTCCATCGATAATTCATTAACGGTGGCCGACGAGTACGACGTTCAGGTTGCCATCCACACCGACACGCTCAATGAATGCGGCTTCGTCGAGGACACCATCAAAGCCATCGCCGGCCGTGTGATCCACACCTTCCACACGGAAGGCGCCGGTGGCGGGCATGCCCCGGACATCATCAAGATTGCCGGCATGCCCAACGTGCTGCCGGCCTCCACCAACCCGACCCTTCCCTACACCCGCAACACCGCCGAAGAGCACCTGGACATGCTCATGGTGTGCCACCACCTGAACCCGGACATCCCGGAGGACGTGGCGTTCGCGGACTCCCGGATCAGGCCGGAAACCATTGCCGCCGAGGACGTATTGCAGGACATGGGCGTCTTTTCCATCATGTCCTCCGACTCACAGGCCATGGGCCGGGTGGGGGAAGTGATCCTGCGTACCTGGCAGGTGGCGGACAAGATGAAGATGCAGCGCGGCAAGCTCGACGGCGACACCGAGGTGGGCGATAATTTCCGGCTCAAGCGCTACGTCGCCAAATACACGATCAACCCGGCCCTGGCCCAGGGTATCGCGGACACGGTGGGCAGCGTGGAGGAAGGAAAATTCGCCGACCTGGTGCTGTGGAACCCGGCCTTCTTCGGCGTGAAGCCTGCACTTGTCATCAAGGGCGGCCAAATAGTCGCAGCCCTCATGGGCGACCCCAACGGCTCCATCCCCACACCGCAACCGCAACTGATGCGCCCCATGTTTGGAGCGATGGGCAGTGCCGTGGCCCATTGCGCCATCACGTTCTTGTCCCAGGCGGCCATTGACGCCGGAGTGCCGGAGGAACTGGGGCTGCGCAAGCAGATCCGTTCTGTGCACGGCATCCGGACACTGACCAAGGCGGATCTTAAGTTCAATGGTGAAACCCCCACCATTGAAGTGGATGCTGAAACCTACACAGTGACAGTGGACGGTGTGGTGGCGACCTGTGATCCAGTGAATGGGCTGCCCATGACGCAGCGCTACTTCCTGTTCTAATGAAAACTCACGAAGAGGGCATTTGATGATCGTTGATTCCGTCATTGGCAACATTTTTGACATGACGACCACAGAGCTTGACGGGCTGCACCTTGAAAAAGTGCTGCTGGCCGGAGCGGACCTGTCCAAGCGCATCCAACGCGTGCAAACCGACCACGGCAATGAGCTCGGTTTGCGCCTGCGCTCCACCGCCGGTGGTGCCGGGGACCTGCGCGACGGCGACATCCTGTTCCGCGACGCAACGTCGCTGATTGTGGTTTCCGTGCTGCCCACGGACGTGCTCGTTATCGCCCCGACCACCATCTTGGCCATGGGCACCGTGGCGCATCAGTTGGGCAACCGTCATCTGCAGGCGCAGTTCTTCGGTGCTGACAGCAGCTACGGCGCGGAGGTCATGGTGGTTCCCTACGACCACACCGTGGTCCAGCTGCTGGACCAGCTGAAGATGCCGTACACCCGGCAGGAGCGCATCATGGCCGCACCGTTCCGGCATGCGGAGCACACGCACTGATGGGCTCCCAGGAAGTGCCACCTGTGCCGCCGTCGTACCTGCTGCCCTTGCTGCAGCTGTGTGACTCTGCGCTGCCCAACGGGGCTTTTAGCCATTCGTTCGGACTGGAAACGTACCTGGCCCGCGGCGTTGTCCACGACGAGGAGGGCTTCACGGCCTGGCTGCGGCAGTTCATCGGCCAGCAGCTCGTGTACAGTGACGGGCTGGCACTTCGGCTGGTATTCGAGGCGCTGGACAGTCCGGCACTGGGAGACTGCGCGCTTGCAGAGGTCTGGGAGTTGGACCGCCGCGTCACGGCCCAGGCCCTGCCGTTGCAACTGCGCGGGGCCGGCATCAAGATGGGGCTGCGCATGGTGGAGATCGGTGCGGGCATCTTCACCGCGCCGGAACTCGATGAATACAGCGCCCAAATCAGCGCGGGCCGCTGCGCAGGACACACTGCCGTGGCGTTCGCACTGACGGCGCACGGACTGCGCATTCCACTGGCACAGCTGTTGCCCGCGTACTTCTTTTCCACTGCGATCTCATTGACACAAAACGCAGTCCGCGCCATTCCACTGGGCCAAACCGCGGGCCAGCGTGTGCTGCGGCTCATGCACGACGACGTCGCTGCCGCTGCCACAGCGGTCATGGCGTTGGACGCCGGGGACCTGGGCGCCGTCGCCCCTGGGTTGGAGATAGCGCAGATGCGCCACGAATACCAGCGCGCCCGCATGTTCATGAGCTGAGACATATGCATACTTACGCAATCACACAAGGAGAACAGCATGGACGTCATTAAGATCGGCATTGGCGGCCCCGTTGGAGCGGGCAAGACCCAACTCGTTGAGCGCCTGACCCGTCACATGAGCGGTGAAATTTCCATGGCGGCCATCACCAACGACATCTACACCATTGAGGATGCGAAGATTCTGGCGCAGAACGGCATTCTGCCGCTGGACCGCATCATCGGCATTGAGACCGGCGGCTGCCCGCACACCGCCATCCGGGAGGACACCTCGATGAATGCGGCGGCTATCGCTGAGCTGATCCAGCGCCACCCCGATCTGCAGGTGGTGTTCGTGGAAAGTGGTGGCGATAATCTCTCCGCCACCTTCAGCCCCGAGTTGGTGGACTTTTCCATCTACATCATCGACGTGGCCCAGGGCGAGAAGATCCCGCGGAAGGCCGGCCAGGGCATGATCAAATCCGATCTATTCATCATCAACAAGATCGACCTGGCCCCGTATGTGGGCGCCGACCTATCCGTGATGGAACGTGATTCGAAGGAGTTCCGCGGGGACCGGCCCTTCTGCTTCACGAATTTGAAGACCGACGAGGGGCTGGACCATGTGATCGAGTGGATCCGGCACGACGTGCTCATGCTTGACTTGGAACGGTGACGGCGGTGGCAGCGGTGACTGTAGCAACAGTGGCAACGGCAACGGCTCCTGCCGTGAAAGCACCCATGGGAGAGCTCCGGCTTGAAATTGGCGTCCGCAACGGCCGCTCCCTGGCCACCGGGCAATATCATCGCGGCGCGCTGCGCGTGATTCGTCCACACTACCTGGATGACTCCGGGCAGGTTTGCTACGTGACCGTCAATCCTGGCGGGGCCTACTTGGGCGGGGACCTCTACACCATGGACATCACGGTGGCGGAGGGTGCCCGGCTACTGCTCACCACGCAGTCCGCCACGAAGATCTACAAGACGCCCAACTCATACGCCGAACAGCGCCTGACGGTGAAGCTGGCCGCAAACAGCTCCTTGGAGTACATGCCCGGCCAGCTCATCGCCTACCGCGGGGCTGCTTATCGGCAGAGCGCACTGATCGAGATGGATGCCAGCGCATCCCTCATCATGGCCGAGGTCCTCACCCCGGGCTGGTCCCCGGACGGGCAGCCGTTCCGTTATGAGCAGCTGCGGCTGCGCAATGAGATTCGGTACGGTGGCGAGTTGCTGGCCATCGACAACGTTTTACTCACGCCCACTTCGGCGGGGACGGCCGACGTCGCCGGTCAGCCCGTGGCAGACATAGCCGGGCTGGCCTTCATGGAGGGATTCAGCCACTTGGGGTCGCTGCTGGTGGTGGATTCGCGCGTTGACGCCGCCCTCGTCACGGAACTGCAGCAGTTGCTGCTCAAGTACGAGCTGGATACGCTCACTGGCATCTCGCTGCTGAACGGACCGGGGTTCGTGGTGCGTGCATTGGCCAGCAGCACTACCGTGCTCACCGCAATGATGGACGAACTCACGGGACTGCTGCGGGAGCGCTGGTTTGGCCAGGCCCCGCTCAATCTCAGGAAATATTGAACACCCGTCTCTGGGAGCATCGCATGAGCACTGCAGAACGAAGGCGGATCATCCTCATGTTTGCCGCGATCACACTGCTGCATGTGGTGGGGTTCGCCGTCTTCATCCTGTTCGTGGTCCCCGGACATTACCAAGGGTTGGGCATCGGCATCGCCGTGCTGGCGTATTCACTCGGGCTTCGGCACGCGTTCGACGCCGACCACATCTCCGCGATCGACAACACCACCCGCAAACTGCTGGCTGATGGCAAACGTCCACTGAGTGTCGGGTTCTGGTTCTCACTGGGCCACTCAACCATCGTGGTCGGCATCGGAGTTGGCATCGTGGTTGCCGAGAAGGCCGTTTACCACGCACTCTCGGATGACAACTCCACACTCGAGAAATTCGGCGGGATCTTCGGCACTGTCATCTCCGCTTCCTTCCTATTCCTGATTGCCCTGCTGAACATGGTGATCCTTGTCGGCATCCTCAGGGTCTTCCGTTCCATGCGGAGCGGCAGCTACGACGAGGCGGAACTGGAGCAGCAGCTGCAAAACCGCGGGATCATGAATCGTTTCTTCCGGCGCTGGACAAATACCATCGACAAGGAATGGAAAATGTATCCGCTGGGGGTGGTGTTCGGTTTGGGTTTTGACACGGCCACCGAGGTGACGCTGCTCGCCACCACCGCACTCTTGGCGAGCCAGAGCCTGCCGTTCTACGCCATCTTGTGCCTGCCCATCCTTTTCACCGCTGGCATGACACTGCTGGACACGTTGGACGGGATCTTCATGAACTTCGCCTACTCCTGGGCGTTTTTCAACCCCGTGAGGAAGGTTTATTACAACTTGGCCATCACCGGACTTTCAGTGGCCATTTGCTTCTTCATCGGCGGCATCGAAGTGTTGGGCCTGGTGGGAAAGCACTTGAGTTTCTTCCAAGGCACGTTCTGGGACTTCATGACCAATTTTGACACCAACAAAGCTGGCTTCGTGATCGTCGGCATCTTCGTGCTGTGCTGGGCTGTTGCGGGGGCCTACTGGAAGTTTGGCCGGGTCGAGGAGAGGTGGTCAGCTGGCCAATTGGAGCCAGGCCGTCAAAGCGTGCCCGAACGCCCCTGAAAGTCCCGCACGGCCAGGCGCAGCGCCCGTTCCGCATCGAGCCCCTGCTGTTGTGCAACGCGCACGACGTCGAAGAGCACCTTCCCGAGCTGCTCTTCCGTGACGATGTGCTCAGCGTCCATCGATCCGGCTCCCAGCGGCACCGCAAGCCCCGCGCGGGTAGCCCGTTCCAACGACTTTTGTGCCATGGCCAGCGCTGGCAGCGACCGTGGAATGCCGGCAAAGGGGCCCTTGGCTGGTGCTGCGGGGCCCGGCAGGGGTTCCCGGAGCGAGGATGGGTTTTCGGCACGCTCCTCGGCTTTGATGCGCTCCCAGGTTTCCTCGATCTCGACGATGGTGGCAGGGAACGTTTCCTGCAGGCCGCCGTCGGCGTGGAAAACATGGGGGCTGCGGCGGATCAGTTTTTCGCTGAGTCCGCGGGCCACATCTGCAAGCACAAAGTTGCCTGCTTCTTCGGCCAAGCGGGCGTGCAGCACCACTTGGAGCAGGATGTCGCCCAGTTCGGCGGCGACGTGGTCACTGCGGCCGGTTTCAAGGGCCTCGATGAGTTCGTAGGATTCCTCCAGCAAATAGGTGGTGAGGGAATCGTGTGTCAGAGCGGCCGTCCAGGGGCAGTGCTCACGCAGCGCAGCCACGACGGCGACAAGGCGGGTCATTTCATCCGAGGATGATGCGGCCCGCCCGTCTTCGTCGTTCAGTGGGTCAGTCTTCAATCCCGGCATCATCCAAGTCTGCTGCGCCGAAGGCTTCAAAGCCTTCCGAGTCTTCGAAGTCGTCAATTTCATCCATGGCGTCTTCGAAGTTCTCAATGATGAACTCGGCCAGCTCTTCGCGGGCTTCGATCGGCAGGAACGTGGCGTGAACGGCATTGAGGGTCATCTCCAGCACGGTGTCCAGGCCGTAGCCGAACGTCTCCACCAGGCGGCCAAACTCGCCCGACAGCGTCGTCCCGCTCATGAGCCGGTTGTCGGTGTTCACGGTGACGTTGAAACCGAGCTGGTACAGCAGGTCAATGGGGTGTTCTGCCAGGGTGGTGCCAAACGCTGCAATGGCTCCGGTCTGCAAGTTCGACGACGGGCACAGCTCCAGCGGGATCTGGCGGTCGCGCACCCACTGGGCCAAGTCACCCAAGGTGAGCGTGCCGACGTCGTTCCCGTCTTCTTCCTGCACGTCCAGGTGAATGTCTTCGGCGATGCGCACGCCGTGGCCCAGGCGCAGCGCGCGGCCGTGGACCAGGGCGTCTTGGATGCTGTCGAGCCCGGCAGCCTCTCCGGCGTGAACGGTCACCGGGAAGTTGTTCTCGGCCAAATAAGTGAAGGCCTCGGTGAACCGGGAGGGCAGGAAGCCGTCCTCGGCACCGGCAATGTCAAAACCCACCACGCCGTTGTCGCGGTGGCGCACGGCAAGCTGGGCGATCTCGTCGCCGCGCTCTGCATGGCGCATGGCGGTGATGATCTGCCCGACCTCAATGTAGCCGCCGGCCTCGTCCACAGCGTCCATGCCTTCTTCAAGGCCCAGCTGAACAGCCTCGACGGCCTCGTCCAAGTCCAATCCTGCGGTGAGGTGCTGTTCAGGTGCCCAGCGAACTTCCCCGTACACCACCCCGTCCTCAGCCAGGTCCTCAACAAATTCACGGGCCACACGGACCAAGGCGTCATGGGTCTGCATGACGGCCACGGTGTGGTCAAAGGTCTCCAGGTAACGCTCAAGTGAGCCTGAATCGGCTGAGTTCACGAACCACTCGCGCAGTTCTTCGGGATCAGTGGACGGAAGTGAATGGCCCACCTCCGCCGCCAACTCGATGATCGTTTCCGGACGCAACCCGCCGTCCAGATGGTCGTGGAGGGATACCTTTGGCAACGATTTGAGGTCCACAACGGGGATGGACGCGGCTGCATGTTCTGAAGTTGGGTTAGTCACAATCCCCACTCTAGGGATGTGTTCCGCGCTGCGCTAGTTGTGCCGAATGGCCACGGCCGATGCCGACGCAGCCGCATGGGCGACGGCGTGGGCATTGGGGTGGGCCGGGTGCAGCGCCAGAGGTTGGATTTCAGCCACAATTTCGGGGATCAGCACTGATTCTCCGGTACGTGGGTGCTGACCGTCAGCTGCATCCACGTTCGCCATGGGCGCATCCGCCGCACGGTCATCGTCGCCGTCTGGTGTGGATTCGGGTTCTGTTGCTGCTTCGCCGGCTGCCGCTGTGGTGGTTGTTGACGCGCCGATTCTTGAATCGGTCGGTGACCCGATCGTTGAGCCGTTTACCGAGTCGTTTGCCGAGCCTTTGGCTGAGCCGTTAGTTGCTGCGGCAAGCCGTGTAGCTTCGGCTGCTGCCTGCACCTGTGCAGCATGCCGGGCAGCCATGAGACCAGGTTCGGGCCGGGGTTCCAACTTGCCGCGTCTTTCCAGAAAGTGGTGCATAAATCTCATGCCGTGATCCACCAGAAAACCAATGACAATGGCAAACGCAATGGCAATTCCCACACCCAACAACGGGTTGTCGTGGACCCAGCGGCCAGCGAAGGTTCCCACGGCCACTGAATAGCCGGCCCACGTCACTACCGCTATGCCGTCCAACACCACGAAGCGGCGCCAAGGAAAGTGTGTGGCCCCCGCCGTGAAGTTGACGGCAATCCTTCCCACCGGGATGTACCGGGCGGTGAAAATCAGCATGGCTCCGCGTTTTTCCAATTCCCTGCTCGCCCAAGCGAAGGCCTTCGCCCCACGCGGTCTGCGCATCCAGTTAAACCGCGTAGTTCCTAATTTTCGGCCCATGACGTACGCAATGTTGTCGCCAATCATGGCCCCGATCGAGGCGCCCAGGATCAGCAGCCAAATATTTGGTGACCCCGTACGTGCCGAGATGGAAGCCAAGGCCACAATGGCAGTCTCACTGGGCAGGAACAGGAAGAAACCATCGATCAGGCAAAAGAGGCTGACCAAGGGAATCACCCACCACTGTGCGGCGGAATGTTCGATCAGAGAGTTAATTTGACCGATGATGTGCAAAAAATCCACCCTGGACGTTTCCTTCCCTGTGGTGGTCGTCTGCACTAAGCTTCCCACGTCAGGGCAGGCACCGGTATACACCGGAAGGACGAGTTGCTGTGGCGGTTCTCCATCCATGGAATGAGAGTTGCATGGTTTCGGGTTCCAGTCACTGGATCCAGCGGACAATCAGTCGACGGATGCAGCGGTGCTACCAAGGGGCTTCCACCACCGACGCTCCTGCACTTTCCGGGCCCGCCTGAGCGACGCTCCTGCACTTTCAGGGCCATTTCAGCTATCGCTCCAGCACGTCCAGGTGGCTATAGCCGAACGCTCTGCAGTCACTTTGGCAGCCACGAACAGGGAACCCCAAAGCGTGCAGGAGCGACGGCGGAACGACCCCTAAGCGTGCAGGAGCGTCGCTTGCATTACCCCGGAAAGTGCGGGAGCGTCGGTTGGGGGTTAGGCGATGCGGTCGATGATGAGCTTGGGCCGCTCCGGGGCGTCTTCTGCTGCGATGCTCACGGCACCCGCCAATGCGTCCCTGGCCCGGTCGAATTTCTCCGGTGTGTCCGTCAGCAGCGTCATGAGCGGTTCCCCTGCGCGCACTCGGTCTCCCGGTTTGGCATGCAGGCGCACTCCTGCACCTGCCTGAACCACGTCCTCCTTGCGGGCCCGGCCAGCGCCCAGACGCCAAGCGGCGACCCCGACGCTCATCGCATCCAGTCCGACCAGCACTCCGTCCGTCGGCGCATACAACACCTCGGACTCGCGAGCCACAGGCAAAGCCGCGTCGGGATCCCCGCCCTGGGCGGCAATCATGCGGCGCCACACGTCCATGGCCCGGCCATCCTTGAGTGCCGCTACAGGGTCGGCGCCGTGTATCCCCGCGGCCTCCAGCATTTCCTGTGCCAGTTTCACGGTCAGTTCCACCACGTCGGAGGGGCCTCCCCCGGCCAGTACGTCCACGGACTCCTGTACCTCAATGGCGTTGCCTGCCGTCAGGCCCAGCGGCGTGGACATATCCGTCAGCAGCGCCACCGTATTTACTCCTGCGTCCTTGCCAAGTGCCACCATGGTTTGCGCCAGCTCCCGGGCCATGTCCACGCTCTTCATGAAGGCGCCGGAGCCCACTTTCACATCGAGGATCAGGGCGCCGGTTCCTTCGGCGATCTTCTTGCTCATGATGGATGAGGCGATCAGCGGGATGGATTCAACAGTTCCGGTGACATCGCGCAGGGCGTACAGTTTCCTGTCGGCAGGGGCGAGGCCCGTTCCCGCAGCACAGATCACCGCACCCACTTCAGTCAACTGTTGCATCATCTCCTCGTTGCTGAGGTTCGCACGCCAGCCGGGGATGGCCTCAAGTTTGTCCAATGTGCCGCCCGTGTGGCCCAAACCCCTGCCGGAAAGCTGTGGCACAGCTGCGCCAAATACGGCCACCAAAGGGGCCAGCGGCAGCGTGATCTTGTCGCCCACCCCGCCTGTGGAGTGTTTGTCGGTGGTGGGCATCAGCGATCCTGTAGCGTTGCGCAGCCCCCCGAAGTCAAGTGTTTCCCCGGACGCGATCATGGCTGCCGTCCACTGCGCAATTTCCGCCCGGTTCATGCCGTTAAGCAGGATAGCCATGTTCAGTGCCGCCATTTGTTCTTCAGCGATGACCCCGCGCGTGTACGCGTCGATGGTCCAGCGGATTTGTTCGCCGCTCAGTGTGCCTTTGTCCCGTTTGATGCCGATGATGTCAACGGCGTCGAACGTGCTGGCCGCAAATGCCGGGGTGTTGTTCATGGTCTCTCCAATTCAATCCGAGTCAGGTCCTGTGGGCCGAAGGCGTCCGGCAGGACCTCGGCCATGGACTTCACCCCGGAGGTGGTCATGAGCCGCGTGTCCGCAGTGCTGAACTCGTACAGCAGCTGCCGGCAGCGCCCGCATGGCATGAGAATTCCGCCCTGCGCGTCGACGCAGTAGAACTCTGTGATGAGTCCCCCTCCGTTCATCCGGGCGGCGCCCACCATGGTGCATTCCGCGCACAGGCTCAGCCCGTAGCTGGCGTTCTCCACGTTGCAGCCGGAGACGATGCTGCCATCTGCCAGCCGGGCGGCTGCTCCCACACGGAAATTCGAGTAGGGAGCGTAGGCGCAGTCAAGTGCCGCGGTGGCAGCTTGGCGCAAGGGTTCCCAGCACTCGTCGAGGATGGGTTGCAGCATGTCCTACTCCTTGATGTACGGTTCGCCGTCGGCGGCCGGGGCCATGGCCTTCCCGACAAAGCCGGAGACGGCCAGAATGGTCAGCGCGTACGGCAGCATGGCCAGGAACTGTCCGTCGATCGGTGTGCCAGCGAGTGAGAGGATGCTTTGCAGGTTCCCGGCCACGCCGAAGAGCAACGCGGCAAGGGCTGCCCCGATCGGGTTCCACCTGCCGAAGATCAAGGCGGCCAAGGCGATGAACCCCAGTCCTCCTGTCATGTCCTTGCTGAAGCTGCTGACCGCAACAAGCGTGAAGTAGGCCCCGCCCACACCCGCCACGGCACCACCAGCCAGCACGTTTAAAACGCGGGTCCGGTTGACGTTGATACCCACCGTGTCCGCTGCCTTGGGATGCTCACCCACGGCACGCACGCGCAGGCCCCAGCGGGTCCGGAACAAGCCAAACCAAAGCGCTGCGACAAGGATCAGCATGAAGTAGCCAATGATTGATTGTCGAAACAGCGTGGGCCCAATGATGGGGATTTCAGAGAGCAGCGGAATGGGCAGGTTGGGCAGGTGGGCGGGCTGGTTGTAGATGGTGACCCCGTCGACTTTCGTCTTCATGATCTTTTCGAACAGGAACCCGGTCAGGCCGGACACCAGCACGTTCAAAACCACACCGACGATGATCTGGTTCACCACGTACTTGATGCTGAACAACGCCAGCAGCAGGGACACAAGCACACCGGCCAAGGCTGCGGCGAAAAGTCCAGCGAAGGCGTTGTGCGTGATGGAGGCAACCAGTGCCGCCGTAAAAGCACCTGCCAACAGCTGCCCCTCGATGGCGATGTTTACCACGCCGGACCGTTCGGAAAGAACCCCGGACATGGAGCCAAACACCAGTGGCGTGGTAATCAGCATGGCACCGGTGAAAAGCCCAACGAGCGTGATGTTTTGCGTAGTGGTGCCACCGATGATCCACACCATCAAGCCCACAACGAACACCACAGCGAACGTCATGACGACCCATTTGGCGATTTTTCCAGTCTTCTGGGTCTGACTCCAGGCCAAGTATGCAAGCCCCACGCAGATCACCGAGACTAGGACGCCCATCGCCTTGGCCGGCAGCACCAGGTTCGGTACCTGCCAGACGTCGCTGGGCTGGGAGATGCGAAAAGTGGCAGTACCGCTGGGCCCCAGCACAATAAATACCACCACCGAGAATAGCGCGAGGGAACCGAGCAGCACCGGCATCTTCCGGCTGCGTATTGAAATAGGGTCAGTCACCTTCGAAGGTGCACTTTTCTCAGTGATACTCACGCGGATACTCCTTCACGGCGAACTTCCTTGATCCGGAACATGGAGCGCACCAGGGGCGGGGCGGCAATGAACAGCACAATCAAGGATTGGACAACGGCGACTATGTCAATCGAGATATCAGCGTTGATGGCCATGGAGGTGCCGCCCGCCTTGAACGCTCCAAACAAGAGGGCTGCAAAGAACGTGCCCCACGGTTTTGACCGTCCCAACAGGGCAACCGTGATGGCGTCGAAGCCAATGCTGCCTGCAACGTCGGAATCCAGGAGCTTTTCCGTCCCGGCCAGCTGGGTCACACCCGCCAGCCCGGCCAGGGCTCCGGAGATCAGCATGACGGTGATGTAGCCACGGGACACCAGCATGCCAGCTGTACGGGCTGCGCGAGGGTTGGCACCAATCGCCCGGTACTCGAAGCCCAGTGTTGAGCGGTTGAGCAGCCAGGAAACGACGAAGACGGCTGCAATCGCTAGGATCAGCCCCGCATGCACCCTGTAGTTGGGGCCCAGCAGCAGTGGGAACATGGCAGTTTCGTGCATGCGCGGGCTGATGGGGTTGCTGCTGGCGGGGTCGCGCAGCTGGTTCTTGAGCAGATACAGAACAAGGGAGATGGCGATATAGTTGAGCATGATCGTCACGATCACCTCGTGCGCACCGGTCTTTGCCTTCAGGAATCCGGCAATTCCACCCCAGATGGCGCCGCCTAGCGCACCTGCGAGCACCACGGCCGCCAGGTGGATGCCCGGGGGCAGTTCCATCATGAAACCGACGATGCCGGCAAACGTGGCACCGAGGATGATCTGGCCCTGTGCACCAATGTTGAAAAGTCCCACCCTGAATGCCAACGTGACGGCCAGGCCGGACAAAATCAGGGGGGTGGCGAAAGTGAGGGTTTCAAAAATGCCCAACCTGCCCTGCCACGTCCGGGAGTTCGGATCGTAGGTGGCGCCTCTCCACAGGGCGCCATAGGCGTCCGAGATGGAAGCCCAGATGGCACCGAAGGTGGCGGAAGGATCGCTGAAGAAGTACCCGAACGCCGTCACTACCCGCTGGTCAGTGACTGCAATGAGCACCCCGCCAATGACGAGCGCAACCAGCACGGCCAGGACGGAGATCATCGCGTTGCCGCTGATGATTTCCCGCATCAGCTGGCTGCCGTTTGACTCATTGTCGGTTTTCCAGGGCGCCTTCGCGCCACCGGCCCCGCCTCCGGGCTCCTTGTTGTCCAAAGACCCCCCGGGAGGCGGCAGTTGCGGCTCGCTCATGACTGCGCCCCTGAATCGTTCGTGTTGGCGGAGCCCTCGGCTTCGGAAGCGAGCGCAGCGTCCGTGGCTGTCTCTAGCTGTGTGTCTTGTTTGTTCATTTGTTCCTGTGCTTCTGCAGCGGGAAGCCCCGCCATCATCAGGCCAATCAATGCCCGGCTGGACTTTCCCGGGACAATTCCCATGAGCCGTCCGGCAAAAAGTACCGCGATGCGGTCTGCTAGTTCCAATACCTCATCCAGCTCCGTGGACACGATGAGCACGGGGGTGCCTGCGTCGCGTTCCGCCACGATGCGTTTGTGCAGGAACTCAATGGACCCGACGTCCACGCCACGGGTGGGTTGCGACGCGATGAAGAGTTTCAGCGGCCGGGAAAGTTCCCTGGCCAGCACCACTTTTTGTTGGTTTCCGCCGGATAGGGTGTCTGCCGGATCCTGTGCAGTCTGTGCCCGCACATCGAACTCCTCCACCTTTTCCACCGCGTTCTTCGCAATAACTGCATGGTTCATGGTGCCGTGGCGGGAATACGGCGCCTGTTTATACAGGTCCAGGATCAGGTTTTCAGCAATGGAGAACTCCCCCACTAGGCCGTCGTCCGAGCGGTCCTCGGGGACGAAGCCCACGCCTGCGTCCAGGATCTTGCGGACACTTTTACCAAGCAGTTCCTGCCCTTCCAGCGTGATAGAGCCCAGGACGTGCTTATGCAGTCCCAGCACGGCTTCGGTCAGCTCCGTCTGCCCGTTGCCCTGCACACCGGCCAAGGCCAGGATCTCACCTTGGGAGACGCCCAAGGTGACGTTGTCCAAAAGTCTCTGGCCGGCGTCGTTCATCACTGTCAGGTTGGTGACCTTGAACGTTTCCTCACCCGGCTGGGCATCCGCCTTGTCCAGGGAAAGGTTCACGGCGCGGCCCACCATCATGGCGGCCAACTCCGTGGTGGGGGTCGACGGCGGTGCGGAACCTACCACCTTGCCGCGGCGGATGACGGTGATGGTGTCCGAGACGGCCTTGACCTCACGCAGCTTGTGCGAAATGAAAACGATGGATGTGCCGCCTTTACGCAGTTGGCCCATTATGTCCATCAACTCGTCGGTTTCCTGGGGCGTGAGCACGGCGGTGGGCTCGTCCAGAATCAGGATTTTAGAGTTGCGCACCAGCGCCTTGATGATCTCCACCCGCTGCTGAACGCCCACGGGGAGGTCTTCCACCAGCGCGTCAGGGTCCACGTCGAAACCGAATTTGGCGGAGATCTCGCGAACTTTCTTTCGCGTTTCCTCCAAGTTCAGGATGCCGCCAAAGGTGGTGGATTCGGCACCCAAAGCGACGTTTTCGGCCACGGTGAAGACCGGGACGAGCATGAAGTGCTGGTGCACCATGCCAATGCCGGCTGCCATGGCGTCGGAGGGGCCGGAGAACCGAACCGGCACATCATCGATGAGGATCTCGCCGGATGTGGGCGCGTACAGGCCGTACAGGACATTCATCAAGGTCGATTTGCCGGCCCCGTTTTCCCCCAACAAGCTGTGGATTTCCCCCGTGTTCACGACCAGGTCGATGTGGTCGTTCGCCACCAGGGTGCCGAAGCGCTTGGTGATGCCCCGAAGTTCAAGTTTCAACGTATGTGACCCGTCTCTGCGGATGGATAGTTCGAAAAGCTGCAGAACGGGCGCCGCGGTCCGCTTGGTGCGGCACGCAGCGCCCGTGTGCGGTGTCTACTTCGGGCTGGACTTGGACTCCACCTTGATGGAGCCGTCGATGATGCCCTTCTTGATTTCATCCAACTGGCTCTTGGTGTCGGCGCTGACAGTGGAATCAAGGTCGTGGAACGGGGCCAGTGCCACGCCCCCGTTTTCCAAGGTCCCGATGTACGGAGCCGGGTCGAACTTGCCGTCCAGATCATCCTTGATAATGGTTTCCACGGCCTCGCCCATCGTCTTGATGACCGAGGTCAGCAGGACGGACTTGTACGTGGGTGCGGTAAGAAAACCGTCGGAGTCAACCCAGACAAGCTTGACATCCTTGCCGCCCTTGTTGGCTGCCAGGATGGCATCACCGGCACCCTTGCCAAGCGGGCCGGCGACAGGCATGACCACGTCTGCACCTTCGGCGATCAAGTTGTTGGTGAACTTGGCACCATCTTGGATGACATTAAAGTTGTTCGTGAAAAGGCCCTGCTGGGTCTCGGTGTTCCAGCCGAGAAGCTGCACATCTTTTCCCTGCTTGTCGTTGAAGTACTTCACGCCCTCGGCAAATCCATCCATGAAGACTGTGACCGTGGGCAGGTTGATTCCGCCAAAGGTACCGACCTTGCCGGTTTTGGACACAGCCGCAGACGTATATCCGGCCATAAACGCCGCCTGGGCCGTGTCGTAAACCACCGGCTTCACATTGGGGGCCTTGATGCTGTTGTCATCAATGATGGCGTAGTGCAGCTTCGGGTTGTCTTTGGCCGCCGTAGTGGTGGCCTCCGCCAGCAGGAAGCCCACGGTGATGGTCATGTTGCATCCCGCGCTGGCCATCGTGTTCAGGTTTGGCACAAAATCTGAGGTACTGCTGGACTGGGCTTCCTTCATCTTGATGCCTAAGAACGTGTTGGGAAAGTGGTTATTTTGCCGTTCCGGGCTGCCAAGGAAGGCGGCCGGCTGGCGGTGAGAGACGCCTGGCCATCAGCCCGATCATGGACCACTTCACCATCGCCTCGGCATGGGCGG
>NZ_JAFMPX010000021.1 GCF_017353415.1 Arthrobacter sp. E3
CAGGTCGCGGATCTGAATCAAACCGGTTTCGGAGGACAGCGGAACAGCGCCGGCACGGGTCATCTTCATGCCGTTGTACTCGGAAGGGTTGTGGCTGGCGGTGAATACCACCCCTGCAGCGTTCAGGTTGCCTGAGGCAAAGTACAGTTCGTCGGTGGAGATCAGCCCGAGCAGCTTGACATTGGCGCCGCGCCCGGCAGCTCCCTCGGCAAAGGCTTGGCAGAAGTCAGGGGAGGAGGGGCGCATGTCGCCGCCCACCAGCACTGTTTGCCCGGTCAGTCCGAGGACGTCGACAAAGGCAGCCGCCACGGCCCGGACAGTGCCCACGGTGATGGTCGTACCGACGATCCCACGGACGTCGTAGGCCTTGAACGAGCTGGACAGGTCAACTGGAAGGTTCTGTTCAGTAGTCACCTTTTCATCTTACCGTGGGGGTACAAACCGCAAAGTTGTCCACAGCTTGCCTCCGTGTTGGCTCCGAGCGCGCCCGGATGTCCCATGCCGCTGGAATACTGGTGGCATGAGCACACAACCAGCACCTGATGCCTTGACCTCCGTCCAGTCAACAGTCTCGGGCAGCCCCGACTCAGCGGGTGGCTCGACGGATGGGCATGTTCCGGAGTCGGCTGGCACCAGAACCCAGGCACTGGGAGTGCTGCGTGCCCTGGTGGGACATCCGGATGCGGATTTTCACGACGGGCAATTTGAGGCCATTGAAGCGCTGGTCGAGCACAACCGGCGCGCACTGGTGGTCCAGCGCACCGGTTGGGGAAAGTCCGCCGTGTACTTTGTTGCATCGCTGCTGCTGCGCTCCAAGGGTGCTGGGCCGACGCTGATTGTCTCGCCTTTGCTTGCCTTGATGCGGGACCAGGTGGCTGCTGCCGAACGTGCAGGCGTGCGGGCCATGGCCATCAACTCCGCGAATGCCACGGAATGGGCAGAAGTTTCTGCAGCGCTGGCAGCGGACACCGTGGATGTGCTGTTGGTTTCGCCGGAGCGGCTGACCAACCCGTCATTTAGGGAAAACCAGCTTCCAGACCTGATTCGGCGCACGGGCCTGCTGGTGGTTGACGAGGCCCATTGCATTTCCGATTGGGGGCACGACTTCCGCCCTGACTACAGGCGTATTGCCGATCTGATTGCCCAGTTGCCACCGACGGTTCCCGTGTTGGCGACAACTGCCACGGCAAACTCCCGTGTGGTTGCCGACATTGAGGAACAACTGGGTGCGGGGGTGTTCACCATCCGCGGCCCCCTGGCCCGGAAATCGCTGCGGCTGGGTGTGCTGCGGCTGGCGGACTCCCGGGACAGGCTGGGCTGGTTGCTCACGCACCTGGCCGAACTGCCGGGCAGCGGCATCATCTATGCCTTGACGGTTTCCGCAGCCGAGGACACGGCCCGTCTGCTGGCTGAGGCGGGGCATGTGGTGAAGGCCTACACGGGGCGCACCGACACCATGGACAGGGAAGTGCTGGAAGAAGCCCTCAAGAACAACCAGGTCAAGGCGCTGGTTGCCACCAGCGCGCTGGGCATGGGTTTCGACAAACCTGATCTGGGCTTTGTTGTCCACTTGGGGGCGCCGTCCTCACCCGTGGCGTACTACCAGCAGGTGGGCCGTGCCGGCCGTGGCAGTGCGAACGCCGACGTGCTGCTGCTGCCCGGCAGTGAGGATGCGGATATTTGGCGGTACTTTGCCACTTCATCCATGCCGGACAGGGAAAAAGCCATGGCCGTTTTGGAAGCTTTGGGGGGCTCCGCCAGGCCCATGTCGACACCGGCCCTTGAATCCCGGGTGGATCTGCGGCGCACGCCGCTGGAACTCCTGTTGAAGGTGCTGGCCGTGGACGGTGCTGTGCAGCGTGTCTCCGGCGGATGGGAGACCACCGCCCAGCCCTGGGCCTATGACGAGGAACGCTACAGGCGCATCGCCCAGGCGCGCGTGGATGAGCAGCAGTCCATGATTGAGTACGAACGCATGTCCAGCTGCCGCATGGAATACCTGGCGGCAGCACTCGACGATGATACGGCGGCTCCTTGTGGCCGCTGCGACAACTGTGCGGGAAGGTGGTTTAGTGCTGAGGTCGGCTCCGGCGCTGCAGCAGCTGCGGGGGAGTCGTTGCGCCATGCCGGGCTTCCGCTTGACCCGCGGGCCATGTGGCCCACGGGCATGGACAGGCTGGGCGTACCGGTGAAGGGAAAGCTGAAGGCCGGCGAACTGCTGTCGACCGGTCGGGTCCTGGCCAGGCTCACCGACCTGGGTTGGGGCAATTCACTGCGGGCCATGTTCGCAGCCGGGGCACCCGACGCGCCCGTCGACCCCGCCATGGCTCAAGCTGTGGTGGCCGTGTTGCGTGAGTGGGGGCAGCACGGATGGGAAGGAGCCGGGCGTCCGGTTGCCGTGGTCGCCATGCCGTCACGCACCAAACCGCAGTTGCTGGCCACCTTTGCCCAGGCCATCTGTGAGATTGGCAGGCTGCCGTACTTGGGCGAGCTGTCCCTCGCGTTTGGCGGACCCACGGGGGAGCGCGGCGGCAACAGTGCCTACCGGCTGGCCGGGGTCTGGGAACGCTTCACCGTGGGAGATGAATTGCAGGCAGCGCTCGCCGCCTCCCCTGAAGGTCCAGTCCTGCTGCTGGATGATCTGGTGGACAGTCGGTGGAGCCTCACCGTGGCCGGACGCGCTCTGCGGCTTGCCGGTGCGCAGCAGGTGCTACCGCTGGTGCTGGCACAGGCCGGCTAGGACAAGTGAGCGCCCCGCCAACCTGACCCGTGGGAAGCCCCTTGAATGGCCGGGCCCGCAGCGCCCTTCTGGCCGTGGTGACCACTGCGGCCTTTCTGACCTTCGCACAGGCCTTCATGGTGGCGCCGATACTGCCACAGCTCGCCTCCGCTTTTGGCACTGGCGTGGGAACTGTGGGACTTTCCGTTCCGGCCTACCTGATTCCCTATGGACTCATGACACTGTTTTGGGGCCACTGTCAGACCGCACGGGCCGGCGCCCTGTCATCCTCGGTTCCTTGCTCATTTTCGCGGCACTGACCGCCGCCACGGCTCTGGCCCTTGGGGCTACGGTGTTCATTGTGATGCGTATTGCCACGGGCATTGCCGCCAGCGGCGTGGTCCCGATCTCGCTGGTTCTCATCGGTGACGTGTTCCCCTTCGCAGAGCGCGGAAGAGCACTGGGTTGGCTGTTCGGAGGTATGGCAGGTGGCATTGCCGTTGGCTCCACGGCTGGTGCACTCGCTGAACCAGTCCTCGGTTGGAATGGCTTGTTTTTAGTCTCCGGCCTCAGCATCCTGCTCGTGGGGGCCCTCGCGGCATTTTTGCTTCCCCGCCCGCACCGCGCACCAACTGTGGTGCCCTGGACAGAAGTCGCCACGGGTTACCAGCGGTTGTTGGCTAACGTCCGGGGGGCCCGCACCTATAGCTATGTTTTGCTGAATGCCGTGCTGCACTCGGGAATCTACACCTGGTTGGGCGTTTACCTTGTGCAACGATTCGATTTGGGAGTGATCGGGGTTGGTCTGGCCCTTTTGGGCTACGGCGTGCCGGGCTTTTTGTTTGGGCCTGTCATAGGCCGTTTGGCTGACAAACATGGGCGTGCCCGCATCATTCCGTTGGGCATGTTGACGGCCGCAGCGTGTGCCTTCGTCCTGGCTGTGGACCCTCCGCTTCCCGTTGTGGTTGCCGCCATTGCCATCCTCTCGTTGGGATACGACATGACGCAGCCATTGTTTGGCGGCATTGTCACCGATTTCCCCGGCAGCACCGGTCAGGCTGTGGGGTTGATGGCCTTTGCCTTGTTCCTCGGCTTTGGGACGGGCAGCTTGATATTCCAGACCATCTTGGGTGCCGGTTTCCCTTTGGCCCTCGGTGTATTTGGCGGCGGTGCACTGCTCGCCGCAGCCCTTGCCTTACCCTTGTTCCGCTCCGAACGCCCGCACTGAGCTGAGCCAACGCCAAAAGCACGGGCCTATGCGCAGTTGTTCACAGGTCACTGCCGTCGCTGTCGTTGGGCTTGGACCGGAGCCAACGCAGCACGCCCAGGAGGACGATGGCCCCGCCAACGCCGCCGGCCACCATGCCGACAAAGAGCCAGAGAAACATGGGGTCGAGGCTGGTTTCTGAAGCGGGCGAGCCAATCATCGTGCCGCCCAGAAAGCCAGCCAGCGGCGCAAGGAACAAGATGATGGCCCCTATGACAATCATCTTCAGCCCTGGAGGATGTTCGTCCGAGGCCCTAGCGGGAGCGGCCATTGCAGGAGCGTCGTTCTCAGACATGGTCGGGCCTTTCCAAATGGATTTCAGGGAACGGGGTCAGATCAAGCTCGGGGTCGGCTCCATGGTCCGGCTGCGCAGGGTCCTGTGCTGTGTGCGGATTCTTTGACCCGTTGTGGTTAGTTGCCGCCGGTGCTGGGACGGCAGCTTTTTCTTCCCGCCTGGGCAGCCTGTCCAGGAACGGGCCAATGATGTCCATGGGAAGCGGGAAGACGACAGTTGAGTTCTGGTCGGCACCGAGTTCCAACAGTGTCTGCAGATAGCGAAGCTGGAGGGACGCGGGGTTGCCGCTGAGCACGTCCGCAGCTTGGCGCAACTCCTTGGAAGCTTGAAGCTCGCCCCGGGCGTTGATGATTTTGGCGCGCCGTTCCCTCTCCGCTTCGGCTTCCCTGGCCATGGCGCGTTGCATTGCTTCAGGGATCTCCACGTCCTTGATCTCAACCACCTTCACGTGCACGCCCCACGGTTCGGTCTGTGCATCGATGGTGCGGGCCAAGTCCTCGTTGAGGTCGGCC
Organism: Arthrobacter sp. E3; assembly: GCF_017353415.1. Lineage (GTDB taxonomy): Bacteria > Actinomycetota > Actinomycetes > Actinomycetales > Micrococcaceae > Specibacter. The sequence goes on from NZ_JAFMPX010000021.1 coordinate 4,794, forward strand.
CGGTGCGCCAACAGGGTGTCGAGGTCTGCGCGGCCCACCACTGATCGCAGCGTCGTTTGGGCCATCTGCGACGTGGCCACCGCGTGGTTCTCCACCGCCATGACCGAACGAGTGGGATCGACGACTTTGAAGAGTACGACGGCGTTGACGCGCGCGGGCACGTTGTCCTTGGTGATGACTTCTTGAGGCGGGATGGTCAGTGTGACGATGCGCAGGTCAACGCGCACCAGTTTCTCCAACCCCGGAAAAATCAGCCGCACGCCTGGATCGAGTACGGGGCGGAGCCGCCCAAGGCGGAAGGCAACGCCACGTTCGTATTCCCTGATGATCTTCACCGAGCCGAGCAGGAACAGCAAAACGATCACCACAACAGCAACTATCACAATCTGGATCCACGTCATGTGTGCTTCCTCCTGATCCAACCCTCGGCGGCCGCCTCGCCATCGGGCTTCTCGAACGACCCCCAGCGGGTCGCAAACTTGTCATGTTCAGCAGCTGCTGTGCCAGTTTCTGCGGCCTCGCTGGAGCGGCCTTGCGGCGGTCGCAGCTGAACCGGAACGGGGCCGGGACGGCGGTCACTTCCATAGTTCGTGTGCCGGCGGGCTTCACGCGCGGACCCGACCGCTCGGCGAGCCACCGTGTCATCGAGCGTCTCCACCTTGACATGGTCAGGGAAGCGGGCCGGTGACCGGTGGAGGTGGGACCACAACGGCCAGCTTGCCGCCGCGATGACCAGAACCGTTGCACCCAACACGAGCAGCTCGGCACCGTTTCTGCCACCGAGCATGGTGGCCAACGGCCAGGCCAAGGCCAAGATGACGACGGCACAGGCTATGCCGCGGTGAAAACGCTCCGCTTCGGAACTGGGCCACGGATCGACGTTGCGGCTCATTGCGCGGCCGCTGTTTGAGCTGGTGCAGGAATCTTTGACCGGGCAGGCATTGCAAACTGCCGGATTGGCCCGATAGCGCATGACGTGGTTATCCGGGTCAAAGGAATCGGGCCACAGCCATTGATCCTGCGGGCACAGCCACGCGTCATGGTCGGCATGGTAGTGGAAACCGCCTGAGCGCCACTCCACTGTGCGCTGTGCTGTTCGCCGGGCAAGCGCATCCAGAATGTGTGCCACTGCCAACAGCAGGAGCCCGTAGCCGGTGGCAAACCATACGAGCGGGTCGATGGTATTCATCATGGCTCCCGACCTCCATTATCGGAACGGTCGCCTGACCCACCTTGATCGTTTCGATCTCCGCGGTTGTCGGACCCATAGCGTTGGCGAGGTTCGACGCCGTCGGCTGTTCCCGTCCCCGTTCCGGCCGCAACTGTTGCCGGCTGCTCCAACACGAAGAGCGCTTCTTCCGGGACGTCGTAGGTGGTCGCCTTGATCCCGTGGCGGACTCCGAGCCAGGTGATCCACAGGAACGGCAGCACTCCGACGATGATGAGCATCAAATCCCCTGGCAGGCGCAGCCATTCAAGGACGGCGTTCCCCGGTTGCGTAATGAAATTCAGCGTCCGCGCCTCGTAGTAGCTGTCATTGATGGAGTGCCAAAGCTGGATGACGCCCAAGGGGATCAACGTTGCAAAAGACATCCAGGCCAGCCCTAGGTTCAGGCCCCAGAAGGAGAGCCGGGCCGCTTTGTCCGACCAACGCTCCGCCGGGATGATGTAGCGCAACGCGAACAGGGCCAGTCCGACGCCGAGCATCCCGTAGACGCCCATCATGGAGGCATGGGCGTGGTTGGCTGTCAGCGCGGTGCCTATCTCGTAATAGGAGACGATGGGCAGATTGACCAGGAAGCCGAAAACACCGGCCCCGAGGAAATTCCAGAAACCCACCGCCACCAGGAACATGACAGCCCAACGGTGCGGGAACGGGGCCGAACTTCGAGATTCCTGGCGCGAACCAAGCTGCAGGAAGCTCCACGCCTCGATCGTAAGGAACGTCAGTGGGATGACCTCCAAAGCCGAGAAGAACGCACCCAACGCCATGTTCTCCACCGGGGTACCGGAGAAGTATAGGTGGTGCATGGTGCCGATCACACCGCCCACGGAGTACAGAATGACGTCGAGCAGGATCAGTTGCATGGCGATCTTGCGGCGGATCACCCCGAGCATGACGAAGATGTAGGCCACCATCACCGTCGTGAACAATTCCAGGAAGTCCTCAACCCACAGGTGAACAACCCAGAAGCGCCAGTAGTCGGCCACGGGCAGTGCCGTCTCGGTGCTGGCCAGCAGACCCACGGCATAAAAGCCCGGGATGGCCAGTCCGGAGTAGAAGAAAAGCCACGGGAGGTTGAACCGGTGCTCTTTTTGCAGCCGGGCGCGGATGCCGCGGTAGATGATGATGATCCACAGGAACAAACCGACGACGAGGACGCCCTGCCAGATCCGCGGCAAGTCCAAATACTCCCATTGCATGTCCCATAAAGGATTTCCGGCCACGGCCTCCACGCCAAAAATACTCATTGCCTCGCCGACGAAGGAGCCTGCGATGACAAGCGCCAAGGCGCCCAACAAGCCGTAGATCAGCCATGTTTGGCGTTTCGGTTCGCGTCCGGAAATGTAGGGGGCCAAGAAGATCCCCGCTGCCAGGAATGACGCGGCTGTCCACAAGATGGACAGCTGGACATGCCAGGTCCTGGCCAAGTTGAAGGGCAGCATTTTGGCCAAGTCGAAGCCGAAGAAACTCGATAGGTCAGCACGGTAGTGTTCTATGGCGCCGCCGAGCAGTGTCTGGCCAAGAAAGAGGATGGCCACGATGAAAAAGTACCAAGCGGTGGCACGCTGGCCTGGGGTAATGGCGACCTTGCCCGGCTGTCGGAACGACAACGCCGGTGCTTCTCCACTGTCCCAGCCGACATTGCGGCTCCACCGCCCATACATCGCAAACAGCAGCCCGGTTCCAACAAGGAGGGCGATCAGCGACAAACCGCTCCAGACGATGATGTCTGCGGTCGGGCCGTTGTTCACCAACGGCTCACCCGGCCAATTGTTGGTGTAGGAATAGTTGTGCCCCGGTCGTTCCGCTGCCGCAGCCCACGATGTCCAAGCAAAGAAGGACGTCAGCTGACGTATGTCCTGCTGGCTGGTGATGGCATTGGGGATCAGCCCATACTGGGTGGTTGGCGAACCAAAGTAATCCGCATAGTGACCCTGGATAGCTTTGAATGCCTTGATCTGCTCATTCGTAAACACCAAGTTGCCGGTGTCCGCGTCATAGCGGTTGGTGCGCATCATGGTGACGAGCGCCCCGTGCGGGTCCTGAATGCCCGTGGCCGTGAGGTCTGCCAGAACCATGGTGGCTGATCGGCGCAGGTAGTCGGCCGTGTAGTCCGGGCCGAGGTAACCGCCGTGGCCGACGATGGAACCATACTCCTGCAGACCCCGCCGGAGGAAGATCTGTTGCCCGGAGGTAATATCAGCCCCTGTGAAAACAACCGTTCCCTGCGAATCAACGACCAGCTTTGGCATTGGCATCGAGTCCGTGTACGTGCGAACCGCCAGAAATCCCATCACGAGAAATCCGAAGATCATCACCATTGCAACAGCCTGGATCCAAACCCTTGAAACAATCAATTCGGATCGTTGGCGCCCATTTTTGCGCGCAAGTTCAACCACAGTCATGCCCCCCTACGGTTCCCCGTTTAGGAAAGCACTAACGGCACTCACACGAATGAAACTCAAATACCGGGTTGGTGGCTCACCAATAAAATGCCGAAAATCCCATCGGCACAAGAATCGGGGATGTTGGCTTTTTAGTTGTTTGGTACGAGTCCTCGACACACTACCCCTGCCTCTGGGCAAGGGGAAGGCTTTAAAATATTAAAGTTGCATTACTCATGCGTATTTTATAAACGAGTCATGAATGCGTGTCTCAGGGTCCCGGCAGGCAGGAGACTTTCAGGAGCGGTGTGTCCACCAGAATTCCAGTTGGATGTTGTCAGGGTCGCGGAAGACCAAGGCTGTGCCGTTGGCGGTGTCCTCTGCGGGTGAGTGCACCACATTCAGGGTTGTCAGATGCTTTTCCCACTCATCCAAGTCGCTGCGTTCGGTGACGCTGAAACCGATGTGGTCCAAGCCGACGTTGCGGTCGTCAAACGTGTCCACAGGAACTACAGAATGTTGGTTGAGCCCGATGATCAACCCGGTGTCCTGATGGACCAGCACGATCATGATGCGGTTGTCGAGGTCCACGCGGTGCAGCTGTTTGAGGCCCAGCACCTCGCTATACCAGCGTGCGCTGGCCTCGACATCGGAAACGGACAGGTCAACGTGTGACAGGGTGCCGAAAGTGGGCATGGCTTCCTCCTCATTCTCCTTCCAGCATATGCCCCGCAGCTTCTCGGACTGCAAACAGGCTTGCCCTAGCCAGCCTTGATTGGAACTGCGAGAATGGGCCGGTGGGAGGGGTGCCGGGTGATGGTTGATATGTTCCGGAACAAGGAGGCGTTCTTGTGATTTCCCACGACGACTTTAGCTGTGAGGCGTGGTGCCTGCGCGAGACCAACTTGGACCTTGACGTGTTGGCCCAGAGCGAATCCTTGTTTGCGCTCTCAAACGGCCATATCGGTTGGAGGGGCAACTTGGATGAGGGTGCACCCTCGGTGCTGCCAGGTTCCTACCTCAACGGAGTCCACGAGCTGCGCCCACTGCCGTACGCCGAGGCCGGCTACGGCTATCCCGAGGCTGGTCAGACGGTGATAAACGTTGCCAATGGCAAACTGATTCGGTTGTTGGTCGACGATGAACCCTTCGACATCCGCTACGGCGAGCTGCACAGCCACGAGAGAGTTCTTGACTTCGCTGCCGGCGTGCTGCGCCGCAGTGCACTGTGGTCTTCCCCTGCAGGACGCACCGTCCGTGTGTCATCCACCCGTTTGGTGTCGCTTTCCCAACGCTCTGTCGCTGCCATCGAGTATCAGGTTGAGGCGGTTAACGGCCCTGTTCGTCTGGTGATCCAGTCTGAGCTGGTCGTCAACGAGCCGCTGCCTCCCGGCAGCGAAGACCCCCGGGCGGCGGCAGTTTTGGAGTCTCCCCTGCGGCCAGAGATGCACGCCAGCGACGGATTGCGGGTCGAGTTGGTGCACAGGATCGAGCAGAGCGGACTACTGGTAGCTGCGGCCATGGACCATGTGGCGGAAGGCCCGGAATCCATGCAGGTGTTTGCTGAGAGTTTCAACGACCTGGGCCGGGTCAGCATGACAGCCATCTTGGAGCCGGGGGAGCGGTTGCGCTTCGTAAAATTTGTCACGTACGGCTGGTCTGCGGAACGAACCCGCCAAGAATTGGGCGACCAGGTCGACGCCGCACTGACTGGGGCCCGCCATAGCGGTTGGGAAGGGTTGCTGGCCGAACAACGGCACTATCTGGACGACTTCTGGGCCCGGGCCGACGTCGAAGTTGACGGCGACGCGGAGATCCAACAGGCCGTGAGATTCGCCCTGTTTCACGTCCTGCAGGCCGGGGCCCGAGCCGAACGCCGGGCTATCCCGGCCAAGGGCCTGACCGGCACAGGGTATGGCGGCCACGCCTTTTGGGACACGGAGACCTTTGTGCTTCCTGTTCTGACCTACACTGTCCCCACTGCGGCCGCCTATGCCCTGTCATGGCGGCATTCAACCCTACAGCTGGCGTTGGACAGGGCGAAACAGCTGGGCTTGAAGGGGGCGGCCTTTCCCTGGCGCACCATCACCGGAGCGGAATGCTCCGGATACTGGCCGGCAGGAACGGCTGCCTTCCACGTGGGGGCTGACATTGCCGACGCCGTCGTCCGTTACCTGAATGCCACAGGGGACACGGACTTCGAGCGGAAGATCGGTCTGGAACTGCTGGTGGAGACGGCACGATTCTGGCGGGCCTTGGGCCATCACGATGCCCAAGGCAAGTTCTGCATCGATGGGGTCACCGGCCCGGATGAGTACAGTGCCGTCGCAGACAACAACATCTATACGAACCTCATGGCCCAACACAATCTGGTCTCCGCAGTGGCCGTGGCAAAGCGAAACCCGGACCGTGCGCGCGAACTGGGCATCGACGAAGAGGAACTGGCCGCTTGGGGCGATGCCGCCCGGGACATCATGATCCCCTACGACGGGGATCTTGGCGTTCATTCGCAAGCGGAGGATTTCACCTCGCACCAGGAGTGGGATTTCGCCGCCACTGACCCGGAACACTACCCGTTGCTCCTGCACTACCCGTATTTCGACCTGTACCGCAAGCAGGTGGTGAAGCAGGCGGACCTGGTCCTTGCCATGCACCTGCGCGGTGACTCTTTCACTGCAGAACAAAAGGCTGCTAACTTCCGCTACTACGAACGTCTCACCGTGCGCGACTCTTCGCTGTCCGCGTGCACCCAGTCCGTCATGGCAGCAGAAGTCGGCCATTTGGAACTGGCCTATGACTACCTTGCCGAGGCAGCGTTGATGGATCTAGAAAACCTTGAACACAACACGCGCGACGGCGTGCACATCGCATCGCTGGCGGGGACATGGATTGCCCTCGTGGCAGGTCTGGGCGGCATGCGCGAACGGGACGGCTCGCTGTTCTTCGACCCGCGCCTGCCAGCGGGGCTGACCCGTGTCTGCTTCCGCCTTCTCTTTCAGGGATGCTGCCTGCAGGTTGAGACCACTCAGGATGCTGCAACCTATCAGCTGCTGTACGGCGACACTTTGCAGATATCACACTTCGACGAGCCCGTCATTGTGACGAAAGAGCCGACCTCGTGCCCCACGCCACCGCTTCGGCTGCTGCCCGAAAACGCCAAACGGCCCACCCAGCCAGCCGGCCGCGAACCCCTCCTGCGAAGTGGGCGCCGCAGGACCCACACACGAAAGGAAACACCATGAACAACGAGCGCGTCCCCGGCCGCGAACAACCGGTTGTGGACATTCGTGCCTATGACGCCTGGCTCTTCGACCTTGATGGGGTGCTAACGAAGACCGCCACTGTCCATGCCGCAGCATGGAAGAAGGCCTTTGACGGGTTCCTTCAGGAGGAGGGCACCCGATGCGGTAAGGAGTTCGCTCCGTTCGATCCGGGTGAGGACTACCAGCGCTACGTCGACGGGGAGCCACGCGCGGACGGGGTGCGGAACTTCCTGGCGTCCCGGGACATCACCTTGCCTGAAGGGAGCGACGGTGATGCTGCAGACGCACGCACGGTCACAGGGCTGGGCAACCGCAAGAATGAGCTGCTGCTGCAAGAACTCAAAACCAGTGGAGTGGATAGTTACAGCGGTGCCGTGGCGCTCGTCAAGGCGCTGCGCTCGCAGGGCACCCCCACCGCCGTTGTCTCCGCCAGTGAGAACACGGCCGAAGCGCTTAAGGCCGCAGGGATAGCGGACCTTTTTGACGCCCGTGTTGACGGGCACGTGGTCAAAGAACGCGATCTGGCAGGCAAGCCGGCACCGGACAGCTATCTCGAAGGGGCCCGGCTGCTGGGCGTGGACCCTGCCCGGACCGTTGTCGTCGAAGATGCCTTGGCAGGGGTGGAAGCCGGCAGGGCCGGAAAATTTGGTCTGGTGGTTGGCGTTAATCACCACGACGACGCCGGCGGTCATGACTACGCAGATCAGCTGCGCCAACACGGTGCCGATGCAGTGTTTTCCGACTTGGCCGACTTAGTAGCTGGCTCGGATACGCCCCGGGCCAAGGCTGCATCCTCAGTCATCTTCGTCGCCGAGTTGGAGAGATCGGTGAGCTTCTACCAAAGACTTTTCAATTGCACCGTGCCCGTTCGCCAAGGCAACGGTGCGTTGCTTCTGACGCCGGACGGGTTCCAACTTTACCTGGTGGCGAAAGGCAGCCACCAGGAGCACCCCACAGGCGGTATTGGTGAACACCACCTCATGTGGTCCACGGACAGTCCTGCGGCTCTGGCCCACTTCGAGCGAGTCCTCAAGGACCTTGGCGGCTACACCTACACGCATACGGACGGCGAGGTGGTGTTCGTTGAAGGCCGGGATCCGGACGGCATCCGTGTGGTCATCGCGCACCCCAGCCCGGAGCAACAGCCCCGCTCGGTGCTCGACGGGCGCCTCTACAACTGACCTGCGGGCCGGGGTGGAAAAATCCCCGGCCCGTTCACAGCTACTTTGCGCCAGTGCCTGCGCGGAAGAAGGTTTGGCGTTGGCGGCCCAATCCTTCGATTTCAGCTTCGACGACGTCGCCATCCTGAATGAACGGGAAACGACCGGAGAGGGCCACGCCTGCGGGCGTGCCTGTCAACACCACGTCGCCCGGTTCCAGCACCATGTACTGGCTCAGGTGGTGGATGATCGTGGGGACGTCAAAGATCAGGTCTGAAGTGTTTGAATCCTGACGGAGCTCGCCGTTGACCCAGCTCTTCAACGACATGTTCTTGGGGTCGACCTCATCGGCTGGCACAAACCACGGGCCCAGGGGTGTGGACTTGGGCAGTGACTTGCCCTTGGTCCACTGCCCGGCCTCGCCGGGGAGCTGGTATTCGCGTTCGGAAAGATCGTTGGCCACGACGTAGCCGGCCACGGCGCTGGCTGCTTCCTCGGTGCTGGAGAGGTAGCTGACTTCTTGGCCGATCACGATGCCCAGTTCCACTTCCCAGTCGTACTTGGCTGCTGCCGGGGGGATGGGGGAGTCGTCAAAGTGGCCGGCAACGGTGTTGTTGGGCTTGAGGAACACGACGGGGATTGCGGGGGGCTGTGCCCCTGATTCTGCTGCGTGGGCGGCGTAGTTCATGCCGATGCAGACCACGCTGTTGGGGCGGGCCAGCGGGGTGCCGATGCGCAGTTCGGCGGAGTTTTCAAGGATCGGCAGGGTGCCGTTTTCCAGTGCTGTGCGCAGGGCGGCCACGCCTCCGTTGGCCAGGAATGCGCCGTCGATGGTGTCAGTGAGCGGACGTGCGTCGTAGCTTTGCTCTGTTCCGGATGAGTCGGCGGCAATGACCACGGGAATTTCCCGGCCAAGCTCACCAAGGCGTGCAATCTTCATTGATTTATAGTCCTTTTCAACCGTAAACAGCACGGTCCTCGTTGTTGGCAACCCTCGCGGGGCCTTGTCAGCTGAGCTTTGGGCGTCTTTACCCACACCTTGCGGCAGTCTCAGCTTGACCTTCCATACACACCAGTAAAACTACAGGGTGTTTAGTTTGATTCAACTCTGTAATGATTCCATGTCTCTTCTCAACCGGAAAATCCGGCAGTATTCCAAGGACGTAACAGAATGGTTTCTGGCTAAGGGCCGAATATCAGTTAGGCCTAAGCGGCCATGAGGTGCGGCATGAGGGCCGATGCTTTTAGCGGGGGACAAGGGCCCGTTGCTGGTGATCCGGCCAAGGTGGAGAATCGAAGTGTCGCGGTGTGCGGCAGCATCGAGGTCTCTGAAATGATGCAGGATCTGAGTGGGAAGGTGGTAGCCGTCACGGGGTCCAGCCGGGGAATCGGCGAGGCGATGGCGGTGGGCCTGTCCGGGGCCGGAGCGAGTGTGGCGCTATTGGCCCGAACCGGGGTGGACCTTGAGCGGGTCGCCGCACGCTGCAGGGAGGCAGGGGCCGGCAACGTCCTCGCCGTGGTGACGGATGTGACGGTCGAAGAGGAAGTGCAGGCGGCGTTGGAACGCGTGGTTGACGAGCTGGGCGGGCTCGACGTGGTGTTTGCCAATGCCGGCGTTGCCGCGTCCAGTCTCGGTGGCTCGGGCCGGATGACGCGACTCGAGTTGTACAGCGCCGACGTGGCGATGCGAATTCTGGAGGTGAACACCCTCGGGGTGTGGTTGACGATGAAAGCCGCGTTCCCCCGGATGCATCGCGGCGGCAGTTTCATTGCCATCAGCTCCGAGATTGGCTCGCGGCCTCGGGCCGGTGGCGGGATTCTTGCCGTCAGCAAAGCCGGCGTGAATGCGCTGGTCGGGATCGCCTCGGCTGAACAGGCCCAGAACGGCATCCGCGTGAACATGCTCTCCCCGGGAGGGATGGTGGACACACACTTGTTTGGCCCAAACGGGCTGCCTGCCGCGATGAAGGCGCGCCTGCCGGTCGCCGAGCCGGAAGTGGTGGTGCCCGCAGCGGTGTGGCTGGCAAGTGACGACTCCGTTGGTGTATCCGGGGCGTTCCTGTCAGCTCCGCATTTCAACGCGAGCACTCCAGAGGCGGTCCGTGCTGAGCTGTGCCCTACGACTGAAATCCCGTGGCAGCGATCCCGGTTGCACCCCTTGCCGACCAACCCAGACAACAAAAAATGCGCCCCCAACCGTGGTTGAGGACGCATTTTCCTTGGCGGAGACGGGGGGATTTGAACCCCCGGTGGAGTTGTGCCCCACACTTCATTAGCAGTGAAGCCCATTCGGCCGCTCTGGCACGTCTCCAGCACTGGAAAGGGTAGAAGCCCCTAACCAGCATCCCAAACTTTACCCAGTAGAAGCCCCTCAAAGCAAAACGAGGGCCCGGGGCGCCAAAATTATAGGTCTCCGTTGAGCGCCCGCCACAGGAACTCATGCGACGCGGTGTGCAGCCGTGCGGCTTGTTCGTTGTTCCCAGCCCCTGCGTGCCCACCTTCCAGCGCCTCATGGAACCACACAGGAATCCCCATCGACTCCATGCGTGCAGCCATCTTCCGGGCCTGCACCGGCCCCACCCTGTCGTCGGAGGTCGCCGTCCAGATGAACGTTGCCGGATACGTGCGCCCGCTGCGCAGCAGGTGGTACGGGGAGAACGTCTTGATGAACTCCCACTGCTCCGGCACATCGGGGTCACCGTATTCTGCCATCCACGACGCCCCGGCTGAGAGTTTCGTGTACCGGCGCATGTCCAACAGCGGCACGCCACAGGAAATGGCACCGAACAAGTCCGGGTACGTGGTGAGCATGTTGCCCACCAGCAGCCCGCCATTGCTTCCGCCGGCGCAGCCCAGGCGCGCAGCTTTGGCGACGTCGCGGGCGGAAAGATCCCGCGCCACGGCGGCGAAGTCCTCGTACGCACGGTGCCGATTTTCCCGCAATGCCGCGGTGTGCCAGCTTGGGCCGTACTCGCCTCCACCGCGGATGTTCGCCACCACGTATACGCCGCCCCGCTCCAGCCAGCTGCGCCCCACCGCCCCGCTGTACGACGGAGTGCGTGAAACTTCGAAGCCGCCGTAGCCGCTGAGCAAGGTGGGGTTGCCGCCGTCGAGCTTGAGGTTCTTGGGGCCCACCTGGAAGTACGGGATGCGGGTGCCGTCGGCGGAGGTAGCAAAGTGCTGCTCCACGCTGTAGCTCTCCGCGTTGAAGAACGACGGCGCCGCCCGCGCCAGCGTTGCCGCTGCACCCGGGGTGCCGCGGGAGTCTGTTGAGGGGGCGGCGTGTTCGGCGGCAGACTCGGCAGCCAGCGTGCCCCGGTTCACGGTGGACGGGGTGAGGTAGCCGGAAGCGATGAGCCAGTAGTCGTTGCCGGCGTCGGGGTCGTCCTCGTCCACGGCGTAGGTGTCCACTGAATGCAGCGGCGGGCAGGCGTCCAGTTCCCCGGCAGCCCAGCCAGCTGCCGGGTCCAGGACCAGGATTTTTGCCGAAACGTCGGAGAGCAGGTTCAGCAGCAGGAAGTCGCGCGTCCAACTCCAGGACTGCAGCGACTGCGCGGGTGTGGGGGCGAAGATGGTGTGCAGGTCCCGGCTGCCAGCCAGGAACGCCTCAAGTTCGATCACCAACAGAGTCCCGGAGGCGTATTCGGTGCCATCGACGTGCCACGGCGTGCGCGGACGCAAGAGGAGCCATTGCCGGTGGAGTGAGACGTTCATATCATCCGGTACCTGGATGTGGACCCAGCTCCCGTCCACGCGTAAGTAGCTGCGGCTGTTGTAGAAATCCAGCACGTCGTAGGCCACGTCCCGTTCAAAGCCGGGTGTGGTGCTGTGCGAAACGCCGCAGCTCAGGTGGTTTAGCGGTACGGAAAGCAGTGGCTCCTTCGCAGCCATCTGTGCCAGTGATTCCCCGCGGCGCAGCACCCTGGAGGCGGCGGGGTAGGAGGATGCCGTCATGGAGCCGTCTCCCGTGTCGGTCCCCACATAGAGTGTGTCGGCATCGAACCAGCTCAGTTGTGTCTTTGCCGCTGGCAGCTCAAAGCCGCCGGGAACGAAGGCAAGCGTGTCAAGGTCAAATTCGCGGTAGGCCACAGCGTCCCCGCCGTCGGGGGAAAGAGCCACCATGGCGTGGCGGTATTCCTGGCCGGGGGCCGGGCGCAGTAGTGAAGCCCCAGCCCAGAACCATTGGGTGTCCTCCGCAGTGCAAAGCGCGTCAACGTCCAGCAGGATCTGCCAATCGGTGGCGTCTCCAAGGTAGCTTTCCCACGTGGTGCGCCGCCACAGCCCGCGCGGGTTGGCCTCGTCGCGCCAAAAGTTGTAATACCACCGCCCGCGTTTGGACACCATGGGGATGCGGTCCTTGGAATCCAACACCTCCAACACCGAGGCTTCAAGGGCCTTGTAGGCGGGATTGAGCAGGGCCGCATCGGTGCGGTCATTGTGCTCGCGGACCCAAGCCATGGGTGCCTCGCCGTGGATGTCTTCCAGCCAGCGGAACTCATCGGTGGGTTCGTCAGCTGTTGCTTCGCCGGTTGTTGCTTCTCCAGCAACGACAGCTCCGGCGGTTTCACCGGACACGAAGGGGAATGTGGGCAGTGCAGCATCAGTCATGGCACCATCCTAGGCGCGTGTGCCGCCTCGGCCGCCACCTCAACCGCCAGCAGCGCCCATACTGTACAGCACTGTATGGGGGCGCCATCAGTTAAGCTCAAGGGGTGGAAGTCAAGGGCATGCAGACAGTGGTCATTGTGGGAGCGGGTCCCCGAGGGACATCCGTCATGGAACGACTGCTGGCGCAGCACGCACAGGATTCGGCAGCACAGCCATTGCACATCCACTTGATCGACCCTTTTCCGCCGGGCGCAGGCCACGTATGGCGCACCGAGCAGTCGCGGTTGTACTTGATGAACACGCAGAGCTTTTTCCCCACGCTTGTCCCGGACCAAGGTGTAGCAGTGCCTCCACTGGCAGGCTGCAGCTTCAACGAATGGCGTATGGCCCAGCAAACCGATCCGTGGGAGCAGCTCAGCGACGACGACCGCAGCGAACTGGCCACTCTGCAGACCACCAACTTCCCCAGCCGACCCCTCTACGGAAGGTATCTGAGCTGGTGCTTTGAACAGTTCCAACACGTCATGCCCGACGGCGTGAGCCTCACCATCCATGCCACCGAGGCCAAGCGGGTGGCGAGGGAGCACGAAAAAGGTGGCTTCGTCGTCGAACTTTTGGACGGGCCGAAGTTGCATGCGGACCAGGTGGTGCTGGCGCTGGGGCATGTGGAGTCCAAACTGAGCCCCGTACAGCGCGAGCTGCGGGTGCAAGCGCGCGCCGCCGGGCTCACGTACCTGCCGCCAGCAGTGCCCAACGACGTGGATTGGGAGCAGATCCCCGCCGGTGAACCAGTTCTGGTGCGCGGCATGGGACTGAACTTTTTTGATGTCCTGGGTCAGCTCACCGAGGGGCGTGGCGGAGCTTTTGAGCCGACCGGCCACGAGGCAGGCGAGGCCTTGCGCTATGTTCCCTCGGGCCGGGAGCCGGTCATTGTGGGGGCTTCGCGTCGAGGCACGCCATACCGGGCCAAAGCGGAAGTGGAGCGCTACTACCCGGAAAGCGTGGTGCTGCGTTTTCTTGGTGAGGACGCAGTCGCTGCGATCCGCGCCATGGGCGCCACTGCCGGATTTCGGCACGACATCTGGCCGCTGCTGCACCGAGACACGTTGTGGGCGTACTACACAACGCTGGTCCGCACCCGGCCTGAGGTGGTGTCGGAACAGTTCCTGCCGGAGCTGGATGCGGTGCTGCATTCCGGGTTCAACGGTGACGGGGCGCTCTGGGAACAACGGCTGAAGGAGCTGCTGGCGGCGCACGTGCCGCCAGCGCATCTGCTGGAGTTGCAGGGTCTGGCCCGGCCCTTGTCCAAGCACGTTCCGCGGCCGGGTGAAACGCACCGCTTTGCGACGCGTGAGGAACTGGACTCGGCGGTATTGGCGTATTTGTCCCAAGACGCGGCCGGATCTGCCCGTGGCGAGGACGACCCCACCAAGATGGCCATCGGTGCGCTCAACGCCGGGAGGGCCATCATCAAGTCGCTCGTTGCCGACAAGGGCATCACGCCGGATTCGTGGATGGGGGAGCTGCGCGGCTGGTTTGAAGGCTTTGTGGAGGGGCTGGCCAGCGGGCCACCGGCCCTGAGGGTGGAGCAATTGGCTGCAATGGTGCGGGCAGGGGTGGTGCACTTTGCCGGACCTGATCCGCGTTTTCGAATTGAGCAGGGCGTCTTCACGGTGAGCTCGCCCTGGGTGGCGGACGAGCCTTGGGCTGCCCGCTACCTGGTGGAGGCGCTGGCCCCGGCCAATGACGTGCAGCGGAGCGAATCGCTGTTACTGCAGAACTTGTTTGCCGACGGTCTCGCCCGCCCGTCCGTCATGCTCGCATCCGACGGCCAGACCGTGGTGACAAGCGGCCTGGACGTTTCTGCGCCTCCGTACCGGACCCTGGATGGTGCCGGCGTGCCGGTGGCCGGACTCTATGTTCTGGGCCTCCAGCTTTCCTCGGTGCAGTGGGGAACGGCCATCGCGGCGGAGGCTGCGGCGAAGTACCGCAGTGGCTACCGCACGGTGTGTGACGCCGACGCGATTGCAGCAGCGATTCTCAACTGACCACCCCCACCGACCCTCCTGCAGCTTTGGGGTTCTTTTCCACGACCCTCCTGCAGCTTTAGCGTCCATTTCCAGAACGCTCCTGCAATAGGGCTGACACAACATGGCCATCCGCTGCGGGTTTCGCGACGGATGGCCATGTTAACTGCGGTGCCGTTGGAGAAGGTTCAGCTGGCCAAGCGGATTCTGGCCACCAACGAGGACGAGGACGCCCCGATCTTCGACGTTGCCGACGTTGGTATCCTCGGGGACTCACCGTCCTGCCCCAGCTGCCGGAGGCCATCACAGCACGCAGCTGCCTGCCCGCGGGCACCGCCGCAGTGGTGGTGTTGACTGCCGCGGTGTTTGTGGTCCGGTGGACCCGCGAACTGGAAGCCATCCACGGCTTCCTGCTCCAGTACCCCGGCCACAGCGAACTGCCCGCGAACGCACCGTGGGGATTTCCGCATGGCTCGGCTGGCAGTACTTCCTCAACGCCTTCTTCCTCGTGATCATCATCCGTTTGGGCAGGCAGTTATGGGCTACGGCCCGGCCCAAGTTGTAGTGGACACGGAATAACACGGGGCTGCTGAAGTCAAGGCCAAACCGGCGAAAATCAGCTTGGGACTGTGGTTACACCTGAGCACGCACGTGCTGTGGCTGCTCATCGGCGCCGGGCTCGAATACGCGTCGCTGAGCTGGTCGGTGGGCGACGGCTGGGAGAACTGCAACGCCCTGCAAGTCCCTTTCGCAAGGACAAGGCGGCCCTCGCGAAGGCCTTCCCCATTGAAGCGGCCCGAAAGGTCCCCATTCCGCTGGGCGATCGCGTGCAGCGCCCGCAACCAAAAAGTAAAGCGGCCCCGGTAACGGGGCCGCTTCGCCGTATGTGCGCGGAAGGTAAGAGATTCGAACTCTTGGTACGGGGTTACCGCACACTGGTTTTCAAGACCAGCTCCATCGGCCGCTCGGACAACCTTCCTGACCCTAGTAGTGTTTCATAAGCAGGGCGGTGCTACCAAAATGAGTGCACGCGCAGCTACGATTCACGGGTACTTGCAGGCTATGGAGAAGGTTATGAAGGCAATTATTACAACGGGCGCAGGCGGGCCTGAGGTGTTGGCGCTGGGTGAGACGCAGGCTCCAGTGGCAGGTCCAGGTGAGGTGCTCATTGATGTGGTTGCCGCGGGAATCAACCGCGCAGACGTGCAGCAGCGCCGTGGCTTCTACCCGCCGCCGCCGGGCACATCAGAGCTTTTGGGGCTGGAGGTGTCCGGTCGGATTGCGGCGTTTGGCCCCAATGTGACCCGTCCGTTCAGCCTGGGCGAGAAGGTTGTGGCGTTGCTCACAGGTGGCGGATATGCGGCTCAAGTGGCCGTTCCCGCCGGCCAAGTGCTGACACTTCCGGCAGGCATCGACGTGATTTCGGCCGCAGGCCTGCCGGAGGTTGCCGCCACGGTGTACTCCAATCTGTTCATGACGGCCCAGCTGCAGGCTGGCGAAACAGTGCTCGTCCATGGCGGGGCCGGCGGGATCGGCGCCATGGCCATCCAGCTTGCCAAGGCTGCCGGTGCACGCGTCATCACCACCGCAGGCAGCGACGAGAAAGTGGCCATGCTGACCAGCTACCTCGGCGCGGACCTGGCAGTCAACTACCGCACACACGACTTCGTTGCCGCAGTCAAGGACTTCACCGAGGGCCTCGGCGCCAACGTGATTCTCGACGTCGTTGGCGCCAAATACCTGGCGCGCAACGTTGAATCATTGGCCACCTACGGGCGCCTGATGGTCATCGGCCTGCAGGGAGGCGCGACGGCGGAAGTCAACTTGGGCAACCTGCTCACCAAGCGTGCGGCCATCATCGGAACCACCCTGCGGGCGCGTTCGGTGGAGGAAAAGACCGTCATCATGGAAGGCGTGCGCGAGCACGTTTGGCCGCTGGTGGCCAGCGGAGCCGTCAAGCCCATGGTGGACAGGACCTTCCCGCTCGACCAGGTTGTGGCGGCACACGAGTACCTTGAATCCGGACAGCACGTGGGCAAGGTCCTGCTGACGCTTTAGGGCTTCCGGGCTCGGCCACTCTAAGCCGAACCGAACACTCCGGACTCGTTAGAAACGCGTTTCGGCGCAAGAACACACCGTTGAGCAGTTTTGTGTCGTGACCTGGACTACGTCGAGAATGCGGGTCTTTCTCATGCTGGTATTGTCATCTGGCCGTAACTGTGGCTCAACGTAGGGATAAATATGACAATGCCGTCGAATAGGACTGCCGCACCCGGCGACGTCCTCGTTCAAGATCCGGAGCTGCCTCCTGTGGCACTCGATCTTGAAGCAGAAGCGGAAACGCACAAGTGGACGCCGCTAAAGATCGCCATTTGGGCGGCCATTGCACTGCTGGGCGGCGTCGCCTGGGTGATGCTGGCCGTGGTGCGCGGTGAGAGCGTGAACGCGATCTGGTTTGTTTTTGCCGCTGTGTGCACCTACCTGATCGGATACCGCTTCTATTCCAAGGTCATTGAGAAGTTTCTGCTCAAGCCCAATGACAAGCGGGCTACTCCGGCCGAATACAAGGCCGACGGCAAGGACTTCGTCCCCACGGACCGCAACGTCCTGTTTGGCCACCACTTTGCCGCCATCGCCGGTGCAGGTCCTTTGGTGGGCCCCATCCTCGCCGCCCAGATGGGTTACCTGCCGGGCACCATCTGGATCATTGTCGGCGTCGTTCTTGCCGGTGCCGTGCAGGACTACCTTGTCCTGTTTTTCTCCATGCGCCGCGGCGGACGCTCCCTGGGCCAGATGGCCCGTGAAGAACTTGGCGTCATTGGCGGCACCGCCGCACTGATCGCTACCTTGTTGATCATGATCATCATTGTCGCCATCCTGGCGCTTGTGGTGGTCAACGCCTTGGGTGAATCCCCGTGGGGCGTGTTCTCCGTGTCAATGACCATCCCGATCGCCTTGTTCATGGGCGTCTACCTACGCTACCTGCGCCCGGGCAAGGTCATGGAAGTGTCCTTGATCGGCGTCGTGCTACTCCTGGCGGCCATCATTGGAGGCGGCGTGGTCGCCCACACCGAATGGGGCGCGGCATTCTTCCATCTGGACCGCACCACGCTGGCCTGGGCCATCATTGTGTATGGTTTCATCGCCGCCATCCTGCCCGTGTGGCTGTTGCTCGCCCCGCGCGACTACCTCTCTACGTTCATGAAGATCGGCACCATTGTCATGCTGGCCGGTTCCATTGTGCTGGTCCGCCCCACCATCAACGTTCCGGCGTTCAGCGAATTCGCCTCCCGCTCCGACGGCCCGGTGTTCTCCGGTTCGCTGTTCCCCTTCCTGTTCGTCACCATCGCCTGTGGCGCACTCTCCGGCTTCCACGCCCTGATTGCCTCCGGCACCACGCCCAAGCTGATCGAAAAGGAACGCCAGGCCCGTTACATCGGGTACGGCGGCATGCTCATGGAGTCGTTTGTGGCGATCATGGCTCTGGTGGCCGCGTTGTCCATCGACCGCGGGATCTACTTCGCCATGAACTCCTCGGGGGCGGCCACCGGCGGCACTATTGAGGGTGGCGCGGCGTTCGTGAATTCGCTGGGGCTGACCGGAGTCCATGTTGACCCGGCAACGCTGGCACAAACAGCGTCCGACGTCGGCGAGCAGTCCATCGTCTCCCGCACCGGTGGCGCACCAACCCTTGCCGTGGGCCTGGCCCACATCATGCAGCAGGTTGCCGGCGGACAAGCCATGATGAGCTTCTGGTACCACTTCGCCATCATGTTCGAGGCACTGTTCATCCTCACCGCCGTCGACGCCGGCACCCGCGTGGCCCGCTTCATGTTGCAGGATTCGATTGGCAACTTCGTGCCGAAGTTCAAGGACACGTCATGGCGCCTGGGCTCCTGGGTCACCACGGCCATCATGGTGGCCGGCTGGGGCGCCATCTTGATCATGGGCGTCACCGACCCGTTGGGCGGCATCAATACGCTGTTCCCGCTGTTCGGCATAGCCAATCAGCTGCTAGCGGCCATTGCGCTCGCCGTCTGCCTGACCATCGTCTCCAAAAACACCCACATCAAATACCTTTGGATCGTAGCCCTGCCGCTGGTGTTCGTCACCATCGTCACCGTGGTGGCCTCATTCCAGAAGATCTTCTCCACCGTGCCCGCCGTCGGCTACTGGGCGCAGCACAACGCGTTCAAGCAGGCGTTGGCTGATGGCAAGACAAGCTTCGGCACGGCCAAGACCGCCGAAGCCATGGAAGCGGTGGTGCGTAACACCACGGTTCAGGGCACGCTCTCCATCATCTTCGTGGTCCTTTCGATCGTCGTCATTGCCACGGCCGTGCTCGTCTCGTTCCGATCCATCCGCGCAGGCGGAGGACCCAGCATGGAGGACCCGGCCGTGGCGTCGCGGATCTTTGCCCCCGCAGGCCCTCTTCCCAGCGCGACTGAAAAGCAGTTGTTGAAAGAATGGGCCGACTCCGGCAAGCAAGCAGCAAGCTCCGGCCACTAGGGATGAATGTGTTGCACAGCGCCGGACGCACCCTGGGAGCCGTCAATAGATACCTCAAGGGTGTTCTGGGTGAAGACAGCTACGAGAAGTACCTCCAACACCATGTGGGCACCGGCTGCGCAGTGGCACCCATGACGGTGAAGGAGTTCTGGCGCGACAAAACCGACCGGCAGGACAAAAATCCGGAAGGGCGCTGCTGCTAGGCAGCCACTCTGAGCCGAACCGAACACTCGGGGGCTGTTGTGGTGATCGGACGCTGCTATAGCGGCCTCCGATCACCACAACAGCCCCCGGAGTCGTTGGAGTCCATCCAGGAGCCCTGTGAGAGACTGGCAGTATGAGTGAAAACGCGCAGAATTCGGATCTGGAAGCAGTAGCCGTGGGCGAAGTGGTGGACAGCTCAGCCAGCGACGGGCAGGAAGCTGCGGCGGCCAAAGATGAGCCGAAAACGGACGCCGTAAAACAGCCGCAGAGTCTCTCGGACATGGTGGACCAGCCCGCAAAGGTGATGCGGATTGGCACCATGGTCAAGCAACTGCTGGACGAGGTCAAGAGTGCTCCCCTGGATGATGCAGCGCGGACAAGGCTGGCGGAGATCCACCAGGCCTCCATCACGGAGCTCGAAGCAGGCCTGGCCCCCGAGCTGGTTGATGAATTGAACCGTTTGAGCCTGCCCTTCGCGGACAACAGCTCGCCGTCCGACGCGGAATTGCGCATTGCCCAGGCACAGCTGGTCGGGTGGTTGGAGGGATTGTTCCACGGAATTCAAACCGCGTTGGCTGCCCAGGCCATGGCCAGCCAGCAAACTGCCGCACGCCTGGCCATGCGTCAGCTTCCCCCCGGCACCATGATCGCCCCCGGAGTGATTGTTGGCGAAAACGGTGAGCCACAGCGGGCACCGGCAGGCCACGGCCACACCCCCGGCAGCCCAACACTGGGCGGTCCGGATTCCGGCGGCCCCGGCCAGTACCTCTGACGCACATGCTCAAGGGACTATTTGGTGCCTCGCGTCAGACCAAACTCGACGACGCCGAACTGGGCAAGGGTGTGTGGCGCCGCGCCCACGACAGGTTCCGGCGTGGCCTTGACCGCTTCCACCAAATGCTTGAAGGTTTGGAAGCTGCCGGGCCAGCACCCCACCAATCCGAGGCACAGGCGGCCGAAACGTACCAGGCGATGGTGGTTGTGGCGAACAATCTTGCAGACCTGCTGCCCGTGGTCCGCGACATCGCCACAGCGGGCCAAACTGCAGGCCCCAGCGAAGGCATGGAAATCCCCCCGGGCACAGGGGGATACCTCAATGACGTGCACCGCGAACTCTCACGAGCAGGCAACGCCCTGGCTGCAACAGCGGAAGCCATCGCGCTGGTGAGGCTTGGCGCGGGGGAGAGCGTCGGCGTCGAACGCAAGGCCGCCATTGTGGTTCAGCACGTGAATCGGGCCGGCGAATTGTTGCATAAAACGTCGTCAGGCAACGAATAATCCCACCCACGGAATAAAACGCTGAGAGAACTGCGTCACATTACACAGTTTGTGAGGGTAGGCTGTCCTTTCATGCATTACGATCGATTTACGTTCGCTAATTATTCCTATTGCCGAAAGGCTCCCAGATGACCTCGATGACCTCATTGACCTCCTTGACCAGGAAGCAGTTCAACAAGAGCGCCTTGGCCGCCTTGGCTGGCGCCTCCGTTTTGGCCCTTGCCGCTTGTGGCGGCTCCACCTCCCCGGCGCAAAGCAGTGGAGCTGCCGGCGGTGCGGATGACGCCATCACCGTCTACAACGCCCAGCACGACTCCCTGACGCAGGCCTGGGTGGATGAATTCACCAAGGAAACCGGCATCAAGGTCACGATTCGTCCGGGAAGCGACCTGGAACTGAGCAACCAGCTCGTCGCAGAAGGCGCCAAGTCCCCGGCCGATGTGTTCCTGACGGAGAACTCCCCGGGCATGACGCAGGTTGAGAACGCCGGCCTCTTCGCTGACACGAGCGCCAAGATCCAGGAGCAGGTCCCGGCCCAGTACCGCCCCTCCACGAACAAGTGGACAGGCATTGCCGCCCGCAGCACCGTCTTCGCCTATGACAAGACCAAGCTGAACGCGGACCAGCTGCCGAAGTCCATCATGGACCTGTCCGATCCCGCGTGGAAGGGCCGCTGGGCCGCCTCCCCGTCCGGCGCCGACTTCCAGGCGATTGTTTCGGCCATGCTGGAGCTCGAAGGTGAAGATGCCACGTCGAAGTGGCTCACGGCCATGAAGGAAAACTCCAAGGCCTACAAGGGCAACAGCACCGCGATGAAGGCCGTCAACGCCGGCGAAGTTGAAGGCGCCATCATCTACCACTACTACTGGTTCGGAGATCAGGCCAAGACGGGCGAAAACTCCAACAACGTATCCCTGCACTACTTCAAGAATGAAGATCCGGGCGCGTTTGTCTCCATCTCAGGCGGTGGTGTTCTGGCCTCCAGCAAGCACCAGGAAAACGCGCAGAAGTTCCTCGAGTTCGTCACGGGCAAGGCTGGCCAGACCATCCTGCAGACAGGTGGCAGCTTCGAGTACCCGGTCGCCTCGGGAGTTGCGGCCAATGACAAGCTGGTTCCGCTCGCTGACCTGCAAGCCCCCAAAATTGACCCGGCGAAGCTGAACTCCGCCAAGGTCATCGATCTCATGACCCAGGCTGGACTACTGTAGTTTTAATGACTTCACAACAAAGTACGACGGCGGTCCGCAAGTCGGGTGCCAAGAACTTACGTAACGCTGCTGGGGGCCGGGGCTCACGCTTCGGCCCTTGGCCCGTCGTTGTACTTTGTCTTTTAATCGCCGCATTCTCCCTGCTGCCGCTCGGGTTTGTGGTGGTCGCCACCGCCAACGCCGGATGGGACACCATTGCTACTTTGGTGTTCCGCCCGCGCGTTGGCGAATTGCTGTTCAACACGCTTTCACTGGTGCTGATCACGGTGCCGTTGTGCGTGCTCATCGGGGTTGGCGGGGCCTGGCTGGTGGAACGGACTTCCCTGGCTGGGAACAAGGCGTGGGCGGTGCTGCTGGCGGCCCCGCTGGCCATCCCGGCCTTCGTGAACAGCTACGCCTGGGTCAGTGCCATCCCATCCCTCGGCGGGATCTTTGGCGGTGTGCTGATCTCGGTGCTTTCCTACTTCCCGCTCGTGTATATCCCTGTGGCGGCCGTGCTGAGCAGGCTGGATCCGGCGCTTGAACAGTCCGCGGCAGCTCTCGGTCTGGGGCCATGGAGGGTTTTCTTCAGGGTGGTGCTGCCACAATTGCGGCTGGCGACAGCCGGTGGTGCGCTGCTTGTGTCGCTTCACCTGCTGGCCGAATACGGCGCCTTTGCCATGATTGCGTTCGACACGTTCACCACGGCCATCTACGACCAATTCCGTTCCACCTTCAACGGCGCCGCAGCGAATATGCTCGCCAGCGTCCTGGTGTTGTTTTGCTTGCTGCTGCTGCTGGCCGAGTCCAAGACGCGCGGCAGTGCCCGTTATGCCCGCGTGGGTGCCGGGGTGCAGTCGGGCCCCACCCGATTGAGGCTGGGGGCGTACCAACTGCCCGGCCAGCTTGCCTTGATTGCGGTGGCGGTGCTGGCACTGGGTGTGCCGCTGTGGCATGTGGGCCGCTGGCTCATTGCCGGCGGCGCAGAAGTCTGGATGCGAAACGACCTGCTCACCTCTTTGCTGCGAACACTTGACTACGGCCTGATTGGGGCCGCGGTGACAACTGTGCTGGCGTTCCCCCTGGCATACTTGGTGATCCGCCACCCGGGGCCCGTCAGTACGTTCCTTGAAGCCGTCAACTACATTTCAAGCTCCATGCCGGGCATCGTGGTGGCGTTGGCGCTTGTCACCATCACGGTCCACAACGTGCCTGCCATCTACCAAAGCTCGTTGGTGCTGGTGGCCGCTTATGCCCTGCTGTTCATGCCACGGGCCTTGGTGAACTTGAGGGCGGGCCTTGCCCAAGTGCCGCGTGAATTGGACGAGGCCGCCCGTGCGCTGGGCAAACCTCCGTTGGTGGCGTTCCTGCGCGTGACTTTGCGTCTGGCAGCACCTGCAGCGGCCGGAGGGGCGGCATTGGTGTTCCTGGGTATTGTGAATGAGCTGACGGCGACGCTGCTGCTAGCCCCCAACGGCACACGCACGCTGGCCACCCAATTTTGGCTGTTGAGCAGCGAAATTGACTACATGGGGGCAGCGCCCTACGCATTGTTGATGATTTTGCTCTCAGCGCCCATGACCTACCTTCTGTTTGTGCAATCCAAGAAAGCCGCTGGACAATGACTACCCAACCCCATGACATCCGCCAGGGTTCCCGCCATAGCGCAGTCCTACGCCCGGCGGGGCCAAGCAGCAGGACGTTCGTACATGACTCCAGCGATGCGCCCGACCACCTTGAGATCACAGACGTTCGCAAGCGGTATGGCGGCACGGAAGTCCTCAAGGGCGTGGACCTGAGCGTTGCGCAGGGACGCACCACTGCCATTGTGGGTCCCTCGGGCTCAGGCAAAACTACGCTGCTGCGCCTCATCGCAGGCTTTTCAGCGCCGGACGCGGGGCGGATAGCCCTGGGCGGTGCCGAGGTTGCAGGCCCGGAGAAGTGGGTTCCTGCGCACAAGCGAAGCGTTGGCTACGTGGCCCAGGACGGGGCCTTGTTCCCGCACTTGAGTGTTGGTGCGAACATTGCCTTTGGGCTGCCGCTGCGTGGAAAGGCCGCTGCACGGCGGGTGGGTGAGCTGTTGGAGATGGTCTCCATGGACGCCTCCTACGCCAAACGCCGGCCCCACCAGCTTTCCGGTGGTCAGCAGCAGCGGGTGGCCCTGGCCCGTGCGCTGGCACGCCAACCCGAGCTGATGCTGCTGGATGAGCCGTTCAGCGCGCTGGACGCCGGGCTGCGCGTCGCCACCCGCCGGGCAGTCTCGAAAACCCTTGAACAAGCCGGGGTCACAACCATCCTTGTTACCCACGACCAGGCGGAGGCTCTGAGCTTCGCCGACCAGGTCGCCGTCATGCGAGACGGAAAACTGGCCCAGATCGGCAGCCCCTTCGTTGTCTACACGCGCCCCGCGGACAGGGCCACCGCGGAATTCCTGGGCGACGCCGTCATCCTCGAGGCCTGGCTGGAAGGCTCACTGGCATTGTGCTCGCTGGGTGGCATTCCCGTGCGCATGCCCAAGGTCCAAGGCAAGGTGAACTTGATGCTGCGTCCTGAACAGATCCGGATTTCCAGCGGCAGCTCCATCCGTGGACGCGTTGTGGACACCGACTACTTCGGCCCTGAAACCACCGTGCGGATCCAGCTTGAACCCATCCTTGTCGACGCGGAGCACCCTCGCGATCCGCACCAGCCGGTCGGTGGTGAGGTCATCAACATCCGGCACTGGAACGCCATGCTGGCCCGCCCCGGCACCGAACTTTTCCTGAAAGTGGTGGGCGAGGGCGTCGTTTTCCCCTGGCAGGGCTAAGCCGCGGCTGGCCGACGGCGGGCATTGACTTCGGCCTGGAAGGTGAGCAGCAGGAGCATGGCCACGGCTATCCCGAGCACGACGGCGGCTGGCAGCCTTGCGCCTAGCGGGACAAGTACCAGCGCGGCCACCACGGCGGGGATGCCCCAGGGCAGGATTGCCCGCAACGGCAGGCCGAAGCGCAGGGAGACGAGCGCGTTCGTGCCGTAAAACAGGGCAAGCCCGCAGCCCAGTGCAATGGCTGCGCCCAGTGGCAGCCGCGCGAACGGAGCAGGAATCGCCGTGGCGATGGCGGAGGCGATCGAGGTAACCCCGAGAACCAGAGCGAATGGCATGAACAGCGTGGTTTGCAGGATGCCGGTGAAGTCCTCACGGTTGCGCAGTTGCTCAAGGCCCATGGCAAGTGTGCCGGTGCCGTATTGAAAGAAAGCCCAGCCAAGCAATGCCACGATCACAAACCCCAGTGCCGCAGCCAAGGCGGGGCCGGGGTGCCAGTCCTGGGCAAGCTCCGAGACGATCGTGAAGATGGATTCGCCCAGCACGATGATGACAAACAGGCCCAAGCGCTCCGCAGCATGCTCCAGATTGATCCCGCCCAGATTTTGCTGCGCACCGATCAACCGGCTGGCCGCAATCATGCCCACCTCCACGGCAATGGCGACGGCCCACAAAATGACGGCCACGGACAGTGGCAGGAACGTGGCCAGAAGCCACAGCACGGCCGTACCACCGTTGTAGATCCAGATGCGCCACGGCTGTTCCGACGAGTAGTGGCGGTGCTCGTGAAGCCACAGGACAAGCAGCAGGATGCGCATGGCCGTGTTGGCCAGGGAGAACGCCCACGCCCGTTCGCCAAAGGCCTCAGGGGCGGCTGCTGCCATGAGTCCGGCTGCGGCCATCGCTGCGACCATGGCCAGCCCCAATACCCGTGACGTCAGCGCCGGTAGCAGGTTGATAACGGAGACTATGTTGACCCATGCCCACCAGGCAGGGAAGAAGAGCAGGATGTAGGTGCCGAATTCGGGCCAGCCTGGATTGCCGTGGATGCCGTGCGCCAACTGTCCGATGAATGCCACAAACACGAGATCGAAGAAAAGCTCCATCCAGTGCACCCTGCCCGGTTCACGGGCCGGGGTGCGATGCTGGGCAGCTTTTTGCATGCGCCCATCGTATGCCTCGACGGCCCACAAAGGGTGGGTGGGTCGGGACCGGGTGTCACGGAAGCTGCAGGACGGTCTTTCCGCGGGCGCGCCTCGTCTGCACTCTTGCCAGTGCAGCCAGGGCGTCTTCGAATGGGTGGACGTGTTCCAGCTCGACGTGGATCTCGGCTGCCGCAACATCGTTCATGAGTTGCAGAACCTCGGCGTGCACTTCTACTTGATAGGGAATCCCCGCCACCTCAATGTCACGTTCAGGGGCGGCGGTGTCACCGGAAATCGGTACCAGCTGGCCACCGTTTTTTACTACACCCAACGTTTCCGCGGCGGTGCCCGGCTGGACGGCGAGAGCCCCGTCCACGCCGTCGGGCATCCACTGACGTACCTGCTCAACCCAATCGGGACAGTGGTAGTCGACCACGAATTCTGCCCCGAGCGAGCGCAGGTAGCCATGGTTCGCAGCCGACGCCGAGGCGCCAACCCGCCATTTGTGCTGGCGGGCAAGCTGGATGCCCAAAGTACCGATGGCGCCCGACCCGCCGGCGATGAAGAGCGAACCGCCCGACGGCATGCCGGTGAGGGCGTGCAAAGCGCGCAGTACGGTGTTGCCGGCGACGGGGATCGCTGCTGCGTGCACAAAGTCGACGTTATCCGGGATGGGGATGATCAGTGAGCTTCCCTTGACGGCCGCGTATTCGGCCCATGTGCCGCCCTTGGGCTGCATGGAGCTGACGAACGCAATACGCTCACCTGGTGGGAAGCCCGTGCTGGCACCTGCTGCTGACAAGACGAACGCTCTCATGTGTGCCCGGCTATTCCTTGGACTTTGTCTGAACCCACGTGGGGGTTTCGCGGGCCAGGCGGGCGTCGAGGGCAACTTTGAGCTTCGCGGCCTCGATTTGAACCTTGCCCTTGGCTTCACGGCTGGCTGCACTGTCGGCTTCTGGCGCGTCGGGCTCACCGTTCGCGGCGGCCTCGGGGCCTCGAATTCCTTCCGGGAAGGGTTCTCGTTCCTGGCCGAGGCTGGGTGCCTCTCCGCGAAGACCGCCAGTTGCGGACTGGACGAGGGACTGCTCCCACGCCGCATCCAAAACTTCCAGCTCGTGCTGTCCCAGCCACTTTTCGCGCGACAGGATGAGAATCGTCCTGATTCCGGCCTTTTGCTTGACGGTGTTGTCGCTGAACACCGCATCGAGCGCCCACTGGACTTCGCTCCACCAGCGGCCCTGCTTGCTGGACCTCGCCGATTTTACGATGGTGATCCAGGCGGGAATGATCGCGATGGCTGCGATCAAGAGCGTCAGGGCAGGGGCAGCATCTTGGATGCCACCAAGGAAGCCGGTGGACGGTGCAGCAACCAGTGCAGTTAAGTCGACCATGCTTCATGCTACGTCGGATGTGGCTGAAAGCGGTTGTAACAATCCGGCGCCGGGCACCAAAAAACCCTTCCACTAGATAAAAATGGAAGGGTTCTTGTTGGGGCCTCCAAACAGAATCGAACTGTTGACCTTCTCATTACGAGTGAGACGCTCTACCAACTGAGCTATGGAGGCCTGCGCTAGCCGAACTCCGATTGGAGTGAGCAGCTGAACACAAGAAACCACTCTAATATGCGCGGGGCTGATGTACAAAATCCACCCCGCCAAGCCAATCAGCCAGGCCCTGCCGCAACGCCTAACAGGTGGTGCCTGCTGCCGGAACCTTTCCGTCCACAAAGTAGTCGTCCACGGTTTGGGTCAAGCATTCATTGGCCCGGCCGTACGCTGTGTGGCCTTCGCCGTTCCACGTGACGAGGACTGCGGAATCCAGCTGTTTGGCCATGGCCTGCGCCCATTCGTAAGGCGTGGCCGGGTCCCCGGTGGTGCCCACCACCAAGATGGGTCCGGCACCGGCAGCGGAGATGGGGGCGGGCTTGCCGGTTGCAGGGAATGGCCAAAACTTGCAGGACAAGCCGGAGTATCCCAGTATCTTTCCGAAGGTGGGGGAGGCCTGATCCAACTTGGCTGCTTCTTCGCGCATGTGGGTGAGATCGGAATTCATGGGGTAGTCAAGGCAGTTGACGGCAGTAAAAGCAGCCGGTGTGTCGGTGTTGTATTTTCCGTCGGAGTCACGGTCTGCAGAGAAGTCCGCCAACGTCAACATCCCGGAGGCATCCCCGGCAAAGGCCTGCTTCAACGCACCGGCGAGCGGAGCCCACAAATCGGTGGAGTACAAGGTGAAGGCAATGGCTCCGGTGAACTCAGTTCCCGTCACCACCCTGCCTTCCGAGGTTCGCTGTGGGGTTTGGACGTAGATAGACTGCAACGCGCGGATCTGCGCTACAGCATCGTCAACCGTTCCGGAAACAGGGCACTCGCTGGTGCCCAGGCAGTTCTTCACCCACGCTCTGAGCGCGTTTTCAAAGCCCACGGCCTGGCCCAAGGAGACCTGGTCAATATCGAGAGAAGGGTCCAGGGCGCCGTCAAGGGAGAATTTGCCCACCCGTTGTGGGAACAGGCCGGCATAGGTGGCGCCCAGCTTGGTGCCGTAGGAGAAGCCCATGTAGTTGAGCTGTTTGTCGCCCAGTACGGCACGCAAAACGTCCATGTCCCGGGCAGAGCTGACGGTGTCCATATGGCCCAGGACGGGGCCAGAGTTCTTCTCACAAAGTTTCGTTTGGCTCTTCGCTTCAGCTTCGGCGGCGGCCATTCCGGCATCGGTGGACATGTCAAAGTCCACCTGGCGTGCCGCATCCATTTGCGCAGCGTCGAGGCACTGGACGCCTTCCGAGCGCTGCACGCCGCGCGGGTCGAAACCCACCACGTCGTAGGCGCCGCGCAGCTTCTTGGAGAAGTAGCTCTTCCCCCCGTCCTTGACCATGTTCACGCCGGAAGCGCCGGGTCCTCCGGGGTTGACCAGCATGGCACCCAGGCGCTTGCCGGTGGCCGGTAGACGAATGGCAGAGAGCTTGATGGTGGCTTGTTGTGGCTTCTCGTACGTCAGCGGCACGTTCACCTCGGCGCATTGGAAGCCGCCGTTACACGAACTCCACGTCACAGCTTGGGTGTAAAAGTCCATCAAATTCGCGGGCACGTCTCCGACGGTGTCTGCTTCGGCAGAGGTCATGACCGGCGTGTCCGGCGCCAGCACGGAGCACGAGCCCAAAGCCAGCGCAGCAATACCCGCAGCTGTAGCGAGGAGCATGCGGCGGAGGGTGCGCCGTCGTAGTTTTCCGGCAGGCATAAAAGTCCTTTGGTGATTAGAGCAGGCTGACTGCCATGGCCTCAAGGGCCAGCAGGGGGGCAACATTGGTGGTGGTGAGGCGGCGGCGCACGGAGTTGATGGCGTCCATGCGAATCAGTGTGGTTTCGGGGCGGGAACGGGCGGCAAAGTCCTGTAATTGCGCCCGCAGAGGGTCGTTGACAAGCTCCAGCGCGGCATGTTGGGCACTGTTCCCTCCCCGGGCATCCAGCTGCAGGACCAGCACATCGCGGTAGAAGGAAAGTAAATCGGTCAGGGCCCTGTCCAGCTGGTCCGTCACCGAACGCTTGGCACGACGCTTCTGGTCCTCCTCCAGCGCGCGGACCTGGGCACGCATGGGCGGTGGGAGCGTCCCTGTCTCGGGTGCACCGAGGGAGCGCAGCAGCGACACCTTTTCAACGGCGTCGCGCTCTTCATTGGAGGAGGAGGCCTCCGCCTGGGCCAACTCCAGCAGGGAGGCAGCAGATTGGACAGCTGTGGAGATGTCGCGCAGCTTCAGCGGCAAGTTCACGGTTGCATCGCGCCGCTCGCGTGCGCCGGGGTCGGTGGCCAGACGGCGGGCAATGCCAATGTGGCTTTGCGCGGCGCGTGCGGCAGTCAACGCCAGTTCCGGTTCGATGCCGTCGCGGCGGACCAGCAGCGCCGCGACATCCGCCACGGGAGGCAGCCGTAGCGTCAGAGTCCGGCAGCGCGAACGGATGGTGACCAGGACATCCGCCGGGCTGGGCGCACACAGGATCCAAATGGTGCGCGGCGGCGGCTCCTCAATGGCCTTAAGCAGCACATTGGTTGTGCGCTCGGCCATGCGATCCGCGTCGCCGACGATCATGACCCGCCAACGGGACGACGACGGGCTGTCGTGGGCCTTGCGCACCAGAGCGCGGGATTCATCGATCGTGATGGTGGTTTTTTCCGTGGCGATGTAGGTGACGTCCGCGTTGGTTCCCGCCAGCGTGGTGTGGCAGGCTTTGCAGACGCCGCATCCGCGGGCCGCCAGTTCTGGGCGCTCACACACCAGGGCAGCGGCGAAAGCCAGCGCTGCGTTGGAACGGCCGGAGCCCGGGGGCCCTGTCAGTAGCCAAGCATGAGTGGGCGAGGTGG
This sequence comes from Arthrobacter sp. E3, assembly GCF_017353415.1. GTDB lineage: Bacteria > Actinomycetota > Actinomycetes > Actinomycetales > Micrococcaceae > Specibacter. Next base: position 34,943 of record NZ_JAFMPX010000021.1, read on the forward strand.
ACTGTGCGGCGCGGCGTAGCTGGGCCACCACGGAGTCCTGGCCCTGCAGGTCAACCCAGACGCTCATGCGCGCCCCGCGACAAGGACCATGACCTGGTGTTTGATGACGCGGGCCAATTCCGCAACGGAGTCGCCAGCCGGAAGCACCAGGTAGCGGTCGGGGTGGGCTGCGGCCAGTTCGAGGAACGCTGCACGAATGGTGGAGTGGAAGGCGTCGGGCTCCGATTCCATCCGATCCTCGGCGTTATCGCCGGCCGTGCGGCGCTGGCGGCCGGATACCGGGGAAACGTCAAGCAAAACAGTCAAGTCCGGCCATAGGCCGCTCGTAGCCCAATCGTTGAGCTGGAAGATGGCGTCATTGCCGAGGCCGCGGCCGGCGCCCTGGTAGGCGATGGAGGAATCGGCGTAGCGGTCGCTGAGCACAATCTCTCCACGGGCCATGGCCGGGACAATCACCTGGGTGGCATGAGCGGCACGGGCGGCGGCAAAGATCAGTGCCTCCGTCTTGGCGTCAATCTCACCCTGCCCATGGTCAAGGACCAGGGAACGCAGTTTTTCACCGACGGGAGTGCCGCCCGGTTCACGGGTGCGCACGACTGTTCGTCCGGCGTCGGACAGGGCTTGGGCAAGCAGCGCGGCCTGGGTGGATTTTCCAGCACCGTCGCCACCTTCAAAAGCGATGAACAAGCCCGGCGACGGGGCAGAGGTAGGAGTCACCCGACCAGCCTACCGGCCCAAGCTGGCAGGAGCATTGGCGCTGTGGACAACTGACCATTTGGACAAGTTCTCCACAACGGCCAGGTTATCCACAATATTGAGGCTAAAAGTCATATTGCAGCGCTCGCCCGCGGTGTGCGGTCTACTGTGGGAAGTATGACGTATCAGCCTGCCAGCCACCCGGAAGAACTCAGTGCCGACACCGTGGTGGTGGCAGCAGGGCGGCCCCCGCGCGGCCACGATTCCCCCGTGAACCCGCCCATTGTGCTCTCTTCAACGTATGTGGGCTCAGGCACCGTGGTGGATGGGGACAGGGCGTACGGCCGTTACTCGAACCCCACGTGGGATCCGCTGGAAGATGCCCTGGGCCAGCTTGAAGGCGCTGCGCTGCCGGCCCTCATCTTCAGTTCGGGATTGGCTGCCGCCTCCGCCGCGCTGTCCCTGATTCCCGCCGGCGGTGTGCTCGTCATGCCTACGCACTCCTACCAGGGCGCACTGGTCATGGCGCAGGAACAAGCTGCCAAGGGGCTGTTCACGCTGCGCACTGTGGACATTGCCAACAATGACGAGGTCATCACGGCGCTCACCGGTGCCGGCGGCAAGGCTGCGGACATGTTGTGGCTGGAGAGCCCCACCAACCCCATGCTTGAGGTGGCCGACATCCACGCGCTCTGCCGCTCGGCCCAGGCCGTGGGCGCCCTCATCGTCACCGACAACACGTTCTCCACGCCACTGGTGCAAAAGCCGCTGGAACTGGGCGCGGACATTGTGCTGCACTCCGTCACCAAATACTTGGCCGGGCACTCCGACGTCATCCTGGGCGCCCTGGCAACGTCCAATCCCACACTGCGCGAAGCCCTGCTGCACCACCGCTCCATCCATGGCGCCATCGCCGGACCGTTCGAGGCGTGGCTGGCTTTGCGGGGCCTGCGCACCTTGGCATTGCGGGTTGAGCGCTCGCAGGCCAGTGCTTTGGTGTTGGCCCAGCGTCTTGACCTGCACGACGGCGTGGAACGGGTTTTGTTCCCCGGCCTGCCTTCGGATCCCGGTCATGTCAGGGCCAAGGCACAGATGAACGGTTTCGGTTCCATCCTGTGTATAGAGATTGCAGGCGGCGAAGAGACGGCCAATGCGGTGGTGGAGGCGCTGCGTGTGTGGACCCCCGCCACGTCCCTTGGCGGGGTGGAATCGCTTATTGAGCGTCGGCGCCGCCACGCGAACGAACCCGAGAGCGTCCCCGCCAATCTGCTGCGCCTGAGTGTGGGCATCGAAAACGTCGAGGATCTTTGGAACGACCTGGTGAGGGCCTTTGCACAGGCGGCCGCACGCGGGTAGAACCGCGGGTAGATCGGCAAGTAGAGCCAGCCCAAGCACTTTCTCAGCAAACCTGATCTGTGTTTCGCAGTGGCTGCCTGTAAGCTTGAAGGGTGATTGGATTCGTAAACTTCGTGGAATTTCTCATTCTGGTGGCCTTGGGCCTAATGGCCTTGGGCATTCAAGGCTGGGCTTTGAGCGATTGCGTGCGCACCACTGCGGCAGATTTTGAACGGGTCGGCAAACGGACCAAAACGTTCTGGACGGCCGTGCTGGCCGGGTCAGTGTTCTTCGGCTTCCTCTACGTCATTGTGCCGGTGACCACGCTTACGGTTCCACCGCTGGGGATGGGCATGATCTTCTGTCTTGCTGGCGTGACCGCAGCAGGGGTTTACCTGGCCGATGTCCGGCCTGTGCTGGCTGAAGTTCGCGGCCGTGGCCGCGGTCGCGGCCAGCAAAACCGCGGCTCCTCCTGGTAGGACTGCCAGATATGACTGCCCAGCTTCTTTAGCTGGAGGTCAGTACAGCTTCGGGCATGAGGGCAGTTGCCTGAACCGGGGCCACGGCCGCCCAATCGACCGTCAGCTCACCCAAGCGCCACCGTGACGGTGAACGCACCACCGGCCAACCGGCGTCGTACATCTTTTGGCACATGTTCAGCCACCGCTGACGGTTGCCGAACGGAGCCAACGGAGCTCCCGCCAACCAATACGTGTCCAGTGCCTGCAGGAAGTCATGGATTTTCTCCCCCGGCACGTTGTGGTGGATGAGCGCCTTGGGCAGCCGCTCGGCAATGTCCGACGGCAGGGTGAAACCACCAAAGCGGAGCGAAATAGTCAGTGACAGGGGGCCCGTGCCATCCAGCGCCACCCACGTGCTACGGCGGCCGATCTCGTCACACGTGCCGTCAACAAAGATGCCTTGTGGTGCCAGGCGGGAGCAGACGGTGAGCCAGATTAGCTGGACATCGGCTTCATCGTACTGACGCAGCACGTTGAAGGCACGCACCATGCTGGGCCTGCCGGGAACCGGGATTTCAAAGCCGCCCACGCAAAAATCGAGTCCTTCGTGCTCCAGCGGCTTGGCGATGCGCACGCGTTCGGGCTCCATTTCAATGCCCGTGACATGGGCGCTGGGGCAGACGGCGTGGATTCTCGAATACAGTTCAACGGCCGTTGTGGGCGCACCGCCATAGCCTAAGTCAATGACCAGCGGATGGCTCTCACCGCGCAGCCGCCATGCCTGCGGCCCGGCCAGCCAGCGGTCCACCCGACGCAGCCGGTTCGGGTTCGTGGTGCCGCGGGTGGCGTTGCCAAAGGGCTTGCCACGGCGCCGTGCCACACGCTTTGAGGGGTCGATGGAGGCGTCCTTGACCCTCTGTGCGCGTTGAACCACCTGAAAACTATATTTGCCGCACATGGGTGAAACCGCCGTTTTTGGTGCGCAGCGGGTATGGAACGCGACACATTTTGCGGGTGCAGCATCCACCCACGTGCTCACATACACCGCATCCACGGCTGATTTCTGCGGAGCGTAGCAATTCCAGCCAGCTGGTTCCGGCCGGTAGGATGGCCTCATGACATATACGCTGATTTTGCTCCGGCATGGCCACAGTGAGTGGAATGCCAAGAACCTTTTCACTGGCTGGGTGGACGTTGACCTCAACGACCAGGGCCGCACCGAGGCTGTCCGCGGCGGTGAGCTGCTGGTGGAGAACAACCTCCTACCGGACGTGGTCTACACTTCGCGCCTGAAGCGTGCCATCAACACGGCCAACATGACGCTGGAGAAAGCCGACCGTGGCTGGATCGACGTCAAGCGCAGCTGGCGCCTGAACGAGCGCCACTACGGTGCTTTGCAGGGCAAGGACAAGGTCCAGACGCTCGCCGAATTCGGTGAGGCGCAGTTCATGGAGTGGCGTCGCAGCTACGACACCGCCCCGCCGCCCCTGTCAGATGACAGCGAATTCTCGCAGATCAACGACCCCCGCTACGCGGACCTTGGCGATGACATGCCGCGTTCGGAATGTCTCAAGGACGTGCTGGAACGTCTGCTGCCGTACTGGGAAGCAGAAATCAAGGAAGACCTCAAGGCTGGAAAGACTGTTCTTGTCACGGCCCACGGCAACTCGCTGCGCGCCATGGTCAAGCACTTGGACGGCATCTCCGACGACGCCATCTCGGCGCTGAACATCCCCACCGGCATCCCGCTGCTGTACGAACTGGATGAGAACTTCGCCCCCATCAACCCCGGTGGCCGGTACCTGGACCCGGATGCAGCAGAGACCGCCATCCTCGCTGTGGCAAACCAGGGCAAGAAGTAACACGACGTTATAGCACGAAAGCGGGACGGAACCTTTCACTGGTAAAGGTTCCGTCCCGCTTTTACATTAGCGGACCCGTCGTTTCCCGGCGGATCTAGCTAGCCAGGAAGTCCTCGGGCTGCCACTCTCCCGTGACGAGGTAGGAGACCTTGCGTGCCACTGACACGCCATGGTCGCCAAAGCGCTCAAAGTAGCGGCTGGCCAGCGTGACGTCCACAGTGGTAGCCGGTGTTTCCTGCCAGTCAGGGGAGGCGATGGTGGAGAACACGGTCTTGTGGAGCTTGCTGATGCGGGCCTTGGCGGCGGCGATGTCCGCCACGAGTTCAAGGTCGCGGGTGTCCAGCAACTCAGTGACTTTCTCCGCGATCAGAATATCCAGGCTGGCCAGCTCGGCAAATGTCGCTGTCAGCGGCGCCGGGATCACCGTATTGGGGAAACGCAGCCGGGTCAGTTGGCCGATGTGCCGGGCCAGGTCGCCCATCCGTTCGAGCGAGGCGCTCATCCGCAGCGAACCAACGATCATGCGCAGGTCGCTGGCCACCGGCCCCTGCAACGCCAAGACGTCGATGGCCCGTTCGTCCAAGTCATTTTGCAGGAAGTCGATGCGGGCGTCGGCAGCAATGACCTCCTGGGCAGCTTGCAGGTCTGCTGCGGCAAATGCAGTTGTGGCCTTCGTGATGGCCTCGCACACCAGTGCGGAGATCTCAATGAGTCCCTCACCGATTTGGTGGAGCTCGGCCTGGAAAACTTTACGCACGCGTGTGTCCTTTCATGGGCAGGGCGGTGGGGCCCTCGTTGCCCTCAGCCTGCCAGTTGAACGTGAACGCGGCGGCACGGCAAGGTGAACGTTTGCTGAACGAGTGGGGACGGCAGGCGGTTTTGGCACAATTGCCGCCGCCACCGCATAGGCTTGTGCCGTGGATCCCTTGGTGGTTGGACTGGTGGCAGGGCTCATTGGCCTGGCCTTGGGCGTGTTTGGCATGTTCGCTTTCAGTCTCAGCGAACGCACCCGCCAGCTCTCTCTGGACATCGGCGAACCCGCCCTTCCCGATGGTTCCGCCGAAGTCCTCTCCGTGGTGGGCAAGGCCTACATCGTCATTGACACGGTCGACGGCGTGGTGCGCGCCAGTGCCGGTGCCTACGCCTTTGGCCTGGTGCGAGGGCACACGGTGGTCCATCAGGAACTGCTGGAACTGGCCCACCGGGTGCGCCGTGACGGGGTCATTGAAGAACGCGACCTGACCCTGCCGCGGGTGCTGCCGCCAGCGGCCGTGGACCCGGTCTCGGGGGAGCCCATCGCTGCGGAACTGCCAAGGATCCAGGGTGCGCCGGGGCAGGGCACGCTCGTGATCCAGGTCCGGGTGGCGCCATTGGGGGAGGAGTACATTCTCCTGCTGGCCGATGACCGCACCGAGATTGCCCGCACCGAAGCCGTGCGCAACGACTTTGTGGCGAATGTGTCGCACGAGCTCAAAACTCCCGTCGGCGCCCTTTCACTGCTGGCCGAAGCTATTGAGTCCGCGCCGGAGGACCAGGCCACCGTCCGCCGCTTTGCCTCGCGCATGATGACGGAATCGGCACGTCTGGCGGCTCTGGTGCAGGACATCATTGAACTATCCCGTCTGCAGGGCAAGGATGTGGCCCTTGCCGGCACTGCCGTGGATATGGACTCCGTGATTGCGGAGGCGGTGGACAGGACCCGGCTCCCGGCACAGGGCAAAAACATCACGCTGGTCGTCGGTCCGTCCCAGCCTGCCGCCGTCCATGGCGACCACGCCCAGCTGGTGACCGCCTTGCGCAACCTGATCGACAACGCCGTGCGGTATTCCCCCGAGAATACACAGGTGGGCATCGGGCTGGCGGTGGGGGCCGGCGTCGTCTCCGTCAGCATCTCCGACCAGGGCGACGGGCTCACCCCGCAGGAGCAGGACAGGGTCTTCGAACGTTTCTACCGTGTGGATGCCGCCCGCTCCCGGCACACCGGCGGCACCGGGCTGGGCCTGAGCATCGTCAAGCACATCGTGAGCAACCACGGCGGGGAAGTGACCCTTTGGTCTGCCCCGAAAATGGGGTCGACCTTCACGGTACGCCTTCCCCAGCTTTCACTTCCAACGTCCGACGGCGGCACGCACCACAGCGCCGATCGGCACCCCGGCTTGATCTAAAGGAGCGCAACGAGCGTGAGCAGAATTTTGATAGTTGAAGACGAAGAGTCCATCAGTGACCCGTTGTCATTCCTGCTGGGCAAGGAAGGGTATGAGGTTCGTGTTGCTGACAACGGGCTGGACGCGCTGTTGGAATTTGAGCGCAGCGGTGCCGATTTGGTGCTTCTGGACCTGCAACTGCCGGGCATGAGCGGCACGGAAGTGTGCCGGCACCTGCGCCAACGCTCCAATGTGCCTGTCATCATGCTCACCGCCAAGGATTCTGAAATCGACAAGGTGGTGGGGCTGGAGCTCGGTGCTGATGACTATGTGACCAAGCCGTACTCCTCACGCGAATTGATCGCACGGATCAGGGCTGTACTGCGGCGCCAAGCGGAACCGGAGGAGCTGTTGCATTCCACCGTGCAGGCCGGACCCGTGCGCATGGACGTTGAGCGCCATGTTGTCAGTGTCCACGGGGAAGCAGTGGGCTTTCCGCTGAAGGAATTTGAACTTCTGGAAATGCTGCTGCGCAATGCCGGAAAGGTGTTGACCCGCGGTCAGTTGATTGACCGGGTCTGGGGTTCGGACTATGTGGGGGACACAAAAACCCTGGACGTGCACATGAAGCGGCTGCGCAGCAAGATTGAGCCTGATCCCGCAGCGCCCAAGTACCTGCTCACCGTGCGAGGCCTTGGCTACAAGTTCGAACCCTAAGCCTTTTGGACAATTATGGACACGATCATGGATAAAAGGCGTCACATGATCAAATAAGTTAGTTTTTGGTTGCCCCTGTGTGGCGCTCGTCATATGCTGTGACGGATAACATAACGGGTAGCCGGTGCGGCTGCATTGAGATTTGAGGGACTTGATCCATGACAGCGCATTCATTTAGGGGTTCTCGGAGATCCCGCGGGCTCAAGGCGACGGCCATCCTGGCCACGGCAGCCTTGGGCTTGATGGCCATTTCGAGCCCGGCACTGGCCGTCGATTCCACTGCCACGGTGGAAACCGTTGCCCAGTCGGCCATGGCTGGCGACAAGGTGATCTTCCCCGGCAATGACGGTCAAACCCACACCGTAACTTTTGACTCGAAGTCGTACATGGTTGACGGTGAGCGGCTCAATGTCTGGTCCGGCGAATTCCACCACTGGCGCCTGCCCGGCACCGATGACTGGCGTGACATGTTCCAAAAAATGCGCGCTAGCGGCTTCAACGCCGTGTCGCTGTACTTTTTCTGGGGTTTGCACTCCACCGAGTCCGGAAAGTTTGACTTTACCGGCATCAAGGACATTGAACTGCTCCTCACCATGGCCGAGGAGGAAGGCCTGTACGTCATTGCGCGTCCGGGCCCCTACGTCAATGCGGAGATTTCGATGGGTGGCCTGCCTGCCTACCTGACGAAGAGCGGGGCAGGATCCCTTCGCAGCACGGACCCTGAAGCACTGCGGGAGTCGTTGAGCTGGATCCACGCCTTCAATGAAATCGCCGTCAAGCACCAGGTCACAGACGGCGGCGGGTCCATCGTGACCTACCAGGCTGAAAATGAACTGTTGAACGAAGGCGGAGACCGCCCTGCGTTCATGAAGGCCCTGGTCAAGCAGATCAAGGCCGACGGCATCACCGTCCCGGTCTTCCACAATGACTGGGGCTTCAACGGCGCCTACGTCCCCGGCAGCTCAAGCGCCGGCGGAAATGTGGGCTTGGACTACTACGCGTTTGACCAGTACCCGTTGGGCTTCACGTGTTCAAACGCCCGCGGCCAGGTCCCCGACATGGAAGACCGTTTCCGGGCACGGACCCAAACCAGCCCCATGTTCATTGCCGAGGGCCAAGGCGGCGCCTTCACGCCCTGGGGCGCCAACTTCAACACCGACCGTTGTGCCGAATTCGTTGATTCAGCGTTTACCCGCCAGTACGGGGTCAACAACCTGAACAACGGCATCAACATGTTCAACTACTACATGCAGTACGGCGGAACCAACTGGGGCTGGACCGGTTCCCCCTCCTCAGGCTTCACCTCTTATGACTATGGCGCCGCCATCAACGAGGACCGCCAGCTGACGCCCAAGGCATCCGTACAGAAGGAACTTGGCTACTTCCAGCAGGATTTCACTCCGATCTCCAACATGGTTCCCCAACCCGGTGCCCCCGTCACGATCGACGGCGGTGCGGGCAACATCAAGTCCTACCAGCGCATTGCCACTGAGGACATGGAGGCCAGTTCAGTCTCCGGCAACGGTGCCCGCTACCTGGGCTTCCGCCAGGGCGACAGCAACAGCACCACGGAATTGAGCTACTCCATCCCGTTGACGCTGTCACCCCGTGAGGAAACCGTTGCGGCCAGCTACACTGCCGACGACAGGGACCCGTCCATCACGTACACAGGCACGTGGGGCAAGTCGAACGGCGAAGGTTGGGCCGCCGGCAACTACAAGGGCACCGAAACTTTCAGCGACAAGAAGGATGACTCCGTCTCCTACACGTTCACCGGAGCAGGCATCCGCGTCATTTCCGCCCAGTCCATCAACCACGGCTACGGCGATGTGTTCATTGACGGTGTCAAGATGGGCCAGACGAACACCTACCGCGGCCAGAACGCCAACTTTCAGTACGTGGCCTTCCAGAAGGACGGACTGGACCCGAACGTTCCGCACACCATCAAGATCGTGATCACCGGCCAAAAGGATGCCGCCAGCCAAGGCACCAACGTCACCATCGATGCCTTTGACGTGATTCCGGCAGCAGCTGCCCCTGATGTTCCGGCAGCGCCCGTCACGAAGAAGGTCGACGACGTCGACCCCTCCATCACGTTCTCCTCCACCGACGGTGTCCTGGATTGGAGCCGGGACACCGGCAAGACCTGGACTGCTGACGACTACATGGGCACCGAGAGCAACAGCAGCAAGACCGGCGCCTACTACGAGTACAAGTTCAAGGCCGCAGAGGTGAAGCTGATCTCGGCAACCGCCTATAACCACGCCATTGGCGACGTCCTCATCGACGGTGTCAAGGTGGGCCAGACCAACACCTACCAGGCCGCGGTCAAGAGCACGGCTGGTCAGACGGCTTTCGAAAAAACGGGTCTGGATCCCACCATTGAGCACACCATCAAGGTGGTCAACACGGGCGTGAAGGGTGCTCCGGCCGCTGTGGGGACGTTCATTTCCCTCGATGCCATTGAAACCTCAACTCCTGCGGCAACCACACCCGAGGCGCCGGCGGATTCCATCACCTTCAACCGCGTCCCGCAAAAAGCCGGCACGTTCTTGAAGCTGCACGGCCGCGACGCCAACATGGTCATCGCCGACTACGCCTTTGACGGGCAGAAGCTGATGTACAGCACCTCTGAGCTCTTCACGAAGATGCCCGTTGCCAACGGCACCCTGGTGGTGTTGAACGGGGCCAAGGGCGACGACGGCGAAACGGTCCTGAAGTACGCCTCGGAACCTACGGTGACCACTTTGGGTGGCACCGCCGTCGAGCATGTCTGGGACGCTGCCACGAAGATGCTGCGCCTGAACTATGTGCACGGCAACGCAACGTCGGTGAAGATCACTGGCGGTGACGCGCCCGAATTGACCATCGTCACCACCGACCGCTCAGCCACCGGCCTGCAGTGGACCCTTGACGGAATCGTCAAGGGTGGCACCACCAACAAGACCGTCATGGTCACCGGCGCCGACCTGCTCCGTTCAGCCGAGTTCGACGGCGACACCGTGCACTTGGTGGGCGACACCAAGGAAGCCCGCAGTATCGGCATCTACGTTCCGGGCGGCATCACGAAGGCCAGCTGGAACGGGCAGGCACTTGTCACCACAGTTGGCGTCAACGGCCAGCTTGTGGCAAACCTGGCCGGACCGGCCGCCGCTGTTCTTCCTGAGCTGACCAACTGGAAGGTTTCCGGGCAAAACCCGGAGTCCGCCACCGCGTTTGACGACAGTAAATGGCTCGAGGCAACCGCCACCGCAGCTGCGAACACCCGTCAGGGCCCCGGCGCCAACCAGGGCAAGGTCCTGGACACGGCGTTCTACGGCTTCTACGAAGGCGACACCTGGTACCGGGCGCACTTCACCGCATCATCCGCAGCCACCAGCATTCAGCTGCGCGGCCAAGGTGGCAGTGCAGCGAATATGCTCGTCTGGGTCAACGGCACCTTCGCCGGAGCCGCAGCAGCCAATGGCAGCATGCAGACGATCCAGGTCCCGGCCGGGGTCATCAAAAATGGTGAGAAGACAGTCGTTTCGGCAGTGGTCCGCAACCAGGGCCAAAACCTCGATTGGTCCGATGACGGCCTGTCACGCCAAAACCGCGGCCTGTACGACGCAGTGCTGCCCAGCAGCGGCGCTGTCACCTGGAAGCTGCAAGGCGCCAAGGACAAGGCCGCGCCGGTTGATACAGATCGGACCATGTACAACACCGGCGGTCTTTATGGTGAGCGCGCCGGTTGGTACCTGCCGCAGTACCCGGACAGCGAATGGGCAGATGCCACCTCGTTCAAGCCGGCCAAGGCAGGAGTCACCTGGTACCGCACCAACTTTGCGCTGAATGTTCCGGCAGGCACCGACACGGCCCTTGGCTTGAAGATCAACGACGCCAAGTTTGAAGACGGCCGCAAGTCCTATGCTCGTGCCGTGATCTATGTGAACGGCTGGAACACGGGAACCTGGGTTGGCAACGTTGGCCCGCAGAGCACGTTCACCATCCCGAGCGGATTCCTGAATAAATCGGGGGATAACACTCTTGCCATCGTGCTCAGCACTGAGCGCGACGCCCAAGGGCCGGATTCCTTCACCCTGGTGGACCGCGGCACCAGTCTCGGCGGCGTGCCGACGAAGCTGAACACGGCCCCAGACTACGCATTGCCGGTTGTCACGGCAGTGGCGGAGCAGGCCAAGTACGACGTCGGTGAGAAGGCCGTCGTCAGCGGCACCTCGGTGCTGGCAGCCATCGGAGACGGGGCGTTGACCAACGCTGTCATCGACTTTGGTGACGGCAGCGCGGCAGTGACCGTGCCTGTGGTCAACGGTGCGTACTCGGCGGAGCACAGCTTCGCCAAGAAGGGCAACTATGCGGCAACAGTGAGCATTAAGGACGCCGTTTCCGGAGCGACCTTGGGCATCCAGACCCTTGAAATCGCTATTGATGGTAACGGCACCACTCCGACGCAGACGGTCACACCGTCAGCTACGGCCACGCCGACCGCCAGTGCAACGGCCTCTGCAACGGCCTCTGCAACGCCAAGCGCGTCGGCGACTGCTACACCGTCGGCGATTGCTACACCGTCAGCTTCGGCAACACCAAGTGCTTCGGCGACGGCGACTGCGACGCCGTCGGCCCCTGCCACATCCGAGGCACCGTCTCAGGAGCCAGCGACTCCCGGCATCAAACTGAGCGTGGACACCGTGGCGCAGGGCGGCAAGCTCACCATCATGGGGGAGAACTTCAAAGCGGGGAGCAGCGCAACCTTCACGCTGCACTCGGAGCCGGTGCAGTTGGGCACGGCTACCGCTGATGCCAACGGCGTTGTGAGCTTGAGCGTGGTTCTGCCGTCGGACATTCCGGCGGGCCAGCACCGCATCATGATTGACGGTGTGGGATTGGACGGGAAGGCGCATCAGGTAAGTGCACCCCTGACCATCACCGCCGCAGCTGCGAAGGTTCCGGCGACGGATCATGGCACAGCTGGCAACAGCGCATCGGCGAATGATGATTCGGCCAATGACGATCTGGCCAACACCGGTGCGAACAACACCTGGCTTGGCGGGCTGGCAGTCTTGCTGGTCCTGGCCGGGGCTACAGCGTTTGCTGCAACCCGCCGCAGGTCGGCAACACACTAACACCAGGCGCGCAACACCAACCGCTGAGTTGACCTTCGGGCGGGCACGGTAACTTCTTCCGGTGCCTGCCCGAGGTGTTTGACCTGAGGTACCTAACCGCAGGGGACAAAAATGGGGCCGGTTGTCGAGAAGACAACCGGCCCCATTCGTGTCTGCATATATGGCGCAGCGGCTCGTGCGGATAATCGCTGGAGCGTAATGCTACAACTTGCTAATTACGGGGTGGACGTGGGTTCCGCTGTGGGCACCATGTTCTTGTACTCGCTCAAGGTGCCATCAAGGACGGGAACCTCCAACGTGGCCGTCTCAGATGCGGCACCCGAGGAGCGCAATTCAAGCGTCTCCACGGCACCGGGGGCTGCGCCCATGGTGCTCAAAATGGCTTTATCGGACTCGCCGTTGAGTACCAGCGGCATGCTCGGCTTCACCGTGATCTCGGTCTGCGAGCCCTGCGCGCCACTGATGGTCAGAGTGATGTCTGAATCGGCCTTGTTGTAGAACGTGCCAAGGACGCGGCCGGGACTGCCTTCAGCTTTGGAGATGACCAGGACGTTGCGGAGTTCAAGGCTGCCCAGGTTCAAGTTCACGCCGTCAGAAACGGCGACCTCCATGGTGGTGCTTTGTGGATTGGTTGCACTGCAACCTGTGAAGGTCATGGCGCCAATGCCGATGGCTGCAATCAGGCTCAAACGTTGCGCTCGTTTGGTACCAGGGATGCCGGAAGCGATTCTCACGTCAGTAACTCCTCAGGGAAAAGACAAAATATCTTTGCCCAGCTTATCCGCAATTGTGGTAAAAGTGCGCTTCCTTCGTGTGCGTCCAGACAATTGTGTAGGAGTTGCGTAGGAGCAGGTGTTCATTGAGGCACTTCAAAGGCGTTTAGTCAAGGGGTCAACAATTCTCCAATTGTTGGATGAATTGCGCGGTCAGCGTAGCGCTGGCAGCCCCTGACCTGCGGAAACTCAGGGAAGTAGAAGTTTAACCGTGGTAAACTTGAGTATTGGAAAGGGAGAATCCACATGCTTTTTGAGGTCGGCGAGACAGTAGTTTACCCACACCACGGTGCGGCAAAGATCGAAGAGATCAAGATGCGCACTGTTCGGGGTGAAGAGAAGATGTATCTCAAGCTCAAGGTTGCGCAGGGGGATCTGACAATTGAAGTTCCCGCTGAGAACGTAGACCTTGTTGGGGTACGTGACGTTGTAGGCAAGGAAGGGCTGGAGCACGTTTTTCAGGTGCTCCGCGCCGAGTTTACGGAGGAGCCCACCAACTGGTCCCGCCGTTACAAGGCAAATCTGGAGAAGCTCGCATCCGGCGATGTCATCAAGGTTGCAGAAGTCGTTCGCGACCTGTGGCGCAGGGACAACGACCGGGGCTTGTCGGCAGGCGAAAAGCGCATGCTGGCCAAGGCGCGGCAGATCCTGATTTCCGAGCTGGCCCTGGCGGAAAAGACTGACGAGGACAAGGCAGCAGAAGTCCTTGACGAGGTTTTGGCTTCATAGCCTCACAAACAGGCAACTCGTAACCAGACAATGGGAAAACCCCGCACCTGATCGTGTGGGGTTTTTTCATGTCCGGCACAATCTTCATGTGGCCGACTAGGGTAGGGGTTATGACTGAGGTGAAGGCCGGCTCGTGCGCCGTCGTGATAGTTGCAGCAGGATCCGGACAGCGGCTGGGCCATGGGGTGCCCAAGGCGCGAGTGCCGCTTGGTGGGGAAGCCGTGCTGGTCCACGCCGTTCGCGGCGTCTTCAAGTCGGGAATCGCGGCTCAAATCTGTGTTGCAATACCTGCCGACGACTCCGAGATGGCAGCCATCTGCAGCAAGTTGGGTGCCGAAGCAGCCACCGCCGGGCTGCTGTTCAGCATTGTTGAGGGCGGCTCGCAGCGATCCGAGTCGGTGCATGCGGCGTTGGCTGAAATTGCCGACGGCGTCACCACCGTCATGATCCACGACGCCGCCAGGCCACTGACACCCTCCGGTGTGTTCAATCGGGTGGCCGCCGCCCTCCATGACGGCGCAAAAGCCGTTATTCCGGCACTGGCCGTCACCGACACCATCAAGAGCGTTGAGCCGGCCAGCCTGCCCGCCACGGGCGCCGGCGTTGAAAGAGTCGTGGCCACGCCGCCTCGAAACCAGCTGCGCGCCGTGCAGACCCCGCAGGGTTTTGAGCTGGAGACCCTACGCCGGGCCCACGCCTATGCCTTGACGCTCGACGCCGGGGCCCTCGCACGCATCACGGACGACGCCATGCTGGTGGAATCCATGGGTGAAGAGGTGTACGTGGTCCAAGGGTCCACCCACAGCTTCAAGGTCACCACGCCACTGGACCTTCTGCTGGCCGAGGCCATGCTCGAGGGTCCGCTGCGCCCCCGCTGGGTGGAAGGGTAGAGCACATGATGCTGCCCCGGACAGGCATTGGGATCGACATCCACGCCTTCGCCCCGCTGGACAGCCCGGCACCACTGTGGCTGGCCGGGCTGCATTGGGAAGGCGAACGCGGCCTCAGCGGCCATTCCGACGGCGACGCCGTGGCACACGCCGCGGCCGACGCCTTGTTCTCCGCTGCTGGAGTGGGGGATCTGGGCGCGCACTTCGGCACGGACCGCCCGGAGTATCAAGGGGCCTCGGGCGTGAGTCTGCTGGCTGAGGCTGCGCGCATCGTCCGTGCGGCAGGCTTTGAAATCGGCAACATCGCCGTGCAATTTGTTGGCAACCGGCCAAAATTTTCACCGCGCCGCCAGGAAGCGGAAGCAGCCCTCAGTGCTGCGGCAGGAGCCCCTGTTTCGGTTAGTGCCACCACGTCGGACGGACTCGGGTTTCCCGGCCGCAGCGAAGGCATCACGGCGATCGCTACCGCACTGGTGGTCGCTCGCGACGGGCAGGACACCGTGAACCAGCAGGCCGCAGGGAGAGGTAACCTAGAGCCGTGACCCTGCGCTTCCATGACTCCGCCACTGCTTCCATCCGCGACTTTGTCCCGCTCAAAGAGGGGCAGGTGTCGCTGTACTATTGCGGCGCCACCGTCCAGGGCGAACCACACATTGGCCACGTTCGCTCCGCACTGGCCTTTGACCAGCTCACGCGCTGGCTGCAGACCTCCGGTTACGCCGTCACCGTCATCCGCAACGTGACGGACATCGATGACAAGATCCTGGTCAAGGCGGCCGAGAACAACGAGCCCTGGTGGGCGCTGGCCTACCGTTTTGAACAGGCCTTCGAGGACGCTTACGACGCCCTGGGCATCCTCAAGCCCACCTATGAGCCGCGTGCCACCGGCCACATCCCGGAAATGCATGCCCTCATCGCTTCGCTCATTGAACGCGGCCACGCCTACCCGGCATTGGATAACTCCGGCGACGTGTACTTCGATGTACGCTCCTGGCCGCAGTACGGCTCGCTGACCCACCAGAACATTGACGACATGCAGGCCGCGCCCGACGCCGACCCCCGGGGCAAGCGCGACCCCCGCGACTTTGCGCTGTGGAAGGGCCACAAGGAAGGCGAGCCTGAGACGGCCAAATGGGATTCACCATGGGGTGCTGGCCGCCCCGGCTGGCACCTTGAGTGCTCGGCCATGGTCACGAAATACCTTGGCACCGAGTTCGACATCCACGGCGGCGGGCTTGACCTGCGCTTCCCCCACCACGAAAACGAGATGGCCCAGTCCCAAGCCGCCGGTCACGGCTTTGCGAACTTCTGGATGCACAACGGCATGGTCACCTATGCCGGCGAAAAGATGTCCAAGTCCATCGGCAACACCATCAACCCGCGCGAAATGCTCGAGCTGGCCCGCCCGCTGGTGGTCCGCTACTACCTAGGACAGGCCCACTACCGCTCCGTCCTGGACTACCGGCCCACCTCGCTCGCCGAAGCCGCCGCCGCCGTCGAACGCATTGAAACATTCATCCACGCCGCCGTCGCCCGCGTGTTCCCGGGCGGCATCGGAGACGGGGGTGTGGTAGCCACGCTCCCCGACGCCTTCCGCGAGGCCATGGATGATGACCTGAACGTGCCCGCTGCCCTGGCCGTCCTGCATGAGACGGTTCGTGCAGGCAACACGGCATTGGCAGCGAAAGACGACGACGGGGCAGCGCTTGCGCTGCAGTCTGCGCTGGGCATGATGTCGGCTTTGGGCATCAACCCGCTGGATAAGCAGTGGCAGCAGGGGAGCGGTTCTGCGGCGCAGCAGACGGCCCTTGATGTGCTGGCCAACGCCCAGCTGGAGGCTCGTGCGCAAGCCCGTGCGGAGAAGAATTGGGCGGAGTCGGACAAGATCCGCGACACCCTGGCCGCGGCAGGTGTGGAGATTGCCGATTCGGCAGAAGGCTCCACCTGGTCCCTAAAAAAATGACTACCGACGCTCCTGCAGTTTCCGGGCTGTTTTACCCAACGCTCCCGCACAGGATGCATGAGCGTTCGCGGATTAAGCCCCGAAGGTGCAGGAGCGTCGTGGGGGAGTGGGCGGGGCGTGAGGCAGCACACTATTAAGACTCCATACCACTAAATTTGCCTTCAGGCCGTAAGCTGTTAGGTACGGGTATTTTGTTTTCCGTAACGCAGTGCACCTCAAACGTGTGCACTGGCGGATTTTTTGACGAGCTTAGGCGCCGACTTTAGGCAGCCGCACTAATCGTAAGGGTTTCACCATGGCCAGTAGTTCACGCTCAGGGGCAGTACGCAAGACCAAGAAGGGCCCCAGCGTCGGCACAGGCGGCCACGGCAGGAAAGCCCTGGAAGGCAAGGGCCCCACGCCCAAGGCCAGCGAACGGACCTACCACAAGGCGTTCAAGAATCAGGAACTGGCAGAGCGCTCCGCCGCCAAGCATTCCGGTGGCAGCAAACCAACTGGCCGGCGCAACAGCGGACCCAAGGGCCGTGCCATGGAGGAACTCGTCACGGGCCGCAACTCCGTCGTTGAAGCACTGCGTGCAGGCATCCCCGCCAAGGCGCTCTATGTCGCCGTGCGTGTTGACATGGATGAGCGTGTCCGTGAATCCATCAAGCTTGCCACCGAACGCGGCATCCCGCTGCTGGAAGCCCACAAGCCTGAGCTTGACCGGCTGACGGAAGACGCCGTCCACCAGGGCCTGGTCCTGCAGATCCCCCCGTACGAGTATGAGGACGCCGTAGACACGGCCAGCGAGATCATCGCCAAGTGGAAAAAGGGCCATATCGCCAACGCCCCGCTCATCGTCGCGTTGGACGGGATCACCGACACCCGCAACTTGGGCGCCATCATCCGCAGCGTGTCGGCTTTCTCCGGCCACGCCGTCATTGTGCCTGAGCGCCGCAGCGCCGGTGTGACGGCTGCGGCCTGGAAGACAAGCGCCGGTGCCGCCGTTCGCGTACCCGTCGCCAAGGCCCCGAACCTGAACCGTGCCATTGCAGCGTTCCAGAAGATGGGATTCTTCGTGTTGGGGCTCGACGGCGATGGCGACGTTTCGCTGCCCGATCTCACCCTGGCCACCGAACCAGTGTGTGTAGTGGTGGGCTCTGAAGGCAAGGGTCTCTCCCGCCTTGTACGCGAAAACTGCGACCAGATTGTTTCCATCCCCATCGACTCGGCCATGGAATCGCTGAACGCTTCCATGGCAGTGGGCATCAGCCTGTACGAAATCTCCCGGCAACGCGTTGTTCAGGCATAAGCATGCCTGTAACCGTCGTGGAGTCAAACACCAGCCTAGGGGCCGCACTGTCGCGGCACTTTCCACTAGGCGTTAGTCCCATCCCCCGGAAACACGGTCCGGATGCGGCGAACATTGCCGTGTATGCACCGGATCACCGCAATGTTGTGGTGTGCTTCCAGCCACCGGACGGGGTTTGGAAGGCAGTGCTGCTGCCGGACAAGACCGACGGTATCCACCACGGCCTGGTGGAAGGCATGCCCATGGGGGCACGCTACGGTTTCTACACGAACATCGAGGCCACCCAGGAGGAGATGCTCCTGGTGGACCCTTCCGTGGAGCAGCTTCTGCTGGACCCGTATGGTCGGTATATTGACGAGCAAGTCGATGCTGACGGGGAAACCAAGTATTTATCCGTGCGGATGGCTTCTGACTTTGATTGGGGCAGCGTCGAACGCCCCAACACACCTTGGCGCGAAACAGTAATCTACGAAGCGCACGTGCGCGGCCAAACGCAACTTCACCCCGACGTACCGGTGAAGTTCCAAGGAACCTATGCGGGCATGGCCGACCCAGCCATGATCAAGCACCTGCAGGACCTGGGCGTGACCGCCGTCGAACTTTTGCCCATCCACTTCCATATTTCCGAGCCCCACCTGGACGGAACGGGGATGAGCAACTACTGGGGGTACAACACGCTGGGCTTTTTCGCCCCGCATGCGAAGTACGCCAGTGCCAGCGCCCAGGCAGCCGGCCCGGCAGCGGTGCAAGCAGAGCTGAAAGGCATGATCAAGCTGCTGCATGCCGCAGGGATCGAAGTCATCCTTGATGTGGTGTACAACCACACGGCTGAAGGCGGCCCCGGCGGACCCACCTACAGTTGGCGCGGACTGGCCGAAGAGCAGTACTACCGTATGCGCGACGGTCACTACTATGACACCACCGGGTGTGGGAATACGCTGAACTTCGGCAACCCGCACGTGATCAAGATGGCCATGGATTCGCTGCGCTACTGGGTGGAGGACTTCCACATTGACGGCTTCCGCTTTGACCTGGCCGTCTCCTTGGCACGCAACGGCGTGCACGAATTCACCAACCAGCATCCCTTCCTTTTGGCGGCCGCCACTGACGGCGTGCTGGCCTCCACCAAGCTCATTTCGGAGCCGTGGGACGTGGGCTACGGCGGGTGGCAGACGGGCCAGTTCCCCACCGGTTGGGCGGACTGGAATGACACGTTCCGCGACACTGTGCGCGAAGTGTGGTTAACGGACAGGGCGGCCATGCTTGCCGGCTACCACCACAACGGCTTGGCATCCTTCGGCGATGCGCTGGGCGGCTCCGTGTCACTCTTCGCCGAATCGGGGCGCAGCCTGCTGGCTTCGATCAACCTGGTGACGGCCCACGACGGCTTCACGCTGGCGGATTTGACCGCTTACAACCACAAGCACAACATTGACAACCAGGAAGAAAACCGCGACGGCACGGGCAATAACCGCAGCTGGAACCACGGCGTTGAGGGCATCACGAACAACCCCAACACGTTGGCGGAGCGTGCCCGCACTGCCCGAAACCTGATGACCACCATGCTCTTGGCGCAAGGCATCCCCATGATCACAGCCGGGGACGAGCTTGGGCGCAGCCAGGGCGGCAACAACAATGTGTACTGCCAGGACAATGAGATCGCCTGGCTTGACTGGAGCATGGATCTGGAGGCCAAGACCATGCTGGCCGCCACCACACGGCTCCTGCGCATTCGCCGGGACTTCCTGCGCGCCCAGCCAAGCAGCTACCCCACCCGCGGTGGACACTCCTTCATCTACTGGTTTGGTGCCGACGGCCAGCCCATGACGCCCGAGGCTTGGAAGAACCCCCACGAGCGCGTCATCACCATGCTCATGGGTTCCCCCGACGGCACGATGGACGGCCTCGTGGTGCTCAACACCGGAATCACCGACGAAGAAGTGGTCCTTCCTGCCAACCCGCGCTTCCCTGTTGCAGCCACGGTTGAGGATCCGGTTGAAATGACTGGTGAGGCGCCGGATGCAGATGACGTCGAAACTGACGCTGCACCCGAAACTGACGCTGCTTCCGTCACAGAGGCCCCCGACATAGATGCGGTTGCGGCCGAGGACACAGATGCGCTTGCCGCCGTGGGCGCAGAGCCGTCTGAGGCCGTGCCGGAGGCCACCGCGGAAGCGGCGACCGAGATCGCTGCGGATGACGACGCCGCGGCGGCTGACACCGTGGAGGAGGCCGTTGTTCCTCGCCCTTACCTGTTGCGGATGACCACGGAGTCTCCCACCATGACGGACGACGGCGAGCCCACCTTCAGGCTGCCCCGTTCAGTTTCGGCGGTGGAGCCTGGCGCTTCGGTGCTGGTGAAAGCGAACACCGTCCACCTGTACCGCAACGACCTGGGTCCGCGCTAGAACTTACCCGCGCCAGCCCCTAAGCGCCAGCGCTTAGCCAGTCCGCGTCAGCCCTTAAATCAAAAGATGAGGCTGGGGTTTGGGACGCCTAGTCATTTCTGCCAGGCATCCCAAACCCCAACCTCATCGAGGGGTGGGCGGATTACGCGGTGGTGATCAAGCCCATCTCGGCCGGGTTCGCCAGCGCCTTGTGGGAGGGCAGCACCTGGATGCCGTAGCCAAAGCTCCCTGAACGGTCAATGAGCAGGTCGGTGGAGAACAAGTAGCGGCCGGGGCCGTTTTCCTCCACGTGCTCCAGGGCAACGGTAGATGTATTGGTGAGCTCATCCGAGTCCCCAGCAGTTCCGTAAACCACCGTGACAGTGACGTCTTCGGGCCGCAGCTCACCCAAGTTCACGTGAGCCCGCACCTGCAGCGATTCACCGATCTGGGGTTCATCCGCGAGCCCGTGGGATTCCACGTGCTCTATGCCAATTGCCGACCAGGCCGGGCGCACCCGCTCAACCCAGGACGCAAGCTCCTTCGTGGCCGCGTAACCGTCCGCACGTGCCAGGCGTCCGGCCTGTGCGGCCGGCTGGTACAGGCGCTCCACGTACTCTGCGACCATGCGGTTCGCTGAAACCTGCGGGCCCAAGTGCGCGACAGTGTGCTTGATCATGGAGATCCAATGCGCGGGAAGATTGCCGGTTTGCGGCTTTGACGGGCCAGCCGCTCCAGCTGCCTCGCCATCAGAACCCGCGGTTTCACCGTAGAACCGCGGCGCCACCTGAGTTTCCAGCAACTCATACAACGCTGCTGATTCGATGTCGTCGCGTTCGTCCTCACTGGTGCCGGTATTGGCCGTGGGGATCGCCCAGCCGTTTTCGCCGTCGTACATCTCATCCCACCAGCCATCCATGACGGAGAGGTTCAGTGAGCCGTTGATGGCCGCCTTCATGCCGGAGGTGCCACACGCTTCCAACGGGCGCAGCGGGTTGTTCAGCCATACGTCACAGCCGGGGAACAGCGTGCGCGCCATGGCGATGTCGTAGTTGGGCAGGAACACGATCCGGTGGCGCACGTCGGGGTCGTCGGTGAACTGCACCAGGTCCTGGATCATTTTCTTGCCGGAGTCGTCGGCAGGGTGGGACTTGCCCGCGATGATGATCTGGATGGGGTGGGTGGGGTGCAGCAGCAAGGCCTTCAGCCGGGCAGGGTCGCGCAGCATCAGGGTGAGGCGCTTGTAGGTGGGCACGCGGCGGGCAAAGCCGATCGTGAGTACATCCGGGTCAAGGGCCGAATCGGTCCATGCCAACTGGGCGTCGGCAGCCCCGCGCTTGCGCCACGAGGAGCGGAGGCGGCGCCGGGCATCCTTGACCAGCTCGGTGCGAACGCTGCGGCGCAACGCCCAAACGTCCTCATCGCTGATATCCCAGACCTTGGACCAGTCGGTGGCGTCAAGGACATCGCTGTCAAAACGCTCCCGCACCAAGGCCACCCAGGCGGGGTCAATCCAGGTCGGCACGTGCACGCCATTGGTCACCGACGTGATCGGAACGTCCTGGACATCGAATCCTGGCCACAAGCCGGAGAACATGCCCCGTGAGACCACTCCGTGCAGTTTGGCCACACCGTTGGCGCGCTGGGCCAGACGCAGACCCATGAGCGCCATGTTGAAGACGTCCGGGTCGCCGTCGTCGTACGTTTCGGCGCCCAGGGAAAGGATCTGGTCAACGGGCACTCCCGGTGCCAGCGAGCCGGCAAAGAAGTGCTCGATCATGCCGCGCGGGAACCGGTCGATTCCGGCAGGGACGGGCGTGTGCGTGGTGAACACGGTGGAGGCACGGCCAGCAGCCAGCGCCTCGTTCCAGGTCAACGGCTCCTCGGTCACTGCCGGGTCCATGAGCTCGCGGATGCGCTCAATACCCAGGAAACCGGCATGGCCTTCATTGGTGTGGAACACTTCCGGGGCCGGGGATCCGGTGAGGCGGGCGTGGACGCGCAGCGCCTTGACCCCGCCCATGCCCAAGAGCAGTTCCTGGGTCAGCCGGTGGTCGCCGCCGCCGCCGTACAGCCTGTCCGTCACGCCGCGGGCGGCATCGTCGTTTTCGGCAACGTTGGAATCAAGCAGCAGCAGGGGCACACGGCCAACATCAGCACGCCAGATATGGGCGCGCAACACGCGGTTGTCGGGCAGCGGGAGCTGAATCTGGATGGGGGTGCCGTCGTCTTCGCGCAGCAGGGTCAGGGGGAGGGCGTCCGGGTCAAGCAGCGGGTAGGTTTCCTGCTGCCAGGCGTCCCGGGACAGCGACTGCTTGAAGTAGCCAGCCTGGTACAGAAGTCCGACGCCGATCAGCGGCACCCCGAGGTCGGATGCGGACTTCAGGTGGTCACCGGCGAGGATGCCTAGTCCGCCGGAGTACTGGGGGAGGACTTCGGTGATGCCAAATTCGGGGGAGAAGTATGCGATGCACTTGGGGGCTTCTTCGCCCAGTTCCTGATACCAGCGTGGGTTGGCGATGTAGTTCCTGAGACTTTGCTCGGCTGTTGCCACACGGGCCACTACATCGTGGTCCTGAGCCAGCTCCTGCAATTGCTCGCGGGACATGGCCGAGAGCATGGCCAAGGGGTCGCGGCGGGACTTCTCCCACAGCTCTGGGTTGAGTGATTCAAACATGGCGCGGGTCGGCTGGTGCCATGACCAGCGGAGGTTGGTGGCCAGTTGTGTCAGCGCAGAAATCTGCGCAGGAACGAGGGAGCGGACGGTAAATCTGCGGATTGCCTTCATGCCGGTCACCATAGTTCATGAATATTAAAAACACCGGACTGGTGTGTCTTTTGCGACGTTGGTGACGTAACCTTTCCGAAACAGGGCGTATGTGTCATGCACGTGACGGCGCAATCCTGCGATTTCCCGCCAGGCCTTAGCATTATGCGCGAGGATTGACTAACGTCTACTTTGTGACTACTTCCAAACCTTCGTCTCAAATGACAGCCGCCACCGCTACGCCAGCCACCGAAAATGGTGCCGCAGCCACTGAAAATGGTGCCACAGGGCGCCAGCAGTCGGTGCCAGCGGACCCGCAAAACGGCCTGCGCTTTGGCCGGATTCCCATCACGAACGTGCAGCCGGTGCTTGAAGACGGAAAATTCCCCGCCAAGGGCGTCCGTGGTGCCGACGTGCGCGTGAGCGCCGTGGTCTTCCGCGAAGGCCACGACCTCCTTGGAGTTACAGCGGTCTTGTTCGCGCCCGACGGCAGCGAAGCCCAGCGCACCAGGCTTTCTGCCGGCCCCAAGGGCAGCGACTCATGGGTGGGAGTGCTGACTCCGGCCTTCGAAGGCCATTGGAGTTTTGCCATAGAAGGCTGGAGCGATAATTACGCCACGTGGGCGCATAACGCACAGGTGAAAATAAACGCCGATGTGGACGTTGACGTCATGCTGGCAGAAGGCGCAGAACTGTTGCACAGCGCAGCCAGGGACACTCCTGACGAGGCTGCTGCCGGCGTCTTCAAACACGCCGCAAACACCCTTGCCGACGACTCACTGAACGTCATTGACCGCCTGGCCGCAGGGACCAGCGCTGACGTGCGTGCCGCCGTCGTGCGTTATCCGCTTCGGGATCTGGTGACCCGCAGCGAGTCCTACCCGCTCTACGTTGAGCGTGACGCTGCAGGACGCGGTGCCTGGTATGAGTTCTTCCCGCGCTCTGAGGGTGCCCGGCATGACTCGCAGACGGGGCAGTGGACCAGTGGGAACTTCCGTACGGCCGTGGACCGGCTGCCAGCCGTTGCAGCCATGGGCTTCGACGTGGTGTACCTGCCGCCGATCCACCCGATTGGCACTGTCAACCGGAAGGGGCCGAACAATTCGCTGACGGCAGGTCCCGCCGACCCCGGTTCACCGTGGGCCATTGGCTCAGCCGACGGCGGGCATGACGCCATCCACCCGGAGTTGGGCACTTTTGAGGACTTTGATGCGTTTGTGGCGGCGGCCAATGAGTTGAAGCTTGAAGTTGCGCTTGATCTGGCCCTGCAGTGCGCCCCGGACCACCCGTGGGCCACGACGAATCCGGAATGGTTCACCACACGGATTGATGGAACCATCGCCTATGCGGAAAACCCGCCAAAAAAATACCAGGACATCTACCCGTTGAACTTTGACAACGACCCTGCCGGGTTGTCCGCGGAGATCTTGCGTATTGTCAGGCTGTGGATTGACCACGGAGTGCGGATTTTCCGGGTGGACAACCCGCACACCAAGCCGGTCTGGTTCTGGGAATGGTTGATCGGCACCATCAACGCAGAACGCCCCGACATTGTGTTCCTCGCCGAGGCATTCACCCGCCCGGCCATGATGGCGGCATTGGGCAGGGCCGGATTCCAGCAGTCGTACAGCTACTTCACGTGGCGCAACACCAAGGAAGAACTCGAAGAATACCTGGTCCACGTCAGTAGCGAATCGGCTGGCTACTTCCGGCCCAACTTCTTCGTGAACACCCCCGACATTCTCACCGAGTACCTGCAATACGGCGGACCGGCAGCGTTTAAGATCCGCGCCATTCTGGCCGCCTTGGGCAGCCCGCTCTGGGGCATGTACGCCGGCTATGAACTGTACGAGCACGTGGCCCGCCCCGGCTCCGAAGAGAATATTGACAACGAAAAATACGAGTACAAGGCCCGGGACTTTGCTGCGGCGGAAGCCCAGGGCAGGTCGTTGGCACCGTTCGTGACAAAGCTGAACAATATTCGCACGGCCCACCCGGCACTGCTAGACCTGCAAAATCTGAGCCTGCACGAGAGCACTGACGAGGCAACTCTGGTGTTCAGCAAGCACAAACTCATTGCAGCCACGGACAGCGAACCGGCCCGCAAGGACACCATCATTGTTGTCATCAACGTTGACCCGCACAGCATGCGTGAAGGTGAAGTGAACCTTGACCTTGATGCGCTTGGCCTGGATCAGCTCTCCCCCGACGGAACGTTCATCGTGGAGGAGCTCCTTACCGGAGCCACGTGGAATTGGGGCAAGCGCAATTACTTCAGGCTGGATGCTCACATGGAGCCGGCCCACATTCTGCATGTCAGGAGCTGAACATGACCTTCTCTCACGTCAACAACAGCGCGCCAAAGTTCAATTTGAACGCACCGGGGCTTGCCCACGACCCACATTGGTACCGCAAGGCTGTCTTCTATGAAGTTCTGGTGCAGAGCTTCGCGGATGCCAACGGCGATGGAGCGGGAGACTTTTCCGGACTGATCTCCCGTCTTGACTACCTGCAATGGCTCGGCATTGATTGTCTGTGGCTGCCCCCATTTCTAGACTCACCCCTGCACGACGGCGGCTACGACGTCCGCGACTTCAAGACCGTCATCGATGCCTATGGCACCATTTCTGACTTCAAGTCTCTGGTTGCGCAGGCTCACGAACGCGGCATGCGCATCATCATTGACCTGCCGCTGAACCACACCTCCGACCAGCATCCGTGGTTCAAGGCTTCCCGTGAAGATCCTGAAGGACCCATGGGTGATTTCTACATGTGGAGCGACACCACGGAGCTGTATGAGGATGCCCGGATCATCTTTGTGGACACTGAGGAATCGAACTGGGCGTTCGACCCGGTCCGGCGACAGTACTTCTGGCACAGGTTCTTCAGCCACCAGCCTGACCTGAACTATGAAAATCCCAAGGTGCGGGAAGCCATCTTTGACATCGTGCGTTTTTGGCTCGGACAGGGCATAGACGGATTTCGTGCCGATGCCATCCCCTACCTGTACGCCGAGGATGGCACGAACTGCGAGAACCTTCCGGCCACCCACGTGTTTTTGCAGGAACTTCGAGCCATGGTCGACGCCGAGTTCCCCGGTCGCATCATCATCGCGGAGGCCAACCAGATGCCCGACGAAGTCGTGGACTATTTTGGCACCCCGGATAAGCCGGAGTGCCACATGGCTTTCCACTTCCCCATCATGCCCCGGCTCTATTACGGGCTGCGGGACCAAAAAGCTGCGCCCATCATCGAGACCATGGCCAATACGCCGGATATTCCCAAGGGGGCCCAATGGGGGACGTTCCTGCGTAACCATGACGAGCTCACGCTGGAGATGGTCACGCCCAATGAGCGCGAGGCCATGTTGGGCTGGTACGCCCCGGACTCACGCATGCGGGCCAATATCGGCATCCGGCGCCGCCTGGCCCCGCTGCTGGATAACTCCCGGTCGGAGATTGAACTGATCAACGCGCTGTTGCTGGCGCTGCCGGGCAGCCCCTTTTTGTACTATGGCGACGAGATCGGCATGGGAGACAACATCTGGCTTGACGACCGGGACGCATCACGCACTCCCATGCAGTGGAACCCTGACCGCAACGCTGGTTTTTCGCACGCAGACCCCGGCAAGCTTTATCTGCCGGTGGTGCAGTCCCTTGTCTACCACTACAACCACGTCAATGTTGAAGCGCAGACGGCCCACACGAGTTCCCTGCTCCATTGGAACAAACAAATATTGCAGGTCCGCAAAGCCCACCCAGCGTTTGGTCTGGGCCGCTATGAGCCGGTGGCCTGCAGCAATGAGGCAGTGCTCGTGTTCCTTCGCGTGCTGGCTGTGGGTAATGAGGAAGGTGAGTGGCCGGAATCGATTCTGTGTGTTTTCAATCTTTCCCAACATCCTGCCGCCGTCACTCTTGATGTTCCCACTTTGGCCGGCCGCGGGCTGCGGGACGTCTTCGGTAGGGGCATCTTTCCCGGTATCGACGACAAGGGCCAAGTGACACTGACCCTTGGTTCTTACGACTTTTATTGGCTGCGGGTGCGTTCTCAGGCATCCAACGTTCTTTCCACCCAGACGCAGGCGATGCCTATCATCAGTGAAACGGAGCACGGGTACTGATGACGGGGACGCTTCTGGGCCTGCTGGCTGATTGGCTTCCACGGCAGCGCTGGTACCCGCGAAAGGGCTCGGCTGGAGTTGGTGCACGGCTGGGGGTTGCCAGCAGTTTTGAGCTTCCGTCCCCTGACCCTGCTTGTACGCGGCTGGTACTGCTTGTCACGGTGGATTTCCCTGAAGCAGAGGGTTCCACGGACTCAGGTAATGACGCAGACGCGGATGCAGGGAAGTACGACGCCGGAACCCGGCTCACGCTGCAGGTGCCGCTAAGCTTTTATCAATTTGGTACAGATGTACCAAATACGGGGATTGTTGGCTCCGGGTTGCCGGAGGTTGCTCTTCTTGGCGACCTCGCCGCTGGTGCGGCAAGGCCGGATGGCGACCCTTGGCCGGGCGACGGCCTCTGGTCCGGCGGGCACGTGTATGACGGCTTGGCCGACCCAGCGTTTATGCAAGCCTGGCTGGGGGAACTCGCCGGGCACACGGAACTCGCCGAAAACGGAGTAGTCCTGTCCTCGGGTCCAGAATCCGCGGGGCACCTTTGGGTGTGGCGCAACCCTCGGTTGGCGCGCCTAGGGGAGCAGCCGGCGTCGGGTATCCGTTTAATCGGAACCGAGCAGTCCAACAGTTCGGTTATTTTTGAGCTCGGCAGCAAGGCCTTCATGGCCAAGTTCTTCAGGGTTCTGCAGGCCGGGGTTCATCCGGAAGTTGAAATTGGCAGGGCGCTGGCCACCCTGGCCGGCGGGATCGGCGAGCCGCATGTTCCGGCGCTGCAGGCCGCCGTCGGCTTGACGGAAGTGAACACCACTCTTTTTGTCATCCACGACTTGGTCCAGGATGCGCAGGACGGCTGGGAAGTGGCACTCGCTGCAGCCGCCGCAGGTGAAGATTTTTCGGCAAACGCCTACGGTATCGGATCGGCGCTTGCCCACGTTCACGGCAGTCTGCGCAACAGCCTGGGCACGCACCTGTACAACGTGGCTGAGACTGCGGCATTCATTGATGCGATTGCGAACCGACTGGAGTGGGCCTGGGAACTGGCCGGCGCCGACGTCGGACCGTACGACGATGCTGTGCACGCGTTTATAGCCCAACTGCACCAAATAAAGTCTCTGCCGCAAACCCAGCGCATTCACGGGGATTTGCACTTGGGTCAACTGCTGAAAGGTGGTCCCGGAGCAACAGCTTGGTACATTCTGGACTTTGAAGGCGAACCGTTGCGGCCACTGGCAGAACGTGGTCTGGCAGACGTGACGCTACGAGACATTGCCGGAATGCTGCGCTCCTTTGACTATGCCGGGGCCCATTCTGCCGCCAATAATGCCGGGTCCGCGGACGCCGGTGCACAATGGGTCCGCAACTGCTCCGATGCCTTCATAAAGGGATATGAAAACGTGTCAGGGGAGAGCATTGCGCGCAAGAGTCCCCTTTTCGTGGCATTGTGGCTTGATAAGGCGCTTTATGAGGTTGTTTACGAATTACAGAATCGGCCCGATTGGGCTTGGGTGCCGATAACGGCCGTGCGGGATTTGTTTGATTCAAAGGAAAATGGAGTAGACATGGGACTGGATATAAAAGCCCCTCTGGCAGTTGATGCGGGAGTTTTGGCGCGAATTTCCGAGGGCACCTACTACGCCCCGCATTCAGTGCTTGGCGCACACCTGCACGGGGACGGCAATGTTACGGTGCGAACACTGCGGCATTTGGCTCAATCCGTGCAGTTGGTGACTGAGCACGGGGAATTCCCCATGACCCATGAACACGGCGGCATTTGGACTGCAGTTGTTCAGGTGGAGGAACCAGGCCACGTGCCGGACTACCGCCTGGATGTCAGCTACGCCGAAGGTGTCCACCGCAGTGATGACGCCTACCGCTACCTGCCCACGGTGGGTGAACTGGACATGCACCTCATCGCCGAGGGCAGGCATGAGACGTTGTGGACTGTGCTGGGTGCACACGTGCAGCGTTACCACTCAACGTTGGGCGAAGTAACGGGAGTCAGTTTTGCCGTCTGGGTGCCGGCCGTTCAGGCGGTGCGGGTAATCGGCGAATTCAACGGCTGGGATGGCCGCGGCCACGCCATGCGAAGCTTGGGCAATAGTGGCATTTGGGAATTGTTCATTCCCGACGTGGCTGCGGGGGAGCGCTACAAGTTCCAGATCCTCAGTGAAAATGGCGACTGGCTGGAGAAGGCTGATCCCATGGCCTATGGCACGGAAGTGCCGCCGTTGACTGCCTCACGTGTTGTTGAATCAAGCTACGTGTTCCAGGATGCGGAGTGGATGGCTCGGCGTGCACAAGTGGATCCGCACAATTCGCCCATGAGTGTCTACGAAGTGCACCTGGGTTCCTGGCGGCCGGGGCTGAGCTATAAGGAACTGGCCACGGAGCTTGTCGACTATGTCCATGGGCTGGGGTTCACCCACGTGGAGCTCATGCCTGTTTCAGAACACCCGTTTGGAGGCTCATGGGGCTACCAAGTCACGTCCTACTACGCGCCGACCGCCCGTTTTGGACACCCCGACGAATTCCGCCTGCTGGTGGACTCACTGCACCAAGCCGGTATTGGCGTCATCATGGACTGGGTGCCAGCGCATTTCCCGAAGGATGACTGGGCGCTGGCCAAGTTCAACGGGCAGGCACAATATGAGCACTCCGATCCGCGGCTGGGTGAACACCCCGACTGGGGCACACTGATCTTCGACTTCGGCCGAAATGAGGTGAAGAACTTCCTGGTGGCAAACGCGCTGTACTGGATGGAGGAATTCCACATTGACGGTCTGCGTGTGGATGCTGTGGCCTCCATGCTCTACTTGGACTACTCACGGGACGAAGGCGCTTGGAGTCCCAACCGTTTCGGCGGCCGGGAAAACTTGGAGGCCATCAGCTTCCTGCAAGAAATGAATGCCACTGCGTACCGCCGCAATCCCGGGATCGTCACCATTGCTGAAGAGTCCACGGCATTCCCCGGGGTCACTGGGCCAACAAGCGCCGGCGGGCTCGGCTTCGGCATCAAATGGAACATGGGCTGGATGCACGACTCGCTCTCCTACATGGAGGAGGACCCGGTCAACCGGGGCTGGCACCACAACCAGATCACGTTCTCACTTGTCTACGCGTTTACCGAGAACTTCCTTCTGCCCATCAGCCATGATGAAGTGGTGCACGGGAAGGGGTCGCTGCTGCGCAAAATGCCAGGGGACCGTTGGCAGCAGCTGGCTAACCTGCGGGCCTACCTTGCTTTCCAGTGGGCGCATCCAGGCAAGCAGCTGATCTTCATGGGGACCGAGTTCGGGCAGGAGTCCGAATGGAGTGAACAACACGGCTTGGACTGGTGGTTGGCGGAAAACCCCTCACACAGCGCCGTGCAGACCCTGATCAAGGAACTCAACGATCACTATTCGAGTATTCCCGCACTCTATGAGCTGGACAATGTTCCGGAAGGCTTCACCTGGCTCAACGGGGGAGACACCGAGCACAACGTCATCTCGTTTGTTCGCCTGGACAAGAACGGCAACCCACTTGTCTGCGTCTTCAACTTTGCCGGCGTGGCATATGAGGGCTACCGGATCGGTGTTCCCCAAGCCGGCCAGTGGCAGGAAGTGCTCAACACCGACCTCGCCAAATTCGGCGGATCCGACGTCGGCAACTCAGGGACAATGTTGGCCGAAGCACTGCCGTGGGATGGTCAGGAAACCTCATTGAGGCTCCGTGTTCCGCCGTTGGGTGCCCTGTATTTGGCGCCCGTCGAGTCCTAGAGCGACCGCTTTGGCAGCACCTCCCCTCCGTTTGGTGATCGCGGCGGGGAGGTGCTAGAGTTAGTACTCCGCTGAACGAACGGTTCAGATCCGGACAAGACCAATCCTCTGGCCTCGAAAATAGGCCTAATGAATTGCGTTCAAATATAAGTTTGAATCTAGTCGAAATCATGGATTTGACTTCCTGGAATTCAGTCGGGTAAGATTTAGAAGTTGCCCCGGTGCTGATCGTTGTTGATGGATGAGTGTTGTTTTGCTTGTTTGTTGGTGGTGTGTGGCTGGGTGTGGTTGTTGTTTGAGAACTCAATAGTGTGCCAAGTTTTATTGATACCAATT
>NZ_JAFMPX010000022.1 GCF_017353415.1 Arthrobacter sp. E3
CAGCCAAATCAGCGCCTATCCCCAATGGTGATTTTTCCGTTAAGAAAGCATCATTAATTGACGGTGAATCCATGGGTGGAGCAACTCCCGTTTTCAAGGGGTGTTGCAACGACCGCTAGAACTCGCCGAGTTCTATCGGTGGATCAAGGCTTAGAGCATATGCCGGTGACGGAGCATCAGGGGCGAGCGGCACAGCATGAGCACGCATAGGGGCGGGATACTTCCAAGTGGACCCGCGCATCGTGGTCACATTGAGCCGGCAAGCCGCGTTAATTCTGGGCCTGGAGGGCAACCCGGATTGGGTCTACACGCCCGAGCCGGTCGACAGCCGAACGGCCCAGCGAATTCGTGACGAGCTCGCACACCGCTTCGAGGAGTGCCAAGGCTGGGACCAGAGTATCGGATGGCCCGGAGGCCACGACGTCCACGGTGAGCACATGATCCGCAGAAGCGGCCACGGGCGACAACCACCTGTCAGTTACCAAGATGACGATCGCTCCGTGGTCCCGCGCAATTCGCGCCCGCTTCTCAGACACAGCGTCATAGCGCCGAAAATCAAAGATCACTGCCACATCCATGCGGCCGAGATCCTCGAGTATGGCGGCGGCAGCAACCGTGTTTGACGGTAAAGTCTGTATGCCCGGACGCATGGGTGAAAGTTGCGTGAGCAGGTGCGTGGCAAGGATGTTGGAGAATGCTCCACCAAACGTGAGAATCTTGCGCTTTCGATTGGCCAAGAGCTCCGCCACGTGTTCAATTTCGGTGTCCCTGACCATCGCATAGGTGTGTTCTATTCCGCGGATCTGGGCCTCTCTGACCTCCTGGAGAGCGCTCCGTGTTTCTTCTTGACCTTCGGTTACGGTACGCACTGTCTGCGACAGGTTCGACTCGTGCCTGGCGCCTACTTCGCTCCGGAGCGCCGACTGGAAGTCACGGAAGGATTCGAACCCCAGCGTCTTCACGAACCGAAATACCGTGGGGCCGCTGACGCCAGCCCCGATTGCCAAGCTGGCGACCGTATCGAGGCCCGCCACTGGATACTCGGAGAGAAGTTTCCGCGCGACTCTTCGCCCGGACGGCGAGAGCTCCTGCATTGCCGAAGCGATCCTCTCTCCTACCGTTGTCTCAAGACGCTTCATATACCCTCCGTGATCGTGAAACAAACAGTACAACTGTGTCGTACGCATCACAATATGTATAGTGTGTTACTAATCACTCGGCCCGCGGTCAGGTTCCGCTGCATCGTCCCGAACGAAAGTTTGCGCACATGACCCATTCCCAAAGTCTCCCGCCCCAGACCACATCGGTTCCAGGTGCATCGGCGCCGTCTTCTGGCGGTGCAGCCCCCAAACGCCTCCGGCTTTGGGGAGTAGCCGCCATTTCCTTGGGCTTCATGGGACCGGTCATGGCCATGTCCCTCAACGGCATCGGCGTCTCCGGACTGGTCGGAAAAGCAGTGCCATTCACGTTCATCGTCTCTTTCTTTGGGACCATGCTCGTTGCCTATGCATTCATCCGACTCACCCGCTACATCACCCACGCCGGGTCTGTCTATGCGCTGGCAGGATCCACACTTGGTCCACGCGCCGGGTTCTTCGGGGGCTTTGCCCTGCTGGGAACATATCTCTTCTTTGCTGCATGCATAGCGGCAGCCTGCGCTGTGTTCTTTGAAGCCATGCTTACTCAACTCGGGTTCACTTTGCCTGCCGGCTTGTGGATTCTCGTTCCCCTTGTCGCCGCGGTCTTCGTGGTCCTCCTCAATATCCGTGAGTCGCGGGTAACCGCACGCACCCTGCTGGGAATCGGATTTGTGGGTATTGCCGCAATGGTGGTCCTAAGTATTGTCATCATCACAAGCGTCGGCACAGGCAGTGCCCCCGTCTCCACAGGCCTCGATTTCTCCACCCTCCTGCCAGGCAATGCCTCGATCACCGCCGTCATGACCGCTTCGGTGTTTGGCTTCCTGTCTTGGGCCGGCTTCGAATCCGGGACTACGCTGGGTGAAGAAACACGAAATCCAAAACGTGTTGTCCCCATCGCACTAAGCATCGCCGTCGTCCTCGCTGGCGTCATTTACACGTTGGTGATGTTTGCACAGACCATCGGCTATGGGACAGACGCCGCTGGCCTGTCCGCCTTCGCCAATGCCAGTTCAACGCTGACAGATCTCGGCTCGACGTACATTGGCCCGTGGTTCTCCGTCCTCATCGCGGTCGTCGCATTCGCCGTCGCGTTCGCTTCGCTGCTTTCAGCCACGGCAGCGGCTGCCCGCCTGCTGTTCGCCTTGGCACGTGATGGATTCGGCCCGAAGTCATTCGCCAAGGCCAATCCAAAAACCGGAGTGCCAACGCATGCGGTCGTGAGTGTCACCATCCTGACCATGGGGCTGGCCGCGTTGCTGGCCATTTTCGGCGCCACGGCAGTGGAGGTCTACTACTGGTACGCAACAATCGCCGTGCTGTGCATGGTTGTTGCCTACGGAATGACCTCAGTGGGCGTCATCCGCTACACCTTTCAAAAATCGTCCCCCATCCCGAAGTGGGAGGTAGTGGTACCAATCCTCGGCTTGAGCTACCTTGCATTTGTATACGTTGTCCAGGTAGCAGGCCAGGAACCCCCCTTTAGTTACTTCCCTTGGATCGCGGGAGGTTGGTGCCTAATAGGACTCCTGATCGTGCTCGCCAAACCTTCCCTGGCCGACCGAATCGGCAAACGACTCACCCTAGAGGACCTGAACTGATGACGAACACTACGGATGAACTCATCTTCTTAGCAACCACCGACATCGCTGCCGTCACCAAAGGGCGTGCCATGCGCCTCGCCGACTTTAACCGAGACTCCTCCCTGGGGTGGGTTCCCGCAAATCTCGGCATAGGCCCGTTCGGACACATCGCCGAGGGCATCCCATTCGGGTCTTCAGGAGACCTGCGCTTGAAACCGGACCACTCATCACTGACAAGGATCGATGGCATCCCCAACCAGCCACCCGTCTCCATCGCTTTTGCCGATATTGTCGAGACTGACGGCTCCCCTTGGAAGAATTGCCCACGCAACTTCCTTCGAAAGGTAATTGAGGACCTGCGAACCGAATATGGCCTTGGTGTTGAGGCGGCATTCGAACACGAATTCACTGACATGTCAGCGCCATCCACCCCAACACACCCATTTTCGTTGGCAGCGTTCCGTGACGCTGAACCCATCGGCTCCGAAGTGATGGCCACTTTTGCCCGAGCTGGTATGGACCCCGAATGCTGGCTTCCGGAGTACGGTCCGCACCAATATGAGGTGACGGTGGGGCGAACGGACGCCTTGGCTGCAGCGGACCGCGCCATCCTTGTACGCGATACTGTCCGGGCGCACTACACCGCCAGAGGCCGCAAGGTCTCCTTCTCCCCCGTTGTAACCCCCGGTGGTGACGGAACAGGCGTCCACGTGCATTTCGGATTGGACGACCTTGACGGCAATTCATTGGTTTTCGATGGGAGCCAGCCAGGCAGGGTGTCCGAGCTGGCAGCCAGGTTTGCGGCAGGAATCGTCAGGTACGCGCCCGCCATGGCGGCCCTCTACGCGCCGCTGCTGATTTCCTATCAACGACTGATCCCCAACAAGTGGTCAACAGCACGGGCTTTTCTGGGACTGCAGAACCGGGAGGCGCTGCTGCGCATCGCCCCCACCAATGAGATCGACGGACGCGATCCGAAGTCACAATTGCACTTTGAGTTCCGTGGTGCCGACATCGGTGCGAATCCTTGGTTGCTTTTGGGAAGCCTCCTGCGTGCTGGCCTGGAAGGTCTTCGCCAAAATCTCGATCCAGCCCCCGTCATAGAGGGCGATCTCGACTTGGACGGCAAACACTCCGACCTGGCCGAGCTTCCTGCCAGTCTCGACGAAGCCCTCACCGCACTCATGGCGGACAAGACCGTCTCTGGATGGTTTTCCACTGAATTTTTGCAAACCTTCCTTGCGATCAAACGCGACGAGATCGCCCATTTGAAGGATCACTCCATGACAGAACAATGTGAGGCTTACTCGAATGTTTACTAAGCACGTCTCGGCTCTCGAGTGGATCAATGAGATTGATCTCGTGGACCACCACTGCCATGGCGTCATTGACGCGAACCTGGACCGCTCCGGGTTTGAAGCGCTAATCACCGAATCCGATGCTCCGGCTCCCGCGGGGACCACGTTCTTCGACACACAACTCGGTTTCGCTGTGCGCGGCCACTGTGCACCTGTCTTGGGGCTGGAGCCGTTCGCTACACCCGAAGCCTACCTGCGACGCAGGAAAGAGCTGGGGGGTGCCGAGGCCAATGCGCGGTTCCTGGCAGAAGCTAATATCAACACCTACATTGTCGAAACCGGGCACCGGGGTGACGAGATCCTCTCCCCTGAGGGCATGGGCGCCCGCGCCCATGCCAACTTCGCAGAAGTGGTGCGGCTCGAGCGCCTCGCAGAAGAACTGCTCGAAGCAGGACAGGCAGTCGAGGGTTTTCGCACCGCGTATGGCCATCTGTTGGATAGAAGGCTGACCACAGCTGTGGGCGTGAAGTCAATCGCGGCCTACCGCGTTGGGCTGGATTTCACCCCCGGGCCACCGTCCGACGCCGACGTAGACCGGGCCCTCACCCGTTGGTTCGCCCAAGCCGCAGAAAAGGACAGCTCCAGACTTACGGATGAAACGCTCATACGATTTGTGCTGTGGGAAGCTGTTCAGCGCAAAGTTCCGATTCAATTTCACATCGGCTACGGTGACCCCGATGTTGATCTCCACCGCTGCAACCCGTTGCTTCTGACCGAGTTTATGCGCCGAACACGCGGCAGCGGCGCGACGGTGCTTCTGCTGCACTGCTACCCATTTCATCGCGAAGCCGGGTACCTCGCCCACGTTTTCGAGCACGTCTACTGTGACGTGGGACTGGCTGTGAATTATTCCGGGGCTCAAGCGGAACAGATCATTGCGGAGTCTCTCGAGCTGACCCCGTTCCACAAAGCCCTGTTCTCCTCCGATGCCTTCGGGGCATCCGAGTTGTACTACCTGGGTGCAAAGCAGTTCAGGACCGGCCTGGCCCGGACCTTGGATCGATGGTCAGCCGCCGAGGGGTGGCCAGAGACCGAACAACGCCGCATTGCGATGCTCATCGGCTCAGAGAATGCGCACCGCGTCTACAGCCTAGACAAGCCTCCCTCCCAGGGTTCGCGGCAGTGACGATGACAGATTCCCAAGCTGCCCTCGCCGACCTCGCTGCAAAGTGGAGCTCAGCTCTGGAACGTGAGTTGCCTGCTGCACTCGAGTTGCGAAGGGCGCTTCATCGGAATCCCAGAGGGTCGGGCAACGAACAGGATACTGCTGCCAGGCTTGAGCGAGAACTGGCGGGTTTCGTCAATCTGCAGCCTGTCGCAGGTACCGGTCGTGTTGGCCGGGTTGGACCTCTCCAAGGTCCTGCCGTTGGACTGCGGGCAGAACTTGACGCTCTGCCCATGACGGAGCGTGCCCATGCTTTTGCCTCAACCAACGGAAGCATGCATGCATGCGGACATGACGTGCACCAAGCTGCACTGGTTGCACTGGTCCGTGCCTCAGCTGGTTTCGACCTCCCCGTTGGGCTGGTTCCGCTGCTCCAGCCGCGCGAAGAGACTTATCCGTCCGGTGCCCTGGACATAGTTGGAGCGGGAGTGTTGCAGGACTTCGAGATAGCGCACATGATCGCAGCCCATGTTCATCCCGCCGTCCGACCCGGTGCAATCGCTATTGGAAGTGGCTTCATCAATGCTGCCGCAGACGAAATCACCATCACCGTGCAAGGCCGCGGCGGACACGGCGCCTACCCCAACGAGGCAACTGACGCGGTGGCAGCCATTGCTCACATCGCCATTGGGCTGCCCGAGGTGGTCAGACGGACCGTGCCCCCGCTGCGACCTGCGATCATCAGCATTGGCACCATGACAGCAGGCGAAGGAGCTGCAAACGTCCTCCCTGGTGAAGCTCGCATCCGCGCTACAATGCGAACCACCACTCCTGCAGACCGCGAAGCCCTGCTTATAGCCGTGGAAGTCCTGGCCACACACCAGGCCGCAGCCTACGGGACTGAAGCCGTCGTCGACATCCAGCATGGCGAACCCGTGCTGCTCAACGACGCGATACTGGCAGACTATGCTGACGATTGGCTGGCCCGACTCGGCATCGATGGTGCAGAGCCCATGCGCTCGCTGGGAGCCGACGATTTTTCCTACTACTGCGATGCCGTTCCGTCGGTCATGTGTTTCGTAGGGGTTGAAACTGCCGGCGTAGATCCTCAACCTCCCCTACACCATCCCCAATTCCTTCCCACCGAAGCTGCCGTCGGTGCTGTAGCCCAAGCATTGCTCGCCGGATATCTTGCAGGCGCCGAGCGCATCCTTGGCCACGAGCACCACCGCTCCCAGTTTTTGGAGGGTGTACCTTCATCGCCGGTGCCCTCGTTGTCCGCGAATGATTAACGAAGGAGCATAAGCATGTCCAGTCCCTCCCTCTATTGCCATGATGAGCAGGCCATTGCCGGAGTCGAGAAACTGCGCTTCTTTCCACTCGCTGTCGAATCCGGCCGCGGCTGCGTGCTAGTGGAACCGGGTGGCCGCGAACTGCTCGACTTCAGCGCCAGCTGGACAGCCTCCGGCATGGGACACGGCCATCCGGACATCGTGTCCGCCGTGTCAAAGGCGATCGCAACCGCTCCTGGCGCGTCCATCCTCTCCATGACCCACCCCGACGGCGTTGCTCTCGCGGAGCAGCTTCTGGCCTTGGTGCCGTCGAGACCCAGCCTGGACGGTCCACGACGCGTATATCTTGGGCATGCGGGAAGTGACGCCAACGATGTTGCATTGAGAGGTTGCCGCCACGCAACGGGGCGCTCCGGCGTCATCGCTTTCCAAGGCGGTTACCACGGCGGTTTGGGGATTGCCCAAGGAGTTTCCGGCATTCATGTTGACTCAGGTTCACCGGCGGATCCCCATGTCACTTTTGCCCCGTATCCAGCCTCCTATCAACCCCATACCGGTGATGCCGCCACCGTGGTGCCCGAAACTCTGCGCCGCGTGCGGCTGGCTCTGGCCGCCCGCACCATAGCCGCCGTCATCGTTGAGCCACTGCAGTCCGATGGGGGCCTGCTGGTCCCGCCACCCGGATTCCTCGAAGGACTGCGCCAGCTCTGCGACGAATATGGGAGCTACCTCATCTTCGACGAGGTCAAGGTTGGCTTGGGCCGGACCGGCTTTCTGCACGCGTTCGAACACGACGGCGTTGTTCCCGACATCATCACACTGGGCAAGGCCCTCGGCGGCGGACGTCCGCTGTCGGCCGCCATCGGCCCGGCCGCTGTCCTTGACCACCCCACCGCTTCCGCGCTCATGACAACTGTGGGCAATCCAGTCTCCTGCGCCGCTGGACGCGCGGTACTCGAGCTCCTGGAAGAAGGAGAGCCTGTCCGAAATGCGGCGGAGCGCGGTAAACAGTTG
This sequence comes from Arthrobacter sp. E3, assembly GCF_017353415.1. Classification (GTDB taxonomy): domain Bacteria; phylum Actinomycetota; class Actinomycetes; order Actinomycetales; family Micrococcaceae; genus Specibacter. Next base: position 7,492 of record NZ_JAFMPX010000022.1, read on the forward strand.
TCCGGACTTCTACACGCATACGCCTGTGCCCCAGTGAGGCCCGGTTCAGCCCACGTCGGCGACGTGCGTGGCCGCGGGTTGTCAATCGGTGTCGAGATCGTTAAAAGCCGTGATGGAAAAATGCCCGATGACAAGCTCACGGCGAAGACAGCCTTCCGTGCGTGGGAATTGGGCCTGGTGGCCTACCCGGTCCGGGGCAATGTCCTCGAGTTGACACCTCCCCTGACGGTCTCCGAGCTGGAAATCGAACGAGGAGTTGAATTGTTGACCCGAGCCATCGATGATGCTGCGCTGGGGGTGGTGTCCGATGCCGCCATCGAACCATACTCAGGGTGGTGACGGGCTGCTCACCAAGAAGCCGCCTGCACCGACCCGGAATCGTTTCCGCCATCGCTTAACCGGGAGCACCGGCATTCTCCGCTCCGACGTACAAACAACAAAAAACGCTCCGGCACGCATTTTCATGCGTGCCGGAGCGTTTCTCCCAAGTGCACCCCTCGGGACTTGAACCCGAAACCCATTGATTAAGAGTCAATTGCTCTGCCAATTGAGCTAGAGGTGCATTTTATGCGACCCGCAGAGCATCGGCGAGATACTCATACGGGCCTAACCGCCGCTAACTTTGAGAAAAGCGCCTTGGCTATCAAGAACAATACCTGTACCTAGTTCGAATTCCCGCATCGACAACACCATCTGAGCCTCAAGTCACACAGCTACGGCAACCGCCCGTCCCGTTGCTTGCGCGCCAGGCTCCATGGTGCGCTTGAGCCAGTCGGCATGGAAAGGCCGTACTGGGCGACACAAGGGAAGAGCATGTATCGGCTTTCGCTTTGGCACTAGCCTTGGACTGTGAACGAACGTGAGTATTTTGAACGACCACTGGTGGCCAGCCTGCGATGGCTGCTGGTCTTTGCAGAACTCGCGAAGGCGGTCGCCGTTGCGGCAGTGCTGCTGCTAGGTGCCTTGGTATTGGTGGGCTGGCTCTTCGACGCGGTTCCGGCGCTGCTGCCTGAGGGTTGGAGCCTGGCAACTTTTGACCTTGCCGCACGATGCATTGTGGGGTCACTTTCCGTTGGCGTGATTGTCGCGTTGCTCGTGGGAGGCGTGATTGGCTCCTTGTCCGTCCGGCTCCCCCGTCATGGTCCTGCCCAGCTCTCAGGCAATGTGGAACCGGACCGAATACTGATCGTGGCATTGATCCTTGTGTGCATAGTTTCCGGCCTCGCTGTCATAGCAGGTGCGGTGCTGTTTTTTGGAGGCCTGGGCGACGGCCCGCTCAGCGTCGATTCGCTGGCCATGTTCCTGATCAGCGGCACAGTGCTGACAGCCTGTGTGTTGGTCGCTGTCTGGCTCAAATGCTCCGACGAGAACCCCGAAAGTCCATGGATTACCGGTCCCCAGTGGTTGGTCGTTGCAAGCCATGCCAGGGAGTCACGCGGGTTTCGGGCACCGGAAGATCGAGTTGTTGGCGATTTTTCGAAGTCCTCGAAGGGTGCTTCTCGGAACTTGGACAAGGGTATTCAAGTGGCAGCGTGGATTGTGGGAACACCTGCATTGGTCATTGCCATGATGCTCTACCCAGCGTTTCCAGGCGCGAACGCCAACATGGCCATTCCCGCTGCGGTGGTGGCGACTCTTGCCCTGTCCTTGGCAGCGTCTGCATTCGTGCTTGTGTTCCACAACGTCCTGGCATTCGTCCGTGTGCGACGCACTGCTGCCGAATTGTGCACATATTTCCGAACAAGCACAAGCTCCCGACCGTCCAAGGTGGACACGCGAGCCATCATGGCAGGAGCATCCAACGGCCGGTCGGTTTTCCGGGTCATTGCGGGCTTTAGCGGCGCAGCCGCCATTGTCTTCTCCGGATTGGCCGCAAGCGTGGATGCACCGCGAGGCTGGCCGGATACCGCCCTGCTCTACCCCGGCGCTTCAGTCTCCGGCTTCCTCCTGCCCGCTGCAGTCTTTGCGCTGGTGGCTGTGGCAGTGGTACCGATCAGATTCCGCAGCTTGGCCAAGGACGCTGAATTCCGCAACTTCATCCGTGAGGACCGATACCACCTCGCGAAGCTGGCTAGGCAACCAGCTCAAAAATCCCTCTGACAGTGGCTGCCGTTGCTCCCAGGTAAGCGAGCAAAACCACCAAAAGGCGCGCACGTGCTGGAGTTATCCTTTTAGAAAGTACCTCTCCCGCCACAAGACCGGCAATAATTGCCGCGGCAACCGCCACCCAGACCCAAGGTTCCATCTGCGGCATGGATGCAGGACTCGCTACGTACTTGGCCAGGATGGAGGCCAGCCCCACGGTGAGGAAATACGGCTGCATGGTTGCTGCGAATGACTGCTGCCCCCACTTGGAGGCGACAGCGTAAACGCTCATGGCCGGCCCGCCAACGCCAGCCGTGGTGTTCATGATCCCGCTGGTCGCGCCGGCAATAATCATTGGTTTCAGCCCCGATTCAGGCTTCAGCGACTTCATCCGCAGGGACACTGTGAGGCTGACAAGCACAAGGACACCGACCCCCACCTGCAGCCACGCCCCCGGAATGTACCTGACGATGACCGCCCCGGGGACAACGCCCACGAGCGCGGCAGAGGCAAGGATGAAGTACTTTTTCCAGTCAATATGCCCCAGCACCCTGAACAGGATCAGCAGGGAGGACAGTGCACCACAAACATTCACCAGGACAATCCCTGTAACAGGTCCCATGATCAGCACAACAAAGGGTGCCGACACCAAGGCGAACCCCATGCCAGTCAACCGTTGCATGGCTGCGCCAACGAAGACCGCAAGTGCAAGAAGCAGTGCCATCTCCACGATCATGGGCGCGTGTTCTTAATGCCGGTTGCCCTCACCTGATGCGTTCGCATGGTTCCCCCTCCCGGCCCGATTCTTTCACAGCGGGCGTGGAAGCCCGGGTTGTGGGCTGATTTTCAATCGGGCTGGCGATACTCTCCAATCCACTGCCCGCTGCGGGGACGGCGTCCGAAGAACAGACCGCGGTTCGCAGTGACAACGATTCCCGCCACGATCAGCAGCAAAAATGTTTGGATGATCTTCGTATCCGGATGGGTCATGAAGACTTCATTGGCCAGATTCGCCGTGATGTGGAAAATGATCGCGATGAGGATGCTGCGCCCGGTGCTGAAGTAGAGCCAGTTCATGAGGATCACGAACGCCACCATGGACAACGGGAAGTTGAGCGTGTGGAGCCAGCCCATTTCGACCACCTCGTTGTGGTAATAGCCCTTGATGAATCCCAAAGGGAGGTGCCACAGGGCCCAGAAAACTGTGAAAACCAGGGAGGCAGTGAAGACGGACATGCTTCTGATCAGCGCATCCGTGCCATAACTATGCCAAGCGAGCTCTTCGAAGATCGCCGCACCGATGAGCGTGAACCACACTGGCAGCAGCCCCGCAGAAAACGTGAAGCCTCCCCGGAACTGAAACTGCTCGGGGCTATACCCAAAAAGTAGCGAGACGGCTTGGGCAGCCAGAATGCTGGCCAACAGCAGCACCAATGTCACCACCAAGTAGATCCAGCTGATGCGGCGTGGGAGCAAACGCTGGAGTATGTCTTTCCGGAGATCAGCCCTGCGGCGGACCAAAAGAATGACCACAAAAATGGGCGCCACCAGGCCGCAGACGCCGAGCACCGCCGTCCACACCTGAACCGCAGCAGTCTGTTCGCCGAGCTGGCTGAGGTAGGCGGCGAGAAACCAGAATGACCAGGGAATGATGGTTGCCAGCACATAGAAGGCAACGGGCCGATCGTACCTGTACGCCATGGGATGATCGATGGTCCTGCTCATGACGGACTCCTGCTTCGCACAAGGGTGAGTGATGAATCCAGCCTATGTTCAGTTCCAGTTGTGCGGCATCGGTGAAGGCCCTGAGTACACCCTGAGATAGACCCTTGGGCTTTCACGTTGGCTTCCTGCACGTGGAGGGTCAGTCGGCCGCCGTGGTTGAACGAACCACTCAACTCTCAGTTTTCCTCCACCCAGCTGAGAACACCGCTAGTGGGGCTGGTGGGAGTCGGCTGCGTCTGGTTGGGTCCGATCCTGGAACCCACGCGCAACCAGCTCTAGCTGATCGCAGTACTCCTGCCACCACGCTTGGTCCCCGACTGCCATATTGTCTTTGCCATCGCGGTGTCCCACACTGCCGTCGAGCAACTCGCGCGCAACATCTGCATGGCCGGCATGCCGATGCGTTTCTGCAGTCACGTACACCAATATGCGGGCGAGGCTCACCGGATTGCTCGCGGGATTCCGCAGACCGCGCCCACATGTCCTCATTCGGCTCGGCAGCGGGCAAACAACTTTTCAAGTCCTCGTCGAAGGAACGGTTGAACACGACGCCGAAGTACCCGGCTTCGAGCCCGGCTAGGTGCTTGACCAGCCCGAGGAGGTTTGTGCCGGTCGGTGTCAAGGGGCGGCGTAGATCGTACTCCGACAGGCGTGCGAGTTTCCAAGTAATCGCATCACGCCCCCCCTGCGACCATCAGCCTGAACGTAGGGCAGTCCGAGAACCGCCAACCAGTACATCGCAGCAAGTAAGGATCCGCGGCAAGCCATGCCCTCATAAGTGCGAATTCAGTCGTGAGGAAGGCAACCGCGAGTAGGAGTTCTTGCATTCTGCCGCTGGGCATCCCCGCCACATTGGCACATGATCTGCGCAATATTACCGGCAAGTAACAAAACCTCTCCACAAACGTTGCGCACCAAGGTACGCTGACGAATATGAGCCAATACCAGCCTCCTCTTGCAGACATTACCTTCGCCCTTGAGCACGTTGTGGGATACCCGGACATCGCCAAACTGCCAGCTTTCGAACACGCCGACCTGGACACAGTTGTGGAACTCCTGGAGCAGTGTGGGGAGTTCATGGCTGAAGTGGTGGCACCCACCAACCGGCAGGGCGACACCCAAGGTTCGTTGCTGACCTCGGATGCCACGGTGGTGACCCCGGACGGCTTCAAGGAGGCCTACCGGCAGTACGTTGAAGCAGGCTGGGGATCGGTGCCACTTCCGGAGGAGTTTGGCGGCGGCGGCTTCCCCCGCACGGTGGGCCTTGTCATCCAGGAACTCATGACCTCCGCCAACATGGCCTTTTCACTGTGCCCGCTGCTGACGCAGGGTGCCATTGAAGCGCTGCTTCACTACGGTGACGAGGACATGAAGAACCGCTACCTGCCCAAGATGGTCAGCGGCGAGTGGACCGGAACCATGAACCTCACCGAGCCGCAGGCAGGCTCCGACGTGGGCGCACTGACCACCCGGGCCGTGAAAAACGACGACGGCAGCTACTCCATCACGGGGCAAAAGATCTTCATCACCTACGGCGACCATGACATGGCCGAGGAGATTGTGCACCTGGTTTTGGCCCGCACACCCGGCGCCCCCGAAGGTACCCGCGGCATCTCCTGCTTCATTGTGCCCAAGTTCCTCATCAACGACGACGGCTCCGTAGGAGCCCGCAACTCCGTGCAGACTGTTTCACTGGAACACAAGATGGGCATCCACGCTTCCCCCACCTGCGTGCTCTCCTTCGAAGGAGCCACCGGCTACCTTATTGGGGAGGAAAACTTGGGCATGCGCATCATGTTCGTCATGATGAACAGTGCCCGCCTAGGCGTGGGCGTGCAGGGGCTCGCCGTGGCGGAGCGCGCGTACCAGCAGTCATTGACGTATGCGCAGGAGCGCCACCAAGGGCTTGCCATCGGCGCAACGGGGCCAAGCTCCGCGCTGATCGAGTTTCCCGATGTCCGCCGCATGCTCATGACGCAGCGGGCGGGCATTTCCGCCATGCGCTATCTCATGCTCCTTGACGCCAGCTACGTGGACATCAGCAGCAACCATCCCAACCCGGCCGTGCGTGCCCGCGCCAACGAGATCGTGGGTATCCTGACCCCCATCTGCAAGTCCTTTGGCACGGACATGGGCAATGAGTTCACCTCGCTTGCCCTGCAGATCCAAGGCGGCATGGGCTTCATCGAGGAGACCGGTGCGGCCCAGCACGTGCGCGACGTGCGCATCGCCGCGATCTACGAAGGCACCAACGGCATCCAGGCCGCGGACTTGGTGGGTCGTAAGCTGGGCGTCCGCAACGGGGCCTCAATGCTGGAGTTCCTGGCCACCATGCGCGAAGTTGAAACAGACTTGGCCGACGCCGGAGAGCAGTTCGCGACCATCTGTCAGGAACTGGGGCGGCAATTCGACGCCCTCCACGAAGCCACCGTGTGGATGCTGCGCACAGGACAGTCAGACCCCAACGCCGTGCTCTCGGGTTCCAGCCGTACCTGCGCATGTGGGGTTTGTGCACCAGCGCCTGGATGCTGTCGCGTGCCGCCGTGGCAGCGGCCGCAACCGGCGACGCCGAACTGGCGCAGTCCCAACTGGTGCTGGCTCGTTTTTACGCTGAGCAGGTGCTGCCACAGTCCGCAGGTCTGCTGGGCGCGGCAACCGCTGGCTCCACGGACCTCTTTGCCTTGGACGCCCGGGAGTTGTCCGGGCCCGGCCGCCGGGTCCTGAACTAAGAGCACATTGTTGCGACCCCGCCGTGGCTTCAGCTGCGGCACGGTCACGCAGGGCCAGCTTCGCCAGGATCGTGGCCACGTTGTTCCGTACCGTCTTTTCCGACAGCAGCAGCCTACGGGCGATCTCGTGACTGCTGCGCCCTGCGGCAACGTGGGCCAGAATCTGGTTTTCCCGCCCCGTTTGTTCAGCGAAGCTCCGGGCGGTGGAGGTTCCCGGTCCACCCACCATGTATTCGGCCACTCTGCAGCCCACCTGACTGCCAAAGACCGTTCCACCGGGGGCCAAGGTCAGCACGGCCCGCACAATCTCTTCCCGGTCCGCGCCCTTGAGCAGGTAGCCACTGGCCCCCCGCAACGGCGCCCATCCCATCCACGCCCGGCATTTCCAAGTCGGTCAGGACCACCGCCGGGCGTTCCAACGCCACGATCCTGGCCAGTCCGTCGCCGTCGCACGCCTCACCGGCCACCACCAGCTCACCCGCGCCTGCGAGCGCGGCCCGGAGTCCATAAAGGAACATGGGGTGGTCGTCGGCTATGACGATCCGCACGGGGTCTGCCACGGGGTTGTTCATGGTGTGACCTGCTGGGGTGTGGCTGCCGAGTGCACCGATCCTGGGAGCACTGGGGCTGAGGGCATGTCGGCGGCGAGCTTCAGGGCCAGCGGCAGAGTGAGGGAAACGCAGGTGCCGCCAGGTCCGGAGTCAACGCTGAGGCCTCCGCCCAGGGCCGCAGCCCGCTCCCTCATCGATGCCAGCCCGATGCCTGCCGCAGCGTCGGGGCCAAAGCCTGTGCCGTCGTCGTCCACGCTCACCGCGAGTACCGGGCCGTGCCTGCCTCCCAGCACGTCCACACGCACCTCGACGTAGTGAGCGTGGGCGTGCTTGGCCACATTGGCCACGGCCTCGCTGGTGACGTTGTAGACGGCTTCGGCCACGGCTGGCGGCAGCGGGGGCAGTGCACCGATGTGGACGGTGTGGGGCAACTGGCCCGCCACGGCGGCAACACGCTGCGGCAGGACGGCGGCGAGCTCTGCGCCTGCGAGCGCTGCCGGGACGAGGTCCTCCAGGATGCGGCGCACCTCCCCCACGGCGCTGCCCACCTCCCTGTGCAGGACGTTGAGGAGTTCACGCGGTCCTTCCTGCCCCGGCGCCAGTGAGTCCCCCAACGCCTGCAGCCCAAGTCCGACGCCGGTGAGCGAGGGCCCCAGACCGTCGTGCAGGTCCCGGCGCAGTCGTTCACGTTCCCTGGCGGTGGCGTTCACCACGGCGTCGCGCTGTTCCTGCAGTTGTTCAGTCAGTGCCATGGCGTGGACGTCGGCGGCCAGTTGCGCAGCCATGGCCCGCAGCATCCGCTGGTCCCGGCTGGGGTAGCGCTCCCCCGGGGTCCGCCCGTCGACTTCAAGAGTGCCCAGGCTTCGCGCACCCCGTTGACCAGTCCGAGCCGCAACACGGCCTGGATCCCCAACAGCCTGTAGTGCAAGATGCCCACGGCGATGGCGGCCGGGAACAGAAACAGGCACAGGGCCCGCAGCCAGTGCCCGGGAACGCTGGCTCCAAGGAATTGGGTGGCAAGCAAGGCCATAACCGTTGCCAGCAGCCAAGCCAGCTGCGAGCGCTCGGGCTGGTTCGCCCGCACCAGGCGCACCACGCTCATGGCCCACACAGCCAGCAGCCCTGCCCCGAAGAGCAGCGCAGGCGGCCACGCCGGGCCAACCAGGGGCCCTGCTTTCGCAGTCCCGGTATGGAGCGCGTCCATGACCCATTGCACTTGGAACAGCGCAGCTACGGCAACCACCATCCCGCTGGGCAGCAGCCACGCACGGCCGGGCCACCGCCCCGATGGGTACAGCACAGGCAGCAGCCCCAACATTACGTAAATGGCGAAGCCCGTCACCGTGCTCAGGAGCAGCACCGGTGGTCCGCTGACCCAGGGGTTTGCCGGGCCCAGCTCTCCAAGGAATCCCGCATTGACCAGGCTCTCCTCGGTCAAGCCCAACTGAGTCAGCGTGCCCACCGCCAAGATGATCCAGCCGAGCACATTGCGCAGCCACACTGACGGCCTGCAGCCCCGCAAACAACACCCGGTGATGTGTCATGGGCCTGAGTCTTGCCGCACCATCGGTTACGGACAAAGGCCCGGCCGCTGCCAGTCCCGGGCAAAGTGCCCGTGCCTGCGGGACTGCTGCCCCTGTCCAAGCCTGCCCCGGGCACGCCACGGTGGGATCCTCAGCGACTTCCCCCCTCCCCAGTGGGAGAACACCCTCTAGCGAAAGGCCCGCCGTGTCCGCCCGAATCTCCCGCCGGCACCGCGCCCACCAGAAGCTCTAGCTCCGGAAACACACCGAGGGCCCGCCGCCACGTTGCTTTCCGCATTGCCGCCGGACTCCTTGCCTTGATCATGCTCGCGGGCTTCGGCTCCTGGCTGGTGCTGCTGGCTCCGTGGCTGGTGCTGCCCAACGTGAACGGCCATGGCTGGACGCGCACCGCCGAACTCCACCGGCTGGCTGATTCTTCTGCCAGCCTGCTCATGTTTGCCGTGGGTTTGGCCGCGCTGTTGCTGCTCATCCGCCCGCAGGGCCGCCCCGCGCTCCTGACCTGGACGGCATCCATGACTGCTGTGATGGTGGCGCTGGCGCCGGTGTCGGCCGCCATCCAAGGCAACGACGACCTCGAGGCCCTGATCATTTCCGTGCTGTTTGTTGCCGTGCTGGTCCTGCCGCTCATACTCCTGAACCCCGACCAACGCAGGATCCGGCTAGGGACCAGCACTGGCGCCCTGGCCCGCACTCAGGCCATCGCCGACCCGTCTGCTGATGTCCATTCTGGTTTCGGTTCCAGCCCTGGTTCCGGACCCGCCCCGTTGGCCAAGAGCGGGCTGCTGGTTCTGGGCGCTGCCGGCGTGGCACTGGTGGCCGGCGTCGTGCTGTGGCGAATGTTCGAAGGTGTGTTCGAAAATTCACGCGAGGACGACTTCCTCGGGCTGGCAACGCTGGGGCTCTCCTTCGCACTGGGCGCCCTGCTGTGCGTACGACGCCGGACTGGCTGGCTCACGCTGGTCTGGCTCCTGGCCGCCATGGCTGGCTACGCGGTCGTGGCTGGGGTGAGCATAGCGCTGACGTGAGACGTGGGGGCGGTGCCGGCAGTAGATTCGGTGCCGGGAGTAGGCCGTAGGTTGTCTACTTCCGGCGTTTGCCCGTGCGGACCAGGCGCAGTGCAATTCCGGCGGCAAAGACGAGCACACCCAGCCCCACTGACAGCGGCGGCAGTGTCGCCACCAACCCGAGGCAAGCCAGCGCGCCGAGCACTTGGAAGCCTTTCGGGTAGCGGCGGTCCTCCGGCGGCTGGGTGAACGCTGCAAGGTTGGCCACCAGGTAGTACAGCAGCACCCCGAAAGAGGAGAAGCCGATGGCCCCGCGCAAGTCCGCCACCAAAATCACTAGGCAAATGATGGCGGCCAAGAAAAGCTCGGCGCGGTGCGGCACGTTGTAGCGGGGGTGAACGGCGTCGAGCCATCGTGGCAGATCTGCGCCGCGGGCCATGGCCAAGCTGGTGCGTCCCAACCCGGCCAGCAACCCCAACAGAGCGCCTAGCGCAGCCACAGCCGCACCGACGTTCACCACCGGCCCGGCCCATGCCGCCACGCTGGAGGCGGCATCCGCCAGCGGCGTGGGGGTGCGGGCCACAGCTTCCGGGCCCAACGCAGCCAGGAGCGTGATGGCAATGACCACGTACACCACCACGGCAACTGACAGGGCAAGGATGATGGCCCGGGGGATGGTGCTCTTGGGGTTCTTGACTTCCCCGCCCATGGTGGCGATGCGTGCATACCCGGCGAAGGCAAAGAACAGCAGGCCCGCCGATTGCAGGATGCCGTACCAGCCGTGTGCGAACAACCCATCACCGATGATCCGTGACGTCTCCGCGCCCTGACCTCCCCACACCACGGCAACGGCTGTGCCCAGTGCCAGCAGCACCAGAACCACTAAAATCCGGATCAACCCTGCTGTGCGGGTAACTCCGTGGTAGTTCACGGCAGCCAAAACCACGACGGCGCCGATGGCCACCGGGCGTTCCCAACCGGCAGGTGCTGCGTAGGCGGCGAACGTCATGGCCATGGCCGCGGCACTGGCCGTCTTGCCAATGACAAATCCCCAGCCCGCCAAATATCCGGCCCACGGACCCAACCGCTCGCGCCCATACACATACGTGCCACCCGAGCTTGGATACACCGCAGCCAACTGGGCAGAGGATGTGGCATTGCAAAACGCCACCACCCCGGCCATGACCAGCCCTATCAGCAGTCCGCTGCCTGCGGCGGCGGCGGCTGGTGTGAAAGCGGCAAATACTCCTGCCCCCAACATCGAGCCAATCCCGATCACCGAGGCGTCAAAGGTTCCAAGGCGTCGGGACAGCGCCGGTGCGTTGCTCATGCAACAGTCCTATCGAAGATGATTTTCCGGTGTGCCGTCCTGCGCTGATCATGGACGGCATCAGTAGTCGGGTGCTGCCGGCAAACCGAAGTATTGCTCCAAAGTCTGGTAGCCCAGGTTGTGCATGGCAGTGGATACGCGCACTCCAACATAGCGCAGGTGCCAGGGTTCGTAGGCATAGCCGGTGATAGCTGTATAGCCGTTGGTGTACCTCACGATGAACCCGTACCGCCAGGCATGGTTCGCGGCAAAGGCACCTGCCGGTGTTGTGGCAAAGCACGCACTCAGCCCACAGGCCCCGTTGGGATTCCCAATGTCCATGACCAGCCCAGTTTGGTGCTCGCTGTATCCGGCCCGGGCCGAGATGGTGTCTGCATAGGCCCGGCCGTATTGGGCAACATACTGGTTGTACAGGGCAAGTTGGGTTGAGTATGACCTGAACCCGCTCACGGTCGTGATGCCAACTCCGCCCCCTGCCGCTGCCCTGAACATGGCCTGCAGCTGGTTGGCGGCTTCCCTGCGCATGTATTGGCTGCCCACCACCACCAGATCGGCGGGCGTCCTGTTGATGGGTGCATTGGGCCTGCGCTTGTTCACCACGTAGCCGATGCTGCCGCTGGTCGGCGTGACGCTTGTCCCTTGGCCCGTCCGCCACACGATGGACCCGCCCAGATAGAGCTGGGTGCAGGTCTTGGACGTGGTCCCCGTACATGCTTCATCGCTGCGGGGGTATCCGAGGGGGCTGTTCTCGTACCCCATTTGGGCGTACTTGGAGAGTATTCCCCCATGCACCGCATGCGCGCCCACTGAAGATTGCCAGTAGATGAGGCCACCCTGGAACTTTTGCACACAGCCCCGGTTCACAAGCGTGCAATTCTCGTCAGTGAGCGGATAACCCAGGAAGCCCCTTTCCCATCCGAAAGAAGCCCACCGCGCACGAATGCCTCCCAGGGAGACATGGGCGCCGGAAGCGGACGACCAATAGACGCTTCCACCCCTGTATTGCCGGTAGCAGCCGCCCGCCGGCAGGCCGCAGCGAAGCGGCGTCACCGGTTGTCCCAAGAAGCCGCCGGCCCCACCCACGGAGGCATACTTCGCCGCCACAACTCCTTGGTCGGGGGTGGCTGCCGTGGCCGCAACCGTGCCACCCATGGACAGGGACAACGCGGCAACACCCGCCAAGGCCCATTGTAGAAATCGGACACTCTTCATCGAATACCTCGACTGTTGAATGCGGCCACAACTATTGAGTCGAGCGTAGGAGCCGGCCAAAAGTTAGTCAATGGCATCCCGACGCTGCCCATGTGGGACACCAACCGTCGGACCGGGCTGCGGCTAGCCGCCACGGTGGCATCCTGCGCCTAGGATGAGGCTAGTTGCAACGATGCAAGGGAGGACCGTGCGCAGCACCATTAAGCCGGCCGGTGGCAATTATGGTGCCTTGCTGCTGCCGTTTTCCTCCTACCTCGTCGTGTCAATTGTTCACGTCGGCGCTTTGGCGTGCGACGCCGCTGGCCTTGCTGCAGCAACAAAACTGGTCTTGATGCCGGCTTTGGCGTTGGCATTGCTGTGGGGCTGGAGCCGTTCCGGGCGTGGGCTTGCCAATGTCCTTTGGCTGCTGCTGGCCGCACTGTTCTTCTCTTGGTTGGGCGACGGGGCAGGTGCGTTCTTCCCATTCGCGCCGTCGCTGCCGCTCATGCTGGCGTTCTTTGCACTAGCGCACCTTTGCTACATGTGGACGTTTTGGCGACACCTTGCCATCCGCCCGGCCCCATTCTGGGCTTGGCTTTTCGCCGTGTGGTGGGTGATGCTTGCGATCATTCTGTGGTCTCCGGCTGGTTCCCTGGCACCTGCCGTGACCGGGTACGGCGTCGTGCTCGGAGGAACAGCGGCTCTGGCAACTCGCTGCCACAGGACACTGATCTGGGGTGCCATATTTTTTCTGGCCTCGGACACCATCCTGGCTTTTCGGCTCTTTGTCCCGTATGCCATGCCAGCCTGGACCAGTCCGCTGGTCATGTTCACGTACACACTGGGCCAGGGCCTGATCGTGGCCGGTGCGCTCATGACGCTACGCAGCCATGTGGGTGCAGATAGTGTGAAGACATGACAAAGCATGACGGGAAGCCCGGTGAATCCGCTCCGCAGCGCAAATTCACGGTTGATGCTCTACTGTTCGACCTGGATGGGACGCTGATCGACTCCACGGCGGCCACCGAGCGGGCGTGGCGCTCGTGGGGCGAGCAACTCGGACTTGAAGGATTTTCATACGGGAGCCACGGTGTTCCGGCGAAGGCGCTGGTTGAGCAGTATGTTGACCAGCCCCGGCGTGCCGAAGCGTATGAGCTCATCAAGACACTGGAAATGTCGGACACCGAGGGTGTGGTGTGCAAGGCCGGAGCAGTTGAGCTGTTGCAGTCGCTACCGGCAGGTTCATGGACGATCGTGACGTCGTGCACGCAGGGGCTCGCAGAAGTTCGCATCGGTGCCGCCGGGATCACCGCACCGGAACACATGGTGACAGCCGATCAGGTCGCTGCTGGAAAACCCCACCCCGGTCCATTCCTGCTCGGAGCCGAAAGGCTGGGTGTCGACATCCGCCGCTGCCTCGTGGTGGAAGACGCACCGGCTGGTCTGGCATCGGGACGTGCTGCAGAGGCCATGACGCTGGCCGTGGCCGGGACTGCCCAAGCCCACACTTTGAAGGCGGACCATGTGGTGGACAGCCTTTCGCAGGTTGGTGCGCAGGTGCTGCCCAACGGACGGCTCGAGATCACGCTGGGTTTATACTGACGGGCGCATCCCATCGCTTGCTTCGCCTCGTGACCGACACGAGTTCATTAGTACGCTTGCTGGATGAGTGCGGCAACCTTTCCGACGTCGTCATTCGCCTCGAATACCACAGCGAGTTCAGTGTAGAAGCCCTGATTCACCATGATGGTGAAGGCCAGGTGACCACCCTTCTTGTTATCCATCACGCCCCCGAGCGTTTTCGTGACCAGGCGGTAGCGGTTGTTGAAAGCATCGCCGGCGAGGAGGGGTCCGGTCTTCGCGAACACTTTCCCGGCCGCCTTGCTGTCAGCCTGCACGTCGGCGAGCGAGCCGTCGACGCCGAGGATCGGCATGGTGCCTTGCCAGCGCTTCGCATCCGGGCGCTTGGCCATGATCGCCTGAATGTCGACGGCGTTCTGTGCGGTGATGAGGTTGCCGTCGAGCCCGGACCCGTCGACCAGAGAGGCACCCAGGGTGTCGAGCTTCGCAGCAGCCCAAATGGACTGCATCACCGGCATTCCGGCGTTGCAGGCGGTTTTTCCGGCATCGACGGCAAGACGACAGACCAGCGTCTGCGCACCGCGGTTGTAGCTGATCTTCATCACGTACTTCACCTCTTCACCGAGAGGCAACGACACAAGCCTGGCCGCAGAGCGCAGTGCGGCGACGGTAGCTTGATCGGGCAGGGATTGCTCGGGATTCGCCTCCGTCGGGTTCGCCGATACCGTCACTCCTACCCGCTGCAGCGCCTCGATGAGGGCCATGCGAGCGAAAGTCGCGGGGTCTTCGAGCTCGTAGACCTTGAGGGCGGGAGCGCTACCGGCGGCAATGGTGCCGGAGATTAGGATGGTGTTGGCGTCATCGGGGGCGACCTTGGGGTCCTCGATTTCGGTCTCCTTGCCCGCACCAACAGTCTGCACCTCGCTGACCAGCTTCCAGGGGGAGACAGCGGGTGTGAGCGCCGCCGTCGCGGGCTTGCCCTCCGCTCCGGGAGTGATCAGGATATCGAGCAGATTCTGGTTGATGATGATTGGCGTGACGGGCTTGTCGGCGAGTGTGCCGGTGAACAGGGGGTCGTCGACCGTGCCGTCGGCCTTCACCTCGGTGATGGCCGACGGCTTCACTGGGGTGGTAATCGTGTGATCCGGCGCCATTTCACCCAGACGGCGCCCGCACTGTAGGTCTTCACAAAGGAGCCCGGCTCGGCGAGCTTGTCGCCGTCCAGGTCGATCAGGGTCTCCCCCGTGTCGAGGTCTTCGACCGAGATTACCCAACGACCGCTTGAGAACTGCGGTTGGTTCATCACCTCAAGCGCCGCATCCGGAAGCCCGGGAACGGAGGTGATGCCGATGCACGGCGCGCTCGGCGTGCCCTCGGTCCGGGAGCGCCACCAAAGCATCCGGCGGTCAGCGAGGTGGCCGCGACGATGGCGATGATTTCGGCGCCGCGTATGTGCCTGGTTCGGGCGGGGCGCATAGCAGCGATTCGTTCACTCATTTTCCAGTTCCGTTCTGCAGGACGGCAGCGAGTGCCCGGAAGGCCTGGTTGGCCGGGTGCGATTTGTCGGCGACGCCCGACCCATTCATTTACACCACAATGCTCGCCCCTGTTTCGTTCTCATGAAAGGTTGCGGCGGTGAATCCCACACCTTCTCCGTTATGTCTCGACCAGCGGTCAGTTGTCCCCATCCCGACGGCGTAAAGGTCGTAGGGCGGTGCGGCGATCTTGTGTCCGATCTCGCACAGCTTCTGCGTTTCCGGCTTCAGCAGTGCACCGGATCCGAGGGTGTCTGCCCAAACGCGGCCGTCTTCGAGGCATCAACCATGTAGCTCGTGCCGGTTTGCTTCAGCGGATCAAGAGTGTGCTCCTTCAGTACCTGCGTAAAAGGCTCACCGGTCACCTTCTCGATCACGGCACCGAGCAGGTTGATGTTGGAGTTGGTGTGGACGAACTTAGTGCCGTGTGCGAACTGCGCCGGCTGGTGGAGAACACCGCTGTTGAGCTCATTGAGTCTGAAGATCTTCGCGGGGTCGCCTGCCACTGGGAGAGGAACGCCGCATTGACGTAGTCGGCATTGCCGCTGGACATGTTTGCCAGCTCGAGCAACGTGATCTGGTCCCCATCGGTGACGCCGCCGACATACTTGTTGAGGGTGTCCTCGAGACTCGGCTTGCCCTCTTCGACAAGCTGGAGGATCAAGGTGACGGTGTAGGACATCATGATGCTGCGGATGGGCCACACCATGTCAGTCCTCACGGGGATGCTTCCGTCGACGACGGCGAGGCCGGCTGCCGTTATCCGGGAGGCTTCGGCCGGTCACGGTGCTGGGGTGCTGCCAGCGTTGGTCACGCTGGTCGCGCTGGTCTCGGAGGGCGAGGAAGCGGAGGTACATCCGCTGAGCAGCAGGGCCAGCATGGCGGCGAGCCCCCGACCATGGAGGCGTTGAAGACCATCCGCGTTTTCGCAACCGCACTCCTGCGCGCATTCTACCGCTTCCCCGTCATCAGCAAGAGAAGCGACAGCAGGGTACGAAAAAACCCGCCGTCCCCGGCGTGAAGCCAAGGAACAGCGGGTTTGTTTCGGTCGGGCTGACAGGATTTGAACCTGCGACCCCTTGACCCCCAGTCAAGTGCGCTACCAAGCTGCGCTACAGCCCGAAAGTTCAACTTCCGGAAGGTATCTCCCGTGGCTGAACCACCTGAAAAAGCTTACCCCATATAAAAGCTGGCGTAGACCAAATCAGCTGTGACCCGCGTTACTTCTTGCGGCTGCGCTTCTCACGCACGCGCATGCTGACCTCGATGGGCGTGCCCTCGAAGCCGAAGGTCTCACGCAAGCGGCGGGTGATGAAGCGGCGGTAGCCCGGATCCAGGAACCCGGTGGTGAACAGCACGAACTTCGGCGGACGGCTGGAAGCCTGCGTGCCAAAGAGGATGCGGGGCTGCTTTCCGCCACGCACGGGGTGCGGGTGTTCCGAGACCAGTTCTCCTAGGAACGCATTCAAGCGGCCCGTGGGGATGCGGCGGTCCCAGTTTTCAAGGGCCAGATCAAGGGCGGGAACCAGCTTGTCCTTGTGCCAGCCGGTCTTGGCTGAAATGTTTACGCGCGGTGCCCACTCCACATGCGCCAGGTCCTGGTCGATTTCGCGTTCCAGGTACTTGCGGCGCTCGTCGTCCATCAAGTCCCACTTGTTGAACGCCAGCACCAGGGCGCGGCCGGATTCAATGGCCAACTGCAGAATGCGCACATCCTGCTCGCTGAGCACCTCGTCCACGGCCATCAGCACCACGGCAACTTCGGCCTTTTCCAGCGCGGTCTGCGTGCGCAGCGACGCGTAGAAGTCGGCACCTTGCTGCATGTGCACGCGGCGGCGGATGCCTGCTGTGTCCACGAAGCGCCACGTGCGGTCGCCCAACTCAATGAGCTCATCCACGGGGTCGCGCGTGGTGCCGGCAACATTGTCAACGACAACGCGCTCGGTACCTGCCAGCTTGTTCAGCAAGGAGGACTTGCCCACGTTGGGACGGCCCAGCAACGCGATGCGGCGCGGGCCTCCGGTGCGTTCCACACCGGCGACGGCGGAGAACTCCGGCAGCACCTCCATGACCTTGTCCAGCATGTCGGCAACGCCGCGGCCGTGAACAGCGGAAACCGGGTACGGCTCTCCCAGTCCCAGACCCCACAGCGTGGCGGCTTCGGCTTCCTGGACCAGGTCGTCGATCTTGTTGCCGACCAGGATGACGGGCTTCTTGGACTTGCGCAGCATCCGCACAATGGCTTCATCGGAAGAGGTGATACCCACCATGGCATCAACCACCAGCAGTACGGCGTCAGCCATTTCCACGGCGATCTCAGCCTGCTCGGCAACGCGCAGGTCCAGACCGCGGGCATCACGCTCCCAGCCACCGGTGTCCACCAGCGTGAAGCAACGCCCACTCCAGTCAGCTGTGTACTGCACGCGGTCGCGGGTCACCCCGGGGGTGTCCTCCACGACTGCTTCGCGGCGACCCAGGATGCGGTTCACCAGCGTGGACTTGCCCACGTTGGGCCGTCCCACAATGGCCAGCACCGGGTCCTGACGGTGCGCGTCTACGCTGGTGCCGTCGTCGAACTCGCCGGAGAGCAGTGCTGCATCCTCGGCGTCGAGCTCGTAGCTGGCAAGGCCAGCGAGAAGGCCGGCTGCGCGGGCGTCGGCGTCCTCGTCGGAGATGGCCGCCACCCGCTCAGCTACATGGTCGGTGCCTGTGGGCGCATAGTCCTGGTGACCAACTTCACCATCGCTGGCGGGGGTGGGTGACGTGGAGTCGCTCATGGTTACTGTCCTTTGTGCTTTGAAGAAAGGTGGTCATCCGCAGGCAATTCCTGCCCAGTTACGGCTTGGGATGCGGAAATATGGGCCGCCAGCCGCTGGCGGATTTGTTCAGTTGCCCTGTCCATTGAAACACGGCCGGAAACTCCCGGTTCGCGCGTGATCAACAGGGGTTCGCCAAACACCACGTGTAGATTGCGCCGCGGTGCTGGAATTTTGTCGCGATGTTCCCCGGGGAGCCTAGTGCCAAGGATGGCCACAGGGACGACGGCGGCCCCCGAGTTCAGTGCCAGCCACGCCACTCCGCTGTTCATGGCGGAGGCGTCCCCGCTCCCCCGGGTGCCTTCGGGCAGGATTCCGATGCAGTCGTTGCGGTCAAGGATGGCCTTGGCGTATTGCAACGCGCCTCGGTCTCCGTTCCGGTTGACGGGGATTTGTCCGGAGCTGCGCAGCACCCAGCCGAGGAAGCCCTTGAACATGTCATGGCGGACCATGACGTGCATATACCGGCTGCTGGCACCGACCATGACGGGGCCGTCAAGGTAGCTCAGGTGGTTGGCGGCGAACACAACAGGGCCGTGTTGGGGGACGTTTTCCTTCCCCAACACGGTTGTGTTGTAGATGCCGTGATCCAGCAACCGCCCCAGCGGACGGCTCCAGCGTGTTTTCCACCGCGGTGGCACGGCTGTGAGGGCGAGTAGCGCCTTGTCCTTCGGTTTCATGCAGCCGGGCCCTCATTCACGCATTGGCGCACCACGTTAATGACTGCGGCCACGGTTTGTTCGAAGTCGAGGTCCGAGGAGTCCACCGTGTACACGCCGTCCGCGGCGCGCTGGAAGTCAACGACTGTTGAGTCCTTGGCGTCACGGGCCAGCACCTGTTCCGCCAGCTGCGCAGCGCTCTGGGTGCCGCCGAGCTGCAAGCCCCGGCGCCTCATGCGGGCTGCTTCGCTGGCGGTCAGGATCAGCCTGGCCTCGGCATCGGGAGCCACCACCGTGGTAATGTCCCTGCCCTCAACCACGATGCGGCGATCGCTGGCGGCAATAATGTCCTGCTGGCGACGCACCAACGCAGCGCGTGCACCCAGGTTCGTGGCGACGGAGCTGACGGAAGCCGAAATCTTGGGGTCACGGATGGCGTCCGTGACGAAAACGCCGTTAACTTTCACGAACTCGGTGTCCGGCTCCAGGCTCTGCTCAATTTTGATGGTCCTGGCGGCAGCTTCAACGGCCGTGGCATTCGCGAAATCAATGTTGGCGTTGATGCAGTGCCAGGTCACGCTGCGGTACATGGCGCCGGTGTCCAGGAACGCCAACCCGAGACGCGTCGCCACGGCTTTGCTGACGCTCGATTTGCCGGAGCCGGAAGGACCGTCCATGGCAATCACGAGGGATTTACCCATGCGCAGTTGCTGTATATCAGCAATATTTAGTTCAGCGTTACTCATTGAATGACCTTCCAACCGCGTTCCGTCAATTCGTCCACCAGCGCCACGCGTCGCGACGGCAGTACAGAGAGTTCCACCATGCCCACTTGCAGCCCGGCGGAGTGATCCAGGCGCAGGTCCTCGACGTTGACGCCAATCTCACCAATTTCGGTGAGCAGCTTCGCGATCTGGCCAGGCTTGTCGTCAACAAGCACCGTAAGCCACGAGTAGTGCTGAGCCGGGCCGCCGTGCTTGCCCGGGATGCGGCTCTCGCCGGCGTTGCCTTCCGCCATGAGCTGGGCCAGGTCCAGGCGCGCCCCCGGTGCGGTGGGTGCGCTCAGTGTGTTGATCAGCCTGTCCAGGTCGGTGCGGACACCTTCCATTATGGCCAACAGCTTGGGGGCGTTGGCGCCTAGAATCTGCACCCACAGCGTGGGGTCGCTGGCGGCGATGCGGGTGGTGTCGCGCAAGCCGTTCCCGGCGAGTGACAGCGCGTGCGACGGTGTCTCCTGCAACCGGCTTGCCACCAGGGATGCCATCACCTGGGGCAGGTGCGAGACCAGTGCCACAGCGCCGTCGTGCTCGTCGGGGGTGAAGCGGAACACCACGGCGTCCAGGTCGATCGCCAGCGAATGTGCCACCTTGATGGCGTGCGCCGAACTTGCCTCTGACGGGCACAGCACCCACGGCATGGAGTTGAAAAGCTCCCCACGCGCGGCAACCGGGCCGGAGCGCTCCCGCCCGGCCATGGGGTGCGTGCCCACATACCGCGCCAGCGCAACTGCATCCAACGCCATCGAATCCAGCGCCGCGATGGCTTGGATTTCGGCCAGCACGGAGCCCTTGACGCTGGCAATGTCCACCACGACGGCGGACGGGTACCGAACAAGCGCGGCAGCCACCACGTTGGCGGTGACATCCGGCGGGGCGGCCACCACAACAAGCTCGGGGCTTAGTGCCTCGGCCGTGTCGAAGGCGCGCCCGGCACCGATGTCCACGGCAACGGCCTGCGCCGACGGCGAAGGGTCACTCAGAACAACGTCAAGGCCGTGCGCACGCAGCCCCAAACCAATGCTGGCCCCCAGCAGTCCGCTGCCAAGGACCAGCACCGGCCCACACAAGTGCGAAGGATTCATCCGCTGTTTACATCCCCACGTCTGCGAGCAGGTAGCCCACTTCATGGCGGCCCAAAACGCGGACGCTGCCCTGGCGCTGGTCGCCCAGGGCAATGGGGCCGAACTTCACGCGGACCAGGCGCTCAACGGGGTAGCCCACTGCGTCGAACATGCGCCGCACAATGCGGTTTTTACCGGAGTGGAGGACCACTTCAGCGAGCACGTGGCCCGGCGTTGAATCGACAAGGCGGAAGGAGTCCACCTTTTGCCAACCGTCTTCAAGCTCCACGCCGTCCTTGAGCTGGGCGCCGATGCCGTGGGCCATCGGGCCGCGCACCTGGACCAAGTAGGTCTTGGGGATGCCGTATTTCGGGTGGCTGAGGCGGTTGGACAGTTCGCCATCGTTCGTCAACAGCAGCAAGCCCTCGGTGCTGGTGTCCAAGCGGCCCACGTGGAACAGGCGCTCACGGGTCTGGCGCTTCTTCAGGAAGTCGCTGATGCACGGGCGGCCCTCGGGGTCATCCATCGTGGACACGACACCCTTGGGCTTGTTGAACACCATGTAGACCATGGATTCGTTCGTCTGGATGGTCATGCCGTCCACGGCGATTTCTGCGGTTTCCGGATCCACGCGCAGGCCCAGCTGGGTGACGGTGACGCCGTCAACCTGGACGCGGCCTTCAAGGATCATGTCTTCACACAGGCGGCGCGATGCCACACCGGCCTGTGCCATGACCTTTTGCAGGCGCACACCGTCAACGTTGTGAATGTCAATGTCATCCGTGGTGCGCTCCGGGCGGCGGTTCTGCTCGGTGGGCCGGTTCTTGCTTGCGGAGACGGTGCGCCCATACTGTTCGTTCTTGAACGGGCGGGCACCGGTCTGGCTGGGCTTGCGGGCGCCGGGCTTTGAACTGGCACCCTGGTATCCGCCTGACTTGGGCGCACCGGACTTGCCACCGGACTTGAAGCCGCCCGATTTCGGTGAACCGGCCTTGAAGCCGCCTGCCTTCGGCGCTCCTGAGCGCGGTGCACCTGACTTCGGTGCGCCGGAGCGGGGCTTGCCGCCTCGGGGTTGATTCTGTCCGGACGAGCTTCCGGAACGGGGCGACGGTGTCATTGAATAATCCTTAGGGTGTTAAAAGTTGTGGTCATGCTAAAAGTGTGAATCATCGAAATCCTGGAGGTTTTCCAGACCGGGCAGGTGCGGTGCAATCCGCGGCAGTTCTTCCACGTCCCCCAACCCCAGCCGTTCCAAAAAATACGCCGTGGTGCGGTACAAGAATGCCCCGGACACCGGATCGGTGCCCACTTCCTCAATCAGCCCGCGCTGTGCAAGAGTCCTCACCACCGAGTCCACGTTAACTCCGCGAATCGCGGAAACACGGGCTCGGGAAACTGGCTGGCGATAGGCAATCACCGCCAAAGTCTCCAAGGCTGCCTGCGTGAGCCGGGCCGTTTGGCCGTCCACAACAAACTGGGACACAATCTCGGCGTAAGCAGCGCGTGAATAAACACGCCATCCCCCGGCCAGTTGCCGAAGTTCAAAGCCGCGAACCGGTAAGGTGCCACCCTCTCCAGTATAGCCGTCGTACTCCCTCGCCAGTTCGTGCAATAGCTCACGTACCGCGGCTGTGGGCAGGCCCACAACATGGGCCAGTTGTTCTTCGCCGACAGGTTCGTCAACCACCATCAGAACAGCTTCCAAGGCGGCCTTGACACTGCTTCTGGTTTCCAGCGATTCAGTTTCCGGGTGGTCAAGGTCGTCAGACATGGCTGCTCACCGCCTCCTGATCGAAGTCGCTGTCAGTCCTGGGGGAATGAACCACGCCGGCACTCCACCGCACCAGCAATTCCCCCAGCGGCTTGGCTTGGTCGAACGCCACCATTTGGTCCCTGAACAGTTCAAGCAGGGCCAGGAAGCGGGCAATGACCACCATGGACGTGGCGGCGTCAGCTGTCAGGGTGGCAAAGGAAAGGGCCGGTGCGCTCCAGCTGGAATGCTCCCCACCGGCGTCGGGCATCCCCGCCGTCAGTAAAGCCATGATGATGGCGGCCTGGTCCCTGACGCTGACGGGCTGCACGTGAAGGTGCGCCACACCCACGTGCGTGCTGGGCGCTTCCTTCGTTTCCATCGCCTTGGCGGCCAGAGCGGCAAATTGCTCCGGGGTATGGCGCCACACCAATTCGGGCAACACAGCCGCGAAGTGTGGTTCCAACCCCACTTGGCGGGGGAAGCGCTGGGCTTCACGGTCAAGTTCGGCACCCATGATGGTGGCAACTTCCTTGAAGGCCTTGTACTGCAGGAGCCGCGCAAACAGGAGGTCGCGGGCTTCCAGGAGAGCCAGGTCTTCATCGCTCTCCACCTCCCCTGCGGGCAGGAGGCGGGCGGCTTTCAAGTCCAAAAGGGTTGCGGCCAGCACCAGGAATTCACTGGCTTCATCCAGCGCCCATTCCTGGCCGAGCTCCTGCAGGGCCTTCAAGTAGCTGATGAATTCATCGGTGACTGTGGCGATCGCCACGTCCGTGATGTCCATCTCATGCTTGGAAATCAAGCCCAAAAGCAGGTCGAAGGGGCCCGTGAAGTTGTCCAAACGGACTTCAAAACGTGCGGGTTTCCCTACCTGCGTGCCTGCCGCGATCCCCGCGACCTGTGGTGTTTGCGCCAAGTTACGGAGCGCCTCCGCGGGCGATCAGTTCTTTCGCCAGGCGGCGGTATGATTCGGCGCCCTGGTGGTTGCCCGCATACGTGGTGATGGGTTCGGCCGCCACGGATGCGTCCGCGAACTTGATGGTTCGCTTGATGACGGTTTCGAAAACCTTGTCGCCGAACGCTTCCACCAGGCGGGCCAGGACCTCGCGGGCGTGCAGGGTGCGGGCGTCGTACATGGTGGCCAGCACGCCGTCGACCTGCAGGCGCGGGTTCAGGCGATCCTGGACCTTGTCGATGGTTTCCACCAACAAGGCCACGGCGCGCAGCGAGAAGAACTCGCAGATCAGCGGGATGATCACGCCGTGGGCGGCCGTGAGTGCGTTGACGGTCAACAGGCCAAGTGAAGGCTGGCAGTCAATGAGGACCACGTCGTAGTCGTCCTCGACCTTGCGCAGTGCGCTGGCCAGGACCTGCTCGCGGGCCACCTCGTTGACGAGCTGAACCTCAGCGGCGGACAAGTCAATGTTCGCCGGCAGGATGTCGATGTTCTCGATCTCCGTGTGGATGATGGCGTCGCGGATGTCCACCTTGCGGTCCATCAAAACGTTGTAGACGGTGATGTCGAGTTCGTGGGGGTTGGTGCCCAGCCCGGCAGAAAGCGCGCCCTGGGGGTCGAAGTCCACGAGCAGCACTTTGCGCCCCGCCTCGGCAAGGGCGGCACCCAAGTTGATGGTCGACGTCGTCTTTCCCACCCCGCCCTTTTGGTTCACCATCGCGATGACTCGGGCCGGGCCGTGGGACGAAAGAACCGGCGGTTCGGGGAATTCCGTCAGGGGGCGCCCTGTGGGTCCCAGTACGTCCTCGCCGGCGAGTGCCGTTGCACCCTGCTCGTTGCTCACCTGTCAGTCCACTCTTTCGCTGCTAATTTATACACCACTGCCACCCTCTAGGTTACCGGTTCTGAAGGAGAACTTTTGGACATTTGCCGCCGAAGGGTTTTGAGCCTTGACCCTCAAGTGGAAGCTGAACGTTGCCTGAGAGGGTCCATGGGGATCACGAGCCTATACTTCCAAGTGATGAGCAAAGCAACCAGTCCCTCCCGCAAGTCCCCTCCCTCACGCCCCGATGTGGTGCGTGCTGAGAAGCTAGAAGCTGGCTACAGCGGCAAAGGCGTGTGCGGCATTGTCAGCTTCAGCTTGCACGCCGGGCAGTCACTGGCGTTGGTGGGACCCAATGGGGCCGGCAAGTCCACGGTGGTCAAAACGGTGGTGGGCCAGCTGGAGCCGGTGTCTGGAATCACATTGATCAACGGCTCCGAAGTCGATGACCGCACACTGGATTTTCGCCGGGAGGTGGCAGTTGTTTTCGATGATGATGCCTTTTTCCCGGCCTTGACGGTTGAGGAGCATCTGGCCATTGTCTCGGCCGGGCATGGCGTGGAAGATGTGGAGGACGTCATTGCCACCGAGCTGGAGTTCTTTGGACTGACGGCCATGGCGAAATCGCGGCCCTACAACCTTTCCTCGGGACAGCGCCGCAGGATGCTGCTCGCTTCGGCGTTTGTGCGTCCGCGCTCTCTGCTGGTGCTCGACGAGCCGGAGCAGCGCCTGGACACAGCCATGCGGCACAAGCTGGCCACGCGCCTCCGAGCTGAGGTTGACGCCGGGCTTGCCCTGCTGGTCGTCACGCACGACCCCGACTTTCTCGACACGGTGGCCACCAAGGCGTTGTTCATTGCGGACACCATCCACACCATGACGCCGAGGCAGGCAGCCACCGCCATCGCCTCCGAGAACCCGCACGCGGACTAGGCACCTCATGAGTATGAAGATCAACCAGCGCTTCAGCGCCAAAGACATCCGCCAATACACGTTCCGAGCCGGGCTCAGCCGCACCGAGGGCGGGCTGTTGGAACTAGTCTCCGAGGTTTACACGTCCATTTTGGGCGCGCTGACACTACTCACCATGGCCGGGGCGCTCATCGTAGCCCTACGCCACAGCTTGGGAGTGGGGGACGAATCTGCACTGCTGGCCTCGGCCGTCGCCCCCGGATTCCACTCCGTGACCCTGCTCCAGGCCAGCGCAACGGTGCTGTTGACATTGGCAGCGGCCCTGTTGTCGGTGGAGATGACCATGGGTCCGGTCGCCATGACCCTGCCGCAGACGGCCTGGTGGCTGGGACTTCCCGTCCGCCGTCGTGGTTTCATCCAGCCCGGATTCCTGAAGTCACTGATCTGGCCGTCGGCCGCTGCAGTAGTGGTGGTGCTCCCCATGGCCCTGGGCATGGTGGCTGAGCCCACGCCCGGCCGGTTGGCGCTGTCGGTTTTGTGCGGCCTGGGCCTGGCCTGGGTGCTGTACGGCATTGCCTGCTGTTGCCAAATCACCGATTCCGGCGCGTGGTTGAAGAAGGTCATGGGTGCCATCACGCTGCTCGCGCCGCTGACACTCGTGGCCACGGCGCTGTACAACAACGGTGCTGGTCGTGACGCCATCACGGCTGCGAACACGGCATGGATGGAGTACCTGCCCACCAGCTGGCCCCTGTTGGTGGGCGACGGCGCGACTTGGCCGCTGCTGCTGGTGGTCCTCGCGCTGGGCTTGCTTGCCCTGGTGTTTTTACACCTTGAACGCATCACCACCGCACAGCTGAAGGCCAGCGCCGCAGCTGGCGCCTACGCGACCAGCTCCTTACTGTCGATGGACGCCACCGAGTTGTCCCGATCGCTGGGCGGAGCGACTTCCGTGGGGAAGAGCAGAGTTCGGCTACCGCTGATCTTCAAGGGCGGCACGGCCCTTTCCCGCAGTGTCAAGACACTCATCAGCACTCATGCCACCATGGCCCTGCGCTCCCCCGCAACGCTGTTGCGTGTACTGGTGCTCGCCGCCGTGCCAGCTTCATTGGCCTCAGTGGAGTTTTTGGGCAATGCAATCCTGATTGCCGTGGCGTTGTACCTGTGCGCACATTTTGCGGCCACCACGCTGGGGGCCACGGCCCGGTTCTCTGCAGGCAATCCGGCCGTGGACATGCTCATGCCACTGCCGGCCAAAACTGTGCGCTTGGTGCACTATGTGGTGCCGGCTGTGCTCATGACATTGTGGGCGCCCATCTGCTTTGGTTTGCTGCTGGCGCTCGGTGTGGGCTCCCCGTCGCTGCTTATTCTTGCCATCCTGGCCGGGCCGGGTCTCGGTGCGGCCACGTTGCGCGCGGCTTTCCGCCCCACTCCGGACTGGAACATGCCGGCGGTTGCCTCCCCAACGGGGCCCATCCCGATGGGTGCCATCAAGGCCTTTTTGATCGGCCCGGACCTGACACTGATCGTGCTGCTTCCGGTACTGATCGCCCTGATAGCAGGCGGTGTCCCGGCCATCGCCTTCCCGATCCAGCTGACACTGACATTCTTGGCCTACACGTGGGGCACGCACATTCGCAAGCCCAAGTCAGCCAAGGACGGCGGCCTGTTCGGCATGGCACCGGTCCCCGTGAAGAAGTAGCCGCAATCCCTTGCGGCCCCGGCACCGGTAACCAATAACCAGCAATCAATACTGCAGCTGATGCGGGTCAGAGCGCCGGACACCCGCATCAACTGCAGTACGAATCCCGGCAACCCGCAGGAGCTACAGTACGAATCCCGGTAACCCGCAGGAGCTGCAGTATGAATTCCGCCGGCCCGTCGTCGGCTCAGGGGCCGGGCTGACGCCGGGCCGGATTGTGTGGCACAACCCACACCGTTTACTATGGCTGAGGCGTGCTCTGCGCCACACCTACGCCGTGCCTACCCGCGCGTCTCACATCCTTCGACCCGAGGACACCCCTTGAAGAAGCTAAAATCCATCCCCCTGCTCGGCTGGATCATCCTGGCCATCATCCTAGGCATTCTCACCGGCCCCGTCATGCCCGTGTGGCTTGGCAGTGTGTTTCTGACCTACAACTCGATCTTCTCGGGGTTCCTCGGCTTTATAGTGCCGTTGATCATCCTGGGGCTCATCATGCCTGCCGTTGCCGAACTCGGCAAGGGCGCCGGAAAGTGGCTCGGCATCACCGCCGCGATGGCCTACGGCTCCACGATCCTCGCTGGATTGCTTGCGTACTTCGTAAGCCGGTGGCTGTTCACGTCGACACTGTCCGGCGGCGGTCTCAAGGAATTTGGAGCAGAATCCGGATCAGGATTCACCCCGTTCTTGTCGGTCGTGAGCAGTGCAGGAGACTCAGCGACTGAGATCGTGCTTCCTCCGGTGATTGGTGTCATGAGCGCCCTGGTGCTCGCGTTCGTGATCGGCATCGGCCTCACCGCGTTCCACAGCAAGGTGCTCTTCCGTGGGGCCGTTGAGTTCCGTACCATCATCGAAGCCGTGATCCGCAGGCTGATTGTTCCCGCACTGCCGCTGTTCATCTTCGGCATCTTCATGGACTTGTCCGCGAGCGGCTCCGCCATGGTAGTCGTGACGAAGTTCTTGCTCGTGGCGGTTGTATCCCTTGCGTTGACGTTCGTGGTGCTGCTCGCGCAGTACACGGTGGCTGGCACCATGTCAGGAAAGAACCCGTTGAAGGCTCTGTGGACCATGCGCGATGCATACTTCACGGCACTGGGCACCTCATCCTCAGCCGCAACAATCCCCGTAACGCTGGCGTCCACCAAGAGGAACGGCGTCTCCGACTCGGTAGCAGGCTTCGTTGTACCGCTTTGCGCCACGATTCACTTGTCCGGTTCGATGGTGAAGATCACCTGCTTCTCAATCGCGGTACTGCTCCTTACCGGCGGTGACGTGTCGTTCGCGGCATACCTGCCGTTCATCTTGATGCTGGGCATCATGATGATCGCCGCCCCGGGCGTTCCCGGCGGCGCAATCGCCGCCGCTGCGGGCCTGCTCACGCAGATGCTTGGGTTCGGCGAAATCGAGGTGGGGCTCATGTTCGCGGCGTACATTGCGCTCGACAGCTTCGGCACGGCCGCGAATGTGACCGGCGATGGCGCGATCGCCCTGGTCATGAACAAGCTCACGCGCGGCCACCTCGGCTCGCAGGCACAAGATCCGGCCGACGAAGACGTTGAAGCCGGAGAAGGCAGCGAAACCGAAGTCCACGCCCTGGCGTAGTAGGCAACTGCAGCATTCATGTTGCAGCTGATGCGGGTCCCGCAGCCGGCCACCCGCATCAGCTGCACTATGGACAAGGCCCGTGGGTCAAAGTCCCGGACAAGACCTAGTTCGGCCGCAGGATCGGACGCAGGTAGTCCACCACGGAGCTGTCCTCGATGGTGGAGGGCACCGTGTAATTGTCCCCGTCGGCAATCTGGCGCATGGTCTTGCGCAGGATCTTCCCTGAGCGGGTCTTGGGCAGGGCGTCCACAATGGTGGCGTTCTTGAAGTCAGCCACGGGCCCGATCTCTTTGCGCACCAGCGCCACCAATTCACGCTCCAAGTCGGCGGCTTCAATGACCACCCCGGCCTTGAGCACCACGAAGCCCACAGCTTTTTGGCCCTTCAGCGTGTCAGCAATGCCAATGACGGCGCATTCAGCCACGGCAGGGTGCGTGCCCAGCACCTGCTCCATGCTTCCAGTGGACAGCCTGTGCCCGGAAACGTTGATGATGTCATCGGTGCGGCCCATGACAAACACATAGCCATCCTCATCACGGTAACCAGAATCCCCGGTCGTGTAGAAGCCGTCAAACACGCTCAAATACGAATCCACATAACGTTGGTCGTCGTTCCACAACGTGGTCAGCGTGCCAGGGGGCAGCGGCAGCGCCAGCACAATGTTGCCCTCCTCCCCCGGCGCCACCTCATCACCGAACGCATCCACAATCCGCAGGTCGTAGCCCGGCAGCGGCAGCGATGGCGACCCGGCCTTGATCGGCAGCCCGCCCATCCCCTGCGGATTACCCACGATTCCCCAGCCGGTCTCGGTCTGCCACCAGTGGTCCACCACCGGCACACCCAGCACCTTCGAGGCCCAGTGGAACGTGTCGGTATCCAGGCGCTCACCGGCCGTGAACAGCGTTTGCAGGGTGCCGACGTCGTGCTCCTTCAGCAGCGCCGCCTCCGGATCCATCTTGCGAATGGCGCGCAGGGCAGTCGGTGCCGTAAACAGCGCCTTGACCCCGTGCTGGGCAATGACACGCCAAAATGCGCCGGCGTCGGGCGTGCCCACCGGCTTGCCCTCGTACATCAGCGTCGTGGCGCCGGCGAGCAGCGGCCCGTACACAATGTAGGAGTGACCCACCACCCAGCCCACGTCCGACGCCGTCCACCACACGTCCCCGGCATGGATGTTGTACAGCTTGTCCATGGTCCACATCAGTGCGACGGCGTGTCCCCCGTTGTCGCGCACCACCCCCTTGGGCAGGCCCGTGGTGCCGGAGGTGTAAAGCACGTAGAGCGGGTCAGTGGACTTCACCATGACCGGATCAGCTGGTTGGGCGACAGCCATGGCCGCGTCCCAGTCGAGAGACTTGAGCTCAAGTTCGACGGCGCTCTCGGCAAAGCCCTCCCGTCGCTTGATGATGACGGGCAGTTCCGGGACGCCGGCCTTGGCGAGGGCCTCGTGCACGGTTGGCAGGTAGTTGATGTGCTTGTTGGGCTCAATCCCGCCGGACGTGGTGACCACTGCCTTGGGCGCTGCATCCCGGATCCGCAGGGACAACTCGCTGGCGGCAAAACCTCCAAACACCACCGAGTGGATGGCCCCCAAGCGGGCCGTGGCGAGCATGGCGATGGCGGCTTCGGGAATCATGGGCAGGTAGATGACCACGCGGTCGCCCCTGCCCACGCCCTGGCTGCGCAGCACACCGGCAAACTTTGCCACCTCGGCCGTGAGCTCACTGTACGTGTAGGTGGTGACTTTCCCGCTCATGGCGGAATCGTGGATCAGTGCGGGTTGGTCCCCGCGCCCGTCGGAAACATGCCGGTCCAGGGCGTTGTGGCAAGTGTTCATTTCCCCGTCCGGGAACCACCGGCTCAACGGTGCGTCCACGTCGCTGTAGGCAAGCGTTGGCTTCTGGGACCAGTCGACGGCCCCGGCGGCCTCAAGCCAAAATTCTTCAGGCTTGCTGATGCTGCGCTGGTATTCCTCGCTGAAACTGATGTCATGCAGGGGCATTCCGGTTCTCCATCCACGGTGATGTGATGAGTGTCATACTATCCATGAATCGGGCCACTCAGCAAGACCTTTTGTATACATAAATTGTGTATTCATGACTATTGAATGAATTATTGTCCAAAATGCACAATCTTTGTATACACTGATGGGACGTTACATTCCGAGCACCCCGGCGGTGCGCCACAGCAGGCAGGAGGATCGATGCGAGCCAGCGAACGCGCCTATGCCGCCTTGCGCAGCGACATCATCGAATGGCGGCTGACCCCCGGCACCGTCCTAGGCGAGGTGGAACTCTCAGAACGTTTGGGCGTCTCACGCACCCCGATCCGTGAGGCACTGGCCAAGCTCAGTGCCGAAGGCCTAGCGAAACCGCAAAGCGGGCGTGGGGTGGTGGTCAGTGAAATTTCCCTTGACCACTTGGACGAGCTTTTTGAGCTGCGCTCCGCCCTTGAGTGCCGGGCCGCCGAACTTGCCGCACAGCGAGGGGACCCCGCAGTCTTCCGCGCGCTGTACGAACAACTGGTCAACGCAGGAGAACTCCTCACCAGCGAAGACCCCACCCGCTACGACTACTACCGTCTCGTGGGTGAGCTGGACACGGCGGTCGATGCCGCAGTCGGAAATCATTACCTGAACTTGGCGCTGAAGAACCTGCGAGTGCACCTGGTGCGGGTCCGCCGGCTGGGCAAAGACAACCCGACCAGGCTGCGCGACGCAGCACGTGAACATGCTGCTATCGCCCTGGCCATCGCCAATGGCAACGCCGCCGTAGCAAGTGCCGCCACCACCGTCCACCTGGACAACAGCCTGCGCCACCTCCTCGGCACGGCTGCCCAAGAACTTGCCCACCACCATGTTTCCCCCGAGAAAGGAACACCATGACCATCAACCACACAGTCCGCGTTTACAAGAGCGAGGAAAACCTGGCCCGAGAGGACCAGCTCGCGTACAAGATCGCCAAGGTTGCCGCCGACCCCGTTGCCGTCGACGACGACGTGGCCGCCATGATCATCAACCGCGTCATTGACAACGCCTCGGTGGCCGTCGCTTCCCTGAACCGCGGACCCATTGTGGCGGCCCGCGCCCAGGCTCTCACCCACGCCCCGTCCACCGGCGGCTCCGGAGCAAACGTCTTTGGCATCACGGAGAGGGTGTCCCCTGAGTGGGCCGCCTGGGCCAACGGTGTGGCCGTTCGCGAGCTGGATTACCACGACACTTTCCTGTCCGCCGAATACTCCCACCCGGCTGACAACATCCCGCCGATCCTCGCCGTTGCCCAGCACACCGGGGCAACGGGCGCAGACCTGTTGCGCGGACTTGCCACCGGCTATGAAATCCAGGTTGACCTGGTGAAGTCCATCTGTCTGCACGAGCACAAGATTGACCACGTGGCCCACCTCGGACCGTCCGCCGCTGCCGGTATCGGCACCCTGCTGGGCTTGGAAGTGGAGACCATTTTCCAGGCCGTCGGCCAGGGCCTGCACACCACCACCGCCACCCGCCAGTCACGCAAGGGCGAAATTTCCACGTGGAAGGCGCACGCCCCCGCGTTCGCCGGCAAGATGGCCGTTGAGGCAGCCGACCGTGCCATGCGCGGACAGACATCCCCCGTGCCGATCTACGAAGGCGAAGACGGCGTCATCGCGTGGATGCTCGATGGCCCCGACGCCAACTACACCGTGCCACTGCCGGCCGACGGCGAAGCCAAGCGCGCCATCCTTGACACGTACACGAAGGAACACTCAGCCGAATACCAGGCCCAGGCGTGGATCGATTTGGCCCGCAAGCTGCACAAGGAGCACCCGGAGGCCACCGACCCCGCGAACGTGGAGAGCGTGCTGATCAAAACCAGCCACCACACCCACTACGTGATCGGCTCCGGAGCCAACGACCCGCAGAAGTACGATCCCACCGCCTCACGCGAGACCCTTGACCACTCCATCCCGTACATCTTCACGGTGGCACTGCAGGACGGTTCATGGCACCACGTGGACTCCTACTCCCCCGAGCGCGCCGGCCGTCCCGACACCGTGGAGCTGTGGCACAAGGTCACCACGGAGGAGGACGCCGAATGGACGCGCCGCTACCACTCCCTGGATATTGCCGAGAAGGCGTTTGGCGGCACTGTGGTCATCACGCTCAAGGACGGAAGCGTCATCGAGGAGTCAATCGCCGTCGCCGACGCACACCCGCTCGGCGCCCGGCCGTTTGCCCGCGCCCAGTACATCAACAAGTTCCGCACCTTGGCTGCCGGCCTCGTGGAGGAAGCCGAGATCAACCGCTTCATCGCGGCAGCGGAAAATCTGCCCAACCTGGCCGCCGGGGAACTGGACCAGTTGAACATCCAGGCGGCGCCCGGCGTCGTCGATCTGGCGGCTTCGCCCAAGGGTCTGTTCTAAGATGCTGTACTCCAAGAAAACTCCTGAGCAGAAGCGCCTGGACCTGCGCGGGATGCTGGTTCCCGGGGCTGCCGTGCAGTTCCCGGGCGCCTTCAACCCGCTCTCGGCGCGCCTCATTGAGGAAAAGAAGTTCGACGGCGTTTACATCTCAGGTGCCGTCATCGCCAACGAACTCGGGTTGCCGGACATTGGCATGACCACGATGACCGAGGTTGCTGCACGAGGCGCACAGATTGCACGGATGACGGATTTGCCGTGTCTCATTGACGCTGACACCGGTTTTGGTGAGCCCATGAACGTGGCCCGCACCATCCAGGAACTGGAAAACGCCGGGCTGGCGGGGTGCCACATCGAGGACCAGTTCAACCCGAAGCGCTGCGGCCACCTGGACGGCAAGAACATGGTGGACTTGGCAACGGCAGTCAAGCGCATCGCCGCTGCCGCCGACGCCCGGCGCGATCCGAACTTCCTCATCATGGCCCGCACCGATATTCGCGCCGTGGAGGGGCTGGATGCCGCCATTATGCGGGCCAAGGCCCTTGTCGACGCCGGCGCAGATGCCATCTTCCCCGAAGCCATGAAGAACGTGGCCGAGTTTGAGGCAGTGTGCAAGGCTGTCGATGTCCCGGTGCTGGCGAATATGACGGAGTTTGGAAAAAGCCAACTTTTCACCCGCGATGAGCTCGCTGCAGCAGGGGTCGCCATGGTGATTTACCCCGTCACTTTGCTGCGCAGCGCCATGGGTGCCGCCGAACGGGTCCTTGAGGCGATCAGTGCAGACGGCACGCAGAAATCGGCTGTGCCGGACATGCTGACACGTGCGCGCCTCTACGATCTGGTTGACTATGAGGCGTATAACCAATTTGATACAGGCATCTTCAATTTCCAGGTCCCCAGCTTGGACATCGACAACAACAACGCCAACCTCTAGGTCTACAAAGGAGTGCACACCGTGAGTGAAGAAGAAGTACGCAAGGGTTTGGCCGGGGTGGTCGCGGACTATACGGCCATTTCCAAGGTCAACCCCGAGTCCAATTCACTCCTGTACCGCGGTTACCCCGTGCAGGAGTTGGCGGCCAGCAAGTCCTTCGAGGAGGTGGCATTGCTGCTGTGGACGGGAGAGCTGCCCACCGAGGAAGCGCTGACCTCCTTTGAGGCGTTCGACCGAGCCAACCGCTCCCTCGACTCCCGCGTCAAGGCCGCCATCGATCTGCTGCCTGTCGACTGTCACCCCATGGACGTTGCCCGCACGGCCGTTTCAGTCGCGGGTGCCAACAATGCGCTGGCTGAGAACTCCTCCCCCGAGGCGGAATTGGAAAAAGCCAAGTCGCTCTTTTCCGAGTTCCCCGCCATCGTGGCCTACGACCAGCGCCGCCGCCGCGGCTTGGGCGTCGTGGAACCGCGCGACGATTTGGACTATTCCGCCAACTTCCTCTGGATGACGTTCGGCGAGGAGGCTGCACCTGAAGTGGTGGATGCCTTCCGCGTCTCCATGGTGCTGTATGCCGAACACTCCTTCAACGCCTCAACGTTCACGGCCCGTGTCATCACCTCCACACTCGCAGATCTGCACTCGGCTGTGACGGGTGCCATCGGCGCGCTCAAGGGCGCGCTGCACGGCGGCGCCAATGAGGCTGTCATGCACACCTTTGACGAGATTGGCATCCGGAAGGACGAGTCACGCGAGGAGGCTGCAGCTCGGGCCAAGGAATGGATGGAGGGCGCCCTGGCCGCCAAAAAGAAGGTCATGGGATTCGGTCACAGGGTCTACAAGAACGGTGATTCCCGGGTGCCCACCATGAAGGCAGCTCTTGAGAAGATGGTGGCCCACTACGACCGGCCGGAAATGATGGGTCTGTATGACGGACTGGAGGAGGCCATGGAAGAGGCGAAGGCGATCAAGCCCAACCTCGACTACCCGACCGGCCCCACGTACCACCTGATGGGTTTCGACACGGACATGTTCACGCCGCTGTTCATTGCCGCACGCATCACCGGCTGGACGGCCCACATCATGGAGCAGCGCGCTTCCAATGCCTTGATCCGTCCGCTCAGTGCATACAACGGCGTTGCTGAACGCCACGTGTCCTAGTCTTTTCGGAAGCACCACCTTTCAAGACAAGCCGCCGACCGCCCAAACTTGTGGGCGGGCGGCGGCTTTCTTGTTTCAGTTCTTGTTTCAGTTGCGCGCCGGAGCTGTTCCTTGAGGGTACTGTGAGGGAAAGCAGATATGAGCCAATCACTTGCAAAGGAGCATCATGGAAAAGTCATCCCTGACAGCACTGGCCCGGGAACTGATGGCTTCGGCCAAGACCAAGAACAGCGGCCGCAGCGCCCGCACCGTCTATGGAGGGCACGAGCGCATTCTGCGCCAGACCGTCGTGGCGTTGGCCGCAGGTTCCTCGCTGGATGAACATGACAACCCCGGCGAAGCAACTGTTCAAGTACTGAGCGGGCGAATTGTGCTCAAGGCCGGGGAGGTCAGCTGGGAAGGCGCCCCGGGCGATCACCTGGTGGTTCCGCTGGCCCGACACTGCGTTGACGCTTTGGAAGATTCCACATTCCTGTTGACGGTTGCCAAGCCCTGAACCAAGTTTTCAGCCGACCACCCGAGAAGGAGGGGAAGTTCCATCTTCCCCTCCTTCTCCGTCGGAGCGATGCTGATCAGGCGCAGCTAGTGTTCTGGTGCCGCATTGTGCGTGCTGGATGCCACCGTTTCGTTGTCGTCATTGAGCACAACCCGCCAGTTTCTTCTTTGCCCGGCAAGGAAAGCCGGAACCCAGTGGGTTGCATCCGCCCACATGCGCTCGTGCGGCAGCTGGTTCACCGGGTACCAAACTGGCCGCAGCTCGGAACTCTCTTCTGGCTCACCAACGAATTTCCGGCACAAGAACACCGTGGCGAACATGTCCCACGCGGGCTTGGCAGGGAAAACGAAGTCAACTGTTCCCGCCGGCACGAGGTCTGATTCCTCAATGATGAGGGTGCTTTCCTCTGCCACTTCTCGACAGATGGCCTGCTCAACGGACTCCCCCACTTCGACGTGCCCACCAATACCCACCACTTTCCCTGTCCCCATCATGCCTGTCTTCTTCACGCCGAGCAGCACCTCCTCAACACCTTCTGGATTGGTGCGGAGCGGGAAGCAGAGGGTCACTTGGGCAGCAGTCATGTTCCCAGCCTAGCGTTCCTTGCCAGCCATGGGCAGGCCCGGGACCATTGGTTCCGGGCCTGCCTCATTGGATGGTGCTAGCTGAGGTTTACTGTCAGGGTATCCGGCTGCAGCAGCTAAGCGGGCTGCCCATGGCGGCGACGGGAAACCGTCACCATGCCAACGCCGGCGCCCACGACACCTACTCCAAGCAGGGACAGGATCGCAGCGCCAGCGGCGTCAATGCCGGTGTAGGCCAAGGCATCCTGCCCAGCGATCATGCCGTCCTTCGCAAGGGCAGGGTCATCAATTCCACCAACAGGACCGCTGGTGGAAATGACTGAAAGCTGGTTGATGCTGTGGCCGGACATCCGTCCTGTCGCCAGCATGCTGTACTCGTTTTGCACCTGCTTGTCGATGACCAGCGGCATCAAGCTGAGGAGAACCGAGAACGTGCCATTGGCGTCAGCGGTTGTCGTGGAGGCAGGCAGAGATCCAATGCTCTGGCCGTTATCCAGGTCGGTGACGGCGACGGTGATGTCAATGGTTTCACCGGGGATGAAGCCTGACCCACTAAAAGTGACCATACCTGGCGTGGGAGAATCGGTCAGATCAGTGGTCAACAGTAGCGATGCCGGGTATCCGGGCGCAGCCTGGGCGGCGACCGTTCCAGCGGACAAGGTCAGGACTCCGGCAAGCGCAACACCGGCTAGGACTTTCTTCAAGGCAATTACCCCAATTTTCATGGACTGGCTTCCCGGTATCGTCGTTGACACCGGGAATTCTTGCCACGCTATCAGTCTCTGCAGGGCAAAGATAGGCCGGTAGTGGGGGCCGATCCCTCACCCTCGGAGGCTTTGTGCGGGTTGGCCATGACCGCCCACAGCCGCTAAAAGCCGGGAATTATTAGTCAGCCAGCGCCCGGGGATGGGCCGCGGCGTACACTTCACGCAGCGTTTCGACGGTGACAAGTGTGTAGACCTGCGTGGTGGTGACCGAGGCATGGCCGAGCAGTTCCTGTACGACGCGCACATCCGCACCCCCTTCGAGCAGGTGGGTGGCAAACGAGTGCCGCAGTGTATGCGGTGAGACGTCCGCCGAGACTCCCGCCCGCTCAGCAGCGACTTTCAGGATGGACCACACGCTTTGCCTGCTGATCCGTCCGCCACGAGCGTTGAGGAACAGCGACGGCGTGCCGCCGCCCTTGGCCACGAGGGCAGGACGGCCACGGACTAGGTACGCATCAAGGGCACGCAGGGCGTAAGAACCGATGGGCACGACGCGTTCCTTGGAACCCTTGCCAAAGAGCCTCACCAAAGAAGGGCCGTCCTCCGCCGACTCAGGCAGTACCAGGTCATCAACGTCCAGTCCCACTGCCTCGCTGATACGGGCCCCCGTAGAGTACAGGAATTCGAGCATTGCCGCGTCCCGCAGCCCGGTGGGGGAATCCGTTCCGACTGCTTCGAGTATGCGTGTCACGTCGTGGACGCTAATGGCCTTGGGGAGACGCTGCCCTGCCTGCGGCGGGTGGACGTCAGCTGCAGGATCCGCATCGCTGAGCCCTTCAAGGGCCCAAAACTTGTGCAGCCCGCGGACGGCCACGATGGTCCGGGCGGCGGAGCGCAGCCCCAGGGGTGTGCCGCCGTCGGCCCCGTCCGAGAGGCCTTGGGCAAATTCGCTCACGTGGTGCCTGTCAATGCTGCCCGGTTCGGCGATGTCTGCGGCGGTGAGGAACTCCTGATACCTGCGCAGGTCACGCTTGTATGCCTGCAGGGTGTTCGGTGCGAGCCCGCGCTCCACCCCCACATGCAGCAGATAATCCTGGATGCCGCGAGTCACTCCTGTCGAGGCAGCCTGGATGGAATCCCCCCGGCCGGAGCTGCCCGGATCCGTCACCGCTGGCGGTTGGACGGGTGTTCAGGCCAAGGCGCGTTGCCGGGGCGCAAGCTGGCAAAGTCACTGCGCGCAGCCTGGGCGGCGGCCAAAATACCGACGACGGCGGACGGGTTGTGCACGCGCCCGCCCAGCACTGCAGCTGCTGCCTCTTCCAAGTCGACCCAAGCGAACTTGATCTCGGCTTCTTCCTCCGTGCGCACATGGCGCTGATCCTCTGGGACGAAGGAGATGCCGCGGGCCAAGTAGATTCTGATGGCTTCGCTGGAGGAACCGGGGGAATTGAAAAAGTCGGTCAACACATGCCATTGGGCAGCAACGAGATCGGCTTCCTCAGCCAGTTCGCGGGCAGCACCGACCACAAAGTCTTCGCCATCAATATCCAGGAGGCCGGCGGGAACCTCCCACAGATTCATTTGTACGGGGTGGCGGTACTGGCGCAGCAGCAGAACCTGGTTCTGCTCATTGAGCACCACCACCGCCACTGCCCCGGGATGCTCAATGTAGTCCCGGGTCAACGGCGTCGAACCCGGTGTCAGTGAGAACGTGTCAGAGACCACGTCCCAAATGCGGCCCTGGTACACCGTGGACTTCGAATGCAGAGTGCGGATGCTTTCCTCATCGGCGATGTTTGCCGACGAGGAGCCGACAACAGGCTGCTCCCGAGCCCCCGGTGCACCAAGGTGTGCCATCTAGACGTCCAGCAGCCGTGTAGCACTCTGGCGTGCAAGCGCTGCCGCAACCAGACCGGCAAAGAGCGGGTGCGGCCGGGTGGGTCGCGAGCTCAACTCGGGGTGCGCCTGAGTGGAGACATAGTAAGGGTGCACGTCACGCGGAAGCTCAACATACTCAACGAGCTTGCCGTCGGGAGAGGTGCCGGAGAACACCAGCCCTGCCGCAGCGATCTGTTCCCGGTATTTGTTGTTCACCTCGTAGCGGTGGCGGTGCCGTTCGGCAACATCAGTGGTCCCATACGTTTCGGCAACCACTGAACCCGGGGTGAGCACGGCCGGGTACAGACCCAAGCGCATGGTCCCGCCAAGGTCTCCCCTGCCGGCCACGATGTCCTGCTGCTCTTCCATGGTGGCGATGACGGGATACTTGGGGTTTTCGTCAAACTCTGACGAGGACGCACCTTCAAGGCCCACCACATTGCGCGCGTATTCAATGACCATGGACTGCAAGCCCAGGCACAGCCCCAGCGTGGGGATCAGGTTTTCGCGAGCAAACTTCAGCGCACCGAGCTTGCCTTCGAGACCGCGGATGCCGAAGCCGCCGGGCACACAGATGGCGTCAATGTCTGCCAAGGCCACACGGGCCCCTGCCTCAGTGGCACAGTCATCGGAGGGAACCCAACGGATCTTCACCTTGGTGGCGTTGGCGAAACCTCCGGCCCGCAAAGCCTCCGTGACGGAAAGGTACGCGTCAGGCAGATCAATGTACTTACCAACCAAAGCGATCTCAATGTGGTGTGCCGGGTTGTGAACCACTTCAAGCAGCTTGTCCCACTTGGTCCAGTCAACGTCCTTGAAGGGCAAATCGAGGGCGCGGATGATGTAGGAGTCAAGGCCCTGGGCATGCAGCGTCTTGGGGATCTCGTAGATGCTGGGGGCGTCAGGGCAACCAATGACGGCTTCAACATCCACATCGCAGGCGCGGCCAATCTTAGCGTGCATGGCTTCGGGCAGAACCCGGTCGGAGCGCAAAATGATGGCGTCGGGCTGAATGCCCAGGGAGCGCAGCGCAGCAACTGAGTGCTGGGTTGGCTTGGTCTTCAGTTCCTGTGACGGGCCAATGTAGGGGACCAAAGAGACGTGCGCGAAGAACACGTTGTTGCGGCCCACGTCTTGGCGTACCTGGCGTGCCGACTCCAGGAACGGTTGGGACTCGATGTCGCCAACCGTGCCGCCAATTTCGGTGATGATCACGTCGGGGGCGTTGGGGCCTTCGGCCGGCAGGCGCATGCGGCGCTTGATCTCATCGGTGATATGCGGGATGACCTGGACGGTGTCCCCCAAGTATTCACCGCGGCGTTCCTTGGCGATCACCGTTGAGTAGACCTGACCCGTTGTGACGTTGGCTGAGCCCTCAAGATTTTCATCCAGGAAACGCTCGTAATGGCCAATATCCAGGTCGGTCTCGGCGCCGTCGTCTGTCACGAAGACTTCACCGTGCTGGAAGGGATTCATTGTGCCCGGATCCACGTTGAGATAGGGATCGAGCTTTTGCATTGTGACCGAGAGGCCGCGTGCCCGCAGCAGGTGACCGAGGCTGGAAGCCGTCAGACCCTTGCCGAGCGAGGACGCGACTCCGCCGGTGACGAAGATGTGTTTGGTCGTCTTGGACTGACCACTGAACCGGGAATTTGATCGTTGCACCACGGAATTCGAGCCTATCATCTAATGAGTCAATATACGTTCGCGAACGGCACCCAAATTTTGCATAACCGCCCCAAAATTTTAGTGGGTGGGACGCGCTGCCTGCGCCAACAATTCCTTGGCGTGGGCTTGCGCTGTCACTGAATCCTCCTGCCCTGCAAGCATTCGGGCCAGTTCCACAACCCGTTCCTCGTACGTCAAAACCCGCACATTGCTGGTGGTGATGCCTGTTGAGTTTTTGCTCACAGAACTCTTGGTGACAAGGATGTGTTGGTCGGCAAATGCGGCCACCTGCGGCAGGTGGGTCACCACTAAAACTTGCACGTGTTCGGCCAGCATCGCCAGCCTGCGCCCAATTTCCACAGCCGCCTTACCACCCACACCTGAGTCAACTTCGTCGAACACGAACGTGGGAACGGGGTCGACGGCGGCCAGCACCACTTCCAGCGCCAGCATCACCCGTGACAGCTCACCACCGGAGGCCCCCTTGCCCAGCGGACGCGGCAGGGCACCAGCGTGGGGTGCCAGCAGGAACGCAATGTCATCTTGGCCGTGCACGGTGCGTTCCGTCGCAGAGATCTCAATGACAAGCTTGGCATCGGGCATCGCCAGTGCCTTCAACTCGGAACTGACGGCCTTGGCCAACTTCTCCGCTGCCTTGCGGCGTGCAGCCGTCAGCTGGTCCGCCAACCCGCCCAGTTCCGCGAGGGCAGCGGATTCTGCAGCTTCAAGGCTTTCAATCCGGCCGGAGTCGTCGCTGAGCTCGGTCAGGCGGACCCTGGCGGCGTCCGCCCACTCGATGACCTCATCAATGCTGGGTGCGTATTTGCGCACCAGAACGGCCAGTTCACCGCGCCTGTCCTCCACCTCGGCCAGCCGACCGGGCCCCTCTGAATCCAGGGAGGTGGCGTAGCTGGCAAGGTCCCTGGCAATGTCAGCGAGCAAATAGCCAACTTCGGAGAGCCGCTTGGTGGTTTGTCCCAGCTCCTCGTCACTGTCGGCCACCGTTTCCACGAGCCGCTTGGCCGTATCCACGAGAGTTGCTGCGTCGATGCCGTCGCCGTAGTCAGCGGCACTGAGGGCTTCGTGGGCTCCCAAGGTCGCTTTGCGCAGTTCCTCCACGTTGCCCAGTTTCACGGCCTGGGCCTTGAGCATCTCGTCTTCAGCCTCCAACGGTTCCACGGCATCGATTTCAGCCAGCGCCGTGGTCAATGCCTCGGCTTCACGCAACCGTTCCCTACTCGCCGATCGCAACTGCGCCAGCTCGGCCCGGGTAGCACGCCACTGCTCAAACACTCCCCTATAAGCCTGCTGCGTGGCGGAAAATCCCTTGTGTGCCTCGGCGGCAAACTTATCCAGGGCGACGCGTTGCGCCGAGGGGTTCTTCAACCGGATCTGGTCCGACTGCCCATGCACGGCAACCAAGGCCTCCCCCAGTTCGTTGAGCACCCCGATGGGAGCGCTGCGTCCGCCCACATGGGCCCGGCTGCGCCCGTCAGCACTGACGGTGCGGGCCAGAATGAGCTGCGCTCCGCCGTCGAACTCGTCAACCTCGGCACCTGCTTCCAGCGCACGCACCAGGGCAGGGTGCCCGGCGGGAAGCGTCAATGTAGCTTCGGCTGAGGCAGTCTTTGCTCCGTTGCGCACCGCGCCGGCGTCGGCCCTGTTGCCCAGCAGAAGCCCGACGGCGGTCACCACCATGGTCTTTCCAGCACCGGTTTCGCCGCTGACGACGCTCAGGCCCGGACCCAACGGGAGTGTTGACTCCGAGATGACGCCCAAGTCCCGGATGCGGATTTCTTCAATCACGCCGGGTCCTCCCCGTAAAACGCCGTGGTGCCGGAGTAGGAGCTTTCCTGCGGCGGAATCCTCAGATCCGGCAGTGGCGGCATGTCACTGTGGGGCCGGCCTTCCAGCGGGTACTTTGGCCTGGGTGTCTTAATGATGGGCAGCTGTGTGGTGGGCGGCTCCGCCACTTCCACCGATGGTCCGCGCCAGCCTTGGACGGGCAGTTCAAATTTGCGGACCAGCCGTTCGGAAAATGTTGACAGCTGCGTTCTTGCCAGCTTGACCGGCTTATCGGAACGGGACACCTCGATGCGTGCGCCGGGCAACAGATCCACGGTTCGCCGGCCGTCGCACCAGATCACGCCGTAGGCGCCGTTGCGGGTGAGCACTTCCACAGCCAGGGTGGATGTCGGGGAAACCACCAGTGGCTTGGCAAAGAGTGCGTGGGCGCTGATGGGCACCATCAGCAAAGCTTCAACGCCGGGCCAGACCACGGGGCCGCCGGCGGAAAACGCGTAGGCAGTGGAACCGGTGGGCGTAGCCATGACCACCCCGTCGCACCCGTAGGACGTCAAAGGGCGTCCGTCCACTTCCGTCACCACCTCGATCATGCGTTCGCGGTTGCCCTTTTCCACGGCCACTTCATTCAAGGCCCAGGTGTGCGCCACGACTTTGCCGGCAACGCGCACCATGACATCGAGGCACATGCGTTCCTCCACGGAATACTTGCGCTCGACGACGGCTGCAACGGTCTGGATGAGCTCTTCGCGTTCGCTTTCGGCCAGGAACCCCACATGCCCCAGGTTGACACCGAGCAGCGGGACGTCATAGTCGCGGACGATTTCAGCGGCACGCAGAATGGTTCCGTCACCGCCGAGCACCATGACAAGCTCGATGTCTGCCAAGGTGACGTCTTGGCCAAGGACTTCCATTTTGACGCTGGAGACGCCCAGATAACCTGTCATGTCCACCAGTTCTTCGGCGTACATGACGGGGACAATGTTGTTTGCATGAAGTTCAACGCACGCCTCGAGGGCGGCAAGCATCGACTCTTCACGGCCGGTGTGGGCCAGAATCAAGACGCGCCGTGTCATGTGCTGTTTCCTCTTCGCTTGGTTTCAGTTCCAGGTGCACCCGGCCCGCCCGTCTCAGAGCTGCTTGTCCTGCGAACTTCGCGGACGGGTCGTGTGCGCTTTAGGGCCAGAGCCGGGCCAACAGCTTCTCCACGGCACGCCCCTGTTCTTCGATCTTAGGCGCAGGGCCCGACACAACACGCTTGGCGAGTAGAAAATACTCAACATTTCCGTCTTGTCCGGGGAGGGCACTGGTGCCGATGTCCTGCAGGGCGAGCCCGTTTGCAACTGCCGCCGACGCCACCAAGGCGACAGCCCGGCGTCGTTCATTCTCACTGCTCACGACTCCGGTGCGGGCCAGACGCTCCCTGCCCACCTCAAACTGGGGCTTCACCATCAACAGCAGCTCCCCGCCGACCTGTGTGGCCAGGGCAAGCGGTGTCATGACAAGGGTGAGGGAAATGAAGGAGAGGTCACACACGGTCAGCTCTGCCGGCCCGCCGATGTCCTCCGCACTCATGTAGCGAATATTCAGGCCCTCGTGGACGTCCACACGGGGGTCGTGGCGCAGGGATTCCACCAGCTGGCCATGCCCCACATCCACGGCCACCACACGTGCAGCACCGTTGCGGAGCAGCACGTCCGTGAAGCCGCCGGTGGATGCGCCGGCGTCAAGGCAGCGTTTCCCAGCCACTGTGACCTGTGGGAAATGTGCCAGGGCACCGGCCAGCTTGTGCCCGGCGCGTGAGACGTAGTCCTCTTCGTGGCCCGGCAGAAGTTCGACGGCGGTGCCCGACACCACCGCTTGGGCCGCCTTCACGGCGGGGACCCCTTCCACTGTGACCCGGCCGGCCTTGATGAGGGTGGCCGCCACAGTGCGCGAGCGGGCCAGCCCGCGGTTGACCAGTTCCTGGTCAAGGCGGCTCACGAGGCGTCCCCGCGCAGCGCGGCTATGGGGTCCGCGTCCAGCTCACGTTCGAGCCCTTCGAGGACCTGCGTGTACCGCGCCTTATGCTCACTGGCCGGCAAGTGCACTGTTTGCGCAGCCAGCGCCACGAGGGCATCCACTGCTGGATCCCCCGTGGGTTGGCTGGGTGCTTGGCTTCGCAACTGGTCTTCGTTCGCTGTCATGGCAGTTCGGTGTGCCAGACCAGGCCTGGTGCCGTTGCCTGGTCGGTGTCCGGTACCGCTGCCCACCATGCGGCGCAGGCGGCACGCCAGGAATCGGAGTCTTCGGGGTTACCGGCAATGTGCACCGTCTGCTCGCCGGTGCTGTCCGTCGTTGTGCGCGCGGCAGCGGCACCACAGGTGACGGTGCCGCCGTCGAACGTCACATCTGGATAAGCCGTAAACAGCTGCGCCATGGAGTCAATGATGAAAGTGGGCCGCTGCGCGGTGCAGGACCGCAGCGCTGCTTCCGCTGAATCGACACCCGTTAGCACCAGCGCCGTCGCCATGCCTGCGTTGTTGCCACCGAGGATGTCGGTGTCGAGCCT
The DNA here is from genome assembly GCF_017353415.1 of Arthrobacter sp. E3. Taxonomy (GTDB): domain Bacteria; phylum Actinomycetota; class Actinomycetes; order Actinomycetales; family Micrococcaceae; genus Specibacter. The sequence goes on from NZ_JAFMPX010000022.1 coordinate 52,009, forward strand.
GTCGCCCACCACCAGCGGTGCTTTTGCTCCCAACCGACTGGCAGCCGTGTGGAAGAGCGGCGCCTCTGGTTTGCCGGCCACCAGCGGGTCATGCCCGACGGCGGTGCGCACCGCAGCAACCAACGTCCCGTTGCCGGGGGCAATCCCCCGGTCCTGCGGGATGGTCATGTCGGTGTTGGTGGCAATCCACAGCGCGCCGCCCTTGATGGCGAACGTGGCCTCGGCCAGGTCCCGCCATCCCAACTCTGGGTCAAATCCTTGAATTACGGCATCCGGAGCGTCAGCGGCACCGTCAACGACGGCCATGCCCAACGCCTGCACCTCCTGCGCCAGTGCTGTACTGCCCGTAACCAGGACCTTGCTGCCCTGAGGCAACTTTTGAGCCAGCAGGGCAGCGCCCGCCTGGGCGGAGCTGACCACTTGGTCGTCGTCCGCCGGGGCACCCAGCTCACGCAGGTGTGCTGCGATCTTGGCAGGCGTTCGTGAAGCGTTATTCGTGACGTACGCCAGCTTCACGTTGACGTCGGCAAGCTTGTTCAACGCTTCCACGGCACCGGGAATGGCGGCTGGACCGGCGTAGACAACGCCGTCCAGATCCGCCAAAACCGCATCAAAGCCACTGATCAAGGGACTAGCTCTCACTGTGGTTGAACTCGCCGGAATCCTCGCCTTCGGAGGGGTGGGAGTGGTTGTCGTCCTCAGTGCTGTCTTCGTCGGCGCTGTCTTCTTCGGCGCTGTCGGCATCTGACTCGGCGTCGTCGGACTCAAAGTGGGAAGACTCGGCGTCGTCGATGTTCTGTTCGTCCTGCTCTGCGTCACCTGAGGTGAGTTCGGCAGCTGCCAGGGTGGCGTCGTCGTTCGTGGCAGGAGCGGTGGCCGGAGCCATCACGTCCGCTACACGCACGCGGGGGGATTCCAAGGGGATGTCCTCATCGTCGCCCAGGTCGATGATGATCTGGTCCATGCCTTCGTCAACGCCGAGGGCTTCCTCTGCAACCAACGCCTGACGCTCCCACGTCTTCGCTTCGTCCTTGCGGTCAGCGGCACGCAGCACCATGCCGTAGGCACGGAACAGGCGCGGACTGAAGGAGAACGCACGGTTCATGTCCAGCTGCGGGATTTCCAGCGCTGACAGTGCCGCTTCCATCTCGCCCAAGTCACCGCGTGCCCCGGATTCAACAATGGCCAATTCGACCTTGCCGGCGGTGTCCAAGGTTTCGGCATCTTCGGAGTTGATCAGTTCCAGTGCGCGGTCCGGACGGCCCAGGCCGCGTTCGCAGTCGGCCATGAGCGGCAAGTGCGCGTTGGATCCGCTGATGCGGCGGAAGGTGCGCAGTTCACGCAACGCTTCGCCGTACTTGCCGGCGGCATAGGCCGTCATGGCCACAGCTTCACGAACACAGGCCAAGCGGCCACCACGGCGGCTGGCAGCGAGTGCGTGTTCGAAGGCAAGCTCCGGTTCGAAGTCGATCAACCGGCCTGCCATGACGAGGTGCTTGGAGACCCACTCGTTGTTGCGTGAGTCAAGGATCCGCAGCTGGGCGCGGGTTACCTTGTCCAGTTCTTCACCAGTGACGTCTGCATCAATGTGGGGTGAACGTTCCCGGTCGGGACGGTTGGAGCTGCGCAGATCGCCGGCATTGCGCACCGGTGCCGTGCGGGGTCCGCGGTCTTCGCGTGCACCGTGGCTCGGGCGGTCGTTACCGGGGCGGTCTCCACCGGAGCGGGCCGGACGGTCATCACGGTTGCCATAGGAAGGACGTGAGTCGCGGTCGCCTGAAGGGCGTCCACCCTGGCCACCACGGTTGTCGCGGTCACCATAAGAGGGGCGTGCATCGCGGTTACCGTAGGGGCGGTCTCCACCGGAGCGAGCCGGACGGTCATCACGGTTACCGTAGGAAGGACGTGAATCACGGTCGCCTGAAGGGCGCCCACCCTGGCCACCACGGTTATCGCGGTCACCATAAGAAGGGCGTGCATCGCGGTTACCGTAGGGGCGGTCTCCACCCGAGCGAGCCGGACGGTCATCACGGTTACCGTAGGAAGGACGTGAATCACGGTCGCCTGAAGGGCGCCCACCCTGGCCACCACGGTTATCGCGGTCACTGTACGGACGTGCCTGCTGGCGGTCGTTTGTTGCTGGACGCTCAGCGTAGGGCCGGCCGTTGCCACCGTTGTCCTTGTCACGAGAGTTATTCTCGTGCTTTCCTTCGTAATGCTCAGCCATGTCGACTCCTAAACCTATGAGCGCACTAACTGGCACAGTAACAGCCGCTCTTCACTATTGATCTTCTACTGCAAAAACCTCGGACCGAATCGTCCACACTACAGTCTAGTCGAGCGCAGGCACGCCACCCATGAATCTGGCGTATCTAGCCAAGATGAGTGGCCAATCACAGTACTTCTCGTACTGCTGCAGGCCAACGTTCCCCGCAGCCCAGCCGTCATGAGTGAGCGATACGGTAGTGGAGCCATCATCATTTGTGGCGAAGTCCACATGCACAACAGTGGGAGAGAGCCGATCGCCGTCCATCTGCCACCTCATGTCCAAGGACGATGGGGCATCCCATCCTTGAACCTCACCCCACAAGACGTGCTCCCCTGTAAATGCATCCTCCAAAAGGACACCGTTCTCGAATCCGTCATGAGCTTCGGCTCCGAATTTACTGTGTGTTTCCATTGGCCACCACAAATGAATCCCGTCAGTAAAGCCGCCAAACGCTTCAGCGAGTGGTACAGGCACAACAACAACCGCATGCCTCGCCGCATGGACCGTCTGATCCTCAGGAAGGTCTACAGCGGCGTGGGAAAACAAATTGGACATGCATCAATCCTAATTGGCGACAACCACGAGTACATCACCCAGAATCAAACCCACTTGCATCAGTGCGTGCATCGAATCGACCAGAGAACCAACTTCTTGACGTCCATAACAACGCGACCATATCATCTGGGGTAGGAACCCAACTTTCCAGTCCGTGGGGCCACCAATGCATGACCGTAAACTACTCGGAACCGCCAACGTCAGCGACCAGACATTGACCCAACTCATCGCTGAACTTCTCCACGAGCCACCGGAACGGGTGACTCTGGTGAGCGCCGACGTCGAACTGGTTGCCTATGACATTCCTGCAATTACGACAGCCGGCCGCTACTGGGTTCATGGCCATGCCATGGTCGCAGGCGAGCCGCAAAGGTACTCCTTCTTCGTAAAACACGTACAGTCATGGTCACGCTCACCACTTTTTGCGCAGGTACCTGAAGAGTCAGCAGCCATGGCCGAAGCCAGTGTGCCGTGGCGGATTGAACCATTAGTCTACCGATCCAACCTCGGCCAAATACTGCCGCACGGGCTTAGGATGCCTCGTGCATTGGGCGTTTTCGATCTGGACGCGAAGTCAGCCAGTATTTGGCTGGAACAGATCAGGACGGTGCCTGCCATATGGGATGTGGACCGGTATTCGCAGGCAGCCTATCTGCTCGGCCGGCTGGCAGCCAACCCGCGAGTCCGGGAACGGGCCAACGTCGGAGAATTTCCTTGGACCGTACTTGACTACGTACAGGGGCGTCTGCAAAACCAGGTGATTCCCTTGCTACGCGACTCTGGACTCTGGTGCCATCCCCTAGTGTCTGGCGCGTTCAACGACTCGCTGAGAATCCGCCTGCAGGAGAGTGCCAATCGGGTTCACGAACTTGTCGACGAACTCATCGCCCTTCCGTTGGGAAGCGTTCACGGCGACGCCTGTCCGAATAATCTACTCGTCACTGCCGATGAGGAAGGCTTTGTCCTCATCGACTATGGATTCTTCGGCGAGGGGCCCGTCGGATTCGATCTTGGGCAACTCCTCGTCGGGGAAATACAACTTGGTCGGCAGGGAGTCCCTTCTCTCGAGACCATCGACGAGGCCATCCTCCCGTCCTACGTGGATGGGCTCCGGGCAGAAGGCAGCGAGATCTCCTTAGACACGGTCCGACGGGCCCACGCCCTGCATCTGATGCTTTACACAGGATTGTCGACAGTGCCTTTTGAACACCTCGGGGAGGCAACAACGCCGGCACTCCAACAACTCTCTGCGGACCGCGCAGCCATCGCTCGATTTAGCATCAGCCTCCTCGATGCAACCGAAACAACATCCGGCGGTGCGCTGGGTCCTAACTTTTAAATGCAGGGAGGCCCCGCACCGTGTGGTGTGGGGCCTCGACCTGTTTTTGGTGTTGTCCGGCGGTGTCCTACTCTCCCACATCCTCTCGAATGCAGTACCATCGGCGCTGTGGGTCTTAGCTTCCGGGTTCGGAATGGGACCGGGCGTTTCCCCCACGCTATGACCACCGTAACTTTTTCCCCAGTCCCAACACAGTGTGTGTTGGTGTGGGTGGTTTGTTGGGTGTTCTTGTGATGAACAACTTCTATTTTATTATACAGGGGTTCTTTGACTCTTTTTTACCGGTTGAGTGGTGTGGTGAGTCATAGTTTTCCTGTTGTTTTTTTGGTTTCCTTGGCCGAACAAACGGGTGGGTTTGTTGGTTGGGAACCACATAGTGAACGCGAGCATACCTTGGTAGAGGTGTGTGTGGTGTAAGTTATCGGCTTATTAGTACCGGTCAGCTTCACGAGTCTTTAGTCCTCGCTTCCACGTCCGGCCTATCAACCCAGTGGTCTAGCTGGGGGCCTCTCACACGTTTAGGTGTATGGAAATCTCATCTTGAAGTGGGCTTCCCGCTTAGATGCTTTCAGCGGTTATCCCTTCCGAACGTAGCTAATCAGCGATGCACTTGGCAGTACAACTGACACACCAGAGGTTCGTCCGTCCCGGTCCTCTCGTACTAAGGACAGCTCTTCTCAAATTTCCTGCGCGCGCAGCGGATAGGGACCGAACTGTCTCACGACGTTCTAAACCCAGCTCGCGTACCGCTTTAATGGGCGAACAGCCCAACCCTTGGGACCTACTCCAGCCCCAGGATGCGACGAGCCGACATCGAGGTGCCAAACCATGCCGTCGATATGGACTCTTGGGCAAGATCAGCCTGTTATCCCCGAGGTACCTTTTATCCGTTGAGCGACGGCCATTCCACAATGTGCCGCCGGATCACTAGTCCCGACTTTCGTCCCTGCTCGAGGTGTCCCTCTCACAGTCAAGCTCCCTTGTGCACTTACACTCGATACCTGATTGCCAACCAGGCTGAGGGAACCTTTGGGCGCCTCCGTTACTTTTTAGGAGGCAACCGCCCCAGTTAAACTACCCATCAGGCACTGTCCCTGACCCGGATTACGGGCCGAAGTTAGATGTCCAAAGTGACCAGAGTGGTATTTCAACGATGACTCCACCGCAACTAGCGTTGCAGTTTCACAGTCTCCCACCTATCCTACACAAGCCACTCCGAACACCAATACCAAACTATAGTAAAGGTCTCGGGGTCTTTCCGTCCTGCTGCGCGTAACGAGCATCTTTACTCGTACTGCAATTTCGCCGAGTTTATGGTTGAGACAGCGGGGAAGTCGTTACTCCATTCGTGCAGGTCGGAACTTACCCGACAAGGAATTTCGCTACCTTAGGATGGTTATAGTTACCACCGCCGTTTACTGGGGCTTAAATTCTCAGCTTCGCTCCAAAGAGCTAACCGGTCCTCTTAACCTTCCAGCACCGGGCAGGAGTCAGTCCGTATACATCGTCTTGCGACTTCGCACGGACCTGTGTTTTTAGTAAACAGTCGCTTCCCCCTGGTCTCTGCGGCCCACACCCGCTCACGGAACGCAAGGTTCCTTCACGGGGCAGGCCCCCCTTCTCCCGAAGTTACGGGGGCATTTTGCCGAGTTCCTTAACCATAATTCTCTCGATCGCCTTAGTATTCTCTACCTGATCACCTGTGTCGGTTTGGGGTACGGGCGGTTGGAACCTCACGTCGATGCTTTTCTAGGCAGCATAGGATCACCGAATTCCCCCGTACGGGGGTCCCATCAGATCTCAGAATCGTCATTAAAGACAGCACCACGGATTTGCCTATGGTACTTCCTACATCCTTAGACCGGGACTACCATCGCCCGGCTCGGCTACCTTCCTGCGTCACACCTGTTAATACGTTTACCTCCCTGGTTCAGGTCCCACGCTCCTTAACTCTTCCTGGCCCGAAGGCACGCAAAGAGAAAACTTGGGTGGTTAGTATCACCAGTTCAATAGGGGCGGTTCTTCACCGGTACGGGAATATCAACCCGTTGTCCATCGACTACGCCTGTCGGCCTCGCCTTAGGTCCCGACTTACCCAGGGCAGATTAGCTTGACCCTGGAACCCTTGATCATTCGGCGGACGGGTTTCTCACCCGTCTTTCGCTACTCATGCCTGCATTCTCACTCGTGTAGGCTCCACCGCTAGTTCACACTGCGGCTTCAATGCCTACACGACGCTCCCCTACCACTCCAAACCCCTGAACCAAAGGACGAACCTACTGGTTTGGGTATTGTTTGAAATCCACAACTTCGGCGGTGTACTTGAGCCCCGCTACATTGTCGGCGCGGGATCACTTGACCAGTGAGCTATTACGCACTCTTTTAAGGATGGCTGCTTCTAAGCCAACCTCCTGGTTGTCTAAGCAATCCCACATCCTTTCCCACTTAGCACACGCTTAGGGGCCTTAGTTGGTGGTCTGGGCTGTTTCCCTCTCGACTATGAAGCTTATCCCCCACAGTCTCACTGCTACGCTCTGACTTACCGGCATTCGGAGTTTGGCTGACGTCAGTAACCTTGTAGGGCCCATTAGCCATCCAGTAGCTCTACCTCCAGTAAGAAACACGCAACGCTGCACCTAAATGCATTTCGGGGAGAACCAGCTATCACGAAGTTTGATTGGCCTTTCACCCCTACCCACAGCTCATCCCCTCCATTTTCAACTGAAGTGGGTTCGGTCCTCCACGCGCTCTTACACGCGCTTCAACCTGGCCATGGGTAGATCACTTCGCTTCGGGTCTAGATCACGCCACTACACTCGCCCTATTCAGACTCGCTTTCGCTACGGCTTCCCCACACGGGTTAACCTCGCGACGTAACACTAACTCGCAGGCTCATTCTTCAAAAGGCACGCCATCACCACAACAACAACCCCCCAAAAGGGGGCTCGGTGGCTCTGACGGATTGTAAGCACACGGTTTCAGGTACTATTTCACTCCCCTCCCGGGGTACTTTTCACCTTTCCCTCACGGTACTTGTCCGCTATCGGTCATTAGGTAGTATTTAGGCTTATCAGGTGGTCCTGACAGATTCACACGGGATTTCTCGGGCCCCGTGCTACTTGGGATACTCACCAAAGGGAGTGCACTGCATTTCAGTTACGGGACTCTCACCCTCTACGGTCGGCCATTCAAAACCGTTCACCTATACATGCACCATTCCCCTTCCTAGTCCGGCAGAACTAGATCGGTCAGTCCCTCAACCCCGCACCATGCAACGCCCGCCGGCTATCACACATGACACGGTTTAGCCTGTTCCGCGTTCGCTCGCCACTACTAACGGAATCACTATTGTTTTCTCTTCCTGTGGGTACTGAGATGTTTCACTTCCCCACGTTCCCTCCACACATCCTATATATTCAGATGCAGGTCACCACCTCGCCTTGCGACGGGTAGCGGGGTTCCCCCATTCGGACACCCTCGGATCAAAGTTTGGTTATCAACTCCCCGAGGCTTATCGCAGATTCCTACGTCCTTCTTCGGCTCCTAATGCCAAGGCATCCACCGTGCGCCCTTAAAAACTTGACCACACACAT